>NZ_JAVAYM010000038.1:0-49968 GCF_054185205.1 Bradyrhizobium sp. 14AA | reverse complement strand
CCTCGCCCATTGCGCCTCGGTCAGCTCATATCGCTTCGCCGCCATCATCTGCTCCGTGTCGAATCACGGAACTCTATGAATCAGCGATCAAACCACTTGGGAATCCTGAATGTCGATCGGCCCTAGGATTCGATGGAGATGGCGGCTGCCGTTTCGCGCAGTGGTGCGACGAAACCGGCGACGGCTTCGTCGAGCGACAGCGCCGATCGGATCCAGATGATCGAGATGCAGCCGAACACGATTTCACCGCGGACGATCGGCACGGCAATCGAGGCCGTCTTCGGATTGTATTCGCCTTCGCTGCGGATCGCGTAACCACGCGCGGCGGTCTCGGCGATCATCCGGTCGAGGCGGCCCTGGTCGAGGAAGGGACGGTCGTCGGCTTCGTCGATCCGTCGCAGATGGCTGACGATGAGGTCGCGCTCGCGCGCCGGGCAGGCGGCGAGATAGGCGCGGCCCGCGGAGGTCCGCAGCATCGGCAGACGCTTGCCGATCATGCCGCGGTCGATCGAGAGCGGGCTGCGGGAATGGGTGGTCTCCTGCACCACCATCGCCGCGTTCTCGTAAGTGCAGAGATCGACCGGCCAGACCAGGGTCTTGCTGAGTTCGGCAAGATATGGCGCCGCCGCCTGGCAGATCACCACGCCGGGATCATAGCCGTCGCCGAGGCTCAGCGCCCGCCGGGTGACGCGAAAGCGGTCGTCGCTGGCGCTGCGCGCGACATAGCCGAGTTCCTCCAGCGTTTCGAGCAGGCGGTAGACGGTCGGGCGGGGCAGGTCGAGCGCGCGGGCGACGTCGCCGGCGCGGATGCCGCCGGAGCGGTTGACCTCCTGGAGTACGTCCAGCCCGCGCTTGAAGGCGCGGACGCCCTCCGACTGCCGCGGCTGTCCGTTCCGCGTCCGCTCCTTGGACACTTCGCATTTCCTCCCTTGTGGCAGATCGCGGCGCGACTATCGTCCTTGCGAACGCGAAGCGATTGCGGGACGCCACCGTAGGATCGTGCGCGGCCGGTATCAAGTTCGCCGCATTGCGGCACACGCGATGCCTTCGGGAGGAATTCGATGGAAATCACCGCGCTTGGCTATATCGGAATCAATTCGTCCGCGATCGACCAATGGAGCCGGATGGCGACCGGGCTGCTCGGCCTGCAGCAGGTCGATCGTGGCGGCAAGATGCGCGCGTTTCGTATGGACGATCGCAAGCAGCGGCTGATCGTGGACGGCAGCAGCGATGACGGCCTGGCGGTGATGGGGTGGGAAGTCCCTTCGACCGTCGAACTCGACCAGTTGGCCGGGCGGTTGGAAGGCCATGGCGTCAGGGTGACGCGTGGCCCACGCGCACTTGCCGATGAACGACATGTCACCGAGCTGATCATTTTCGCCGATCCCGCCGGCAACCGGCTGGAGGCCTTCTGCAAGCCGGAGCTTGCGACCGAGCCGTTCAGGCCGGGCCGTCCGATCTCGGGTTTTCGCACCGGCGCGCTCGGCATGGGGCATGTCGTGCTCAATGTCGAGGATGTCGAGCCGCTGTTGCCGTTCTATCGCGACGTGCTCGGCTTCCACGTCTCCGATTTCGGGCTGAAGCCCTACGGGCTCTATTTCTTCCACGTCAACGGCCGCCACCACTCCTTCGCGATGGTCGGTTCGGGGCGCAGGGCGATGCATCATTTCATGGTCGAGCTCGGCAGCCTCGATGATGTCGGGCAGGGCTACGACCTCGCGCAGCTGGACGACGGCCGCATTGCCTACACGCTGGGCCGTCACACCAACGATCACATGACCTCGTTCTATGTGAACACGCCGTCCGGCTTCTTCATCGAATATGGCTGGGGCGGGCGCGTGATCGATCCCGAGACCTGGCAGCCGCACGAGACCTTTGACGGCCCGTCGCTGTGGGGCCATGAGCGGCTGAACATGCCGGAGGAGCAGCGCAAGCGACTGCGCGACATGCGGCTGGATGCTGCGGCGCGCGGCGTGCGCGTGGCCGATCCGCGCGTGCCGCCGCTCAACTGCGCATGGCTGGATTCCGTGGTCGCGCGCGAATGATCCGCGGCCACGCGCCTCAGGCCTCGCCGAGATCGACCTCGGTCAACAGCCCCTGGCGCAGCGCCAGCCGGACCAGCTCGATGTCGGAGCCGACATCGAGCTTGTCCTTGATGAGGGAATGCAGGTTCGCCACCGTCTTCGGGCTGACATGCAGCGTTGCGGCGATCTCCTCCGTCGTCTTCTCCGCGAGCAGCAGCCGCAGCACCTCGAACTCGCGCGCGGTGAGGACATCGGCGGCGGAGGCTTCGCCGCCGAGCCGGCTCAGCGCGAGCTCATGGTCGATGTCGGGACTGATCGCGATCTTGCCGGCGAGGACGTCCATCACCGCGCGCACAAGGGTCTCAGGCGGGCTGGTCTTGGTGACGTAACCCCTGGCGCCGGCGCGGATCGCCTGCACGGCGAAGCCGGCGTTCTGGTGCATGGTGAAGACGAGGATTCTCGCGCCCTTGTCCCATTGCCTGATGCGCCTGACGGCCTCGATGCCGCCGACGCCGGGCATGCTCAGATCCATGATGACGAGATCGGGCGCCTCGGATTTGAAGAGACGGTAGGCCTCCGCGCCGTCGGCCGCCTCGGCGATGACGCGCAGGCCCGGCTGCTTCTGGAGCACGGAGCGGTAGCCCTCGCGGACCACGGAATGGTCGTCGACCAGCAAGATGGTCGCATCGGCCGCGCTCATGCCGCCTGCTCCAGCACCTGCCGATCGGCGGCCGTGAGCGGGATGACGACGCGCAGTGCGGTACCGCCATTCGGTCCGGTCTCGAAGCTGAGCCGGCCGCGCAGGGCCGCGACGCGCTCGCGCATGCCGAGCAGGCCCATGCCGGATTTGACGGCCGCATCGTTGGGCCGGCCATCGTCCTCGATGGCGAGCGCGATCTCGTTTGCGGCCATCGTCAGATGCAGGCTGACCCTCGTGGCGCCGGCGTGCTTGGCTGCGTTGGTCAGCGCCTCCTGCACGATGCGATAGAGATTGGCGCTGATGGAAGCGGGCAGGTTCTCGACCGCGCCCTCGAAGCGGATGTCGAAGCGGGTCTGGCCGCGGCTGCGGCCGTTCCACCCCGATACCAGGCCTTCGAGGCTCGCAACGAGGCCGAGTTCGTCGACATCGGGCGGCCGCAACCGGAACAGCGCACCGCGCAGCGTCTCCATCATGCCGGTCGCGGTCCGGGCAATGCTGTCGCACTCTCCCAGCAGTTCGGGGCAGTCCTGCGCCGCAGTCTGGCGGGCGGATGCGGCGAGCGCGCGGATCGCGGCCAGCGACTGGCCGAACTCGTCGTGCAGCTCGCGCGCGAGATGGCGGCGCTCCTCGTCCTGGAGCGCGATCAGTTTTCGCGTCAGCTCGCTGCGTTCGGCCAGCGCGGTGTCGAGGCTCTCGGCGAGATGGTTGAAGACGTCGCGGATGGCGGACAGCTCGGCCAGATCGAACGGCGGCAGCCGTGCCGTGAGATCGTTGGCGGCGATGCGCTCCAGGCCGGCGCGGATCATGTGCGTCGGGCGCAGCGCGCGCGCCAGCGCGGCATAGACCAGAGCGCATAACAGCGGCAGCGCGATCGCAAGCGCGATCATCAGGCGGCCGGCCTCGTGCCAGGCCTCGGCCGTCTGCACGGCCGGATCGACCCAGACCACGGCGTCGCCGAGCTTCGCTCCGCGTGCGATCACGGGCCGTACCGCCTCGCGGCCGGGGTCGAACAGGCTGCGATAGAACGCCGCGAACACCTGCGGCGGCGGGTTTGCCGGAGTAGGCGCGCCGCTGCAGAATCGCTGGAGCATGTCGCCGTTCACGCCGCGGACTGCCAGACACAGGCCGGGCGTCATCACGTACGCCGAAACGGGGTCGAGGTTCGGAAAGTCCGAGCGCGGGCTAGCCACCCACTGGACCTTGCCCTGCTGCAGCTCCAGCGACTTCGCCACGATGGCGGCGACACTGTCGATGCGCGCATGTGCCTCGCGGTCAGCGGTCACCAGGAAATAGGCGGAGATCGCGGCGAAGCAGGCGGCCGATATTGCGGCGACGCGCAACGTCAGACGGACCTTGAGATCGAATCTCGGGCGGTTCCACATCGGGGCACCTGGCGCGAACGGAATTGTCGCTCGCGCATTAAACGGCAGATCGCGGGCGGCGGAAAGCCGCTACGGGCCACCGCAGTGCAACGTCGTGAAATTTTCCCGGCACTCGCCGGGACGGGTGCTGCTGCATGGCTTGATATGGCCATCCAGATTTGGGGGCTCCTCCATGACATGAGGCCGGCTGATGCCCCGCTGCCGCTCGATCCTTTCTGCTCTTCTCCTCTTTCTATTCTCGGCATTTCATGCGCCGGCCGGTGCCGAGCCCGCCGTCGGCGTAGCCATGGACGACTTCAGCTATACCGATACGTCGGCCGAGCCGGCCAACCAGACCGCTGCCCACGAGCGGCGGCTGTCGGCGTTCATGGCCGCGCTCAGACGGGACATTGGCGCGGACCGGCGCTACCGCCTGGTGACGTCGGCTCAGGACGGCGCGGCATTCAAGGTCATCGGCGGCATCCAGAAGACGAGCACGCTGGTGCAGTGGGCCAAGGTCGCCGTGATCGACGTTGGCGCCAGGAAGATGGTGATGGACAAGCTCTACACCTTCCGCGGCGACAATGATGAATCATGGGAGCGCGCCGAGATCTTCGTGTCGCGCGAGGTGATGGCGGCGCTCGGAACGCCTGCGCCGATCGCGCTGGCAGTGTTCGATTTCGAGCTCGAGGACACGACCGCCGCTTTGGCGGGCGCTTCAGCCAGCTCGGACGCGTCATACCTCGCCGAGGTCACCGCCAGTGTGCGCGAGGCGCTGGGCCAATCCGGCCGCTACCGCATCGTGGACGTCGGTGGCGCAAGCGGCGAGACGGCGAAGCCCCTGCGGGACTGCAACGGCTGCGAGGCAGCGATGGCGCAAAAGCTCGGTGCGGATCAGTCGCTGATCGGCGTGGTGCGGCGGGTCAGCCGCACCGAATACACGCTCGGCTTCCAGGTTCGCGACGCCAGGACCGGCGCGGTGCTGGCGCGCGCCGACAGCGGCCTGCGCCTGGGCGCAGACTATTCCTGGAAGCGCGGAGCCGTACGGCTGGTCAGCGACCGGCTGATCGAGAGCCAGCAGGCCGCCGACGCGCCTAAAAGGTAAGCTGCACCTTCATCGACTGCGAGCGGTCGCTGGCGAGCTCGAAGGCGGCGACCGCGTTCTCGAACGGCATGGTCGCCGTGATCAGCGGCTTGACGTCGATCAGGCCTTCGCCCATCAGCCGCACCGCGAGCTCGAACTCGGGGTCGAAGCGGAAGGTACCGCGGAGCTGCAACTCCTTGGCGACGATGGCGTTGATCGGCAGCGTCATCTCGCCGCCGAGGCCGAGCTGCACCAGCGTTGCGCCGGGCCGCAGCACGTCCAGCGCGGTGCGAAGCGCAGCCTGATTGCCGGAGGCTTCGAACAGCGTGTCGAACACGCCCTTGCCGGCGCGCCACGGGTCGAGCGCTGTGGGGTTCGTTGCGACGTTGATGGCGTGACTGGCGCCGAGCTTCCGGGCGACCGCGAGCGGCGCCTCGGCAACGTCGGTCACCACGATCTCGGCGGCGCCGCCGAAACGGGACACAAGAATCATCAGCGCGCCGATCGGGCCGCAGCCGGTGATGAGCACACGCTTGCCGAGCAGGGGGCCGGCCTGCCTGCCGGCATGCAGGCACACCGCGAGCGGTTCAGCGACCGCAGCTTCCGCCAGCGAAAGCTTGTCGGCGATCGGCACGGCCTGCGTCGCGTCGACCGTGATGAATTCGCGAAAACCGCCCTGCACATGCGGAAAGCGCATCGCGCTGCCGAGGAAGCGCATGTCGAGGCACTGGTTGCGCATGCCCTCCTGGCAATGCAGGCACTGGCCGCACGGCCTGCTCGGATTGACCGCAACCCGCGTGCCTGCCTTCACGCCGGTGACGCCGTCACCGACATCGGCGACCACGCCGGCGATCTCGTGGCCCAGCGCCATCGGCTGCTGGATGCGGACGACGCCGAAGCCACCGTGATGGTAGTAATGCAGGTCGGAGCCGCAGATGCCGCCATTGGCGATCTTGACGCGGACTTCGCCCGGGCCGGGCGCGGCGTCCGGATAGAGGTCGATCCGCAGGTCCTTCGGTGCGTGAATGACGACGGCGCGCATGGCTGCTGTTCCCCTGTTCGCGATCACATCGCGGCGATCATGCCGCCATCGACATAGATGATCTGGCCGTTGACGTAAGTGGAGGCGTCGGAGGCGAGGAAGATCGCCGCGCCCACCAGCTCGTCCGGCTTGCCCCAGCGCTTCGAGGGGACGCGGCCCATCAGCCAGTTGTTGAAATCGGTGTTGTTGACCAGCGCTTCGTTCATGTCGGTCAGCATGTAGCCAGGGCCGATCGCGTTGGCCTGGATGCCGTGCTGAGCCCATTCCACCGCCATCGAGCGGGTGAGATTCTTGATGCCGCCCTTGGCTGCGGTGTAGGGGGCGATGGTCGGGCGGGCGAGCTCGCTGCCGAGCGAGCCGATATTGATGATCTTGCCGTGCTTGCGCGGGATCATCCGCTTGGCCGCCTCGCGGCCGATCACGAAGGCGCTGGTGAGGTTGGTCTCGATCACCTTGCGCCACTCGTCGGTGGTGAATTCCACCAGCGGCTTGCGGTGCTGGATGCCGGCATTGTTGACGACGATGTCGACGGCGATGCCCTTCTTGTCGAAGTCGTTGAACGCCGCGACGATGGCGGGCTCGTCGGTGACGTTGAACGCTGCGCCTTCGGCCTGATGCCCGGCGGCGCGAAATTCGGCCACGGCCTGCTCGACGCGCTTGGGATCGACGCCGTTGACGATGATCCTGGCGCCGGCCTTCGCCATGCCCTCGGCGATGGCGCGGCCGAGGCCCCGGGAGGAGCCGGTCACCAGCGCGGTGCGGCCGGAGAGATCGAAAAGGGAGGTGCTCATCTCGGGAAATCCTCAAGCGTTGGAGCGGCGCACGATCAGATCGGAGCGCTCGAATACGGCGGGCAGAAGGTCGACGCCAAGGCCGGGACCCTCCATCGGGAAGACGTAGCCGTCCTTGATGACGGGCATCGTGGTGACGAGCTCGTTGTACCAGCCCTTGTAGAAGGCGCGTACCGATTCCTGGATCAGCGTGTTGGGCTGGCTGAACGACATGTGGATGGCCGCGATGAAGCCGATCGGGCCGATGCAGTCGTGCGGCGCGAACGGCCGGTGATAGGTCTCCGCCATTGCGGCGATCTTGCGGCCCTCGGTGAGGCCGCCGGTCCAGCACAGATCTGCCATCACCACATGCATGGCGTCGCGGTCGAGCATGTCCTTGTAGGGGAAGCGCGAACCCAGCGTCTCGCTGGCGCAGACCCAGACGTCGGTCGAGCGGGCATATTCGGCCAGCGCCTGCGGCGAGTTCATGCGGATCGGATCTTCGTACCAGGTCGGCTTGTAAGGCTCGAGCGCGCGCGCGATCTGCTTGGCGGTCGGCAGGTTCCACAGCGAGTGGAGCTCGACCATGATCTCCATCTTGTCGCCGACCGCTTTGCGGATCTTCTCGAACGGCTCGATCGCCTGCTTCATCTGGGCGGCGGTGATGTAGAGGCCCTTGTTCTCCTGCGCCGCCGGATCGAACGGCCAGATCTTCATCGCGGAGATGCCGCTCTCCAGCAGGCTTTCGGCCAGCGCATCGGCGTGGTTCATGAAGCCATCGAGGTCTTCATAGGGGCCCTTGGAGGCCCCGAGATTCCAGTTCGCGACCGGGCTGATGTTGGTCGAGCGGACATATTGCGTGCCGGCGCAGGTGTTGTAGATGCGCTGCTTGTCGCGGCAGAGGCCGCCGAGCATCTGGTGCACCGGCTGATTGCAGACCTTGCCGAACAGATCCCACAGCGCGATGTCGATCGCGGAGGCTGCGCGATACTCGACGCCGGTGGAGGACTGCGCCATCGGCAGGTTCAGCATGTCGCGATGGATGGCTTCGATGTGCAGGGGATTGCGGCCGAGCAGGCGGCCGGCAAACGTGTCGTGGATCTGCGCCTCGACCGCGCCTGCGCCATAGAAGGTCTCGCCGAGACCGATCATGCCCGTGTCGGTGTGGACGCGCACCCAGATGACGTTGGAGAATTCCTCGGTGCGCAGTGTCTCGATCGACGTGATCTTCACGGCAATTGCCTCCCATCACAGGCGCATTGCGCCGGCTTGTTTTCATTTCGCGCTGCAACATGTTGCAGGTCGTGCGGAAGTCTTACGCCCGCTTGTAATATATCACAACATGTTTTAAGGGTGCCACAAACAAAGCGCCACCCTGCAACGAGAGCGCGGGCTGACGGGAGAGGACAACATGGCACGGCGCAAGCGAGCGCTCGAGGTGGTGAGAAACGATGACGACGGCGAGGGCAAGCCCTCGCGGCGCAATCGGCTCAACTTCTTCGAGCTAGCCTATCAGAAGATCGAAGAGCTCCTCGTTCATTGCGAGCTCAAGCCCGGTCAGTTCATGACCATGCTGGAGTTGCAGCAGATCACCGGCTTCGGCCGCACGCCTGTGCATCACGCCGTCAATCGTCTCTCCGCCGACACGCTCATCATCATCCGCCCGCGCCACGGCCTGCACATCGCGCCGATCGATCTGGCGCGCGAGCGCATGCTGCTCGGCCTGCGCCGCGACATGGAGCGTTTCGTGATCCGCCTCGCGGCCGATCGCGCCAGCCTCTCGCATCGCAATCAGGCGCTGCATATCGAGCGTCTGCTGCGCGAGCGCCGCGCCAGCCTCACGCTCGACGAATTCAATCATATCGACCGCCGCATCGACGCGCTGGTGCTGGAGGCGGCCGGCGAGCCGTTCCTGGTGCACACGCTGCGGCCGCTGCACACGCTGTACCGCCGCATCGGCTACATCCATCACCGCTTCATGCCGGGCCAGGCGGATCTGTCAGGCACGATCGATCACCATCTCGCCATTCTCAATGCCGTCGCCAGCCGCCGCGTCGACGAGGCAGTGAAGGCGAGCGATGCACTGATCGACTACATGGGCGAAATGTTCACAGGCATGGAGGCGGGGATCGACCCGCGCCTGCTCGATTGCAGCATCGAGCCGCTGCTCGGCACGTAGAGAGTTTTTGAAGAGAGGACCAGAGATGTCAACGATGGCGATGCCACAACCGACCGTGAACGAAGCCGCGGTCCGCTACCTCATCACGAACTACAGTCCCAAGGGCAACAAGGTCGGCTGGCTGATGATGGCCTCGATCCTGGTCGAAGCCTGGGACCTCTATTCGATCGCCTTCGTGCTGATCTTCATCAAGGAGCAGTACAATCCCACGGCCCTGATGCTCGGCCTTGCCGCAGCGGGCACGCAAGGTGGCGCCCTGATCGGCGCGATCCTCGGCGGCTGGCTGTCCGACAAGATCGGACGCCGCGTCATGTTCCTGGTGACGATGGTGATGTTCATCGTGCTGGCGCTGGCGCAGGCCTTCGTGCCTGACGTCACCTGGCTCATCGTGATCCGCTTCCTGCTCGGCATTCCGCTCGGCTCCGACATCTCGACCGGCTACACCTACATCATGGAATCCATGGCGAAGGGCGAGCGCGAGGTCATGGGCAACCGCTGGCAGTTCATGTTCGCCGTCGGCGAGGTCATGACCATCGGCGTCATCGTGATCTTCCTCTTGATCGACATGCAGCACGAGATGCTGTGGCGCGTGACACTCGGGCTCGGCGCGGTGCCGGCGCTGATCATCCTTCTCATGCGCCACGACGTGCCGGAGACGGCGGTGTGGCTGGTGCAGAAGGGGCGCTATCGCGAGGCCAAGCGGGTCGCGCGCGAGATGTTCAACGACAATCTCGACATGCTGCCGGACCAGGATGTGGTGGTTCCGAAGACCAGCACGCGTGCGTTCCTCGCCGACCTCAAGAAGGATCCGATCCGCTGGCGCGCCACGGTCTACGGCTGGATCGCTTGTTTCACCCAGGCGAGCGAGTTCTCGACCTTCGCGTTCTACCTGCCGGTGCTGTTCGTGATGGTCGGCGTATCGAGCGTGCTCGGCATCAATCTGGTGACGATGGCGCTGTTCTCCTTCGCCGCGCTGTCCGGCTGGGTCGGCCCGCTGCTGACGCCGAAGATCGGTCACCGCGGCATCGCGATCGCCGGCTTCTCGATTGTGATGGCCTCGCTGCTGGTCGCAGCCTTCGCGCTCTACACCGACAACAAGATCCTGCTGCCGTTCGCGGCCGCCGCGATGCTGTGGGGCCATTATTGGGATGCGTCGAACTGCATGACGATCCCGACCATGGTCGCCAAGCCCCAATATCGCGGCACCGCCAGCGGCTTCGCCTACATGTTCGTGAAGCTGCCGTCGTTCCTGGCGATCTTCCTGTTTCCGACGGTGTTCGCCGCGATCGGGCAGGCGAACGCCACGCTGATGGTCGCGATCTTCCCGCTGATCGGATTGCTCGCCGCAATCTTCATCCTGCCGGAAGTCTATGGCTACGAGAACGACTGACGATGCGTGACCCGGTCGCGGCCGTCATGGCCGCGACCGAGGCCTCCTTGGGACGAGCCGCGCCGGCGGCTACGGGCTCAGGAAGGTCGGGTCGATTCCGACGCCATGACCGAGCAGGCCGATCGCCTGCAGCTGGGCGGCGTGGAGGTCGATCTGAACGATGGCGAACAGGACGAGCAGCGCCACTGCGGAATAGACCAGCAGGGGATGGGACGTCTCGGCCCGGTTCTGGTTCGGCGTGGTGAAGCCCTGAATCGCGCGGCGCAGGGAGAAGCCCCGCGGCAATGCTCTCGATTGAATCTGCATGATGAACCTTCCTTGCCGCGCCATATCCGTCTGACCTGCGCGACAATGGAATTCTAGCCGTGGCGTCGCCGGCGGCATTGATGCACCGCAAATAACTGCGCTTGATCTCGAAGGCTGGCTCGGCAGTCGCTACCTGATCGCCGCCGCCAGCGCCGCGATCAAAGCGGGCGGCGTCACCAGCAGGCCGAGCTTGAGGAACGGCCAGGCGCTGACCTCGATCTTCTCCCGCCGGAGCGCGACGAGCCAGAGGATGGTGGCGAGCGAGCCTGTTACCGACAGATTGGGTCCGAGGGTGACGCCGATCAGGATCGCGCTGACGACGGGGGCGGGCAAATGATCGCTCGCGGCGACCGAGCCGGCGACGAGGCCCACGGGGAGGTTGTTGGCGATGTTGTCGGCGATGGCGGTGGCAATGCCGACGCTCCAGGCAGCTTTCGGGACCGACTGCGCCACCGCCTCGTGCAGCAACGCGCTGAGCCGCCCGATCACGCCGGTCTTCACCAATGCTTCCACCATGACGAAGAGCCCGCCGACCAGCGGCAGCACGCTCCAGGACACGCCGCGCAGCACCGGCCAAGGCGATTGTCGGCTGAGTAACAGCACGATCGCGGCCGTTACGCCGCCGCAGATGAAGGTCGGCAGGCCCAGTGGCTTGTCCAGCGCTGACGCCGTGACCAGCACGATTGCGATCGCGACGATGCCTATGGCCGTCAGCTTGCCGCCACGGCCGAGCTTTGGATGCGGCACGCGGTGCGCAATCGTCTCTTCCTTCAGCGCGCGGTGCTGGGTCAGGCGCAGCACCACGTAAGTGAGCAGGATCGAGGCCGCCGAGGGCAGGGCGAACAGGCGCAGCCATTCGGTGAGCTCGGGCATGCGCGCGCCGAACACGACGAGATTGGCGGGATTGGAGATCGGCAGGACGAAGCTAGCGGCATTCGCAATGAAGGCGCAGACGAAGAGATAAGGCAGCGGCTTTGCGCCGGCCGCACGCGTCGCGGCATAGACGGCGGGCGTCAGCACGATCGCGGTGGCATCGTTGGAGAGCAGCACGGTGACGAGCGTGCCGACGAGATAGATCAGCAGGAACAGCCGCTGCGGCGAGCCGGCCGCGTATTCCACCGCAAGCGCGGCGAGATAGTCGAACAGGCCTTCGAGCCGCGCCAGCTCCGCAATCAGCATCATGCCGATCAGGAAGAGATAGACGTCGACGCCTTTCCCGATGCCTGTGAGCGCATCCTGCCACGGCAGCAGGCCGAGCAGGACGAGGGCGCTCGCACCGATCACGGCCCAGATCGCCTCCGGCAGCCGAAAAGGGCGGATGATGACGCCTGCGGTGGTGGCGACGATGATGCTCCAGGCCCAGAGGGCGTCAGACGGCACGGTCGGCAAGGTGATCTCCAGAAACCGCCCCTGACTACCGTTCCCCGGATCAATCCGCCAGCCTCAAAACTTGACCGCCAGCAGCACCGCGCCGGCGCCGATCATGGCGATGCCGAGCCAGCCTTGGCCCGTCGGACGCTCGCCGAGGAAAGCGAAGGCGAAGAGGGCGACGAGGACGACGCTGAGCTTGTCGATCGGCGCCACCAGCGTGGCGGGTCCGAGCTTCAGCGCCCGGAAATAGCAGAGCCAGGAGGCACCGGTCGCAAGTCCCGACAGCACCAGAAACAGCCAGGTTCTCGACGAGACCGCCGACGGCACCGCGAACTGGCCGGTGAAGAACAGCAGCACCGAGAAGGCGAGCAGCACAACGATTGTGCGGATGAACGTCGCCAGATCCGGATTGATGTTCTCGACGCCGACCTTGGCGAAGATCGCGGTCAACGCGGCAAAGCAGGCGGACAGCAGCGCCCAGGTCTGCCAGGCGGAGAGGAGGGCGGGTTTCATGGGATCCACGTTCCGCTGTCGTCCCGGCGAAGGCCGGGACCCATACTCCGTGGAGAAGTGTGGCTTGAGATGGTCATTGGCAGCCTTCGTCACACATGCATTTGTGGTTATGGGTCCCGGCCCCCCGCGCGCCCTTGCGCGCTAGGCCGGGACGACGCCGTGAGTGCTGCCTGCACTCACCTTACCACCGACAACTTCTCCGTGATCGCCTTGCGCAGAATGCGCGACAGTGCCTCCACCGAATACGGCTTCTGGATCAGCTCGAATCCACGATGCGCGTTTTCGGCGAGCACGTTGCTGTAGCCGGAGGTGAGCACGACGGGCAGACCCGGGTAGCGCTCGCGGATGATGCCGGCGAGCTCGACGCCGTTCATGCCGGGCATGATCACGTCGGAGAACACGAGGTCGACGGCGAATTCGTTCTCGCCGAGGATGGCGAGGGCCGCATTGGCGTCGGCGACGCGGCGGACGACATAGCCGAGATCTTCCAGGAGCTCGGTCGAGAAGCGGCCGACCTCGTCATCGTCCTCGACCACCAGCACGCGATAGCCGCGCCCGGTGGCCGCGGCCTCATAGGTCAGCGCCGCGGCTTCCTTGTCCGTCGCCGGGCTTTGTGCCTGCGGCAGATAGATGGTGAAGGTGGCGCCTTTGCCTTGCGTGCTCGTCACCGCGACGTCGCCCTCGGACTGCTGTGCAAAACCAAAGGCCTGGCTGAGACCGAGGCCAGTGCCCTTGCCCACCTCCTTGGTGGTGAAGAACGGCTCGAAGATCAAGTCGAGATGCTCCGGCGCGATGCCGCTGCCGGTGTCGGTGACCGAAATGGCGACATAGTCGCCGCCGCGTGCCGATTGTGCGCGCAGGCCGGGGATGCCGTGGACCTTGCGCACGGCGATGGTGAGGCGGCCTTCGCCGTCCATGGCATCGCGGGCGTTGATGGCGAGGTTGATCAGCGCGGTCTCGAACTGGGCGACGTCGGCTACCGTGAAACAGTCGGCGTCGTGGACCTCCACCGCGATCTCGATGCGGGCTCCGACCAGCGGCCGGACCAGTTGGGCCACACCTTCGACCTGGCTGCCGACGTTGAAGATCTGCGGCTTCAGCGGCTGGCGCCGCGCGAACGCCAGCAGCTGCGCGGTCAGTTTCGACGCGCGCTCGACGGTGTCGGAGATGGCGTCGACATAGCGGCGGCGGCGTTCTTCCGGCAGCTCGCGGCGGCGCAGGAAGTCGGTGGCCGAGCGGATGATGGTGAGGAGGTTGTTGAAGTCGTGTGCAACGCCGCCGGTAAGCTGGCCGATCGCCTCCATCTTCTGCGACTGCCGCAGCGCTTCTTCGCCGCGGCGACGCTCGGTGATGTCGACGGCCTCGGGCACCGCGCCGGTGATGTTGCCGTGACGGTCGAGCACGGGGCGCATGCCGAACTCGAAATCGCGCTCGCCGACGGGAAGGCGCAGGCGCATCTCCAGCCGCACCGCTTCGCCCTCGAGCACGGTGTGAAAGGCCTCGCGCACCAGTGCGCCCATGCCTTCCGTCGCGCTGAACCACGGCGTCTCCCACAACGGCTTTCCGATCACGTCCGAAGAGCTCGCCCTGATGCCGTCGAGTGCAGTCTTGTTGGCGTAGAGCAGCTCGCCGCTGAGATTGACCAGGCCCTGATACTGGTTGCTGGTCTCCAGGATCGCGCGTAGCCGCGCCTCGTTGGATTCGAGCTCGGCGGTGCGCTGGGCGATGCGTTCTTCCAGCGTCTCGTTGAGCCGCCGGAGCTCGATCTCGGCCTGCTTGGCCACGGTGATGTCGTGGGCAACGCCGATGAATCCGATATGCTTGCCGGTCGGGTCCCAGCGCGGCTGCGATTCCGAGCGCAGCCAGCGCCATTCGCCGCTGGCGTTCTTGTAGCGCGCTTCCAGCACGAACGGTTTTAGCGATGCTTCACCCTGGACGGACTGCTGGAGCACATGCGGCAGGTCGTCCGGATGCAGCACCTTGCGCCAGTCGAAGTCGATGGCCTGATCGTAGGGCAGGCCGACGAAGTCGACGTAGGCCTGGTTGGCGAAGGAACGCTTGCGGTCGAGCTTGGTCACCCAGATCGGCACCGGCGCGCTGTCGGCGATCAGCCGGAAGCGTTCCTCGCTCTCGCGCAGCGTTTCGCGGGCAAGCATCTGGTCGGTGATGTCGAAGTCGGCGCCCACGAGCCGGAGCGCGCGGCCATCCTTGTCGCGCTCGATCTTGGCGACGACGCGGATCCAGCGGGTCTCGCGGTCGTTCGATCGTAGGATGCGGTATTCGTCGGAATAGTCGTAGCTCTCGCTCTTCAGGGTGTCGAAGAGCTGCTTGACCGTCCGCTGGCGATCCTCCGGGTGAATCCTGGCGACCCAATCCTCATAGGTTTCGCCGGTCGCTTCGGGGGGCAGGCCGTGCACCAGCAGATATTCGGGCGAACGGCGGTTCTTGAAGCCTTCGCGGAGGTCGACTTCGAGACCGCCGACCTTGCCGATGCGCTGAATGCGCGCGAGCTCGGCCTCGCGCTCCTGAAGCGCACGATAGGCGTTGTCGCGCTCGCGCGCGACATCTTCGAGGTGTTGGCGCAACCTTTCGGCGGCGATGGTCTCGGGCAAGGGATCGTTCAAGGCGTCGGCCGTCGTGATGCGTGAGCGCACATGCCAATCTGATATTCACACAGACGGAGCGCGATAGCCATCACTCAGAAGGCAATTTGCAGGGAAAGACG
The DNA here is from genome assembly GCF_054185205.1 of Bradyrhizobium sp. 14AA. Lineage (NCBI taxonomy): Bacteria > Pseudomonadati > Pseudomonadota > Alphaproteobacteria > Hyphomicrobiales > Nitrobacteraceae > Bradyrhizobium > Bradyrhizobium sp. 14AA. The sequence goes on along the minus strand of NZ_JAVAYM010000038.1, from coordinate 34,503 downwards.
GACTGTGCGGGTATCAACGAAACGCCGGGTCTGGCAATTTGTTCCGGATATTGGAACGATGATCCTGCGGACGCGTCTTTGCGAAGCACCGGACATTCTTTCATAAAGCTCCCTTTCCGAAGAGGCTAAACCTTGAAGCTCTTTGTCTGCCAGGCCTGCGGCAACGTCCTCTATTTCGAGAACCGCGCCTGCGAACGCTGCGGCCATCGGGTCGCCTTCCTGCCGGAGAAGGAGACGATGTCGGCGCTCGAGCCCGCTGGCGAGGCTCAAGGTGAGGCCTGGACGTGGACCTGGACTTCGCTCGCCGGCAAGGGCGAGGGGCGCATGCTGTGCCGCAATGCCGAGTACGATTCCTGCAACTGGCTGACGGACTCAGACGACACCACCGGCTATTGCCGCGCCTGCCGCCACAACGGCATCGTGCCGGACCTGTCGGATCCGGCGCAGCTCGCCGGCTGGCGCGAGCTGGAGGTGGCGAAACACCGGCTGTTCTATTCGCTGATCCGCTGGAAGCTGCCGCTCCAGACCCGTCAGGACGATCCCGAGCATGGCCTGATCTTCAACTTCCTCGCCGACGATCCGAACAGCGGGCAGAGGATCATGACCGGCCATGACAACGGCCTGATCACGATCGCGCTCACCGAGGCCGACGACATCGAGCGCGAACGGCGCAGGCTGGAGATGGGCGAGCCCTACCGGACGCTGCTCGGGCATTTCCGCCACGAGGTCGGGCATTATTTCTGGGACGTGCTGGTGCACGATGGCGGCAAGCTCGATGAATTCCGCGCGGTATTCGGCGACGATTCCATCGATTACGGTCAAGCCTTGCAGCGCCACTATGCCGAGGGCGCGCCGGCGGACTGGCAGCAGAACTACGTCTCGGCGTATGCGACCATGCACCCCTGGGAAGACTTCGCCGAGACCTGGGCGCACTATCTCCACATCGTCGATACCCTGGAGATGGCCGCCGAGTTCGGCATGGAGGTGCGACCCAAGGTCGACCGCGACGGGGAGTTGACGGCGCGCATCCGTTTCAACCCCTACGAGGCCAGGGATGTGGAGGCGCTGGTCAGCGCATGGCTGCCCTTCACCTTCGCCATGAACAGCGTCAACCGCGCCATGGGCGTGCGTGACCTCTATCCCTTCATCCTGTCGCCGGCGGTGGTCGCCAAGCTGGGCTTCATTCACGACCTGGTCCGGGGCGTTGCCAGGGACGTGGCCAAGAAGGGGGCCGAGGACACTGCCAAGGCCGGGAAGCCGTAGGGCCACCCGAGGGGGCGGCAGGTCCTTTCGGTCTTGCGCTGGTACGCCAGGAGCGCGGATTTAGACCGTTGCCTCCGGCCTATTTTGATGTACCACGGGACCCACACGGCCCGTCCCATAGGCCCCAACGGCCAGGGAAGGGTCCCGCCCAAGGTCGAGACTCAAGAAAAGCATGTTCAAACGCATTCTGATCGCCAATCGCGGCGAAATCGCCTGCCGGGTCATCAAGACTGCCCGCCGTATGGGAATCCAGACGGTTGCGGTCTATTCCGAGGCCGACCGCGACGCCCTCCATGTCGAGATGGCCGATGAGGCCGTGCTGATCGGCCCGCCCGCCGCGGCCGAGAGCTATCTGGTGATCGAGAAGATCGTCGAGGCCTGCCGCAAGACGGGCGCCGAGGCCGTGCATCCCGGCTACGGCTTCCTGTCCGAGCGCGAGGCGTTTCCGCGCGCGCTGGAGGCCGCGGGCATCGTCTTCATCGGCCCCAACCCCGGCGCGATCGCCGCGATGGGCGACAAGATCGAATCGAAGAAGGCCGCCGCGAAAGCAAAAGTCTCGACCGTGCCCGGCTATCTCGGCGTCATCGAGGACGACAAGCACGCGGTCAGGATCGCCGACGAGATCGGCTATCCCGTGATGATCAAGGCCTCCGCCGGCGGCGGCGGCAAGGGCATGCGCATCGCGCATTCGAAGTCCGAGGTCGCCGAGGGCTTCAACCTCGCCAAGGCCGAGGCCAAGGCCTCGTTCGGCGACGACCGCGTCTTCGTCGAAAAGTTCATCGTCGATCCCCGCCACATCGAGATTCAGGTGCTGGGCGACAAGCACGGCAACGTCATTTATCTCGGCGAGCGCGAATGCTCGATCCAGCGCCGCAACCAGAAGGTCATCGAGGAGGCACCGTCGCCGCTGCTCGACGAGGCCACCCGCCGCAAGATGGGCGAGCAGGCGGTCGCGCTGGCCAAGGCCGTGAACTACGATTCCGCCGGCACCGTCGAATTCGTCGCCGGCCAGGACAAGAGCTTCTACTTCCTGGAGATGAACACGCGTCTCCAGGTCGAGCATCCCGTGACCGAGCTCGTCACCGGCGTCGATCTCGTCGAGCAGATGCTCCGCGTCGCCGCCGGCGAGAAGCTCGCGATCAGCCAGAAGGACGTCGCGCTCACCGGCTGGGCGGTGGAGTCGCGGCTCTACGCCGAAGACCCGTTCCGCAACTTCCTGCCCTCGATCGGGCGACTGGTGAAGTACCGCCCGCCGGCTGAAGTGAGCAAGGACGGCATCACCGTCCGCAACGACACCGGCGTGCAGGAAGGTGGCGAGATCTCGATCCATTACGATCCGATGATCGCCAAGCTAGTCACCCACGCGCCCTCGCGCGCGGCGGCGATCGAAGCGCAGGCGACCGCGCTGGACTCGTTCTATGTCGACGGTATCAGGCACAACATCCCGTTCCTGTCGGCGCTGATGCATCATCCGCGCTGGCGCGAAGGTAATCTCTCGACCGGCTTCATCGCGGAAGAATTTCCCAAGGGCTTTGCGGTGCGCGTGCCGGAAGGCGAGGTCGCGCGGCGGATCGCCGCTGTCGGCGCCGCCATCGACCACGTGCTCGGTGAGCGCAAGCGGCAGATCTCCGGCCAGCTCGGCGGCCGCATCGTGCAGCGCGAGCGCCGCCGCGCGGTCTGGCTCGACCGCCAGGAGATCCAGCTCGAGGTTGGACGCGAGGGCGATGCGATCGCGATCCGCTTCGTCGACGCCGAGGGCAAGGCCGGCAATGCGCATCTGCTGCAGTCGCCGTGGAAGCCGGGCGATCCCGTCTGGCAGGGCACCGTCGACGGCCACTTCGTCGCGGTGCAGGCTCGGCCGGTTCCCAACGGTATCCGCCTCGCGCATCAGGGCGTCGAGGTGCCGGTCTATGTCTGGACCGAGGCGGAAGCGGCCTCGGCGCGGCTGATGCCGGTGACGACGGCCTCCGACACCGGCAAGAAGCTGCTTTGTCCGATGCCCGGGCTCATCGTCTCGATCGCGGTGACCGAGGGGCAGGAGGTCAAGGCCGGCGAAACGCTCGCGGTCGTCGAAGCCATGAAGATGCAGAACGTGCTGCGCGCGGAGCAGGACGGCACCGTGAAGAAGGTCCACGCCAGCGCTGGCGCAACGCTGGCGGTGGACGCGCTGATTTTGGAGTTTGCGTAACGGTGCAACGCTCTCAATGTCGTCCTGGACAAGTGAGCCTTGGCAACGCGTAGCGTTGTCGAGGACGAACGCCGATCCAGGACCCATTACCCCAGGGAGCAGTTGCTGGCGGAGGTCGTAGCCATCACCTTCTGCGACGATGTACAGTCGGGGTAATGGGTCCTGGCTTTCGCCAGGACGACGACGGGATGCATTCGAACTGATCGAGACAGCAGCATGGCCTTTCGTTCCCGCCGCGAGAAACTGCGTTCGATCCTGTCGGGCGGGACTTGCGTCCATCCCGGCTCGGTCTACGACGCGATCTCGATCCGCATTGCCGAGGATCTCGGCTTTCCGCTCGGCATGTTCGGCGGCTCGGTCGCCTCGCTCGCCGTGCTCGGCGACCCTGATGTCACGCTGATCACGCTCACCGAGCTCGCCGAGCAGATGCGGCGGATGTCGCGCGCGGCGGCGCTTCCCGTGCTGGTCGATGCCGATCACGGCTATGGCAATGCGCTCAACGTGAGGCGCACGGTGCAGGAGCTGGAGACCGCGGGCGCCGCGGGCCTCACCATCGAGGACACGCTGCTGCCGGCCGCCTTCGGCGAGGCGAAGACGCAGCTGATCTCGCTGGAAGAGGGCGTCGGCAAGATGAAGGCGGCGCTTGACGGCCGCAGCGATCCCTCGCTCGTCATCATGGGCCGCACGGGAGCCACCTCGATCACCTCGATCGAGGATGCGATCCGCCGCGCCAGGGCGTATGAAGCCACCGGCGTCGATGCGCTGTTCTTCACCGGCATCAAGTCGCGCGCCGAGCTCGAGGCCGTCGCATCGGCGACGCGCCTGCCGATCGTGCTCGGCGGGGCGCCGGAGGAGCTGAGCGCGCCGGACTATCTCGCCACCCAGCGCGTGCGCATCGCGCTCCAGGGCCACGCACCGATCGCGGCCGCGACGCAGGCCGTCCACGACACGCTGAAGGCGCTGCGCGAGGGCACGGCGCCGAAAGCGCTTGGAGGTCTGGCATCGTCGGACCTGACCAGCCGCGTCATGCGCGAGGCCGAGGTCAAGGCGCGCAGCGGCGACTTTCTCGGGCTGAAAAAATGAGCCGCGCGATCCTCCAGGTCATGATCCGAGGGCGTGTGCAGGGCGTCGGCTATCGGGCCTGGGTCGAGTACCAGGCGACGGCGAGCGGTCTCGAAGGCTGGGTCCGCAACCGCCGCGACGGCAGCGTCGAAGCGCTGTTCGCGGGAGCGCCGAAGCACGTCGCCGACATGGTCGCACTGTGCCGCCACGGCCCGCCGTCCTCGCGCGTCGACAGCGTGACGAGCGAGACCGCCACCGCCGACGAGTTGGACCTGCGCAGGGCAGGGGAGGCGTTCTCGGTGTTGCCGACGGTGTGAAGGCCAACTGTCGTTCCGGGCGAGCGGTGCGCTCCCTCACCCCGTTCTTACGGGGCCGCGACGAGCTTCGCTCGCACTGTGAGGGCTGGGGTGAGGGGCCTCTCTCCACATGTGAGATGGCCGCGGGACCTGTACCCCCTCACCCGGAATCCGCGCTTTGCGCGTATTCCGACCTCCCCCGCAAGCGGGGAGAGGTGAGGAGCCGATCCTCACCTTGGCAGCTTCGAAATCGCCTCGCTCAGCTCGTGGATCTCGTAGGGCTTGCGCAGGATCGGGAAATCGCCGCGCACGCCGGCGGCAACGTCGCTGTAGCCGGTGGCGAGCAGGATCGGCAGGCCGGGGCGGATCTGGCGCAGGTGATGGGCAAGGCTGAGCCCGTCCATCTTGCCGGGCATGACGATGTCCGAGAACACGAAGTCGACGCCGTTCTTCTCGATCTCGCGCAATGCGGCCTCGGCGTCGGCGACCCGGCGGACGCGGTAGCCGAGCTGCTCCAGAAGGCCGATGCTGACGATCGCAACGTCGGGATTGTCCTCGACCAGCAGCACCGTGCCGCTGCCGCGGAACGACGGTTCTCCGGTCGCCTCGCGCGATGGTGTGTCTGCCGCGCGCGGCAGGAGGATGGTGAACGTCGTTGCCTTGCCGAGCTCGCTCGCGACCCTCACGGTGCCGCCGGCCTGATGGGCGAAGCCATGCACCTGGGAGAGGCCGAGGCCGGTGCCCTTGCCGATCGGCTTGGTCGTGAAGAACGGTTCGAAGACCTTGTCGAGAACGTCGCTGGGAATGCCGAGCCCGGTGTCCGTGACATCGATCGCGACGAAGTCGCCGGCCAGAGGCGGCTCGTCGAGCACCGTGTTGCGAGCGGCGATCGTCACCGTGCCGCCGTCGGGCATTGCATCGCGGGCGTTGATGACGAGGTTGAGCAGCGCGGTCTCAAGCTCGGAGACGTCGGTGCTAACAGGCCAGACGTTACGGCTGATATCGAAGACAAGGCGTACGGAACTGCCGACGCCGGCATCGAGCACGTCGCGGATCGCCGCGATGCGTTGGGCGAAATCGATCGCCTGCGGATTGACGCTCTGCCGCCGCGCGAAGGTGAGGAGCTGGTTGGTCAGCGCCGCGCCGCGTCTCGTGGCGGTCTCGATGGCCGAGATCGCGCGCTGGAGCTTGGCCTCGTCGTCGGCTCCCCGCTTCAGCATGTGGAGGCTGCCGCTGATGATCATCAGCAGGTTGTTGAAATCGTGGGCGACCCCGCCGGTGAGCTGGCCGAGCGCATCGAACTTCTGGGACTCGGCGAGCTGCTTCTGCATCGCCTCGAGCTTGATCTGCGTATTGCGACGTTCTGTGATGTCGCGCGTGATCTTGGCAAAGCCGACCAGCTCGCCGTCCTCGTAGATCGGATCGATCACGACGCTGGCCCAGAAGAAGGTGCCGTCTTTGCGGACGCGCCAGCCTTCCTCCTCGTAGCGGCCCTTTTCCCGCGCGATGCCGAGCGCCCGGGCGGGCCTGCCATTGGCGCGGTCCGCCTCGGTGTAGAAGCGCGAAAAATGCCGGCCGAGGATTTCCTCGGGCGAATAGCCCTTGATGCGCTCGCCGCCGATGTTCCAGCTGGTGATGATCCCGGTGGGATCGAGCATGTAGAGGGCGTAATCCGCAACCCCCTCAACCAACAGCCGGAAACTGCGCTCGCTCTCGAACAAGTCTCTCTGTTGACTCAACTTTCCGACCATTCCGAGGGCCCTGATGAACCCGGGCAAACGTCGCAGCCGGCGGATTGTTCCCGCTGTATGGGACATTTTTAGGCAAATGTCGCCGGCCGGTATGCAGGTTAAATCGGCTTGACGGGGTGCCGGTTTTGTCAGATATTTCTGTTATGACAGAAATAACCGGAAAGAAGAAACTCCCCGCCGCCATCGAGCGCTTCATCCTGCATTGGGGCGACATGGGGGACGGGTGGGGCGTCAACCGCTCGGTGAGCCAGATCCACGGACTGCTGTATCTGGCCGAGGCGCCGATGACGGCCGAGGACATCGCCGACACGCTCGGCATGGCGCGCTCCAACGTCTCCAACTCGCTGAAGGAGCTGCTCGCCTGGAACCTGATCCGGCGGGTGCCGATCCTCGGCGACCGCCGCGACCATTACGAGGCCGAGACCGACATCTGGGAAGTCGCAGCCAGGATCGCGGCGCGGCGCAAGGAGCGGGAGCTCGATCCGGCAATCACGGCGCTCAGGGCCTGCGTGTCCGATGCCGCCGAGGATCCGACCATCAATCCGGTCGCGAGCAAACGGCTCAAGGAGATGCTCGCCTTCACCGAGCTCGCCGACCACTGGTTCATGCAGATGCTGAAGGTGCCGCGGCCGCGGCTGGTCGCCTTGATGCGGCTTGGCGAAAAGATCGCCAACCTGCTGCCGCTGGGCAAGGCCAAATAGCGTTGAGGAGGGTACGATGACGTCGGCTCGAATATCTGGCTCCCACGCATCGACCTCCGCTCACGTCAAGCTGCTCGACGACCGCCGCTTCCGCACGTTGCTGTCGGACGAGGATTGGGGCCGCCTGCCGCTGGCGACCTGGCGGCGCTTTTCGAAGCGCGTCGCCGACGGCGACAGCGTCGTCTATGTCGGTGTCGTCGAGGAGGTCGGCTTCAGCGACCTCGGCTGGTGGTTCGCGCAAGCCGCGCGTCTGATCGGCGGGCCGCTGCCGACCGGCCGCGACACCGGCGTGCCCATGATCGTGACCGTCACCGAGGACGGCGCGACCGGCGGCCAGACCTGGACCCGCATCTGCGCACGCAAGCGCGGCTTTCCGCAAGTGATCCATTCCGCAAAGCGTTTTGCGGGGCCGACCGGGCTCGAAGAGTATGTCGGTTTCGGCGTCTCGATGGCCCTGCGTATCGCGGTCGAAGGCGAGATGCTGACGTTCCGCAGTGCCGGCTATGGCCTGCAACTCGGACGCTTGTGGATCCCGCTGCCGCAATGGCTGACGCCCGGCGATCTCACGGTGACGCACAGCGACCTCGGCGAGGGCGCCTTCCGCTTCACCCTCGATGTCATTCATCCGCGTTACGGCGCGCTGATCCACCAGTCCGCCGTCTTCAGGGAGGCCGTGTCATGACGCCGCTATTGTGGACGCTCATCGCTATCCAGATCGTGATGGGCGTGTTCGACACCTTCTATCACCACGAATTCACCGAGCGCCTGGCCTGGCGTCCGTCGCAGCGTTTCGAATTGAAGCTGCACGGCATCCGCAACATGCTCTACGCGCTGCTGTTCCTGCTGCTCGGCTGGCTCGAGGTCTACGGCGTGCTGGCGCTGTTGGTCGTCGCGGTGCTGGTCGCCGAGATCGTCATCACGCTGATGGATTTCGTCGAGGAAGATCTGAGCCGAAAACTGCCGCCGAGCGAGCGGATCAATCATACGCTGCTCGCGATCAACTACGGCGCCATCCTGGTGTTGCTGCTGCCGGTCCTGATCGATTGGGCGATGCAGTCCTTTGGCGTGACGGTCGTATATCAGGGCCTGCTCAGCATCGCCGCGACCGCCTGCGCGGTCGGGGCGGCGCTCTGCGGCATCAGGGATTTTGCGGCGATGCGCCGGCTCGGCCGCATGCGAAGCGTTCCGGCGGCCGGACTCGTCGAAAAGCTCCCCGGCCGCAAGACCGTGCTGATATCAGGCGCCACCGGCTTCATCGGCAGCCGCCTCGCGGCGAGCCTCGGCGGGGCAGGGCACCACGTCATCGCGCTGATCCGCAACCCCGCCAAGGCCGAGATGTTGCCGCCGCCGGTGACGCTGATCACCAGCCTCGATCAGCTTGCCGCGGACACCCCAATCGACGCCATCGTCAATCTCGCCGGCGAGCCGATCGGCAACGGCCTGTGGACCGAGGCGAAGCGCGCCAAGATCATCGGCTCGCGCGTCGAGATGACGGAAGACGTCGTGAAGCTGATCGCGCGGCTCGCACGCAAGCCCGAGGTGCTCGTCAGCGGCTCCGCGATCGGCTGGTACGGGCTGTGGGCCGACCAGGTGTTGACGGAGTCGGCGAAGTCGCACGCCTGCTTCAGCCACGAGCTGTGCGCAGCCTGGGAGAAGGCGGCGCGGCCGGCGGAGGAACTTGGTGTGCGCGTGATCAATTTGCGCATCGGCCTCGTGCTGGGCACGGAGGGCGGCTTCATCACGCGCATGCTGACGCCGTTCGAATTCGGCCTCGGCGGTCCCATCGGCACCGGGCGGCAGTGGATGTCCTGGATTGAGCGCGACGATTTGATCCGGCTGATCGCCTATGTGATGGCGACACCCGATCTCGCAGGTCCCGTCAACGCCACCGCGCCGATCCCGGTCACCAACGCAAAGTTCACCGAAGAGCTCGGCCGCCGCCTGCATCGCCCCGCGGTGTTCCGCATTCCCGGCGGCCTCCTGCGCCGGATCGGCGGTGGCTTTGCCGACGAACTCCTGCTCGGCGGTCAGCGCGTGCTGCCGAACAAGGCGCTGAGCCGCGGTTTTGTATTTCGGCACGAGACGCTGCGCAGCGCATTCGAGGCGATCTTGTGAGGTGATGTCATGTCCTGCGAGACTTGCTTTCGAGCGACGCGAGGCTGGTTGGGCGGATGTCTGACGGCTACCGCTGTTATCGAGCTGTTTCTCCTGCTCGTCCTGGCACTGCCGCGCGTCGACCGTTTTGCTGTGCCGTCCGTGGCCGATTTCGGTGTGGCGATCCTGATTGGCGTGCCGGCTGTGCTGGTGTTCGTTTGCGTGCTTAGCGGCATTCCGTCAGCGGTTGCAATATGGCTCAGCGAACGGTTCTGCATCCGGTCACTGCTCTTCTTCGTCTTTGCCGGTGGGTTGGCCGGAGCCGTGAGCCAGACCGTGCTGTTCGGAAGGGTCGACAGATTGAGCTGGCTCTTTGTCGTGGCGGGGTGCCTGGCCGGACTGGTCTATTGGCAAATCGCGGGACGATACGCGGGCGAGGAGCGTCGGCGAACCCTGGACTAGCTTGCCGCCACGCTCCGAAACGTCGCCGCGACCGCGCGCAGCGCTGCGAGCTTGGCGGGATCGCTGACCTTCGAATGCAGCATCACCTTCGAGCTGCCCAGCTTCGGCAGCTTGTGCGCAGGCCCGATGTCGACCAAGCCGGGAGGCGCGATCCGCCGTGCGAGCGGCGCAATCGCGAGTCCGGCAAGCGCGGCTGCCACCACCGCGGTGACGCCGCCGCCGACAAAGCGCTCGCGCCAGGCGATGCCGGCCTTGTCGAGCGCGCGCACGGCGACGGCGCGGACGCCGCAGGGCGGGGCGAGTGTTGCAAGCGGCAGCGGCTCGCCCTTCGGCAGGGTGAAGCGTCGTGCGGCGAACCAGCCGAACTCGTCCTCGGTCAGCTTCTCGCCGCCGCGGCGGCTGCCTTCCTGGCGCACGATCACCGCATCGAGTTCGCCCGCGTCGTAAGCATCCTGCATCTCGCGCGAGAATCCGATGGTGACGGCGAGCGTCAGGTTCGCCGACATCGCGTGCAGCCGTTCGAGCAGCGGCACCAGCTCGGGGCCGGCGGCGTGATCGGAGATGCCGAGCGAAAGCGATTGCGCGGCCGGGGCCTTGCCCGACAGCGCGCGGTCATGTGCCGCCATCAGCGCGCGGGCGCGATCGAGGAAGCTGGCGCCGTCGGCGGTGAGCCGGACCGCGCGCGGTGAGCGTTCGACGAGACGTTTGCCGAGCAGCGTCTCCAGCCGCTGCAGCTTGAGACTGACCGCCGCCTGCGTCGTGCCCAGCGCCTCGGCAGCACGCGTAAAACTCTGGAGGTCGGCGACCAGCAGGAAGGCCTGGACGGTGGCGATGTCGAGTGTCGCGGTCATTATGAATGGTTATCACTGGTATCAACAGAGATAAGATACCAAAATGGCAGGGGAAGGTCTAGCTTCTCACCAACGCCGCGCAAACAGCGCGACATCTTGAGGAGAACGACAATGCCCTTGATCACCGTGTCCTACACTTCGTCCCGCCAGTCGCCCTCGCTGAAGGCCGACATCGCAAATTCCGTGTCAGAGCTCACCGCAAAAATCCTGCACAAGGATCCCAAGGTGACCGCCATCATCGTCAAGTCCGTGGACGCGGATGACTGGTTCGCCGGCGGCAGGTCGCTCGCCGAGCAAAAGCTCGCCAGCTACTGGATCGACATCCATGTCAGCGAAGGCACCAACACCAAGGACGAGAAGGCGGCCTATCTCGCCGCGATGTTCAAGCGCATGGCCGAGATTTTGGGCCCGCTGCATCCGGAGACCTATTTGCATGTCGACGAGGTCAAGGGTGACGCCTACGGCTTTGGCGGCCTGACCCAGGAGCGGCGATACATCGCCGGCAAGCTCGAGGTTGCGCTGAAGGCGGCATGACGTTGCAAGCCGCGGGTGAACAATCTCACCCGCGGCCTGAAGCCATCAGCTCGCCGCGCGGAACTGCACTTCGGCGTTGTTGATGAAGCACGTCTTGTCGAACAGCTGCAGGTCCAGCGGGTTCGGCAAGCGGACATCGCTGAGGTCGGGGCAGGGTTTGACTGTGGGATTGTAGGATCGGTCGATCTGCGAGATGAAGACGACGATCAGCCCCTTGTCACGCGCGAATGATTTCAGCGCGCGCACCTGAACGGTGAGGTCGGGGTTTTCACGTCTCTGGTCGAGCAGCTGCAGGTAGTCGATTACGACGATGGTGCCGGGGGGAGCCGTGGCCATCTGCTTCACGACGTAATCGGCGCTGATGACGTCGGAGCAGCCCTCGAACAGCTTGTCGAACTGCGCCGGCTCCACGCCGATCGCGCGGAGGCGGTCCAACACATCTCGCTCGGTATATTCCAGCGAGAAGAACGCAGCGCGATGGCCCGACTTCATGGCTTCGACGGCAAGTTCGAGGCTCATCAGCGTCTTGCCCTGGCCGGGGCGCGCCCCGACCAGCACCAAATCGCCCGGCCGAAATTGCGGGAACAGCTTGTTGGCGGGCGTCAGCGCAGCGGCTTTCGCCGCGAGCATGCTCCAGGCGGAAAAACCTTCCGTCGTGGCGATGCGATCAAGCGCGTCGTGGAGCGGAATGCCTTGCTCGCGCGACAGGCGCTTTGCCTTTCGCTTCAGATGATAGATCGGGGCAGAAAGCTTCATCGTCAAACCTCCCGTTGCGAGCAGAAAGCGCAATCCCTCCTTATGCCTGGCGCTCGAACAGTCGGTCCGATGATCGATCGCCCGGCATGATCTGTACTTTCCCGGCGGAGGGGGAGGCGTGGGCGGCACCTGAAACAAGCATAGCCGATTCCGCCGCGGGCGGAGAACACGCGCGGCGGGGCTCGAACAGAAAAAGTATTAGACGGCCGCTTCCGGCAGCAGCGCGCGGGTCGGGCCAAACAATTCTTCGAACGCCTGCCGGAGCGCGACATCGACGTCGGCCATGGACACGAGCTGGCCGAGATCGACCAGCGAGGTCACGCCGTAGCGGGGATCTGCGACGCCGCAGGGCACGATGCCGGAGAAATGCGATAGCTCCGGCTCGACATTGATGGCGATGCCGTGAAACGACACCCAGCGCTTCAAGCGCACGCCAATCGCTGCGATCTTGTCCTCGTGCTCGGGCCCCTTGTCGGGCCGTTTCACCCAGACCCCGACGCGGTCCTCGCGCCGCTCGCCGCGGACGTTGAAGGCGGCGAGCGTCTTCAGGATCAGTTCCTCCAGGCTCGCGACATAGGCCCGGACATCCGGCCGGCGGCGCTTGAGGTCGAGCATGATGTAGGCCACCCGCTGGCCCGGACCGTGATAGGTGAGCTGCCCGCCGCGTCCGGTGGCAAAGGTCGGGAATCGGGCATCGAGCAGGTCGCTTTCCTTGCCCGAGGTGCCAGAGGTGTAGAGCGGGGGGTGTTCGAGCAGCCAGACCAGCTCCGGGGCCTCGCCTGCCGCAATCGCTGCGACCCGCGCCTCCATGGCAGCCACCGCGTCCGGATAGGGCACGGGGGCATCCGAAATCCGCCACTCGACAGGCTCGCCGCCGGCGGCGGAAAACGACGTCAAATCGAGCTCTTGACGTTGGTTTTGGCGGGGGTTTTGAGATGAATTAACCATTGGCTAACCATAACGTGGTGATGATTGCAGGCGCAAATGCCAAGTCACTAATGCGAAGTCCCTGATGCCAAGTCCTTTGGCGTGAGTCCCAAGTTGCGGCGGTCCTGACAGTGCCCACTCTCGATAAAGTCACCGTGGATCTCATGGTCGTCCTCGGCACGACCACCATGCCGATCCATCAAGTATTACGTCTTTCCCGCGGCGCCATCATCGAGCTGGACGCAACCGAGGCCGACGAGGTCAAGGTTTTGGCCAATAATCTGCCGGTTGCCTCCGGCGTCGTGCTGGTCGACCGCAACCGGATCGCGGTCGAGGTCAAGCAGATGCTGCCGCGCACGCCGGGGACCCGGTAGGGCGGGGGGCGGACCGGACCCCCGATAGCGGCCGATTCGGGGGAACGGCCGGAACTTTCTGCAAAGCTTGTGGAATTCAGGGCCTTTGCAGGCTTGTACCCCTCTGATGGATTTGTTAGATCGGCGCCGTTGATCCGGCCGGCCCTTCAAGCCTCAAGCCGGCATCCCCAAAGCGCTCGTGGCGGAATTGGTAGACGCGCTGCCTTGAGGTGGCAGTGAGTAAAATCGTGGGGGTTCGAGTCCCTCCGAGCGCACCATCTCTTCAAGACACATTTGAAATTAAAGGGGCTTTTGCCCCGAATGATCCCACTTTGGGTCGTGGAGGCCGTGGGCGGCTTCATCCGGGACGCTGGCAAAACAACCTCGCCCCGAAAGGCATTGCCATGCTCTCACCTCGTCGACGCCGACAGAAGGCCGTGGAGGGACGGAGGGTCTGGTCGCACTTGCGGTTGATGGCGATGCCGAACTGAGCACCGAGCAGCTGACTGATCACTGCGGCATGAACAGCAGCCAGGCGCCCCCGGCCACAGATGCAATGCCGGCCGCACGCGCGATCCACCGTCCGACCGGCGTAACTTTCTCCAGAAGGACAAGCAGCGCCAGAAGCGCAATCCAGAGCACGTTCATCACCCCGCCCACGAACAGGAGCGCCATCAAGACCCAGCAGCAGCCGACGCAATAGCCTCCGTGCCGAAATCCCAGCAGCAGGCAGCCTCGCAGGTCGGCGCGAAAGCCTCCGTGGCGCAACAGGAACAGAAACGGAGACTGGCATTGCGCCAGACAGACGTCCTTGAGCGGCGTCCATTGATAGACGCCCGCCGCGATCAGCACGATGGCGCCGAGCAGGTTGCCGGCGATCGTCATCCGGGAATCCAGCAGGGCTGCCCGCTCGATCACCCATTGGAGAAAGGTAGCGGCCAGCGAAAAGCCGCTCCAGGCGAGGAGATAACCGGTGGCAAACCAGCCGGTCGCGGCGAACGGCTTGTTCTGCGCTTTCCCTTGTCTGCCTACGCGGGCGTACATGAGGATCATGGGCGCTGCCGAGGGGGCCATCATTCCCACCATCATCACCGCCCACATCAGGAACACGTACGCGAACTCGATCGCTCGCCATGGCTCGTTGGCCGGCAGCATGATTCCGATTCCGGCCGGGATCATGCGGAGCCCGGTCATGTCCATGCCGCCCATGTCCATGTCGTTGGCGAGCCAGAGCACATAGCTCCAAGCCAGCGCGACGATGATGCCGATCGCGCCGCCGACAAGCCAGCGATCGCGCCGCAGCACGGTTTCAAGGGGGCTGTCGATCATTTGCGATTGACGTTGCCGGCCTTGCCGCGGGGCCGGTATCGGGAAGTCGCATCAAGCCTGGTTCGACCAGCGGATCGGCGCATAAAGGCCGTTCTTGCCGGAATTATCCCAGCGCATGCCATGATCGCTGAACGTATTGCCGGAAGCGCCGACCGCCAACACCATGCCGTCGGGGCTGACCGGATGGCCGATGTTCGCCCACATTTCCCCGCTCGGGTGCATGGTCGGCAACGGATCGACCGACATGTGCAGAATGCCCGGGATTTCCGCGGACCGCGTCTTGCCTTCGATCCGGAATGCGATCGGGACCTTGCGCACCCCAAGGTTCTTGCTGATCAGCGGCGTGAACGCGGCCATCGGACCGCCGGCGGCGCCGGTGAAGATCGCAGCGAGAGCCTCAGTCTGCTCATCGTTGGCGCGCTCATCGATATAGGCGGCCACCGACCAATCCCCGTCTGCCATGACTCCAGGTGCGTGGAGGACGACCAGGACATTCAGTCCATCGAGCGCGAGGTCGCCATAGCGGCCACTCTCGACGTGGAAAATCAGCGGCACGTTGCAGAAGCCCTCGGTCGGTCGCGAGGTCAATGGGGCGGCCGCCGACACGAGGCAGGGACACACGATGCTGCAACTGCAATTCTCGAAATAGTCACCGGACAGGTGCCATGAGACGTCCGCCATTGCGCTTCTCCCGCTAGGCCGAACCCGACAGATTGCTTTCGATTGAGCGACGTGAACTTGAAAATTATGCCGCGCGGGGAGGTATCGCAAGCCATTTCCACGATCGAACGACGCCGGCGGCTCCGTCATCGCAGGAACTTTCGCCGGCTTCATGTGACCGCGAACCGACCGCGCTGAACGCGGGCTCATGCGGGCGGCTATCGCATGGCCGCGGAACCAAAGCCTTTGCGTCCGCATTCAGTCGCACAGTTCGCAAAACTTCCGCGGTCGTGACGGTGGAGGACGATGAGGGACAGCACCTCGGACATTGCCGACATCAGGGATGCCGTTCACCTCTGCATCGACATGCAGAACATCTTCGCCCCCGGCGGTCTCTGGGCAACACCCTGGATGGAACGGGTCTTGCCGACGATTGCCTCGATCGTTTCGAAGCATCGGGCCAGAACCATCTTCACGCGCTTCATCACGCCGGAAGATCCGGAAGATCGTCCCGGACAATGGCAGAGCTACTTTCATCGCTGGCGCAAGGCGACGCGCAAACATCTTCCGCCATCCGCTCTCGAACTCGTGCCGCCTTTGGGCCGGTTCGTTCCGCCGGCTGCAATCATCGACAAGCCGGCCTATTCCGCATTCAGCAATCCCGGCCTCGCGAGCCTGCTGGCGGACAAGAACGTCGGCACGGTCGTGATGTCAGGGGCCGAGACTGATGTCTGCGTCCTGTCCACGGTGCTGAGCGCGATCGATCTCGGCTTCAGGGTCGTCATCGTCGAGGACGCGATGTGCAGCTCGTCCGACGTCGGGCACGATGCGCTCATGACGATGTACCGCACCCGCTTTCACGGTCAGGTCGATCTGGTGACCGCGGAAGAACTTGCGGAGTTTTGGCGGGAGTAGGACCGCGCGGACGTCGCGCCGAACAGGATGCTGGCCGGGTAGCATCGCAAGGCCGGGCACGGCGAAGTCGTGGGCTGCCTTTATTGCAATTTCCGCGGAGCAGGCCGCCAATTCGTCGGAGCAGAGACAAACGAGCACGCCGATTCACATAGCCTAATGCGCAGTGTCTCCGATGCGGCCAAACTGTGTCGGCTGGAAACAAGAGGGGGCTGTGATGGCGATGGATCGCATCGAACAGGCCTTTGTCGCAACCGCAATCACGGGGTTTCTCGTGATGACGGCTGCAATCGTCTGGATGATGGTGAGCTGACGCGGAAAGGCCTGCTGTCTTGCGCGTCGCGCTACCTTATGCCGCTGTCGTCCTGTGCCTGGCGGTGACCGTCTGGCTCGCCTTCGCGCATCTGTTCTGATCCTGGGCGCGGCGTCCCTCCGCAAGTCAGCGGTTGTTTCCGGATGTCTGGCCGTTCCGGCGTGCCTTCGCGCGGCGTTCCTGCTCCAGCTTCTCGCGCAGGCGCTGCGTGCGCACCAGGTGATCGCTCCTGCGCAGCAGCGTCATGGCCTCGCGAACCAGCGCGTGCGAATGGTTCAGGAGTTGCTTATCGACGGCGGTGTTGGGTGTGTAGATCATCGAATATCACTCTCGTTTCGCAAGACGCGGTGGAGGTGACGCGCCGCGTTGCGCATCAGACCGTTGACCGCCGACGAGATTCGCCAGGTTCTGCGCCATGGCCACGACATCAATCGGCTTTTCCCAGAGCTGCACGTCCTGGAATTCGGCCTCGATGCTGATCCTGTCATACCCCGTCGTGAACACGAAGGGCACGTGGCGCGCCCGGAGCTCCTTGGCGATCGGAAAGATCGTCGCGGCGCGGATGTTCACGTCGAGCACCGCGGCATCGAGAACGCCGCCATTGTGCAGCATCTCGATCGCATCCTCAATGTGACCGACGGGCCCGGCGATCTCCGCGCCGAGGGTGCGCAGCGCCTTGCCGATGTCATCGGCGAGAAAATATTCGTCCTCGACCACGAGGATCCGGCGACCGGTCAGCGGCGCGCGCTGACGAGACGACGTGGGCGACATGGACATGATTCCTCCAGCAAGCCCTTGGAATGGATAGGAACATAAGGCCGGGGGCCGCCTTGGTGCAAACGATGCAATCGGAAACGGGTTCCATGAGCAACCGCGACATCATCGTCATCGGGGGTTCGGCCGGAGCCACCCAACCCCTGAAGCAGCTCTTGGGCGGTCTGCCTGCAGACCTGCCGGCCGCCGTCTTCATCGTCCTGCACATCCCCGCACAGGGAATCGGCATCCTCTCGACCGTCGCCAGCAGTGCCGGCCCGCTTCCGGTCCGGCAGGCCGAAAACGGCATGAAGATCGAGCCGGGCCAGGTGTATCTGGCCCCGCCGGACCACCATCTGCTGCTGGCGGCGGACCGCATTTTGCTCGGCCGCGGCCCGCGCGAGAACATGGTCCGCCCCGCGATCGACGCCTTGTTCCGCTCCGCGGCCCTTTCTCATGGGCCGCGCGTGATTGGCGTGCTCCTGAGCGGCCTGTTGTCCGACGGGGCGGCCGGCCTGAATGCCATCAAGTGCTGTGGCGGGATGGCCGTGGTCCAGGATCCCCAGGACGCCATTTCCGCCGAGATGCCGCGGCGCGCCATGGAGGCGACCACCGTCGATCTCTGCGTTTCCGGCGCCACCATGGGCGACCTCTTGTCCGAACTCGTCAGGGAGCAGGCCGGAGCTGTGTTGCCGATCCCGCCCGAGATCAGGCTCGAGGTCGAGATTGCGGCTGGCGACCGCATCGGAAGCGATAAGCTCGTCTCGATGGCCGATCCGGTCGCGCTGACCTGTCCGGCCTGCGGCGGCGTCATGTCCGAGGTCAAGGAATCGCGTCCCATGCGGTTCCGCTGTCAGGTCGGACATGCCTATACGGTCGATGCGCTCGCCAAGGAGCAGGAGGGGCGGGTGGACGAAGCGCTGCGGGTTGCACTGCGCATCATCGAGGAGCGGGCCGAATTGGTGCAGCGCATGGCCTCGGACGGCCGGCGCAGCGGCCGGCCTGCCGTCGCCGAGATGTACGAGGCGCGTGCGGTCGAATATCGGGAATATGCCGACATGATCCGGCGCGTGGTGCTACAATCACTCGACCCTCCGCTACGCAAGCGGGAGGCTTGAAGGCTCAGCCATGGCCGTCTCCCTTGCCGAACGCACCGCGCAGCTCAAGGCCGAGCAGCGCCTCCTGGTGAAGGCCGACCAGGACATCGATGAGGGCTGGCAGCGCATCCGCAACCAGGAAGACCGGGTGCGTGAGCTCATGGCCGGCGGTCACGACACGCGCCAGGCCGAACGGCTGGTTGGTCTGCTCAAGGAGACCCTGGTGGAATGGGAGCGCCACCGCGTCCTGATCGAGCAGCGGGTCGAGTATCTCCGGCACGAGGTCGCGCTGGGATAGCGGGGGGGGGGGGGACGGCCGGCCTCCTGAACGTTGCGCTCAGCTCGAACATCGCATCGAGCTGCCGCTCCACGTAGCGCCGCCAGCGGTCGTTCTCGGCAAGCAGGCGGCGGGCGTCCGCGGTAGCGCGCTCGGCGCGCCTCTGATCAGAGCGGCGAGTTCCTCGGAGATTGGCATAGCGGTTCCTCCGCTGCCGGCGGAGTATGGACCTGCCAACCGGGGCTGACAACGCTCAGGCCGGCAGATCGAAACAGCTTCGGGACATTTTGCCCTTTGATCTGTTGGGGTAATATCGATTCCTGCTATTTGCAGGGACCGGGCCCCCCGTTGGTCCCGGTCAGTAACGAAAGCTGCCAGAGCCATGCATGAAGTCGGCGACCAGCCGGTCGATGGAGAGCGCCAGATCAAGACCCCGCTGATCATTGGCGTGGGCGCCTCACCCGGTGCCCTGGAGAGCATCGAGCGCTTCTTCGCCAAGCTGACAGTCGGGGCGGATCAGGCCATCGTGCTGGCCCTTCAGCATCACGCGGCGTTCGACGAGCCGCGGCTGCGCGAGGTTGTGCGGAATTCCAACGGCGGCAAGGTCGCCGAGATCGGCGATGGCCATGCGATCGAGGGCGGCACGATCTATCTGTGCCCGCCGGCGATGATCACCACGATCCAGGGCGGCCGGTTCGCGATCCGCAAGGCCGAGCAGGCGCCGGGCGAGCGCGCCACCATCGACAGCTTCCTGGTGTCGCTGGCGGAGGAACGCGCGGAGCAATCCATCGGCGTCCTCCTCGCCGGCACCGGCGGCGACGGCACGCTCGGCACCGCGACGCTGAAGGATCACGGTGGCCTTGCCATCGCCGAAAAGGTTCCAGGCGCGGAGGGGGCCGACCATCTGCTCGACGGCAACACGCCCGCCGCCATCGCCGACTACGTGCTGCCGCCGGAGGACATCCCGGAACACATCCAGGTCTATGCCCGTCATCTGCGGCGCCTGGACGATAAGCAGGGTTTCGACGAGGTGCTCGCGGCGGCGGCGACCTCGCTGTCGCGCATCGCCGACATCCTGCGCAACAAGACCGGCAACGATTTCCACGGCTACAAGCAGAACACCTTCCTGCGCCGCGTGCAGCGGCGCATGCAGGTGGTGCAGATCGACGAGATTCCCGCCTATGTCGATTTCTTGCGGAACGACAAGGACGAGGCGCAGAACCTCTTCAACGATCTCCTGATCGGCGTCACGGAATTCTTCCGCGACAAGCGCGAGTTCGAGGTGCTGGAGACGCAGATCGTCCCGAAGATCTTCGAGGGCAAGGGCGCGGGCCAGCAGGTGCGCGTCTGGGTGCTCGGTTGCGCCACCGGCGAGGAGGCCTATTCGATCGGCATTCTCCTGCGCGAGCACGTCGCGCGGATGGATTCCGCGCCGCAGGTCCAGATCTTCGCGACCGACATTGACGGCCGCGCGCTGGCGGCCGCGCGTGTCGGCCGCTATCGCACCAATATCGAGGCCGACATGACCGGCGAGCGCCTGGCGCGCTGGTTCGTACGCGAGGGCGATACCTATTGCGTGGTGAAGGAGCTGCGCGAGATGTGCATCTTCTCGCAGCACAACGTCATCAAGGACGCGCCGTTCTCCAAGCTCGACCTCGTCTCCTGCCGCAACCTGCTCATCTACCTCAATGCCGAATTGCAGAACCGGGTCATCCCGCTGTTCCATTTCGCACTGCTGGCGGAGCGCTATCTGTTCCTCGGCAATTCCGAGAACGTGACGCGGCACCCGAAGCTGTTTGCGCCTATCGACCGCCGCGCCCGCATCTTCAGGAAGCTCGAAACCGGGACGCGGCTGCCGCCGGAATTTCCGATCACGACCGCGACCGGCCGTGTGCCGGTCGAAGTGCCGGCGGCGCGCTCCTTCGGCCCCGATGTCGGGCTGGAGCGGCGCGCGCAGCGCGTCGCGGAGCGTTATGCGCCGGCCTACGTCATCACCGACGACAATTTCCAGATCCTGCATTTCTCGGGGCGTACCGGCCGCTACATCGAGCCGACGGCGGGGACGGCGACGCTCGACCTGCTCCAGCTCGTGCACCGCGACCTCAGGCTCGAGTTGCGCACCGCGCTCAGCCGCGCCGCAGAGACCAGCGAGCCCGCCCATGCCGAACAGGTGCAACTGGGAGTGAACGGCCACCCCGTGCTGGTCGACATCACCGTCGAGCCGATCCAGGAGGGCGCCGGCGGCCACCGCAATTTCGTCGTCCTGTTCAAGGACGGTCCGGTCCGCACCATCGAGGCCGACCAGAGCAGTCCCAACGCCCTGGTGCGCACCGAGCATGTCGAGCGGCTCGAAAGCGAGCTGCGCGCCACGCGCGAACGCCTCCAGGCGACCATCGAGGAGCTCGAAAGCACCAATGAGGAGCTGAAATCCTCCAACGAGGAATACCAGTCGCTCAACGAGGAGCTGCAGTCGGCCAATGAGGAGCTTGAGACCTCGCGCGAGGAATTGCAGTCGGTCAACGAGGAGCTGACCACCGTCAACGGCGAGCTGGCGCACCGCGTCCAGGAGTTGACGCGCGCCACCAGCGACCTCAAGAATTTCCTCGAGAGCACGCAGATTGCCACCGTATTCCTCGACAACGATCTGCGGGTAATGAACTTCACGCCGGCCGTCACCCAGGTCCTGCATCTCGTCGAAACCGACACCGGCCGTCCCATTGCCCACATCAAGGCCCGCATTCCGATCGAGGAGCTCTATGACGACGTCCGCCGCGTGCTGCGCACGCTTGCCAGCGCCGAGCGCGAGCTGAGCGCGCCGGACAGCGGGACGCGTTACATCGTGCGCATCCTGCCCTATCGCAGCATCGACAATTTCATCGCCGGCGTCGTCATCACCTTCATCGACGTCACCGCGATCACCCGCGCCGAGGAGCGGCAACGCCTGCTGCTGGCCGAGCTCCAGCACCGCGTCCGCAACACGCTCGGCGTGGTGCGCTCGATCGCGCGCCGGTCGGCTGAATCCAGCACGACCGTCGAGGACTACGCTTCCCATCTCGACGGTCGGCTCAATGCCTTCGCCCGTACACAGGCGATGGTGACCCGCGATCCCGAAGGCGGCGTCGACCTCGAATATCTCGTCATCGAGGAGCTCGCGGCCTACAACGCCCGCGAAGGCGAGCAGGTGCGGGTCTCCGGTCCCAAGGTGCGCTTCCATCCCAAGGCCGCCGAAACCTTCGCGCTCGCGATCCACGAGCTCGCGACCAACGCGTTGAAATACGGTGCCTTGAGCCAGCCGAGCGGACGCATCGAAATCTCCTGGCGCCTCGACGAGAGCGCCGAGCCTGCCGAACTGCTGTTCGAATGGCGTGAGCGGGGCGGGCCACAGGTCAAGCCGCCGCCGCGAAGGGGTTTTGGCGCGGAGCTTGTGGAGCGCACGCTGGCATTCGAGTTCAAGGGGCAGACCAGATTGGCCTTCAACCCTGCGGGGCTGCATTGCACGATCACGATTCCCCTCAGCAAGCGCGCATTCCATACACCGGTGGTGGCTGGCTGATGCCATTGTCGACGTCCGATCGCAGTCTGCTGGAGCCGGCTATTCGCCGGCTGGGCGCGTTGAGACCGTTGTCGGCGGAAGCGCGCGCGTCGCTCGAATACGCGATGCTCGAAGGGCTCCAGCGCGCCGGATCCGGCGAGGACCTGATCTCGGAGGGTGATCCCGTCGACAGTGTGCGTGTCGTGCTGTCGGGCTGGCTCTGTCGCTACAAGACGCTCGAGGACGGCCGGCGCCAGATCGTCAATTTCATCTTTCCGGGCGAGACCTGCGACGCGCATGCGTTCCTGCTCGGGGTCATGGACCATTCCATCGCGACGCTGACACCGGTGGCCTACGCGGAAATCCGGCGGGCCCGTTTCGAGATGCTGATGGCGAGCGACCGTTCGCTCGCCGAAGCGTTCTGGTGCGAGACCCTGGTCAACACTGCCGTCCAGCGCGAATGGGCCATCAATCTCGGGCGCCGCACGGCGCTTGAACGCGTGGCGCATCTGTTCTGCGAGACATTCGAGCGGCTTCGTCCGGTCGGGATGGTCGACGGCAATTCCTGCATCATGCCCGTCACGCAGATGGATCTCGCCGACGCCACCGGGCTGTCGGTGGTGCATCTCAATCGCACCGTGCAGGAGCTGCGTGCCTCCGGCCTGATCGTGCTGCGCGAGCGCACGCTGACCATCAACGATCTCGATGCGCTCAAGGACGCGGCGTTGTTCTCGTCGAGCTATCTGCAACTCTATCGGCGCGGTTCATAGTGCGAGCCTGTGAGGGTGCGTAACCGGAGCGCACGGGCCGGGACGAAGATTTTCGAGCGAACGGCGCCTTTTGAGTAACCTGCGTAAATGCGTATGTGCGTCGGTCCTCCCATAATGGGCCGATGCACGATGCCCTTTTTGCCCGCGCTGCACGCGCGATTGAAGCGAGCCGCTCTCTCCGCGCACAGCACAGGCTGGTTGCCGATCAGCACGACAAGGCGAAGGACGATTTGCGCCTGGCGGTGATGGAAAGCGCCATGGTTCGTTCGGAGATCAATGCCTACCGCGATGACCCGGGAAGAGTGAGGGGCAGACGGCCTTCAAGCGGTTGGCGGGCTGAGGCGCATCGCTAGGAACAAAGCAGCGCGTCGCGTCTTTGCAACGTGGACGGTCTGTCACACCGATTGGGCTGTGACATCCACTCATGACGCGAACGCAACGGCGCGCTCCGCCCTGAAAGAGGGAGAACGTTACATGTCGATGCGGCGTCGTTTCAAGCAAATTGACACCCTGGAGGCGCGGCTCGGCGCTGAAGCGGAGCGGCTGCGCGAGCAGGCCGGCTCGCTTCCGCCCGGCGCGGCGCGTGACGAGATGTTGCGCAAGGCGCGTCAGGCGGAAACAGGATCTCAGATGAGCGAGTGGCTGCGCTCGCCCGGCTTGCAGCCGCCGGACTAGCCGCCGGTCGCGCCGTTCTCGGCGCAAAATCGCGCGGCGTTAACTTATTGAAATGCCGGAACCGGCCGTTGCGGCGGAAGCTGCAGTCACTGCCGGGCTGGGCCGCCTCAACCGGCAGAGACTCAAGGCCCCGGCGCCTTGACCCTCGCCGGGGCCGATTTCCGTCCAACCGAAATCATCCGCGAAAGTCCAATGACCGCCAAACGTAACCGCAGGAAACAGACCGAGTCGCTCCAGCAGCGACTGGCCGTATTCGCCGAGAACGCCCGCGAGCGCGCGCGTGTCCTGCCGCCCGGCAAGGAGCGCGAGATGCTGCTGCGACGCGCCAAGCAGAACGAAGTGACCTCGAGCCTGACCGACTGGCTGACCACGCCGGTCTATCCGAGACGAGGAGGATGACCATGCGGAGCATCAAGCACTATCGTGCCTTCCAGATCGACCCGGACGGGCACGTCTTCGGATGCATCAATCTCGTCTGCGACAATGACGAGCAGGCCAAGCGCGAGGCCGCTTCGCTCGTGCTGGTCCACCGCATCGAGCTGTGGCGGCTGGATCATCGCATCGCGCGTTTCGACCTGCCGCAGGAGGTCGTTCGCCAGTAGAGCTGGGAACTGCGCGCTGCGCCCCGTGTTGGTCGGAGGTTGCCGACTGCGCGAGGAGCCAGCATGACGGAAGTCGACGTTCGCAAGGGGATGTCGCCCGTCAGGCTGTCGCGCGAGGAGTTCGAACGGCGCTACAAGGCGCAGTTCGTCGATCCCGTCTTTGCGCCGCTGCAACGGGAGCTCGATGCCATCGTCGGTGCGGCCTGGGATGCCTACAGCCATTCACGCAAGGCGCCGTTGACGCGGAAGGCCGGCGCGGGTTTCTCCGATCCCGACTACGACATCGCTATCGACTGGCTCGATGCGCGCGCGAAAATCCTGGAAGCGCAGCGGCGGCATGACGATGCGCAGGAGACGCCGCGCATCTTGATCGTCAACGGCTCGGCGCGCAGCGAGCACACCTGTCCCGGCGAGATGTCCAAGACCTGGCGCATGGTCAAGCTCGCCGAGCCCGTCTTCACCGGGATGGGCTTTGCCGTCGACATCCTCGACCTGTCGCGCCTCGCCTCGGAATTCGGCAGGACCATCCATCCCTGCAAGTCCTGCGTCGGAACCGCGATGCCGCTCTGCCACTGGCCGTGCAGCTGCTATCCGAACCATTCGCTGGGGCAGGGCAGCGACTGGATGAACGAGATCTATCCGCTCTGGGTCGCGGCGCACGGCATCCTGATCGTGACGCCGGTGAACTGGTATCACGTGCCGGCCGGGCTCAAGGCGATGATGGACCGCATGGTCTGCGCCGACGGCGGCAATCCCGATCCGACCTCGACCCACGGCAAGAAGGCCGCCGAGGCCAAGGCATTGGAGCTGAAGGGCTGGCCCTATCCGCGCCATCTCTCCGGCCGCCACTTCGGGCTCGTCGTTCACGGCGATGCGGTCGGTGCCGAGGGCGTGCGCCGCGCCTTGTCCGACTGGCTGACCGACATGCAGCTGATCTCGGCGGGTCGCTTTGCCGAGCTCGACGGCTATGTCGGCTACATGGAGCCATACGCCACCGCGCACCGCGAGCTCGACGACGACAGCGAATTCCAGCAGGAGGTGCGGAACGCGGCACGCGCGCTCGGCAGCGCCGTTCGGCTGGCGCGGAGCGGGCGGCTCGAGGAGCCCGGCGCCGGTCTCGCGGATCCCAACCCAAAATGACGAACGCACAGCTTGATTGCCTGGTCGTCGGCGGTGGTCCGGCCGGGCTGATGGCCGCAATCTATCTGGCGCGCTTTCGCCGCAGCGTCTGTGTCGTGGACACCGGCGCGAGCCGGGCCGCGCTGATCCCACGCAGTCACAACGTTCCGGGCTTCGTTCACGGCCTGTCCGGCGCGGAATTGATCGCGCGCATGTCGGCGCAGCTGGGCGAACTCGCTGTGATGCGCGTGGAGGCCGAGGTCACCGCGTTGCAGCGGCGCGCCGACGGCTTCGAGGCGAGCTGGAACGGCTGCGCGCAGGCGGCCTCAACCGTCGTTCTCGCCTGCGGCATTGTCGACACCCATCCGCCGTTCGAGGACTGGCGCGCCGCGGTCGCCGACGGGCTGCTGCGCTACTGTCCCGTCTGCGACGCCTTCGAGGCGATCGGCCGTCGCATCGGTGTCGTCGGCCCGCTTGGCCGTGCCGCTGGCAAGGCGCTTTTCCTGCGCGGCTACTCGCGCGAGGTGACGCTGCTGGCGACCGGCCAAGATGACGAGGAGGCAGCCGCAAGGTCGCGGCTGGCTGAAGCCGGCGTCGAAATCCTGTTCGCGCCCGGCCTGCGTTTGCAACGGAGAGACGACAGCGTCGAAGCTGTCCTCGCCGACGGCGGGACGATGCAATTCGACATGGTCTATCCCGTGATGGGTGCGAAGGTGCGCTCGCAGCTGGCGGTGTCGCTCGGCGCCGGGCATACCGGGGAGGGCTATCTGAAGGTCGACGACCATCAGCGCACCTCGATCGGTGGGCTCTACGGCATCGGCGACGTCGTCACCGACCTTCACCAGATCTCGGTCGCGTTCGGCCACGCCGCAATTGCCGCCTGCGCCATTCACCACAGCCTGCCGACGCGTCTGGCCTGAGTGGGCCAGGGTACCGCGAGCCTCACGCAAGCCATCGCCCCGGGAACGATGGGCGTCGCCTGGCCTTGATGCAGGTTGGGGCGCCCGACATCGACGCACAATACCGGCTTGAAGGATGAGCCCATGCTGGAAGAGAAACTGAAAGAAGCTATCGTCGGCGAGCTGCAGCGGCAGGCCGCCAATCGGCCGCAATCGCTGGAGGTCCAACGCCGGGACGCGTTGAAGGACCCGGAGGAACTCACCGTCAACGGCAAGATCGATCTTGGCGCGCTGGTCATGGTGATCGCGGGATCGGTCGCGGGCGGGCCTTGAGCTCGATCGTCAGCCGCCTCGTTCAGCCATATTCCTCGCCGATGCCGTATTCCCGGTAGATCTCCAGCGGATCGAGGTCGGGAAACAGCCGGCATTTGGCCTGGGCGAGGTGCAGGCTCACCGCCGCCGGCTCCTTGCCGTTGGAGAGCATCTTGCGGATGTCGTCCATATGCGCGTTCGGCTGGTGCTTCGGCTCGAGCTGCTCCAGCGCGACCAGCGCGGTCGCGAGCGCCTCGGTCAGAACCCAGTCGTCGTGGCCCGTGATTCCCTTCTTCGGCATCGGCAGACCCCAGATGGCGCGGCAACCCAGTCTTAAGGCCAGTGTATCGCGACTTCCGCCAAATCTCCATTGAGCCGTTGCGGGAGGCAGGCGCGCCCCTTGCATTATGGCGGCGCGTGGCTAAAAGGCGGCAAGTTTCAGGACCGTGGTATCTTTGTTGAAACAATGTTGGCGTAGACGGGCGCCTGCAGGAATCCGGCCGGCAGTTCCGGCCTGGGCCCCTGATCCCGCATTCGCAGCACGATCCGGTTGCGCACCCTCAAGGCTCGA
This sequence comes from Bradyrhizobium sp. 14AA, assembly GCF_054185205.1. NCBI lineage: Bacteria > Pseudomonadati > Pseudomonadota > Alphaproteobacteria > Hyphomicrobiales > Nitrobacteraceae > Bradyrhizobium > Bradyrhizobium sp. 14AA. The sequence goes on along the minus strand of NZ_JAVAYM010000038.1, from coordinate 7,444 downwards.
GCCCGCATGGTCTTTCTTAGCTTCGTCTACCGCTTCGTCACCAACTTCGCGTTCATGGCGATGGTCTATTTCAGCCTGAACTTCATGGAGAAATATCAGAACCGGGCGATCATCGCGATCCTGGTGCTGGTCTATGCCGGCATGCGCGCGGCCTCGACGCTGCGGGCGTTCTACTTTTTCCAGAAGATCGAGAAGCTGGAAGCCGAGACAAAGCGCCTTCAGGGTCCGATCAATGACGGCTCCGGAGGAACGAGCGCGCGCAAGCAGGTCGTGGCCGACGTTGCCCGGCTGCGCCGCGACGGCGAGCTCAAGTCCTATATGGACCTGTTTTTCCTGGCGCTGATCGTGCTGCTCTGCGTCGCCGCCATCATGCGGCAGTAAAAGCTAGGCGCGCTTCTTGAGGCTGGCCACGCGGGTCGGATGCGGCGCGGCGCCCTTGGCTGCATTGCTCTTGGGAGCGCCGGTGGCATGCGCCGTCCGCCGTCCCTGCGACTTCGCCTGTGACTTGGCCTGTAACTTGGCCTGCGGTTTGGCCGCCTTGCCCTTGGCCGCATGAGGCGGCTCGGCCGCCATCGCCAGCCGCGTCGCGGCGCGCCGCGACAATGTCGTCGACAGCAGCACTTCGATCGAGCCTTCCGGGATTGCGAACAGATCGCCGCCGGGCACGGGCAGGGTGGATGCGACATCGACCTGCGCCCTGGTCCGGCGCGGCAGCAGCGGCTGGTGCTCGGCCTGCGCGTTGAGGTCGGCAAGCGCGGGCGCCGGTAGCGTCCGCGTCTGCGTGAACACGAAGTTCGGAACGGCGGGCCAGCGCGCGATCGGCGTCGTCTCGGTCGGCGGATGCAGCAGCCATTCCACCGGCGTGGTCGGCGTCGCCGGCCGCTCGGCGGTCGCGGGCACCACATGCACGATGCGATAGCCGCGCGCCTTGAGGTCGCGGATGATCTTCGGCAGCGCCGCCACTGTGCGGGCCTGGATGTCGTGCAGCAGCAGGATGCCCTTGCCCTTGGCCTCCAGCCGCTGCATCGCGAGCTGGTAGACGCGATCGGACGACACGTGCCGCCAGTCGTCGGCCGGGAAGTCGGCGCTCCAGACCTGGATGCCGCGTGAGATCAGATAGTTCTCGACGCCCTCGGCGCGCATCAGGCCGGGAATGCGGAAGAACGGCGCCAGCTTTGACGGATCGGTCATCGCGGCCGAGGTCCACTCGATGCCGCCGTTGATCTCGGGCTCGAACTTCTCGATCGGCATGCGGTCGAAGGTCAGCGGATGGTTCATGCTGTGCGTGCCGACGGTGTGGCCCGCCGCAACCAGCTTGCGCACCCCTTCCGGGTTCGCCTTGGCCTGGCCGCCGATGATGAAGAAGGTCGCCTTGATGCACTCGTCGTCGAGCATCTTGAGGACCTGGTTCGAATATTTCGGCAGCGGACCATCGTCGAAGGTCAGGACGACCTCGTGGTCCTTCAAGGGCAGCGTCTCGCGGTACTGCATGGTGCCGATGCGCGGATGCTCGCGCGGATCGACCACCAGGGTGCGGGAGGTTCCGAGCGCGTCGGGATGGCCGGGGCAGTCGGCTGCATGGGCCGCCGGTGCGCCGGCGGTCAGCAATCCGAAACATAGGACGATCCACGATCGCGTCCGAGGAACAACGCTACTTCCGATCATGAACCTCGTCTGCCCTCATACGCGGTTGCCGCCATAAGTAGGTCGGAGACATCAGGAAACGGTTCAGGCACGAGAACCTTCCCCATGACGAGTCCACCTCAATACTTGCACGGCGTAGCATGAACAGAGTGTTAATAGGGCCAAAATCACCCCAATTTGCGCCCGCGTGACATTCCGGCATCAACGTGCGTCGGCGCTCTTCTGTGATGCGCCCGCCGGTACGATGTGGACGACGCGATAGCCGTTCTCCCGCAAATACCGCAGGAAGGCCGGCATGATCGCCGCCGTGCGCGCCTTGGCGTCGTGGAACAGGATGATGCCCTTGCCGGCGGCGGCGAGCCGCTCGGTGACGAGCTTCAATTCCTGTTCCGGCGTCATCTCGTTCCAGTCGCTGGCCCACAAATCGGCCCCGAACACCACGATGCCGCGCGCCTGGAGCAGGTCGAGCTCGGCTTGCGTGGCCTCGAAATAGGGGAAGCGGAAAAACGGCGTCGAGGGCGTCGTCGTCGAGGTGCCGTGCAGCGCCATCTCGTCGGCCGCGATACCGCGGTCGATCTCGCTCTTCGCCTTGTCGAACGGGATCCTCGCCATGAACGGATGCGACCAGGTGTGGTGACCGATGGTGTGGCCCTCGCGGGCGATGCGCTTGACCAAGTCAGGATGTTCGGCGGCGTGCAGGCCGATCAGGAAGAAGGTCGCGCGCGCGCATTCCTGCGCCAGCGCCGCCAGCACCTTCGACGTCGTCGGCGGATGCGGCCCGTCGTCGAAGGTCAGCACGACCTCGTGATCGGCCAGCGGCAGCGTCTGCGGAAAGCTCTTCAGGCCCACGCGCGGCGTGGTCTTCGCATCGACGCTCAGAAGGCGCGAGGTGCCGAGCGCGTCCTTGCGCGGGCACTCGGCGGCTTCCGTCGAGGCGACACCGGTGAAGGCCGCGAGGACCGCGCCCAGCGACATCGAGGTCCACCGCAGTCGAAGCATCTTTGTCATTGCGCTCTGAGTTGCCTTGTGGGTATTGCCTGACCGTCAGCCCAGACCACCTGATCCAACCTGTCAAACGGCGAGGCACACCATGGATGAACATATGGACGGTGCCTCATCCGCTGCGGATTCGGTACTCGACCACGTGCCGATGCGCAATGAAGACGGCGAAATTCGTCACGAATTCGTCGAGGAAATTGCCCGTGCGATCGAGGCCGGCGACAGTGCCGCGCTGCGCGCCTGCGTCGCCGAGCTGCACGAGGCCGATCTCGGCGATCTCATCGGAGCTCTCGAGCCCGACGACCGTGTCCGTCTGGTCGAGCTGACCGGCCGCGACTTCGACTTCTCCGCGCTGAACGAGGTCGACGAGGCCGTGCGCGAGGAGATCCTCGAGGAGCTGCCGCCGGAGACCGTCGCCGAGGGCGTCCGCGAACTCGAATCCGACGACGCGGTCGAGCTGCTGGAAACCCTCGACCAGGAAGACCAGGAGGAGATCCTCGAGAAGCTGCCGCTCAAGGAGCGCGTCGCGCTCGAGCGCAGCCTGCTGTATCCCGAGAATTCCGCGGGCCGCCGGATGCAGACCGAGTTCATCGCGGTGCCCCAGGATTTCACGGTGGGGCAGGCGATCGACTACATGCGCGAGACGCCGGATCTGCCGGACCGCTTCTACGAGATCTACGTCGTGGACAAGGACCAGCACTGGCAGGGTGCGGTCTCGCTCGACGTGCTGCTGCGGGCGCGCCGCCCGGTGCCGCTCGCCGAGCTGACCGACGAGGACCGCCGCCGCGTCTCCGTCCTGGAGGACCAGGAGGAGGTGGCGCGCATGTTCGGCAAGTACAACCTCGTCGCAGCACCGGTGCTTGACACCCAGGACCGCCTCGTCGGCGTCATCACCGTCGACGACGTCGTCGACGTCATCGAGGAGGAGGCGGAGGAGGACCTCAAGGCGCTCGGCGGCGTCACCAGCGACGAAGAGCTTTCCGACACCGTGTTCACCATTGCGCGCGCGCGGTTCAACTGGTTGCTGGTCAATCTTGCGACCGCCTTCCTGGCGTCCTCCGTGCTCGGCCTGTTCGAGGGACAGCTGGAGAAGATGGTGGCGCTCGCGGTGCTGGCGCCGATCGTGGCAAGCCAGGGCGGCAATGCCGCGACCCAGACCATGACGGTCGCGGTGCGCGCGCTGGCGACCCGCGAGCTCGGCTCCTCCAATGCCTGGCGCGTGGTGATGCGCGAAGGCCTGGTCGGCCTCGTCAACGGTCTTGCCTTCGCCGTGATCACGGGGATCGCGGCGGTGGCCTGGTTCAAGATCCCAGGCCTCGGCATCGTCATCGGGCTTGCGATCATCTGCAACCTCTTTGCCGGCGCGCTCGGCGGCATCCTGATCCCGATGGCGCTCGAACGTGTCAGGGCCGATCCGGCGGTCGCCTCCGGCACGTTCGTCACCACCGTGACCGACGTCGTCGGCTTCTTCTCCTTCCTCGGCATCGCCACGCTCTGGTTCGGGCTGAAGTAGGGAGCGGCTTGGGGCGCATCTCTCTCTTCTCGTCATTGCGAGCGCAGCGAAGCAATCCAGAGTCTCTCCGCGGTGGCAGTCTGGATTGCTTCGTCGCAAGAGCTCCTCGCAATGACGGGGTGGGCAACGGCGGCCCCTCACTCTCGTGTCCCGGGCGCGCTGCGCCGCGTCCGGGGCACGAGACCTCGCTATCTTTAATCCGAACTTAAGCGACCTGCCGCATCATCGCCTTGCTTGGGGGAATGGACATGCGGTTGCGGCTGAAGGCGGACGGACGGGTCGTTGAGTTGCGGGACGGGCAAGAGTTTCCGGTCCAGCCGTCTGCGGTCCAGCCTGCGACCGCCAATGCGCCGGCCGAGGCCGGCTCGCTCGCGGTGCGCGATTTGCGCCGCCGCGCCTGCCTCACCCAGATGGAGTTCGCCGCCAAGCTCGGCGTTCCCGTCGAGACCATCCGCAACTGGGAGCAGGGCAAGCGTGCCCCGCGGGGACCTGCCCGCGCGCTGCTGGCGGTGATCGCGCATGCCCCGGATACCGTGTTCCAGGCGCTCGCCAAAGCCTGACAACAGGCTGGCTTGCGCGAACCTCCCGTTAGCATTGCGCACAATCTCCGGCTGAACTGCCGCAGCGTCCGTTGGCAGCGTCATGGGCCGGGTCCATAATGTCATCAGGGGCTGCCGCAACAGAGAGGATTCCTCATGCTGTTCGTCGAGGCCAATGGCGCAAGGATCCCGGCGATCGGGCTCGGGACCTGGGAGTTGGACGGGCGGCCATGCGCGCGCGTGGTCGAGCAGGCGCTGCGGCTCGGCTATCGCCACATCGACACCGCGCAGGTCTATGACAATGAACGCGAGGTCGGCGACGGCTTGCGCGCCTCCGGCGTGCGCCGCGACGACATCTTCCTCACCACCAAGGTCTGGACCAACCATTTCGCGCCCCACGATCTCGAACGGTCGGTCAAGGAGAGCCTGGCGCGGATGCGGCTTCCGTCCGTCGATCTCTTGCTGCTGCACTGGCCCAATCCGCATGTGCCGCTGGCGGAGACGCTGGGGGCGCTGTCGCATGCCAAGCGCATGGGCCTGACCCGCCACATCGGCGTCTCCAATTTCACGGTCGCCCTGATCGAGCAGGCGATGGCTCTCTCTGCGGAGCCGCTCGTCTGCAACCAGGTCGAATACCATCCTTATCTGGACCAGGCGAAGGTGAGGGCGGCCTGCGACCAGCACGGCCTTGCGCTGGTCGCCTACAGCCCGGTCGCCAAGGGGCGCATCAAGGCCGACCAGACGCTCGCCGAGATCGGGCGTGCGCATCGCAAGACGCCGGCGCAAATCTGCCTGCGCTGGCTGGTGCAGCAGAATGTCGCTGCGATCCCGCGCACCTCGCGCGTCGAACGTCTGTCAGAGAACATCGAGATCTTCGATTTCGAGCTTTCGGGCGAGGAAATGGACCGGATCGCCGCGCTCGCCAGTCCCAAGGGGCGCCTGACCGATTTCGGCTTCGCGCCGAAATGGGATTGAGAGGGGGCTGCCGTATGCTAGGACCTGCGTGGCAACCCGAAGTCAGGCGATGGAACTGCGGAAGATCATACGGACGGACATTGCGGCGTCGGCGATTGCGCATCTGACGCTGGTGGCGCTGATCATCGTGATCAGCGAAGTCCATCCGTTTCACGCCGCCGCGCCCGAGACCGTTTCGGTCGATATCGTCACGCCGGAGCAGGTGAAGCAGGAGGAGGTCAAGGCGGAGGAGAAGGCTCAAGAGAAGGCTGAGGAGAAGACCAAGGAGACGCTGCCGGACCTGAAGCTGCCGAAGCTGGATTTCACCGACAAGGCGCCCGCGCCGGACAAGCCTGCGGCCAAGCAGCAGGCCGCGACGCCATCGCCGTCACCGGCGCCCCAGGCTTCGCCCGAACCGCAACGTCCTCCGCAACAGCAACAATCGCAGCAGCCTTCGCCGCCGCCCAAGCCGCGCGAGGCCAACGCGCAGCCGCAACAACCGCTACAGCAACCCCAGCCTCAGCCGATGCAGCAACCGCCGCCTCAGGCGATGACGCAGCCACCGGCACAGCAGCCGCCGCCACAGGCGATGCAGCAGCCAGAGGCGGCGCCGCCACCGGCCTATCAGGCTCCGGAGCCCGACGTCACCGTCAAATACGGTGTCATGCTGGGCCTGCCGCCTGAATTGCCGACGGAGCTGCCGAAAGACGCCCCCAAGGACGACGGCGGCGATGCCAAGGATTCAGTTGCAGCCAAGCTGCCGCCCGAAGTCATCGCCGCGCTTCGTCGCCACTTGAGGAACTGCGCCAAACTGCCGGCCGGGCTCGACCCGACCGACAACGTCCACATTAAGCTCCGCACCGTGTTCGCCACCGACGGCACGCTGGCGCGCGAGCCGATCCTGATCGAAGCCCCGCCGTCCGCGAAGGGCGTGGCCCTCGTGAAGTCGGCAATGAGCGCGCTCCAGAACTGCCAGCCCTACAAGATGCTGCCGGCCGACAAGTACGGAGAGTGGAAGGTGTTGGACCTGCCGTTCACGCCGCGGGATTTGGGCGGCGGGTAAGGGGCCTGCTCGCGTTATCCGTTCGCGGCGAGGCAGGCGCGGACCTTGTCGGCGGGACCTCTCGGCACGGCATGGGCTCGCCATTGCTCGATCGTGGCACCGGCGGAGGCGAGGCATCGCCGGATGTTTCGGTCATATGTCGAACGAGACATGCTGTCACGCTTGGCCTGGCAGGACGGATCGCCATGGCACTCGTAGAGCGGAGCTGCCTTCGCCATCGATAGCCCCAGAACCGTCGCGACAGCAGCAATCAAAACCTTATTCATTTTGTCCCCTGAAAAACCAAAAACCAAAGGTCGTTTCCCGCGCCCTGCACCTCGTAGCTCTGCCGGGACGATATCGGGAAACGGAGAACACAATGACAACCAGAGATCAAACAGTCCAGCCATCGACTACCCGCTTCATGCGATTTTTCCAGACGGCAGCCGGCACACCTGACGTTTTCTGTGGATGTCACTGTCAAGCCGTTCCGTCAAAAATATTCCTCTTTACCGAAATTCGGATTTGACGTAGATGTTGCGCATCCTGGCTCATCCTTGAGGGGCGATCATGTGGTCGTCATTTTCGCGAGCCGGGCTTGCGGTGGACGCGGCAGCGTCGGGCGAGAAAGTTAAGGGCAGGGCGGATTGCTCTCCGTGAGCCCGAGGCTTCGCGCTGGATGAGCGGCGCTGCTAGGCTTCGTCTCGTCTGTAAGTTTCCGGCTCTGTCGACAGGGTCGGGAAAACTGCGGCG
>NZ_JAVAYM010000169.1:0-449 GCF_054185205.1 Bradyrhizobium sp. 14AA | reverse complement strand
CCTCCTCAAACGCTACCTCGACCAGAAAGGCGTCTCTTTTAAATCGTGTCTGTTAAATGGTTCTGTCGAAGTCGCGCCGCGCGCGGGGCTGGCCGATGCTATCTGCGATTTGGTCTCTACCGGCGCGACGCTTGAAGCTAACGGCCTGCGTGAAGTCGAAGTTATCTACCGCTCTAAAGCCTGTCTGATTCAGCGCGACGGTGAGATGGCACAGAGCAAGCAACAGCTGATCGATAAATTGCTGACCCGTATTCAGGGCGTGATTCAGGCGCGCGAATCGAAATCCATCATGATGCACGCGCCAAGTGAACGCCTGGAAGAGGTTATCGCCCTGCTGCCAGGCGCTGAAAGGCCGACAATTCTGCCGCTGGCGGGCGAGCAACAGCGCGTGGCGATGCACATGGTCAGCAGCGAAACGTTGTTCTGGGAAACCATGGAGAAACTGAAAG
>NZ_JAVAYM010000168.1:0-449 GCF_054185205.1 Bradyrhizobium sp. 14AA | reverse complement strand
GGCCCTGGCCCTGGGCCTCAAGCCCATCGTCGTGGTCAACAAGGTCGACAAGCCCGGTGCCAAGCCTGATGCCGTCATCAACGCCGCGTTCGACCTGTTCGACAAGCTCGGCGCCACCGACGAGCAGCTCGACTTCCCCGTCGTCTATGCCTCGGGCATCAACGGCTGGACGTCGCTGACCGAAGGCGCGCCGGGCGAACAGTGGGGCCCCGACATGTCGGCCCTGTTCGAGACCGTGCTCAAGCACGTGCCGGCGCAGTCCGGCGACCCGGCCGCACCGCTGCAGCTGCAGATCTCGGCGCTGGACTTCTCCACCTTCGTGGGCCGCATCGGCGTGGGCCGCATCAGCCAGGGCACCATCAAGCCCGGCATGCAGGTGGCCGTCATGGAAGGCCCGGACGGCAAGTCCGTCAACGGCCGCATCAACCAGGTGCTGACCTTCCACGGCC
>NZ_JAVAYM010000167.1:0-449 GCF_054185205.1 Bradyrhizobium sp. 14AA | reverse complement strand
CGCTCCTCGTCGTGCTGTCCTTCGTCTTCTACGGCTGGTGGGACGTGCGCTTCGTGCCGCTGCTCGGGGCCTCGATCCTCGGCAACTGGCTCGTGGCCCGCGCCTACCTCCGCGGGCACCAGTCCTGGCTGATCCCGGCGGCGATCGTCGCCAACCTCGCCGCGCTGGCGCTGTTCAAGTATCTCGACTTCTTTGCCGATCTCGCGAGCCTGCTGCCGGGCGTGGTTCTCGCGAAGCCGGGCTGGGTGCTGCCCCTCGGCATCTCCTTCTTCACCTTCCACCACGTCATGTAACTGACGGACCTGAGGGCCGGGCGCGCGCCGGGCTACGGGCTCACCCGCTACGCCCTCTACATCGCCTTCTTCCCGCAGGTTCTCGCCGGCCCGCTCGTGCGGTGGAGCGAGATCATGCACCAGTTCGAGGAGCGGCCCTACGCGCGGCCCGACGCC
>NZ_JAVAYM010000166.1:0-449 GCF_054185205.1 Bradyrhizobium sp. 14AA | reverse complement strand
ATCCTTGCGTGCCGCGGGTGAGCGACATCGCCTCGCCCCCCGACCTCGTGCTCGTGGCGACCCCGCCGGCCACCGTGCCCGGCATCGTTGACGATGCCGGCGCGAGCGGCTGCGGCGCGGCCGTGATCCTCACCGCCGATCTCGGCTTCGGGCCGAACGATGCCGGCCCGAGCGCCCGCGAGGCCGCCCGCCGCCACGGGTTGCGCCTCGTCGGCGCCAACAGCATCGGCATCGCCGTCCCGGCGCAGCGTCTCAATGCCAGCCTGCTCGCCCACGCCCCCGAGAAGGGTGACCTCGCCCTCGTGTCGCAATCCGGCACCGTCGCGGCGGGGGTCCTCGAATGGGCGCGCCCGCGGGGGGTCGGCTTCTCGGCGATCCTGTCCCTCGGCCGCTCGTGGGACGTCGACGCCGCCGACTGCCTCGATCATTTCGCCGCCGATCCCGGCACG
>NZ_JAVAYM010000165.1:0-449 GCF_054185205.1 Bradyrhizobium sp. 14AA | reverse complement strand
GATGAAGGCATCGCACATGTCGAACTGGTCGTCATGCAGGTTGAGCGCGTCATATTGCGCGCCGTCCGCCTCGGCCTTTGCCTTCAGCCGCGGCGACTCGGCAGCATATTTCGCCGCTTCCGCATCCATCGACACGAAAGCCGTCCGGGCGGCGGCCGAAGGAGACGGCCCGGCGATCAGCACCATCTGGGCCTTCGCCGTCTCGACGATGTGCGCCTTGGTGCGAGTCGCCTGATATTCGGACCAGGTATCGATTGCATCGCTCTTCGCGAGTTGCATCGCCTGAACCAGATTGTCGTCCTTGATGTTCGCGACCGCCATGAAGACTGAGAGGATGACGACCGTCATCGCGACGAGTCGATTCAACGTCCGGTCGCGGCCACCCTCCGGGAGATCATGCTGCATCCATTGTCCTTCGTCATGAGCATTATCCCGGGACGCGGGAGAGT
>NZ_JAVAYM010000037.1:0-50087 GCF_054185205.1 Bradyrhizobium sp. 14AA | reverse complement strand
TTTAGGCGTCAAAGGCGCATTCTTGTGGACGTTCATCTGGTCTCTCCTTGGAACACTGAAGCTTCGCAACCTCAGCTTCCTCGGTTCAGACCAGATGGACAACCTCCTGAGAGACCACAGCTAGGCCAGGACGACGGCGGAGGAATCGGCTATCCTCCCCCCCATGGACACCACCGCCCGCAACATCGCCCTCGTTCCACCGCCCGACCGTCGTCAGTCGGAAACGGCGCTGGCGATCGCGCGCGGCACCGCGCGGCTCCTGCGTTCGCTCGGTTTCTCCTGTATCAGCGAATTGCCGCTGCCGTCGGGCCGGCGCGCCGATCTGGTGGCGCTGAACGAGCGCGGCGAGATCTGGATCGTCGAGATCAAGTCGTCGGTGGAGGATCTGCGCGCCGATCAGAAATGGCACGAATACCGCGCCCATTGCGACCGGCTGTTCTTCGCGTTTACGCAGGATCTGCCTTGCGAGATCTTTCCGCAAGATACCGGCCTGATCATCGCCGATGCCTATGGCGCGCACATGCAGTGCGAGGCGCCCGAGCACAAGCTCGCTGCCGCCACGCGCAAGCAGATGACGGTGCGCTTTGCGATGGCGGCCGCCTTGCGGATCAACCGGCTGGTCGATCCGCAGGGGCACGCGGAGTTCTGGGAGTAGCGGCGCTGCGCGCAGGTGCCGTAGGGTGGGCAAAGCGTAAGCGTGCCCACCATTCAAGCCAATCAAGATCGAAGCAGAAATGGTGGGCACGGCGCTGCGCGCCTTTGCCCACCCTACGAGACCCGTTACCTCGGCGCGCGCTTGGCCAAAATGCGCTGCAGGGTGCGGCGGTGCATGTTGAGCCGGCGCGCGGTTTCCGAGACGTTGCGGTTGCACATCTCGTAGATGCGCTGGATGTGCTCCCAGCGCACGCGGTCGGCGGACATCGGGTTCGCCGGCAATTCGGACTTTTCCGCGCCGGTCGAGAGCAGTGCGGCGACGACGTCGTCGGCATCGGCGGGCTTCGAGAGATAATCGATCGCGCCCATCTTCACCGCGGTGACGGCGGTGGCGATGTTGCCATAGCCGGTCAGCACGATCGCGCGGGCGTCAGGGCGCTTCTTCTTCAGCGCCGAGACGACGTCGAGACCGTTGCCGTCGCCGAGCCGCAAGTCGACCACCGCGAAAGCAGGCGCCGCCTTGCCGATCTGCGCAAGTCCGTCCGAGACGGTGTCGCACGACGTCACCGCAAAGCCGCGCGTCTCCATTGCGCGTGACAGCCGCTCCAGAAACGGCTTGTCGTCCTCCACGATGAGCAGCGAGCGGTCGGTCTGTTCGTTCAGTTCGGCGATGGCGTTCAAGGTGTTGTCCTCTCTCCAGCGCGTTGACATATGGCGTCGCAATCGGCCGGTGCCAAGGCGGCAAATAGTCGATCGGCCCTGCCGTGCGACGCAAGGTCGCGGCTTATCCTATTGTTTCTTCGAGCATCTCGATAGCCTCAAAACGCTCTCGCTGCCACGTGATGTGAACCACCGCGCCGTGTTCCGGGAAAGTCCGGTTGGTAAACGAGACCTTGGCGCCGGTGCGTTCCAGCAGGGTGCGTGCGATGAACACGCCGAGGCCCAGGCCGCGGCGTTCGCCGCCGGTATCGTCCGGGGTGCGCCGCCGCGACAGATAGGGCTCGCCGATCCGGTTGAGGATATCGGGGGGGATGCCGGGTCCGTCGTCGGAGATCACCAGCTCGATCGTGTCCTTGTTCCACCACGCGTTCACCTCCACGGTGGTGTGGGCGAAATCGACCGCGTTCTCGACGATGTTGCCGACGCCGTAGAGGATCGCCGGATTGCGCGAGCCGACCGGCTCGGCGAAGGCGGCGACCGCGATCCGCACCTTGATCTCGACGCCGAAATCGCGGTGCGGCGCCACCACCTCCTCGATCAGCTCGGACATCTTCATGCGGTCGAACGGCGCGCCGGTCGAGGAGAGCTGGGTGATCTTGCTCAGGATGTCGCGGCAGCGCTGGGTCTGCTCGCGCAGGGTTTTCAGGTCGGCGGCAAAGCTTGCATCCTTCACCGTCTTTTCCAGCTCGCGCGAGATCAGGAAGATCGTCGCGAGCGGCGTGCCGAGCTCGTGCGCAGCGGCGGCAGCAAGGCCGTCGAGCTGGGTCAGATGCTGCTCGCGTGTCAGCACCAGCTCGGTCGCCGCCAGCGCGTCGGCAAGCTTGCGCGCCTCCTCGGTGACCTGGAACGAGTAGAGGCTGGTGACGCCGATCGCGAGCACGATCGAGAGCCAGACGCCGACGAGGTAGATCGGCGGCAGCACCAGCGGATCGTCGGAATCCCACGGCAGCGGCAGATGGAAGAAGAACAGGACCGAGGCACAGGCCACCGCGAGCACGCCGAGGCCGAACGTGAAGCGCGCCGGCAGGGCCGTGGCCGAGATCAGCACCGGCGCCAGGAACAGGAACGAGAAGGGGTTCTGCAAGCCCCCGGTGAAGAACAACAGGCCGGCCAGCTCCACGATGTTCAGCGCGAGCAGTCCGGCCGCCTGCATCGGCTCCAGCCGCTGCATCGGATTGACCGCGGTCTGCAGCCCCAGATTCAGCGCCGCCGACAGGGCGATGATGCTGACGCAGGGGACGATCTCGACGTTGAACTCCAGTCCCTGCGCCACGATGAAGATCGCGGCGAGCTGGCCGAGCACCGCGAGCCAGCGCAGCCGCAGGATCGTGTCCAGGCGGATATGCCGCTGCGCGGGGCGGAAGTCGGACGCGGCAATTTCGGTCATATCGGCCAATGTGGCAGTGCCTTTTCGATCACAAACGCTGGGCTCGCGGAACCACCGGATTACAAGCCTTGCGCTATCGGCTGCAATAGCAGAAGAACGGCCAGCATGACCGAGAATGACAAGGCTTCAAGCCGGCCGACTGTCGCGGATCGCAGTTCGTCCGCGGCCATTGCGGTCGATCATCTCGTCAAGGTCTACAAGCAGACCCGCGCCGTCGACGATATCTCCTTTGCGCTGCCGCGCGGCAGCATCACCGGGCTTCTGGGCGGCAATGGCGCCGGCAAGACCACCACCATCGCGATGATCATGGGGCTGGTGCTGCCGACCTCCGGCCGCGTGCAGGTGCTGGGACATCGGATGCCCGAGGAGAGCGCGGCGGTGCTGGGGCGGATGAATTTCGAGAGCCCCTATGTCGACATGCCGATGCGGCTCACGGTGCGCCAGAACCTCACCGTGTTCGGCAAGCTCTACGCGGTGAAGGATCTTGCGGGCCGGATCGCGAAACTCGCGGGCGAGCTCGACCTCAATGAATTCATCGACCGTGCCAACGGCAAGCTCTCCGCCGGGCAGAAGACCCGCGTCGCGCTGGCGAAAGCGCTGATCAACCAGCCCGAGCTGCTCCTGCTGGACGAGCCGACCGCCTCGCTCGATCCTGATACCGCCGACTGGGTCCGGGCGCATCTGGAGCGCTATCGCAAGGAAAACAACGCCACCATCCTTCTGGCCTCGCACAACATGCTCGAGGTGGAGCGGCTCTGCGACCGCGTCATCATCATGAAGCGCGGCCGCATCGAGGACGACGATACGCCCGCGGGCATCATGGCCCGCTATAACCGCACCACGCTGGAAGAGGTGTTCCTGGACGTCGCCCGCGGCCGGGTGAACGGCGCCAAGGAGGCGGCGCGATGACCGAGCTCTCCCTCCATCGCGGCATTTCCCCGCACCGCATCGGCGCGATGATCCTGCGCTACTGGTACCTGCTGCTGTCGTCGTGGCCGCGGCTGCTGGAGCTGCTGTACTGGCCGGCGCTGCAGGTCATCACCTGGGGCTTTCTCCAGCACTACATCGCCGAGAACGCCAATTTCTTTGCGCGCGCCGGCGGCACGCTGATCGGCGCCGTCATCCTCTGGGACATCCTGTTCCGCGGCCAGCTCGGCTTCTCCATCTCGTTCCTGGAGGAGATGTGGGCGCGCAACATCGGCAATCTCATGATGAGCCCGCTCAAGCCGATCGAGTTTCTGCTGTCGCTGATGATCATGAGCCTGATCCGGCTCGCCATCGGCATCATCCCGATGACCTTGCTCGCGCTGTTCCTGTTTCACTTCAATGTCTATGCGCTCGGCTTGCCGCTGATCGCCTTCTTCTGCAATCTGATCTTCACGAGCTGGTCAGTCGGCATCTTCGTTTCGGGCCTGGTGCTGCGAAACGGCCTCGGCGCCGAGAGCATCGTCTGGACCTTGATGTTCGCCATCCTGCCGCTGGCCTGCGTCTACTATCCCGTCAGTGTGCTGCCTGCCTGGCTGCAAACCATCGCCTGGTCGTTGCCGCCGACCTATGCGTTCGAGGGCATGCGCGCGCTTCTGATCGAGCAGACCTTTAGGACCGATCTGATGCTGCAGGCGTTGGCCATCAACGCAGTACTCCTGGTTGCATCTTTTTGGGCATTCCTTGCCCTTTTGCGCAGCGCCAAGAAGCACGGCTCGCTGCTGTCGGGCGGCGAATAACGTCACTTTCTCGTGGATTCAGGCCGATTTACCTGTCTCCGCTACGTAGATGTACGGAACCATGCATTGACGCAATATTACGCATTCGGCAGTATGCTGCGATGCGAAGAGGGATATAGCGATGCCTATTGGTGAGTTCGGCGGCGCGCCGCCCCTGGCTGCAGAAGGCAGTCCAGTCCTGACGACGCCGATGTACTGGATGTACGAGATGGCGCACGCCTCTCTCAATCCGGCCCGTGCGGTTACCGACGCGACCAAGCTCCTGTTTCAGAACCCGCTCAATCCCTGGGCGCGCACCGAGGTCGGCAAGTCCGTCGCCGCGGCCTGCGAATTGTTCGAGCGCACCACGCGCCGCTACGGCAAGCCGGAATGGGGCCTCGACGACACCGAGGTCAACGGCATCCGTGTCCCCGTCGAGGTTCGCTCGGTCTGGGAAAAGCCGTTCTGCCGGCTGCTCTACTTCGATCGCAAGTTCACCCGTCCGCTGCGCAGCCCGCAGCCGCGCGTGCTGATCGTCGCGCCGATGTCGGGCCATTATGCAACGTTGCTCCGCGGCACGGTCGAGGCCTTCCTGCCCGCGCATGAAGTCTACATCACCGACTGGGCCGACGCCCGCATGGTGCCGCTCAGCGATGGCCGCTTCGATCTCGACGACTACATCGACTACGTCATCGAGATGCTGCACGTCCTCGGCGGCAACACCCATGTCATGGCGGTGTGCCAGCCCTCCGTTCCCGTCGTCGCCGCCGTGTCGATCATGGAAGCGCAGCGCGATCCCTTCGTTCCGACCTCGATGACGCTGATGGGCGGCCCGATCGACACCCGGCGCAACCCGACTGGGGTGAACAACCTCGCCCAGGAGCGCGGCATCGACTGGTTCCGCAATCACGTCATCACCAAGGTGCCGTTCCCGCATCCGGGCATGATGCGCGACGTCTATCCGGGATTTTTGCAGCTGAACGGCTTCATCAGCATGAATCTCGACCGGCACATGGACGCCCACAAGCAGCTCTTTGCCCATCTGGTGAAGGGCGACGGCGACCTCGTCGACAAGCATCGTGAGTTCTATGACGAATATCTCGCGGTGATGGACCTCTCCGCCGAGTATTACCTGCAGACTGTCGACACCGTATTCGTGAAGCACTCGCTGCCGAAGGGCGAGATGACCCATCGCGGAACACGCGTCGATCCCTCCAAGGTCACGCGCGTGGCGTTGATGACCGTCGAAGGCGAGAACGACGACATCTCCGGTCTCGGCCAGACCGAAGCGACGCACACATTGTGCAGCTCGATCCCCGATCATCGCCGCATTCATTACGTCCAGAAGGGCGTCGGACATTACGGTGTGTTCAACGGCTCGCGTTTCAAGTCGGAAATCGTGCCGCGGATTCACGACTTCATGGTTTCGGCGGCGAATCCGAGCTCGTTGCAGGCTCTCGCGGCTGAATAATCCCGGATTTCGGCTTTCCCGTCGAAATTTCAGGCCCTGCCGGAGGTTCCGGCAGGGTCTGGTTCCCTCCAGATTCGCGGTATTTAGGTAGCTTTATAGGAGTGAGTCAGCCCTCACCCCTTGGGGGTGTCGCATGCGTCCAGCGGGGGCGAAAAAAGCCGGTTCCAACCCCAGTCTGTAGGGTCTCCCGGACGCCAGACCGCTGTATATTGGGCAAATGATTTGTTTTTGCGCCGAGCGCTTTCCCTGGCGGCGGTTATGGCAGAATCCGGGCGCCCTCCTGCCCCCCGGACTGACAGACATGGCCACCCGCGCTCTCCTCTATCGTCGGCCCCACGAACCAAAGACCGTCCTGATCACCCACGGATCGCAATATTTTGCCATCCGATTGCGCCGGCACCGCCGCGCGCGCCGTTACACGCTCAGAATCCATCCGAGCGATCGCGAAGCCATCCTCACCATGCCGCCGCGCGGCACGCTGGCCGAAGCAAAAGACTTCGCGCAGCGTCACGGTGCCTGGATCGCCGCGCGTCTCGGTCGTTTGCCGAAGGCCGCGCCGTTCCAGCCTGGCACGGTGATACCGCTCCGCGGCACGTCGCATCGCATCGTTCATCGCGCCGGCACGCGCGGCACGGTGTGGACCGAGATGCGCGACAGCGGTGAACGCATTCTTTGCGTCGCCGGCGGGCTCGAGCATGTCGATCGCCGCGTCAGCGACTTCCTCAAGCGCGAGGCGCGGAAGGACCTTCAGCGTTCGGCGGAAGCCTATGCCGGCGAGCTCGGCGTCAGGGTCAAGCGGCTCTCGATCCGCGATCAGTCCAGCCGCTGGGGTTCCTGCACCTCGGCCGGCTCGCTGTCGTTCTCCTGGCGCCTGATCCTCGCGCCGCCCTTCGTGCTCGACTACCTCGCCGCGCACGAGGTCGCCCATCTCGTCGAGATGAACCACTCGGCGCGGTTCTGGCGCGTCTGCGGCAAGGTCTGCCCGTCGATGGAGCGCGCCAAGAAGTGGCTCGACACGCACGGCAACGACCTGCACCGGTATGGGGTCGAGGATTAGGGTGAGCTTTTGCTCCATCTGACGCTGTCATCGCCCGCGAAAGCGGGCGATCCAGTATTCCAGAGGGCGTTGTTGTTAAGCCGAGAAGCCGCGGCGTACTGGATTCCCCGCCTTCGCGCGGAATGACGGCGGGAACGGCGCAGCATAGTGCTCCAATCACGCACTGATATCCGCGCTCGTCCCCTGTCGCGTGCGTGAGGCCAGATAGGACGATTGCTGCTGCGCTGCGGCCTTCTGCCCCTCGGCCAGCATCGCCTGGAAGGCGGCGTCGAGCTGCTCGCGGCTGTAGGTCGTGGAGCTGCTCTCGCGCGGCGTCCATTGCGATTGCGTGATGGCGGTGGAAGCCTTCTCGACGGTGCCGCCAAGCCGCTCGGCGTATTGGTCGGCCCGCCACTGCGCCAGATCCGGTCCGCTCAAACCGGGAGGATCCTCGAGCTTGCCGATCTCGGCGCCAGCCGCGTTGGTCATCGCCGACGCCCCGCTATTGTAAAGCGTGGCGACAACCTTGCCGTTCACCTTCACCTGCGCGTAGGTGTTCTCCGGTGCATTGTCCGGGACGACAGACTGAGTTGCGCTCGTATCATGAGTCATCAGCCAGTTCGTTGCCATGAGGTCGTGCAGGACAGGATCATCCGCTGCCGATATCAGCTTGGCGCCTTGCAGCGGCTTCACCTGCGAGACGTCGATCCGGAAGCCACTGGTCGCAGCGTCAGTCGTATCCGGTATCACCGGCTGGAGACCCGATGTCGCATTCGAGGCGGATGTTGACGCGGGCCGCAGATGAGGCAACGCTGCGCTGGATACATTTGAAATCATGGAACGCTCTCCCGTACTCGCACAACCTTTGAGAGCAAAACCCGGGCCGCTAGCGGGAGCTTGAAGAGACTGGTGTTTTTGCGTTCAGCGAGCTGCGGGCCGCGGAGAATCTTGCCGCGCTAGGCAGGACTTGCCGAAGCGGTACCTTCGCGGGGAATGACAGCGGAGGGTGGTGCGGCTTCAGCGCGTCTCGCTCGATTCTCGCCACACTTCGCGACGATTGCGCCGCTTGCCCGATTAGCCCCGCCGCATCAAATGCTTCGCGCCGTCCACCGCGCATCGCGCCGGCAATCACCTTCTACTGTGCATGGGGTTGTTTTCGCAGTTTTTGTTTTGAGGTCATCAAGGCCCTCAGCTCGAGCCTATCGGTTCCCGCCAAACAGCCGGTCCATCAGCCAGCCATCCAGCCCTGCCGCAGCCTCCGGCCGCACATTGGCGCGCGTCGGGGGCGGGCGATAGCCACCAGCGCTGGAGGGCTGAGCCGCTGCCGGTCCAGGCGCGGCTGCCGTCGGCGGCGACACCTGCGATGCCGCCTGCGCGAGGTTCGACAGGCCCCAATTGGATTGCGAGTTCGGCAAGGCTGCCACCGGCACGCCCTCGTGCGCCGTGCGCATGAAGCGCGACCAGACCTCGACCGGCAGGCCGCCGCCGGTGGCCTTCTTGGTCGGCGAGTTGTCGTCATTGCCGAGCCAGACGCCGGTGACGAGGTTGGCGGTGTAGCCGATGAACCAGGCGTCGCGGTAATCCTGGCTGGTGCCGGTCTTGCCGGCGGCCGGCCAGCCGGGGATCTCCGCCTTCTTGGCGGTGCCTGATATCAGCGTCTCCCGCATCATCGTGTTCATCATGCCGACATAGCGCGGGTCGATCACCGGGTTACGCTCGTCAGGCTGGCGCATGTAGAGCAGCTTGCCGCCCAGCGTCCTGATCCGCGTCACGACATGCGGCGCCACCGCGAGGCCGCCATTGGCGAAGGGCGCATAGGCGCCGACCAGCTCGACGACCGAGACCTCGGACGTGCCGAGCGCGATCGACGCATTCGGCTCGAGCTTCGAGGAGATGCCGAGCCGGTGCGCCGTGCGGACCACGTTCTTCGGCCCGACCTCGAGCCCGAGACGGATGGCGACCGTGTTGAGCGACATCGCCAGCGCCTGCGTCAGCGTCACCGCGCCGAAATATTCATGGGTGTAGTTCTCGGGCTTCCAGCCCTTGACCTCGATCGGCGCGTCCTGGCGCACGGTGTCCGGCGTCAGGCCCTGCTCGAGCGCGGTCAGGTACACGAACGGCTTGAACGAGGAGCCCGGCTGGCGTTTCGCGGTCACCGCGCGGTTGTACTGGCTCTCGGAATAGTTCCGCCCGCCCACCATGGCGCGAACGGCGCCGTCGGGCGTCATCGCCACCAGCGCGCCCTGGCTGACATTGAACTTCACGCTCTTGGCCGCGAGCTCGTCGATGATGGCGGCTTCCGCCACTCCCTGCAGCTTCGGATCGATCGTGGTCTCGACCTTGATGCTCTCGTCGATCTGGCCGACCAGGTCGTCCAGCACCTCGCCGATCCAGTCGGCGACGTAATTGACCGTGCCGGCGCCGACCGGCTTCACGTTGTAGGAGGGGTGACCGATCGAGGCCTGGGCCTGGGCGTCCGTGATGAACTTTGCATCGGCCATCGCCGCGAGCACGATCTGCGCGCGCGCCTCCGCGCCTTCGGGATTGCGGTTCGGCGCGAGGCGCGAGGGCGACTTGACGAGGCCGGCCAGCATCGCGGCTTCCGCGACGGTGACGCTCTTGGCCGACTTGCCGAAATATTTCTGCGCGGCAGCTTCGACGCCGTAGGCGCCGGAGCCGAAATAGACGCGGTTGAGATAGAGCTCCAGGATCTCGTCCTTGGAATGCTTGCGCTCCAGCCAGATCGCGAGCTCCACCTCTTGCAGCTTGCGCTGCATGGTGCGCTCCTGGGTCAGGAACAGGTTCTTGGCGAGCTGCTGCGTCAGCGTCGAGCCGCCCTGCGACACGCCGCGATGGAGCACGTTGGTGACGAGGGCGCGCAGGATGCCGATCGGGTCGATGCCGAAATGCGAATAGAAGCGGCGGTCCTCGATGGCGATGAACGCCTTCGGCAGGTACGGCGGCAGGTCCTTCAGCGCGACATTGGCGCCGGCCATCTCGCCGCGCTGCGCCAGCATGCTGCCGTCGATGCCGACGATCTGGATCGTCGGCGGGCGCTTGGGAATCTCCAGCGACTGGATCGGCGGCAGATGGGCGCCGACATAGATCACGAGCCCGATCACGGCGATCACGCCCCACAGGCTCAGCACCGCACCCCAATAAACCAGGCGGCCGAGACTTGCACTGATGCGTGACTTGGAGCGCCGCTTGGCGCCGCTGCGGCTCGGGGGTGCCTTGCGCTCGCGCGGCGGCTCGTCGCCGGAATCCTCGCTCTTGCGCTTGGCGGATGATTTCGTTGCTTTCTTCGGCTTGTCGTCGCCGCCGGGAACGCGGTCCGCGGCGGTCAGGCGCAGATCGGCGAGCGCCGCGGGCAAGCCGAACAACGGTTCCTTCCGCCCACCCTTTTTCTTACCCAACCCCATACGCAAACGCCCGGTCAGCCCGCCCCGCCGCACGCTAGCGGTCGCTGTTTAAGGCCCGGTTACCCGGTCGTTAACGTGTGATTAGGAGATGCGGCATTCGCCCGCCGCAGTTCCGCTTCTTAGGCGGCGAAGCTAGGATCGATGCACAAGAACAGAGGGAACTCGCATGGGCCATATCGATCCGACCAAGGAGATCTTCGCGCAATTCCGGGACAACGACCGCCCGGGCCCGATCCAGATGCTCAACCTGGTGCGCTTGCGCAAAGAGGCGGCCTATCCCGATGGCCGCAAGGCGAGCGGCGCGGAGGCCTATGCCGCCTATGGCCGCGAGAGCGGCCCGGTGTTCGAACGTCTCGGCGGCCGCATCATCTGGCAGGGCAGGTTCGAGCTGATGCTGATCGGCCCGCAGGACGAGCGCTGGGACCATTGCTTCATCGCGGAGTATCCGAGCGTGGCGGCCTTCGTCGAGATGATCCGCGATCCCGTCTATCGCGAGGCGGTGAAGCATCGCCAGGCCGCGGTGGAGGACTCACGGCTGATACGCCACGCGGTGCTGCCGGTGGGGAAGAATTTCGGGGAGATACCGACTTGAGTTCGTAGGGTGGGTTAGCGCAGCGGCTGCGCGAAGCGCAGTACGCTGGGCGTAACCCACCTCTTCTCTTTCCGGTGTGCCGGCAGAAGTGGTGGGTTAGGCCTGCGGCTAACCCACCCTACGAGATCACCACTAACCCGCCGGCCCCGCATCCTCCAGGATCGGGCCGAACAGCTCCCAGCGCTCGCCGTTGAACTTCATCATCTGAAGCTGCTTGTTGACGCGGTAGTCTGTGGCTGAGGTGTTCGCCTTGATGCCGGGCAGGGCGGTGTCACCGCTCACGTCCTTCAGCGAAGCCGCCTGCTTCATGACGTTCTCGCGCGTCAGGTTGTCGCCGCACTGCTGCAGCACGTGGGCCAGGAGCTGGGCGGTGCCATAGCCATAGACGTTGAAGTTCGAGTCCTTGTCGCCATCAGGATAGTACTTCGCCATGAAGTCGAAATATCGCCTCATGCCGGCGTCGTCCTTCCAGGTCGGATCGAGCGGATCCTTGCCGTAGTTGACGCTGATCACGCCCTTGGCCGCATCGAGGCCGGCGGGCTTCATCACCGCGCCGACCGAGGTGGCGTTGATGTCGACGATCTGCACCGGATGCCAGCCGAGCTCGGCGATCTTCTTGATCGCCTGCGCCGCCTGTTTCGGCGTGGTGGCGCTGAAGAACAGATCAGTGCCGGCGTCCTTGATCTTGAGGATCTGCGAATCGACGGTCGGATCGGAGACTTCGTAGGACGCTTCCGTCACGATCATCTTGGCGGCCTTGTCGCCGAGGCCGGCCTTGATGCCGTTCAGATAGTCCTTGCCGAGGTCGTCGTTCTGATAGAGCACGCCGATCTTCGCGTTCGGATGCTCCTTCAGTATGTACTGGCCGTAGATGCGGCCCTCGACGAAATAGTTCGGGTTGTAGCCCATGGTCCACGGGAAGTTCTTGGGGTCCGTGAATTTCGAGGCGCCGGTGGCCGCGAACAGTTGCGGCACCTTCTTGGAATTGAGATATTTCTGCACCGCCGCGTTCGAGGGTGTGCCGATGATCTGGAAGGTCAGCAGCACCTCGTCGCTCTCGACGAGCTTGCGCACCTGCTCCACCGCTTTCGGCGGCGAATAGGCGTCGTCATACTGGATCAGGTTGATCTTGCGGCCGTTGATGCCGCCCTGGTCGTTGATCATCTTGAAATAGGCGGCCTGGGTCTTGCCGATCGATGCATAGGCCGACGCCGGCCCCGAGAACGGCACGGTCTGTCCAACCTTGATCTCGGTGTCGCTGGCGCCCGGATCATATTTTTTCTGGGCATTGGCCGCTGAGGCCGACAGCGCCAGGGTCAGCGCCGTTGCCGTGGCCCAATGCAGCATTCCATTCCTCATTCGCAATTTCCTCAGTTTGTTATCGCCGATGGTCGGTCGGACGCATGCGCGTCCGCCGCCATCGCTGAGCGCGAGTGTGGAGGAGGTGTTGCTGCAACGCAAGGCGGGGACGCGCCCGCAGTTCGTAGGGTGGGTTAGCCTCGCGGCTTCGCGAAGCGCAGTCCGTAAGGCGTAACCCACCACTGTTCATGTCCGCGGACGCAGAAGAGGTGGGTTACGCCCGGCGGATCGCGCTCCGCGCATCCGCCAAGCTAACCCACCCTACGCATTCACTACGAATAGGCTCTAACCCGACGGCCCCGAGTCCTCGATGATCGGTCCGAACAGCTCCCAGCGTTCGCCGTTGAACTTCATCATCTGCATCTGCTTGTTGACGCGGTAGTCGTTCGGCCCGGTGTTGATCTTGATGCCGGGCAGCGCGAAGCTCGGCGTGAAGTCCTTGATGTTGGCGACCTGCTTCATGATGTTCTCACGCGTCAGATCGTCGCCGCACTGCTTGAGCACCTGCGTCAGCAGCTCGGCCACCGAATAGGCATAGGTGTTGACGGTGTTGAGCTTGTCGCCTTCCGGGAAATACTTGTCCATGAAGGCGAAGAAGGCCTTCACTCCGGGATCGTCCTTCCACTGGGGATCGCCGGGCTCCTTGCCGTACTGCGTCGAGATGATGCCCTTGGAGATGTCGAGGCCGGCCGGCTTCAGCGTTGCCGAGATCGGGCTCGCATTGATGTCGAGGATATGCACCGGCGTCCAGCCGAGGTCGGCGAGCTTCTTGATCGCCTGCGCCGCGAATTTCGGCGTCGAGGCGTCGAAGAAGACGTCGACGCCCATCGACTTCAGCTTTACCACCTGCGAGTCCACCGTCGGATCGGTGACCTCGTAGGACACTTCGCCGACGATCATGCTGGCGGCCTTGTCGCCGAGCCCGCTCTTGAGGCCCGCGAGATAGTCGCGGCCCATGTCGTCGTTCTGGTAGAGCACGCCGATCTTGGCGTTCGGATGCTCCTTGAGAATGTACTTTGCGTAGATCCGTCCCTCGGACACGTAGTTGGGATTGTAGGCGATGGTCCAGGGATAGTTTTGCGGATCATTGAATCGTGCAGCGCCGGTCGAGGCGAGCAGCTGCGGCACCTTCTTGCCGTTGAGATATTTCTGCACGGCGGCGTTGGCCGCGGTGCCGATCAGCTGGAACGTGAACAGCACCTCGTCGCCTTCGACGAGCTTGCGCACCTGCTCGACCGTCTTCGGCGGCGAATAGGCGTCGTCATACTGGATCAGGTTGATCTTGCGGCCGTTGATGCCGCCCTGATCGTTGATCATCTTGAAATAGGCAGCCTGGGTCTTGCCGATATTGGCGTAGACGGAGTAGGCGCCGGAGAACGGCACGGTCTGGCCGATCTTGATCTCGGTATCGCTCGCCCCGGTATCGTACTTCTTCTGGGCGAGGGCCTGACTGAAGAAGGCCTGGCCGGCGGAGAACGCGAAGGCGAGCGCCGCCGTGGCAGCCATGAAGGCTCTGCGGTTGGTCATGTTGGGTTGTTCCTCCTGACGGAATTTTGGTCGATGGTCTTTTTCCGTTGATTGCAACGGTCGCCATCGCTGCCGAAGATTGTGGAGGAACGTTCGCCGCCGCGCAAGGATCGCGGCGCTGCGCCGAAGCGTCTCAGGTCAGGAACAATGCCACGAGCGCGATCGCGGCCGGCAGCGCCTGCACCATCAGGATGCGCTTGCTGACGGTCGCGGCGCCATAGGCGCCGGCCACGATCACGCAAAGCAGGAAGAACGCCTTGATCTGGAACGCGAAGGCCGGGTTGCCGTGGATGAGCCCCCAGATCAGGCCGGCGGCAAGGAAGCCGTTATAGAGCCCCTGATTGGCGGCCAGCACCTTCGTGATCTCGGCTTTGTCAGGCGTATTGCGGAATGTCTTCAAGCCAAGCGGCTTGTCCCAGAGAAACATCTCCAGGATCAGGAAGTAGGCGTGCAGTGCGGCGACCAGCGCCACCAGGATATTGGCGATGAGAATCAAGTTGAGCTCCCCCAAAAGCGTCAGCTTTCGGGTGGACGTTAGCACGGCCGCCATGGCAAACGCGATGCCGTGTTTCGATGCAATGGTGCCGCAATGCCCGCTCGGTCAACCAGGACGCCTGAACGCTTCGGTCTCGATCGCCTGACGACGCCGATCGGAATCGCATTGCTCGTCACCGACGCCGAGGGCGCCTTGCGCGCGCTCGACTGGGATGATTATGAGCACCGTATGCGCGAGCTCTTGCGCCTGCACTACGGCACGGTGGACCTCAGCGATCAGCCCGCGCCCGCGGCGATGCGGACCGCGCTGTCGCGCTATTTCGAGGGTGAGCTCGACCAGCTCGGTAGAATCGCATGGCGCATTGCCGGCACGCCGTTCCAGCAGAAGGTCTGGACCGCGCTTGCGCAAATCCCTGCGGGCACCACGATGAGCTACGGCGCGATGGCCGCAAGGATCGACATGCCAAAAGCCATTCGCGCCGTCGGCCATGCCAACGGCTCCAATCCGATCAGCGTGGTGCTGCCCTGTCACCGCTTGATCGGTGCGGACGGTTCGCTGGTGAAGTACGGCGGCGGCCTCGAGCGCAAGCGCTGGCTGCTGCGGCACGAGGGGGTGGAGGTTTGAAAACTCCGTCGATCCGGGGCGGTGCGAAGCATCGAACCCGGAACCTCGAGATTCCGGGTTCGCGCTAACAAGCGCGCCCCGGAATGACGAGCCAAATCACGCCGCCGGCTGAACCGCCTTGTCGCCGGCCATCACATGGGTCAGCGCGCTCTTGATCGCGGCCTGGCGGGTCGGCGCGTTGATCTGGGCCCCGAGGAGGTCGGTGACGTAGAACACGTCACGGGCGCGCTCGCCGAAGGTCGCGACATGGGCCGAGGCGATGTTGAGGTTGAGCTTGGAGATCGCAGTGGTCAGCTCGTAGAGCAGGCCGGGTCGGTCGAGGCCGGAGACCTCGATCACGGTGTAGCGGTCGGACCATTGGTTGTTGATGGTCACTTCCGGCTCGATCACGAAGGGGCGCGCCTTGCTGCGCACGGTGCGCCGCGCCACCACTTCGGGCAGGCGCAGCTTGCCTTCCAGCACGTCCTCGATCATCTCGCCGATGCGCGTGGCGCGCCGTCCCTCGTCCTCGTCGCGGTCGTATTCCCGCGAGATCGAGATCGTGTCGAGCGCGCGGCCGTCGGTCGTGGTGTAGATCTGGGCGTCGACGATGTTGGCGCCGGCCGAGGCGCAGGCGCCGGCGATGATCGAGAGCAGCCACGGATGGTCGGCGGCGAAGATCGTCAGCTCGGTGACGCCGCGTACCTCGTCGAAGCCGACATTGATCGCGAGCTTGTGGCCGGCCTGCTCGCTCGAGCGCACGAAGCGGGCGTGGCGAATCTTGCGCGGCAGCTCGACCTTGAGCCAATAGGCCGGATAGTGCCGGCCGATATAGGCATCGAGCTCGTCCGCCGGCCATTCGGCGAAGGCGTTACGGAATTCGGCGTAGGCCGCCGTGAGGCGCTTGCCACGGTCGACTTCCGAGAAGCCGCCGGTCAGTACCGGCTCGGTCTCGTAGTAGAGCGAACGCAGCAGCTGCGCCTTCCAGCCGTTCCACACGCCCGGACCGACGCCGCGGATGTCGGCGGTGGTCAGGATCGTGAGCAGTTTCATCTGCTCGACCGACTGCACCACGGCGGCGAAATTCTCGATGGTCTTGCGATCCGAGAGGTCGCGCGACTGCGCGACAGTGGACATCGTCAGATGTTCTTCGATCAGCCAGGCGATGAGCTCGGTGTCGGCGGGGCTGAAGCCGAGCCGCGGGCACAGCCGGCGCGCCACCTTGGCGCCGGCGATCGAGTGATCCTCCGGCCGGCCCTTGGCGACGTCGTGCAGGAGCGTTGCGATGTAGATCACCGCGCGGTGCTCGGGCCGGCTCTTGCGCATCAGGTCACTGGCGAGCGTGAACTCCTCGATGCCGCCGCGCTCGATGTCCTGGAGAAAGCCGATGCAGCGGATCAGATGCTCGTCGACGGTGTAGTGATGATACATGTTGAACTGCATCATCGAGACGATCTTGCCGAAGGCGCGGATGAATTGGCCGAGCACGCCGGTCTCGTTCATCCGCCGCAGCACGATCTCCGCGTTGTCGGAGGTCAGGATCTCCATGAACAGCCGGTTCGCCTCGGGATTTTCGCGCAAGCCCGCGTTGATCAGGCCGAGCGAGCGCGTCACGTCGCGCATCGCGTCCGGATGGAAGGCGAGGTTGTTCTTCTGCGCCAGGCGGAAGATGCGGATCAGATTGACCGGATCGTGCTTGAACACGTCGGGCGCGGCGATATTGATGCGGTTGTTGTCGACGATGAAGTCGTCGCTGTCAGGCACGCGCCGCTTCACGGCGGTCGGCCGCAGCCGCGCCATCATCCGGCTCAGCACCGGCGCGGGCTTGGCCTGCTGGTCCTCCAGCTTGGCGCAGAGGATGGCGGTGAGGTTGCCGACTTCCTTGGCGACCAGGAAGTAGTGCTTCATGAAGCGCTCGACGTCCTGCATGCCGGGATGCGAGGTGTAGCCGAGCCGCACCGCGATCTCGCGTTGGAGGTCGAAGGACAGGCGCTCCTCGGCGCGTCCGGAGTAGAAATGCAGATTGCAACGCACCGACCAGAGGAAATCGGCGCAGCGGCGGAAGCTGCGGTATTCCTGCGCGTCGAATACGCCGCGCTCGACCAGCTCGTCGGTGTCGCGGACGCGGTAGACGTATTTGGCGATCCAGAACAGCGTGTGCAGGTCGCGCAGGGCGCCCTTGCCGTCCTTGACGTTGGGTTCGACCAGATAGCGCGACTGGCCGCCGCGGCGGTGGCGTTCTTCGCGCTCGGCGAGCTTGGCGGTGACGAATTCGGACGCGGTGCCCTGCACCACCTCCTTGTCGAAGCGCTCGACCAGCTCGTCGTAGAGCGGCTGGTCGCCGGTGAGGAAGCGCGTCTCCAGGATCGCGGTGCGGATGGTCATGTCGCCGCGCGCCTGGCGGATCGATTCGTCGACCGAGCGCGTGGCGTGCCCGACCTTCAGCCCCATATCCCAGAGGCAATAGAGGATCGCTTCCGCGACCTGCTCGCCCCAGGCGGTCTGCTTGTAGGGCAGGATGAAGAGCAGATCGATGTCGGATTCCGGAGCCATCAGGCCGCGGCCATAGCCGCCGGTCGCGACCACGGCCATGCGCTCGGCGCCGCTCGGGATCGGCGAGCGGTAGAGATGACGGGTCGCAGCCGAATACAGGATGCGGATGATCTCGTCCTGCACGTGGCACAGCCGCTCGGCGCAGCGCCTTCCGTGGCGGTCCTTCAGCAGGATCGCCTGTGCCGCGGCGCGCGCCGCGATCAGCTCGGCCTTGAGCAGTTGCGCCATGGCGGTGCGGAACGCGTCCTCGCGTCCCTGATGCTTTTCGGCAAGCGCATCGACCGCGGCGGTGATCCGCGCGCTGTCGAAGCGATCGTCCACCTCGGCCTTGTGCTCTGTCGCGACGCTGTCCATGTCTCACCGGATATAAGAGGTGACAGGCGCTGTCACCCGCCATTCTCTGGCAATAGTCGTTCCATGCTGGAAAGCTGCGGCTTCGGGCAAATCTGTTCTCGGCCGGCGCGCTTTCAAGGGTGGGATTTTCTCGTTGACCTCTAGATATAACTCATTGAAAAACAATGAAGTTTTTGGAGGAGGCTGGGCATGACCAGGATTACACGACGCATTCTGCTGGCGGGAGCCGTGGCGCTCGCAATCACCCCTGCGGCGCGGGCGGCCGATCCGCTCAAGGAAATCCGCATCGACTGGGCGACCTACAATCCGGTGTCGATGGTCCTGAAGCAGAAGGGGCTGCTGGAGAAGGAGTTCGCCAAGGACGGCATCACGGTCACCTGGGTGCAGTCGGCCGGCTCCAACAAGGCGCTCGAATTCCTCAACGCCGGCTCGATCGATTTCGGCTCGACCGCGGGTTCGGCGGCGCTGGTGGCGAAGATCAACGGCAACCCGATCAAGTCGATCTACGTCTATTCGCGCCCTGAGTGGACCGCGCTGGTGACATCAAAGGATTCCAAGATCGCTGGCGTTGCCGATCTCAAGGGCAAGCGCGTCGCGGTGACGCGCGGCACCGATCCGCACATCTTCCTGGTGCGCGCGCTGCTTGGGGCCGGCCTCACCGAAAAGGACATCACGCCGGTGCTGCTCCAGCACGCCGACGGCAAGACCGCGCTGATCCGCGGCGACGTCGATGCCTGGGCTGGGCTCGATCCGATGATGGCGCAGGCCGAGGTCGAGGAAGGCGCAAAACTGTTCTATCGCAAGGCCGACGCCAACACCTGGGGCATCCTCAATGTGCGCGAGCAGTTCTTGAAGGATTATCC
This sequence comes from Bradyrhizobium sp. 14AA, assembly GCF_054185205.1. Lineage (NCBI taxonomy): Bacteria > Pseudomonadati > Pseudomonadota > Alphaproteobacteria > Hyphomicrobiales > Nitrobacteraceae > Bradyrhizobium > Bradyrhizobium sp. 14AA. The sequence goes on along the minus strand of NZ_JAVAYM010000037.1, from coordinate 31,347 downwards.
CGATGCCGCCCGCCGCGTGCTCGCGGTGTATGAGGAAGCACGAAAGTATTCGCTGGCGAATTACGACGAGTTGAAGAAGACCTTCATCGCGGTCACAAAACTGCCCGAGGCGGTTGTCGACAAGCAGCTCAAGGAGCGCACCGAGCTCACCCACAGCCGCATCGGCGCACCGCAGCGCGAGTCGATCCTCGCCGCGGGCCTCGCGCTTCAGCAAGCCGGCGTGGTCGATGCCAAGGTCGACGTGAAGGCGACGCTCGATGCCCTGATCGACGACCAGGTCCCGCTGCCGACGAATTGACGCTCTTAACCCTCCCCCCTTGTGGGGGAGGGTGGCTTCGCGGAACGCGAAGCCGGGTGAGGGGTATCTATCCTCACGAATGGTCGTGCGAGTCGAGCGAACCCCTCATCCGGCGCTTCGCGCCACCTTCTCCCACAAGGGGAGAAGGAAGAGGGCAGCGGAAGCCGCGGCAAGAGTAGTGTTGCAATCCCATCCCAGACGCGCTTCCTACCGGCCATGATCTCCGACGCGCCAGTGCTGCAACGATCCTCGGAACCGGCCGAAAGCGCCGCTGAGCCCTCGCGGATTGCTCGCTACGCGCGGCCGGTGCTGGGGCTGCTGCTGCCGCTGACGCTCGCGCTTGGGTGGGAGCTCGTGGTCTGGCTCGGCTGGTCCAACGGCCGGCTGGTGCCGCCGCCCTCGCGGGTCTTTGCCACCATCACCGAGCTTGCCCGCTCCGGCGAGCTGGTCCGCCACATCGCCGCAACGCTGTGGCGCGTTGGGCTCGGCTTCGCCTTCGGCGTCGTCGCGGGCACGCTGCTAGGTGCCATCTCCGGCTATTGGTCGCTGGCGCGGCGGCTCTTGGATCCGACCGTGCAGGCGCTGCGCGCGATCCCCTCGCTCGCCTGGGTGCCGCTGTTCATCCTCTGGCTCGGCATCTTCGAGACTTCGAAGATCGCGCTGATCGCGGTCGGCGTGTTCTTCCCGGTCTATCTCGGCGTGATGGGCGCGATCCTCTCGGTCGATCGGAAGATCGTCGAGGTCGGCCGCACCTTCCGCCTCTCCGGGTTCGCGATGATCCGCCGCATCCTGCTGCCCGCGGTGCTGCCGGCCTATGTCGTGTCCCTGCGCGTCGGTCTCGGCCTCGGCTGGATGTTCGTGGTCGCCGCCGAGCTGATCGGCGCCTCCGAAGGCCTCGGCTATCTCCTGCTCGACGGCCAGCAGCTCGGCAAGCCCGCGCAGATCCTCGCCGCCATCGTGATCTTCGCCATCCTCGGCAAGCTCACCGATTGGCTGATCGAGGTCGCGGCCACGCCCTTCCTGCGCTGGCAGGACGCCTTCGGGCGCGCGAAGGGAGCGTAAGGCGATGCTCGCGCTCGACCGGGTCAGCAAGACCTATCCCAACGGCGTTCAGGCGCTGGCCCGCTTCTCCGCCGAGATCAGGCAGGGCGAGATCATCGCCATCATCGGCGGCTCCGGCTGCGGCAAGTCCACGCTGCTGCGCGCCATCGCCGGCCTCGATCGCGCCTCCTCGGGCACGGTCACGCTCGACAACGAGGCGATCGCCTCGCCGCATGCCAAGATCGGCATCATCTTCCAGGAGCCGCGGCTGCTGCCCTGGCTCAGCGTCGCCGACAATATCGGCTTCGGCCTTGCCGATCTGCCTGCGGCCGAGCGGCGCGAGAAGGCCGCGCGCGCGCTCGAACGTGTCGGGCTTGCCGACAAGGCGCAGGCCTGGCCGCGCGAGCTCTCCGGCGGGCAGGCGCAGCGCGTTGCGATCGCACGCGCGCTGGTGCCGCAGCCCGAGGTTCTCCTGCTCGACGAGCCGTTCTCCGCGCTCGACGCCTTCACCCGCAGGGATCTCCAGGATCACCTGCTCGACCTCTGGGCCGACACGCGGCCGACCTTGATCCTCGTCACGCATGACGTCGACGAGGCCGTGGTGCTGGCCGATCGCGTGCTGGTGATGCGGCCGCGGCCGGGCCGGTTGTTCGACCAGATCGAGATCAATCTGGGCCGGCCGCGCGACCGCAATGCGCCGCTGTTCGAGAATTTCAAGCGCAGTGTGCTGACGTCACTCGACCGTTCGCTCGACCGCAGCGTGCCCGACCGTGACGCAACCCAGGGTCCCGGTCAGGCCATGTGGTGGTGACAATTTCTCTCTGAGCCGGTACATTGAGGGGTAATTTTTCCGGGAGAGAACAACAATGGACGCCGCCGAACTGCGCCAGATGCAGGCCCCGATCAAGGAACGCTACAAGACCGATCCCAAGACCGCGATGATCACGCTGAAGGCCAAGGGCTCGACCGACAGCGAAGGCATCGCCTGCAAGGTCGAGACCGGCCGCGCCATCGCGATGGCTGGCCTGCATCCGGCCACCGGCGGTTCCGGGCTCGAGCTCTGCTCCGGCGACATGCTGCTGGAAGCGCTGGTCGCCTGTGCCGGCGTCACGCTGAAATCGGTCGCGACCGCGATCGAGGTGCCGCTCAAGACCGGCAACGTCTATGCCGAGGGCGATCTCGATTTTCGCGGCACGCTCGGCGTCGACAAGGAGACCCCGGTCGGCTTCGCCGAGATCCGCCTGCGCTTCGAGGTCGACACCGACGCGCCGCAGGACAAGCTCGATCTCCTGCTCAAGCTCACCGAGCGCTATTGCGTGGTCTATCAGACCATCAAGAACGGCCCGAAGGTTTCGGTGTCGATGCAGCGGATGTGAGACGAGCATTGTGGCCTAACAACGGGCGTCGTCCTGGCGAAAGCCAGGACCCATTACCCCTAGTGCCGATTGCCTTGCGGTACTGACAACCACAACCGTCCAACACAGCGAAGCCTGTGGTTATGGGTCCTGGGATCTGCGCTTCGCTTGTCCAGGACGACAAACAAAAATGCCCCCCGACCTCTACTTCATCCTCTTCCTCCTCCTGCGCATGGCGATCGCGGCGGCGTTCGTCGTGACGGCGTCGATGATCGCCGAGCGCTCGGGCCCGGTGATCGGCGCGCTGGTCGCGACCCTGCCGATCTCGGCCGGTCCCTCCTACGTCTTCCTCGCGCTCGACCACGATGCCGCCTTCATCGCGCAAGGCTCGCTGGCAAGTCTTCCGATCAACGCCGCGACGATCTTCATGTGCCTCATCTACGTCGTGCTGGCGCAGCGTCACAATCTTCTGGTCAGTTGCGGAAGCGCAGTTGCGGTCTGGATCGTGCTTGCCTCGATCATCCGGCAGTTCGAGTGGTCGCTCACCGCCGGGCTCGCCGCCAATCTGATCGCGTTCGGGATCTGCATTCCGCTTCTGGCGGGCTATCGCCATGTGAAGATGCCGCTGGTGACGCGGCGCTGGTACGACGTGCCGATGCGGGCTTCGCTGGTCGCGACCCTCGTCGCCATCGTGGTCTCGACCTCGGGCTGGGTCGGCCCCCGGATCAGCGGCATCATCGCACTGTATCCGGTGGTGTTCTCGAGCATCATGCTGATCCTGCATCCGCGCATCGGCGGCCCACCGACCGCAGCCGTGCTCGCCAACTCCGCGTGGGGCCTGCTCGGATTCGGCATGGCGATTGCCGTCATGCACGTCGCGGTGGTGCAGTTCGGCTCGGCCGTCGGTTTGACTCTCGCACTCGGCACCTGCGTCACCTGGAATCTGACGCTGTGGGGCATCGGCAGGCGTGCGATGCGCAAGGCGTGACCGCGGAGCCGTGAGACTACGGACGCGACATGGCGGCGCGCGAATACGTCATGCCAGCTCAATTGGCGCCGAGGGCACGACGCGGCACCTTCTCAAGTCGTTGAACGAGAAACATGATTTCAAGGTTCTGCCGTTTTTTCCCGGCTTGAACGCCGCCATTCATCGCGCGGACAGGCTCATCCATCGGCCGCCGAATTCCGACATTTCTATTAGAACTTTATTCGAGCTTTTCCCGTACGAATTGGATTGCGCCCGCTTTCGATTCCGTCCGCGCAAATTGGCGCGGCTCTTTTCAAGCGAACGGCCCGCGGGAGCCGCTGATTGAGATACGGCGACGCTGCCGCGCGATCACATTCCTTATTCCGACGGGTGCGTCCCCATCGGCGGTATTTCGAGATGGAGATTCTTCTGATGTTTGGTCGCAAGTCCCGGGGTAATGCGGAAGCACAACTCGCCGCCATCGGCCGTTCGCAGGCGATGATCGAATTCAACCTTGATGGGACGATCATCGCGGCTAACAAGAATTTTCTCGATGCCCTCGGCTATCGGCTTGACGAAATCCAGGGCAAGCATCACTCCATGTTCGTGCCGGCCGACCAGCGCGACAACGCCGAGTACAAGGCGTTCTGGGCCGCACTGAACCGTGGCGAGTATCAGGCGCGCGAGTTCAAGCGGATCGCGAAGGGCGGCCGCGAGGTCTGGATCGAAGCATCCTACAATCCGGTGCTCGACGGCGACGGCAAGGCGGTGATGGTCGCCAAGATCGCGACCGACATCACCGCGAAGAAGATTCGCGCGATGACCGAGGCCTCCAAGGTCGCCGCCATCGGCCGCGCCCAGGCCGTCATCGAGTTCAAGCTCGACGGCACCGTCGTCACGGCCAACGAGAATTTCTGCAAGGCGCTCGGCTACTCGCTGGCCGAGATCGAAGGCAAGCATCACAGCCTGTTCGTGGCGCCGTCCGAGCGCGACGGCACGGCCTATCGCGAGTTCTGGGCGGCGCTCAATCGCGGCGACTACCAGGCCGGCGAGTTCAAGCGAATCGGCAAGGGCGGTCGCGAGATCTGGATTCTGGCCTCCTACAATCCGCTGCTCGACGAGAAGGGCAAGCCGTACGGCGTCGTCAAGTTCGCGACCGACGTCACCGCGGAGAAGCTGAAGAACGCCGATCTCGCCGGTCAGATCGCGGCGATCGACAAGGCCCAGGCCGTGATCGAGTTCAACATGGACGGCACGATCATCACGGCGAACGCCAACTTTCTCGGCACGCTCGGCTACTCGCTCGCCGAGATCAAGGGCCATCATCACAGCATGTTCGTCGAGCCGTCGGAACGCGATGGCGCGGCCTATCGCGAGTTCTGGGCCGCGCTCAACCGTGGCCAGTACCAGGCGGCCGAATACAAGCGCATCGGCAAGGGCGGCAAGGAGGTCTACATCCAGGCCTCCTACAACCCGATCCTCGACCTCAACGGCAAGCCGTTCAAGGTCGTGAAATATGCCACCGACACGACGCGGCAGGTGCTGGTCCGCATGGGCAACGAGCGCGTGCGCGGCATGATGGAATCGGTGGCCGCGGGCTCGGAGGAGCTCAACGCCTCGGTGCGCGAGATCTCCGAGGCGATGACCAAATCGCGCGAGACCGCGATGAGCGCGGTGGATCAGGTCGCCTCCGCCGACGCGCAGGCGCAGCGCCTCACCGAGGCGGCGCAGGCGATGAGCGGCATCGTCGAGATGATCAACAGCATCACCGGGCAGATCAACCTGCTCGCGCTCAACGCCACGATCGAATCGGCGCGGGCGGGCGAAGCCGGCCGTGGCTTCGCGGTGGTCGCGTCCGAGGTGAAGAGCCTCGCCAACCAGGCCAAGCAGGCGACCGACAAGATCGGCGAGGAGATCGGAAGCCTCAACAGCATCTCGGGCGACGTCGTCAGCGCACTCGGCTCGATCAAGCAGGCGATCAACAACGTCAGCGAGTACGTGACGTCGACGGCGGCCGCCGTCGAGGAGCAGAGCACGGTGACGAACGAGATGTCGACCAGCATGCAGCGCGCCGCCGCGGAAGCGGCAGCGATCGCGGCGAGGGCGTAGCCAAGCGCACAGGGAACCGTAGGGTGGGTTAGCACGCGGCTGCGCGAAGCGCAGTCCGCCGGCGTAACCCACCATTTTTCTCTCGGTTTAGAAAGTCTCGTAGCCCGCATGAGCGAAGCGATACGCGGGAACAGGCGTCCCGGATGTCGCTTTGCTCATCCGGGCTACGGCAGCATCACTGCTTCGGCAGCCTGGCCCTCAACGCATACAGCGCATCGAGCGCCTCGCGCGGGGACATCTCGTCGGGGTGCAGCGCCTTCACGGCTTCCATCAGCAATTCAGCTTCGCTCGGCGGCGCGGCTTCGGCCGCGGCGCGCGAGGGGACTGCGAACAGCGGCAGATCGTCCGCCAGCGCGCGCGCGGTCTGGCCGCGGTCCTGCGCCTCCAGCTTGGACAGCACGGATTTGGCGCGCGTGATCACCGCCGGCGGCAGGCCTGCGAGTTTTGCCACCTGGATGCCGTAGGAGCGGTCGGCCGAGCCGGGCAGCACCTCGTGCAGGAACACGACGTTGCCCTGCCACTCCTTCACGCGCACGGTGGCGTTGAACAACCGCGGTAGTTTTGCGGAGAGCGCGGTCAGCTCGTGATAATGTGTCGCGAACAGCGTGCGGCAGCGGTTGCTTTCGTGCAGATGCTCGATCGCGGCCCATGCGATGGAGAGGCCGTCGAAGGTCGCGGTGCCGCGGCCGATCTCGTCGAGGATCACCAGCGCGCGTTCGCCGGCCTGGTTCAGGATCGCCGCGGTCTCGACCATCTCCACCATGAAGGTGGAGCGGCCGCGGGCGAGATCGTCGGCGGCGCCGACGCGCGAGAACAGGCGGTCGATGATGCCGATCCGAGCGCGCGTCGCCGGCACGAAGCTGCCGATCTGCGCCAGCAGCGCAATCAGCGCGTTCTGGCGCAGGAAGGTCGATTTACCGGCCATGTTGGGACCGGTGAGCAGCCAGAGCTGGCCGGATTTTTGTGCCGGCGCCGGCGACAGGTCGCAGGCATTGGCGATGAACGGCTCGCCATTGCGCTTCAACGCCTGCTCGACCACGGGATGGCGGCCGGCCTCGATGGCAAAGCCGAGGGAGTCATCGACGTCGGGCCGCACATAATTATCGTCGACCGCTAGCTTGGCCAGTGAGGTCGCGACGTCGAGCAGCGCAAAGGCATGGGCGGCGGCGCGCAGATCGTCGCTGATCGCCAGGGCCTTCGCGCAAAGCCGATCGAAAATCTCGAGCTCGAGTCCGAGCGCGCGGTCGCCGGCATTGGCGATCTTGGCTTCGATCTCGCCGAGTTCCGAGGTGGTGAAGCGCACCTGTCCCGCCAGCGTCTGGCGGTGGATGAAGGTGGCATTCAGCGGCGCCGACATCAGCTTGTCGCCGTGCTGCGCGGTGACCTCGACGAAATAGCCGAGCACGTTGTTGTGCCGGATCTTGAGGCCCTTGACGGAGGTCGTGTCGGCGTAGCGGGCCTGCATCGAGGCCACGACGAGACGCGAGGCGTCGCGCAGGTTTCGCGTTTCGTCGAGCGCGGGCTCGTAGCCTTGCCGAACGAAGCCGCCGTCGCGCTTGATCAGCGGCAATTGCTCGTCGAGCGCGCTGGCAAATTCGGCTGCCAGCTCGCGTGACGGACGTTGCAACGCCGCCATCACCACCGCGATCTCCTGCGGCGGCTGGTCGAGCTCGGAAAGCCGCGCCAGCACCTGGTCGGCGGCGATGATGCCGTCGCGCAGGCCCGCGAGGTCGCGCGGGCCGCCGCGGCCGACCGAGAGACGCGCCAGCGCCCGCGACATGTCGGGCGCGCCGCGCAGGATGCTGCGGATGTCTTCGCGCGCGGCGGAATCCGCCACGAAGGTGCTGACGGCATCGAGCCGCCGCGCGATCGCCGGCGCGTCCGTCAGTGGCGCCGCAAGACGCTGGGCCAGCAGACGGGAGCCTGCCGAGGTCACGGTGCAGTCGATCGCGTCGAGCAGCGAGCCGCGGCGTTCGCCGGCCAGCGTCCGCGTCAGTTCGAGATTGGCGCGGGTGGCGGGATCGATCGCCATGGTCGCGCCGGACGCTTCGCGCGCGGGCGGCGACAGCGGCGGGTGCTTGCCGACCTGGGTGCGGTCGACATAGGTGACGGCGGCGGCCGCGGCGGTGGCTTCCAGACGCGTGAGCTGCGCCAGTCCGTCCATGGTCGCGACGGCGAAATAGTCGCACAGGCGCTTTTCGGCGGTGGCGCCGTCGAAGACGTCGCGGGTCAGCGGCGTCACCGCCGGCAGCTCGCGCAAGGTCGGTCCGAGCTCGCTGTCGTTGTAGAGCGCGTCGGTGACGATAGCCTCGTTCGGGTTGATGCGCGCCAGCGTCGCGGCAAGCTCGCCGCTAGAGCATTCGGTCACCATGAACTCGGCGGTCGAGATGTCGATCCAGGCAAGGCCGAAGTGGTCGCCGCCGCCGGAGGCGCGGGCGCGCGCGATGGCCAGCAGGTAATTGTTGGCGCGGGCATCGAGCAGATTGTCTTCGGTCAGCGTGCCCGGCGTCACCAGCCGCACCACGCCGCGGCGCACGACGCTCTTGTTGCCGCGCGCTTTCGCGGCGGCGGGGTCCTCGGTCTGCTCGCACACTGCGACCCGGTGGCCGGCCGAGATCAGGCGATGCAGATAATCCTCGGAGCGCTCGACCGGCACGCCACACATCGGAATATCGTTGCCCTGATGCTTGCCGCGCTTGGTCAGCACGATGCCGAGCGTCTTCGAGGCGATCTCGGCATCCTCGAAGAACAGCTCGTAGAAGTCGCCCATCCGGTAGAACAGCAGCAGGCCCTGATGCGCCGCCTTGATTTCAAGGTACTGTTCCATCATCGGCGTGACGCGCGCGGCGGCTTCCGCCTGCGGCGCGGGCGTTTCTTCGGGGGGCGGAACGGGGATGGGCTGTTGCATCGTCATGGGCGGCGCAACCTACAAAATTTCGCCTTCTGCTCCTATTGCTTTGGCCGGCAGGAGCGGGTTTTCCACGTTGTCCGCATCGCGGCATGCGTTGCGGACGGCAGGCCCCTGCAAATCGCACGCGAAACCGTCAATTGACCTGCCGCGGGCGCCCTCCTAAAACTCCGCCGACATTGAAGAATTTGGGCCGGATCGCGGCATTCAGGGAGAACAACGATGCGTGACGTCTTTATCTGCGATGCCGTGCGGACCCCAATCGGCCGTTTCGGCGGCTCGCTCGCCAAGGTGCGCGCCGACGATCTCGCCGCCGCCCCGATCAAGGCGCTGATGGCCAAGCACCCCAATCTCGACTGGGCCCAGGTGGACGAGGTCTTCTTCGGCTGCGCCAACCAGGCCGGCGAGGACAACCGCAACGTTGCGCGCATGGCGCTGTTGCTGGCGGGCTTGCCGGATTCGGTTCCCGGCCAGACCCTGAACCGGCTCTGTGCCTCCGGCCTCGATGCGGTCGGTGCTGCCGGCCGCGCCATCCGTTCCGGCGAGATCGAGCTAGCCATTGCCGGCGGCGTCGAATCCATGACGCGTGCGCCGTTCGTGATGGGCAAGGCGCAGGAAGCCTTCTCGCGTTCCGCCGAGATCTTCGATACCACCATCGGCTGGCGCTTCATCAATCCGCTGCTCAAGGCGCAGTACGGCGTCGATGCCATGCCGGAGACCGGCGAGAACGTCGCCGAGGAATTCCAGGTCTCGCGCGCCGATCAGGACGCCTTCGCGATCCGCTCGCAGCAGCGCGCGGGCGCGGCGATCGCCGCCGGCTATTTTGCCGAGGAGATCACGCCGATCACCATTCCCGGCGGCAAAGCCGGCCCCATCACCGTGGACAAGGACGAGCATCCGCGTCCCGAGACCACGCTGGAAGGCCTCGCCAAGCTGAAGCCGATCGTGCGCAATCCCGGCACGGTGACCGCCGGCAACGCCTCCGGCGTCAATGACGGAGCCGCCGCGATGATCCTCGCCTCTGAGGCCGCGGTGAAGAAGCACGGCCTGACGCCGCGTGCCCGCATCCTCGGGCTCGCATCGGCCGGCGTGCCGCCGCGCATCATGGGCATCGGCCCGGTGCCGGCGACCCGCAAACTGATGGAGCGGCTCGGCAAGAAGATCAGCGATTTCGACCTGATCGAGCTCAACGAGGCCTTCGCCTCGCAGGGCATCGCCTGCATGCGCCAGCTCGGCGTCGCCGACGATGCCGATTTCGTCAATCCGCATGGCGGCGCCATCGCGCTCGGCCATCCGCTCGGCATGAGCGGTGCCCGCCTCGTGCTCACCGCCGCCCACGGCATGGAGAAGCGCGGCGGCAAGCTCGCGCTGGCCACCATGTGCGTCGGCGTCGGCCAGGGCGTCGCGGTCGCGATCGAGAAGCTGAATTGACGGTCCACGTAGTGGACCGTCATCCCGGAGCCGCTCGTTAGAGCGGAATCCGGGATCTCGAGATTCCCCGGTGCGCAACTGCGCACCTGAGGTTCAGCCCTGTCGGGCTGCCCCGGAATGACGGGCGATCGGGAGACGGGCATGATCATCGAGCGCGAGCAGGACGTCACGACCGCAGCACTGGCGGTGATGGAGCGGACCTCCGATCCGCGCATGCGCCAGATCATGATCTCCCTGGTCAAGCATTTGCACGGCTTCGTTCGGGACGTCCGCCTGACCGAAAAGGAGTTCCGCGATGCCACCGCTGTCATCGCCGAACTCGGCAAGCTGACGACCGACACGCACAACGAAGTGGTGCTGATGGCGGGCTCGCTCGGCGTCTCGCCGCTGGTGTGCCTGCTCAACAATGGCGATCAGGGCAATACGGAAACCGATCAGTCACTGCTCGGGCCGTTCTGGCGGCTGAACTCGCCGCGGGTCGAGAATGGCGGCTCGATCGTCCGCTCCGAGACCCCGGGCGCGCCGCTGTTCGTGAACGGCCGCGTCGTGGACAAGGACGGTCGTCCGATCGTCGGCGCCGAGGTCGATGTCTGGCACGCTTCGCCGGTCGGCCTTTATGAGAATCAGGACCCCGATCAGGCCGACATGAACCTGCGTGGCAAGTTCACGACCGACCAGGATGGGCGCTTCTCCTTCCGTTCGGTGATGATGGTCGGCTATCCCATTCCGACCAACGGCGTGGTCGGCCGCCTGCTGGAGGCGCAGAGCCGGCACCCCTATCGACCCGCGCATCTGCACGCCCTGATCTTCAAGCCCGGATTCAAGGTGCTGATCTCGCAGGTCTACGATCCCAACGATCCCCATATCGACAGCGACGTGCAGTTCGGCGTGACACAGGCGCTGATCGGCAAGTTCCTGCGCCATGACGCGCCACATCCGACCGAACGCGATGTCGCGACGCCCTGGTATTCGCTCGACCATGTCTACCGGCTCGAAATCGGGGAAGCCGTACTGCCGCGTCCGCCGATCAAATAGGGGCTCAAACCCGCTTCCCCAAATTAGTTATATCCTATAATGATTGGCGGAAGCGTTGACCGGCCGACCACAATGGCCGGGGAGGAGTTCGCCCATGACATTCATCTATCCCGTCGATAGCAACAAGGCGCATCCGCTGCCGCTGTCGCCCGAGTACAAGAGCTCGATCAAGCGCGCGCCGAACAAGCCCTTGATCCCGATGCGGCACACCCTGTCGGAGCTGACCGGTCCGGTCTACGGCCACGAAACCGTGCGCGAGGGCGATGCCGACCTCACCACCCAGCATACCGGCGAGCCGATCGGCGAACGCATCATCGTGCACGGCCATGTGCGCGACGAGGATGGTCGCGGCGTGCGGAATTCGCTGGTCGAGATCTGGCAGGCCAATTCCTGCGGCCGCTACGTCCATGTCCGCGACCAGCATCCGGCGCCGCTCGATCCGAACTTCACCGGTGCCGGCCGTACCGTGAGCGATGCCGCCGGCTACTATCGTTTCGTCACCATCAAGCCCGGCGCCTACCCCTGGGGCAATCACCACAATGCCTGGCGTCCGGCACACATCCATCTGTCGGTGTTCGGCCATTCCTTCGTCACGCGCCTGGTGACGCAGATGTATTTCCCGAACGATCCGCTGTTTCCGTTCGACCCGATCTTCAATTCCGTGCCGGACGAGAAGGCGCGGGCGCGGATGGTCTCGTCGTTCGATCTCGACAATACCCAGCCCGAATGGGCGCTGTGCTACCGCTTTGACATCGTGCTGCGCGGCAAGAACGCCACGCCAATGGAGAACCACTAAGGTGCAGGATTCTCTGAAGCCCAACGGGATCACGCCATCGCAGACCGTCGGTCCGTTCTTCAAATACGGCCTGACGCCGACCGGCGACTACGCCTGGAATGACGCGTTCACCAACTCGACGCTGACGCCTGATGTCACGGGCGACCGTGTTCGTATCGAGGGCCGTGTGTTCGACGGCGACGGCGTCGCCGTACCCGATTGCATGCTGGAAATCTGGCAGGCGGACGCGCAGGGACGCTTTGCCGATCCGCAGGACAAGCGCGCGCTGCCGAACGCCAGCTTCCGCGGCTTTGCCCGCTGCGGCACCGACAAGGACGGCAACTATTCGTTCGAGACCGTCAAGCCGGGCGCGGTGCCGGATCCGGACGGCAAGCCGCAGGCGCCGCACATCCTCCTTGCGGTGTTCGGGCGGGGCATGCTCAGGCATCTCTATACCCGGATCTATTTCAGCGACGAGGCCGGCAACGCCGCCGATCCCGTGCTGGCGCTGGTGCCCACCGAGCGCCGCGCCACGCTGACCGCGGTGCGTGAGGCCGGCAAACCGGTCTACCGGCTCGACCTGCGGCTCCAAGGCGACGACGAAACCGTGTTCTTCGACGTGTGAGGCAGCGCGTGCCGGTGGCGCCAGGTCGCCGGCACCGCGTTTCTCATTCGGTGCATCAAGGCCGGTGCTGCGTTGCATCAGGCCTGAATTATTCTTTTTGTACGTCAGCCTCGCTGACTCAAAACCGATGGTTTGATCTTCAATTGCCGTAGTTGTCCGGATCTGGGGCGATACAATTCCGGCGCGAATCAATTCCGTATTTACCGTATTCGTCTAGGGTCGCTGCGGTTTCGACGCATACCCCGGATTGTTTCATGAAATTTCGTTTGTCGTTGTCCTCCGCGATCATTGCATTCGGCATCGTTATCGCCCTCGGCTTCACCGCCGTGGTGTCGACCAGCTTGTACGCCTTGAAAGAGCTCAAGGTCGGCGGTCCCCTCTATTCCGATATCAAGCTCGGTAACGACCTCATCGCGGACATCCTGCCGCCACCGGAATATGTGATCGAGGCCTATCTCGAAGCCACCCTCGCCATGCGCGAGCCGGACCAGCTGGCGGCCCATGGCGAGCGCCTGGTCCAGCTCCGCAAGGATTACGATGAGCGCAAGGCCTACTGGACCGCCTCCAGCCTCTCGGCCGACCTGAAGACGGCGCTGGTGTCGAAATCCGACGCCGAGGTGCAGAAGTTCTGGAAGCTGCTGTCCGACCAACTCCTGCCGGCCCTCAAGGCCAAGGACACAGCCGCTTCCGAGCGCGCCTATGCGCAGCTCAAGGACGCCTACACCGCGCATCGCGCCGTCATCGACAGCATCGTCGAGAGCGCCAACAAGCAGAACGCCGACATGGAAAAGCTGGCCGCGGACCGCGACAGCGCGATGCTCTATATCCTGCTCGGCGTCTCCGCCGCCGTCCTGGGCTTCATCGCCGCGGGCCTGCTCGGCGTCGCCGTCGGCGTGGTGCGCCCGATCGTGCGCATGACGGACACGATGCAAAAGCTCGCGACCGGCGATCTCGCCGCCGACATTCCCTTCGCGCACCGCAAGGACGAGGTCGGCTCGATGGCCGGCGCGCTCGTGGTGTTCAAGCAGGCGGCGGTCGAGAATTCCCGCCTGCGCGAGGAGCAGCTGCGCCAGGAGCAGGAGGCGGCGCTCGCCAAGCGCGGCGCCCTGCACCAGATGGCCGAGACCGTCGAGCGCGAGACCGGCCGCTCGGTCGACACCGCCAGCGCGGCGACGCAAGGCGTGGAACGCGCCGCCTCCAGCCTGTCCGACATCGCAAGGTCGCTCTCCGCGCAGTCGCAGGCGGTCGCCGCTGCCTCCACCCAGGCCCTCGGCAGCTCGCAGACCGTCTCGGCCGCGGCCGAAGAGCTGAGCGCCTCGATCCGCGAGATCGCAAGCCAGGTCGCGCGCACCAGCACCGTCACCAAATCGGCGGTCGCCGGCCGCGAGCAGGCGCGCTCGACCATCCAGGCGCTGGCCGGATCGGTGAAGAAGATCGCCGAGGTCTCCGACCTGATCGGCGGCATCGCCGGCCAGACCAACCTGCTGGCGCTCAACGCCACGATCGAGGCCGCGCGCGCCGGCGAGGCCGGCCGCGGTTTCGCGGTGGTCGCCGCCGAAGTGAAATCCCTGTCCGACCAGACCGCCAAATCCACCGAGGAGATCACGCGGCTGATCGCCGAGATCCAGACCTCGACGCAGGCCGCGGTCGATGCCGTCGAGACCATGGGGGGCCATATCGTCGAGATCGACGGGGTGGCGACCTCGGTTGCCGCTGCGATGGAAGAGCAGGACGCCGCGACCCGCGAGATCACGCGGTCGATCTCCGAATCAGCCTCCGCGGCGAAGGAGGTCTCGGCCAAGATCGGCGACGTCAGCCGCGATGCCGCCTCCGTGAACGAGCGCGCCGCCGAGGTCAGGCAGGCGATCGCCGGCATGGCGGCCAATCTCGAACAGCTTCGGTCGGTCGTGGTCAGGACCGTGCGCGATTCGACCGCCGCGGCTTGAGCCCGGTATCAGGCCAGCCGCTGGTGCGTGGGGGCGTGATCGTGCAGGATGGCGCGGGACAGGGGCATCGTGAATTTCATGACACCTCCACAATTGCCGGCGGTCGTTGAGCCCGCCCGACTGACGGCCGCGCTGCGCAGAGGAGGCGTGCTGGACGCTGGCGCGGTCCGCGAGGTGAAGGTGCTGCATCAGCGCGACACCGTCGTGTCGCATATCATCCGCCTTGGCCTGCGCTATGTCGGCGAATCCGCCGGCGCCCCGCAATCGCTGATCCTGAAGACCGCGAACTCCACGTACGCGCAGACGCTTGTAGATGCCGGTCGGCATGAGGTGGCCTTCTACACGAAGCTTGCGCCGAACATGCCGCGAGGGCTCGCGCCGCGCTGCTTCGACGGGAGCTTCGACGAGGAGAGCCTCGCCTGGCATCTCCTGCTCGAGGATCTCACCGACAGCCATGAGATCGCGACGCAATGGCCGCTGCCGCCCTCGCGTGAGCAGGCAATGGCGATCGTGACGACACTGGCGCGCTGGCATGCGGCATGGTGGGATCATCCCGGTCTTGGCGATACCGTGGGCACCTGGGCGAGCGCCGAGGACCGCGCGCAGCACATGGAGACGTTTGCCGGGCATTACGACCGCTTTGCCGATCTGCTCGGCGACCGCCTCGGCGAAGAGCGCCGTACCTTCTATCGCCGTCTGATCGAGCACGCGGTTCGGCTATCCCAGCGCTATCATTCGCGGCGTCACATCAGCATTGCCCATGGTGATGCCCATATCTGGAATTTCCTGCTGCCGCGCCCCGGCGTTGCCGATACCGTGCGCATGTTCGATTTCGACCAGTGGTGCATCAACGTGCCGACGACCGACCTCGCCTACATGATCGCGATGCAGTGGTATCCGGACCGCAGGCAGGCGCTCGAGCGGTCTCTGCTCAATCGCTATCACGAGACGCTGGTCGCCTGCGGCGTCAGCGGTTACACGCGCGGCGCGCTCGATCAGGACTATCGTCTGTCGGTGCTCTGGCACATCACCAAGCCGGTCTGGCAATGGAGCATCAACATCCCGCCGGTGATCTGGTGGAATAATCTGGAGCGGGTGATGATGGCGGTCGAGGATTTGGGGTGCGAGGAGTTGTTGGGGTAGGCGGCGCTACAAACTCGGCGTCGTCCTGGCCTAGTGCGCAATTGCGCACGGGAGCCAGGACCCATTACCCCGACGAGACATTGTAGTGCGAGTTGCCAACTCCGAGTCTTCGCCAAACTTCTCCCTGGGGTAATGGGTCCTGGATCTGCGCTTCGCTTGTCCAGGACGACGCGGAGAGGGAAGTCGCCTACTCCATCACCGCGTGCTCGGGCCCCGCGGCCTGCTTGCGCAGCGTGGCCTTGGTCGAGCCGATCAGCAGGGCCAGCGGGATGGTGCAGAGGATGAAGACCATCACCAGCTGGTAGTCGTGTGCGAAGGCGATGATCTGCGCCTGCACGCTGACCATCCTGTCGGCCATGGCGCGGCCGGCGTCGGTGGACAGATTGATCATGCCGCTGACGTCGGGCATCTGGAGCGCGTGGTTGAACGGGTTGATGTGCTCGGAGAGGATCGCGTAGCTCCGACGCGTTCCCTGCGTCAGCTGAGCAATGACGACGGAGATGCCGATCGAGCTCGCGACGTTGCGCATCAGGGTCAGCATCGCGGTGCCGTCGGTGCGCAGATCGTTCGACAGCGTCAGGAACGCCACCGTCGAGAGTGGTACGAAGACGAGGCCGAAGCCGAAGCCCTGGATGACGCTGACGGTCACGATCTCAGGCACCTGGGTCAGGTCGGTCCAGCCGGTCATCTGGAACAGCGAGCCTGCGGTCAGCGTCAGGCCGGTGATGATCAGCGTGCGCGCCTCGAAATAGCGCATCATGCGGCCGACCAGCATCATGGCGAAGAAGGTGCCGAAGCCGCGGCTCGCCAGCAGCAGGCCTGCGGTGATGATGGGATAGCCGATCACGTTCTGCATGTAGGGCGAGGCCAGCGCCATGGTCGAGAACAGCACGAGCCCCATCACGATCATGAACATGCAGCCGGTGACGAAGTTGCGATCCCGGAACAGCGCGAAGCGGATGAACGGCCTCGACGTCGTGAAGGAGTGCGCAAGGAAGAAGTAGAAGGCGACGGCCGAGACGATGAACTCGGCGATGATCTCGCCGGATTCGAGCCAGCCCAATTGCTCGCCGCGGTCGAGCGCGAGCTGAAGCGCGCCGATCGCGACCGCCAGGGCGGCAAAGCCGAACCAGTCGAATTTGAGGCTGAGATCCTTCCTGGTCTCGTCCATGAAGATGATCAGCCCGATCACGGTGATGGCGCCGAACGGCAGATTGACGAAGAACACCCAGTGCCAGGAATAGGTCTCGGTCAACCAGGCGCCGAGCGAGGGGCCCATGATCGGGCCCATCATCACGCCCATGCCCCAGATCGACATCGCCTTGGCGCGCTCCTGGAGGGTGTAATAGTCGAGCATCACCGACTGCGACAGCGGCACCAGCGCAGCCCCGAACACGCCTTGCAGCAGGCGGAACAGCACCATCTGGTTGATGTCCTGTGCGAGGCCGCACAGCACGGAAGCAAAGGTGAAGCCGGCCGAGCAGATGATGAAGATGCGCTTGCGGCCGAAGCGGTTGGCGATCCAACCCACCGGCGCCGTCATGATCGCGGCGGCGACGATGTAGGAGGTCAGCACCCAGTTGATCTGGTCCTGCGAGGCCGACAGCGTGCCCTGCATGTAGGGCAGCGCGACGTTGGCGATGGTGGTGTCCAGCGCCTGCATGATGGTCGCGGTCATGGCGCAGATCGTCACCATGTTCCGGCGCAGACCGGGGACCATCAGGCTGGCATTGGGGCCGGACATCGGATCGGTCCTTGTCTCAGTCTTGGTCTTTGTCTTGGTTCGCGGTCGCCGACAGGCCGAGCAGGCCTGCGAGCGAACGCTTGTGGCCGGTGTCGATGGTCGCGTAGACGCTCATGCCGGCCTTCAGCTTCCGCACGTATTTGTCGGTCTCGTCGAAATAGATGCGGATCGGCACGCGCTGCACCACCTTGACGAAGTTGCCGGTGGCGTTCTGCGGCGGCAGGATCGCGAATTGCGCACCGGTGCCGGGCGAGAGCGAGCCGATCTTGCCCTTGAAGACGTGGTTCGGGAACGCGTCGACCTCGAGGGTCACAGGCTGTCCTTCGGTCACGTAGGTGAGGTCGCTTTCCTTCGGATTGGCGTCGACCCAGGGATGGGCGACATCGATGATGGTGAACACCGGCGTGCCGGCGGTGACGTAGCGGCCGAGCTGGATCTGCTCGACCTGCGTCGCCACGCCGCCCATCGAGGCGCGCACGACGGCGTGGTCGAGATTGCGCTCGGCATTGTCGAGCTTGGACTTGGCCTGCGCGTAGGGCGGGAATTTCTCCAGCGGCAGGTCGGTATCGCCGAGCAGCTGCGTCTTGGCCGTCGACATCTGCTGCTTGACGTATTGCGCGATCGAGCCTGACGTCACCAGCGCATTCGCCGCGTTGTCGAGGTCGAGCTGCGAGCCGTAGCTGTTCTTCACCAGCGCCTGCTTGCGATCGACGTCGCGCTGCTTGAGGTCGACGCCCTGCTGGGCGAGGCTCAGCATGTCGCCGTAGATCTTGATGTTGGCGCGGAGATTGTCATAGGTCGTCTGCGCCTGCATCAGCTGCGCCCTGGCATCGTCCACGGCGAGGCGGAACGGCACGGCATCGATCTCGAACAGCACGTCGCCTTGCTTGACGAGCTGGCCTTCCCTCACGACGACCTTCTCGATCTTGCCGGAGATGTCAGGCGTCACCAGCACCTTCTGCGCGCCGACATAGGCGTCGTCGGTGCCGACATAGCGGCCGCCATTGAGGTAGAAAGTCAGGCCGGCGGTGGCGACGACAACGGGCAATACGACCAGGAGCAGGAAACGGCGATAGCGCCGCAGGCCCGCCACGAGGCGGCGGCGCGGATCGGTGCCGGCCTTCTTGGTCGGCTTCCCGCTGTCGATCTTCTGCTCGGGCTGGAATTTGAGAACCTGATCAGCCATAGCGCTGCTCCTTACGCGCTTGCTCCGCTCCGGATGTCTGGATCGCGTTGCGCACGTTTTCCTTGATTGTTTCGAGTTGGGTGAGGAGGCGGTGGGCGTCCGCCGGGGAGATGCCGTCGAGCGCGTTGGCCGTGAGCTCGGACTTCAGCCCGCTCATCCGTCCGAGCAATTGCCGCCCCGCCTTCTTCAGGTACAGGCGCTTGACGCGGCGGTCCGAAGGATCGTTGCGGCGCTCGATCCAGTCATTGTCGCAGAGCTTGTCGATCAGGCGCGTGAGCGTGATCGGCTGCACCTCGAGAAGCTCGGCGAGCTCCGACTGCTTCATGCCTTCGGAACGCTCGACCTTGGCCAGCACCGCCCATTGCGCGCGGGTGATGCCGAAGCGCGAGGCTTCCTTGTCGGCATAGACGCGGAGCAGGCGATAGAGCTCGCCGAGCGTAAACAGGAAGTTCTGGTCCACGGATCCGCGGCTCATAAGCTTGGTCTCCAATAAGCTTGGAATACTATAAGCAAGCTTATGATTATTTTGTGGCGGATTATCGGGGCACAGTCCCGCGGCGAGAGCATGGCTGGCAGCCCTGCCGCCGGTCATGCTTTGGGTTCCATCGGCGAAATGCTAGAACGCGGGCCGCATGACCCTTGCAAAGCCGGCCTTTCCCGCGCCCGACCACGATCACGGCCGCTGCACCGCGGACGCGCTGGCGCATGCCGAGGAGGTTTGCGAGCAGCGCGCGCAGAAATTCACGCCGATCCGGCGCCAGGTGCTGGGAGCATTGCTGTCCAGTCATCGCCCGCTCGGGGCCTATGAGGTGATCGACGAACTGGCAAAATCGATGTCGCGGCCGGCGCCGATCACGGTCTACCGTGCGCTTGATTTCCTGATGGCCAACGGCCTCGTGCACCGCATCGAAAGCCGCAATGCTTATCTCGCCTGCGCCGCGCACGACCACGACGCGACCTCCGCGGTGGCGTTCCTGATCTGTGAGCGGTGCGGCCTGGTCGGCGAGATCCCGTCGGGGTCCTTTGCCGGGGATCTCAACGCCGCGGCGCGCAGCTCGGGGTTTGCGCCAAAGCTGTCCGTGGTGGAGATCACGGGCGTCTGTACCCATTGTCAGAAGACTTCTTAAAGCAACAACGGCACGAAGCCGGTTTTTCGGGAAGAGATGTCCTCACAACAAGCCATATCGTCAGCCGGCCGTCCGCTCAGTGCCGGCGCCATCGCCCTGATGCTCATGCTGTGCCTGACCTGGGGCTTCAACCAGATCGCGGTGAAGCTGGTGCTGCCGGACATCCCGCCGATGCTCCAGGCGATGATCCGCTCGATGGGCGCGTTGCCGGTGCTGTTCATCATCGGCACCCTGCGCGGCGTGAAATTCTTCGAGCGTGACGGGACCTGGAAGGCCGGCCTGATCGCAGGGCTGATGTTCGGCATCGAATTCGTGCTGATCTTTCAGGGCCTGCGCCTCACCTCGGCCTCGCGCGCGGTGGTGTTCCTCTACACGGCCCCGTTCTTCGTCGCGCTCGGCTCCTATCAGGTGCTCGGCGAGCGACTCGGCGCCTCGCAATGGCTGGGTCTGGCCATCAGCTTTGCCGGCGTCGCGCTCGCGATCGGCGTGCCGCAGCCCAACGTCGATTCGCATGTCCTGCTCGGCGACCTCATGATCGTCGGCGGCGCCGCGCTGTGGGCGGCGACGACGCTGGTTGCCAAAGGGACGCGGCTGCGCTTCGCCGCGCCGGAGAAGGCGCTGGGCTACCAGGTCGCGACCTCGATCCCGATCCTGGGACTGGCGGCCTGGTTGTCCGGCGAATCCATAGCTCACACGCCGGCCCCCCTGTCCCTCGCCCTGATGGCCTTCCAGGCGATCTGGGTGGTGGGAACCACGTTCACGCTTTGGTTCGCGCTGGTGAAGGCCTATTCGGCCAGCAAATTGTCGGCTTTTACCTTCATCACCCCTTTGTTTGGCGTGGTGGGTAGCTATTTCATCATGCACGACACCTTGAGCCTGGCCTTTGGGGCGGCGGCCGTCCTTGTAATCGCTGGGCTTTTTCTGGTTAACCGTCCCAGCTCATCGGCTGCGGCGCCGCGCGATGCATTGCTGAACGTCACCAAAACCTGATATTTGGACCTCATGAACAAGCTCGAAAACACCATCGATTCCGACATCGCGGGCCCCGCGCCCCGGCACAAGACCACCCAGGTCAAGGTCGGCGACGTCGCCGTGGGCGGCGGCGCGCCGATCGTCGTGCAGTCGATGACCAACACCGATACCGCCGACATCGACGGTACCATCGCCCAGGTTGCAGCGCTCGCGCGCGCCGGCTCCGAAATGGTCCGCATCACGGTCGATCGCGAGGAAGCCGCGGCCGCCGTCCCGCACATTCGCGACGGCCTGCTCAAGCGCGGCATCACCACGCCCTTGATCGGCGACTTCCACTATATCGGCCACAAGCTGCTCGCGGCCTATCCGGCCTGCGCCGAAGCGCTCGCCAAATATCGCATCAATCCCGGCAATGTCGGCTTCAAGGACAAGCGCGACACCCAGTTCGGCGACATCATCGAGATCGCCAACAAGAACAACAAGCCGGTCCGCATCGGCGCCAATTGGGGCTCGCTCGACCAGGAGCTGCTGACCAAGCTCATGGACGAGAACACCGCCTCGTCCAATCCGCGCGATGCGCGCGCGGTGATGCGCGAGGCCATGGTGCAGTCGGCGCTGCTGTCGGCTGCGCGCGCCGAAGAGCTCGGCATGCCCAAGGACCGCATCATCCTGTCGGCCAAGGTGTCGGCGGTGCAGGATCTGATTGCGGTCTACGAGGTTCTCGCGAGCCGTTCCGACTACGCCATCCATCTCGGCCTCACTGAGGCCGGCATGGGCACCAAGGGCATCGTCGCCTCCTCCGCCGCGCTCGGCATCCTGCTTCAGCAGGGCATCGGCGACACCATCCGCATCTCGCTGACGCCGGAGCCCGGCGGCGACCGCACCCGCGAGGTGCAGGTCGGCCAGGAGCTCTTGCAGACCATGGGCTTCCGCACCTTCGTGCCGCTGGTCGCGGCCTGCCCCGGTTGCGGCCGCACCACCTCGACCACGTTCCAGGAATTGGCAAGCTCGATCCAGGATTTCATCCGCGACGAGATGCCGACCTGGAAGACGAAATATCCGGGCGTCGAAGAACTCAACGTCGCGGTGATGGGCTGCATCGTCAACGGCCCCGGCGAATCCAAGCACGCCAATATCGGCATCTCGCTGCCCGGCACCGGTGAAGCGCCGGCTGCGCCGGTGTTCGTCGACGGCAAGAAGTTCCGCACACTGCGCGGGCCCACGATCTCTGCCGACTTCAAGGCGCTGGTGATCGACTACATCGACCAGCGTTACGGCCAGGGCGCCAAGGTGCCGGTGACCGCGGCGGAGTGATTTCACTCAGCTCACGCCTCACACTCTGCCGTCGTCCCGGCGAAAGCCGGGACCCATAACCACAGGCCGTGGTTATGGTGCGAGCTAGCAGTTCCCAATCTTCGCCAAACGCGGTTTTGTGGCTATGGGTCCCGGCTTTCGCCGGGACGACGGGTTATGTTTGCGGTGCAGATTGCACATCCATCACCGCGCGCTACGATGACTCCCAATCAACAATGATCGGGAGATATGCCATGAGCTCACTCGCCGGCAAGCAGGGCCCGCGCTATCGCCACACGACTGAAGACGGCGCGCCTTACGAGACCATCGCGGTCGAAAAGCTCACCCCCATCATCGGCGCGGAAATCTCCGGCGCCGACATCGGCAAGCTGGTCGAGGGCGATGCCCGTTCCAACCGGCAAATGGACGAGATCCACCGCGCGCTTGCCGAAAATCTCGTCATCTTCTTCCGTGACCAGCACATCACGCCAAAACAGCACCTCGCCTTCGGCCGCAAGTTCGGCGAATTGCACTTCCATCCCGCAGCTCCCCATGAGGACGAAGACCCGGCGCTGATGAAGATCTACGCCGACAAGAACTCGCCGCGCGCCAACGGCGAGGGCTGGCATTCCGACGTGTCCTGCGACCTCGAGCCGCCGATGGGCTCGATCCTCTACATCAAGCAATGCCCGCCGCGCGGCGGCGACACGCTGTTCGCCAACATGTACGCGGCCTATGAAGCGCTGTCCGATCGCATGAAGGCCTATCTCGACGGGTTGACTGCGCTGCACGACGGCGAGCCGATCTATCGTGGGCTCTACGCCAATTACGGCGTCGCAGATCGTCCGTCCTATCCGAACGCCGAGCACCCCGTGGTGCGCACGCATCCGGTCACGGCTAAGAAAGCGCTCTACGTCAACCGCGGCTTCACCCGCCACATCAACGGCATCCCGCGCGACGAGAGCGACGCGATGCTCGCCTATCTCTACCAGCACGCCGAGAATCCGCTGTTCCAGTGCCGCTTCCGCTGGAGCGAGAACGCCATCGCGTTCTGGGACAACCGCTGTACCCAGCACCGCGCGATGTGGGACTACTGGCCGCACACGCGCTCCGGCACGCGCGTGACGGTGAAGGGGGAGCGGCCGGTTTAAGAAGACGGTGCCGTAGGGTGGGCAAAGCGAAGCGTGCCCACCATCTCGCTGCACACGCAACAGGATGGTGGGCACGGCGCGCGAAGAGCGCGCCTTTGCCCACCCTACGAGGGCCGTTCTTGCGTTGACGTCTTCCCGCGTCCGCGCCAATCTTCCCAAAAACAAATCGGGAGGATTTTCCATGCTCCGCGCAGAGGACAATAAATTCCTGACCGAGGCCGGCTCCGGAACGGGCATGGGCGAATTGCTGCGCCGCTTCTGGATTCCCGTGCTTCTGTCCGAAGAACTCCCCGAGCCCGATGGCGAGCCGAAGAAGATCGTCGTCCTCGGCGAAGAGCTGCTTGCCTTTCGCGACAGCAGAGGCGTCGTCGGGATCATCGACCAATATTGCCCGCATCGCGGTGCCAATCTCTGGCTTGGGCGAAACGAGGAGTGTGGCATCCGCTGCGTCTACCACGGCTGGAAGTTCGACACCGATGGTGCATGCGTCGACATGCCGACCTCCTATCCCGATCTCAACGCCAAGAATCTCGTCCGCATCAAGTCCTATCCGGTGCGCGAATGGGGTGAGATGATCTGGGCCTATATGGGCCCGGCGGACGCGATGCCTGAGCTGCCTGACCTGGAAATGGCGCTGCTGCCGGCCAAACACCGCTACGTCAGCAAGAAATGGCAGGACTGCAACTGGGTGCAGGCGCTGGAAGGCTCGATCGACACCGCGCATTTCACTTTCGCGCATCTCTCCTTCGACAAGGAGGAGAACGAGATCCTGGATATCAAGAAGCATTTCGTGAATCCGCTTGCGCGGATGTCGAGCGACCATATGCGCTGGATCGCCGAGGACCCGCGTCCCGTGATCAAGATCGCACCGCACGAGGCGGGGCTGACCATTGCCGGCGGCCGGCTCACCGGCGGCGACAACATCTACTGGCGCATCGCGCAATTCCTGATGCCGTTCCACGCCTACGCGCCGAGCGCGATGCCGGGCGAGAACAGCTTTGGACAGACCTTCGTGCCCGTCACCGACACCAATTGCTGGATCTACACCTATGCCTGGAATCCGGAGCGCCCGCTAACGCAAGGAGAGCGTGACGCCTTTGACCGCGGAAACGGCGTCATCGCGGAGGTCGACGACAATTACGTGCCGCTGCGCCACAAGGGCAACGATTACCTGATCGACCGCAAGCTCCAGAAGACCAGGAGCTACACCGGCATCAAGGGCGTCTCGGAGCAGGACGCCGCCGTGCAGGACAGCCAGGGCCCGATCGCCGACCGCACCCGCGAGCATCTCGGCCCGACCGATCTCGGCATCATGCATTTTCGCAAGACCGTGATGGAGCTGGCGCGCGCGCTCCAGCAGGGCGAGCTGCCGCCGCAGGCCGCGCATCAGGATCGCTATGCGGTGCGCTCCGGCGCCTGCGTCACCAGCAAGACCAAGGACCTGCCTGCGGTGATGCTGGAACGTTTCGGTGACGTCGCCGGCTTCGTCGGCCGTCCCCGGATCGCGGCGGCGGAGTAGCGCCCGGTGCGACCGCGCAGCATCATCGCCGGGCTCCTCGCGTCGGCCCTGCTGTCGTCTCTCGCGCCCGTTGACAGCGGCGAGGCCGCTGCCGCGCGAAAGATTGCGAGGTCGAGGCCGAAGCCGCCGCAGCCACCGGCCAAATGCGAGATGCCGAAATTCCGGATCGTCGTGGATGTCGGGCATACCCCGGACTCCTACGGCGCGCTGAGCGCGCGCAATGATCCGGAGTTCGGCTTCAACTTCCGGCTCGCACGGCTGATCACGGCGAAACTCAAGTCGGAAGGTTTTGCCGCGACCCGTCTGCTCGTCACGGACGGCAAGGCGCGACCGAGCCTGTTCAAGCGCGTCGGTGCCGCGAATGACGGTCGGGCCGATCTCTTCCTGTCGATCCATCACGATTCGGTGCCGGACAAATTGCTGGAGAGCTGGGAATTCGACGGCGCAAAAAGCTATTTCAGCGATCGGTTTTCCGGACACTCGCTGTTCGTGTCGCAGCAGAATCCGCATTTCGCCACCAGCCTGATGCTGGCGCGGATGATCGGTCGGCAGTTGAAGGAGCAGGGCCTGCACTATGCCGGCCAATACACCCTGCCGGTGATGGGCCGCTACCGGCGCCAACTGCTCGACAAGGATGTCGGCGTTTACCGGTATGACGGGCTCGTCGTGCTGTCGCGGACGCGGAGTGCCGCGGTGCTGATCGAGGCCGGCTCTATCATCAACCGCGACGAGGAAATGACGATGAATTCGCCGGAGCGGCAGGAGACGATTGCGGGGGCTGTGGCAGCGGCGGTGGGGGAGTTCTGCGAGAAGCGGTAGATTGGTTCGTTGCTTCAACAGCCGTCATTGCGAGCGCAGCGAAGCAATCCAGATTCTTCCGCGGCGACAGTCTGGATTGCTTCGTCGCAAGGGCTCCTCGCAATGACGGGAGGCTACAGCGGCACTCCCCGATACTCCCTGTTCGCCAGGCTCGCTTCCTCCAGGTCCAGATCGCGCTCGATCCGCCGCCGCGTCTCGTCGGTGATTTGGCCGTCGCGCAGGAGGTCGTGAATGAATTTGCGCTCGGCATCGATCAGGTTGCGGGTCAGCGCGGTGCCGGCGGCGGAGACGTCGTGGCGGGTGGGATCGAGCGAATCCGGCAACTGGTTGACGCGGATCTCGTGGCGCGCGCGCAATAGCCGCATCACCTCCTCGGAGACTTCCTTCTCCGCGGTCAGCGCGTCGAGCGATTTCAGCGCGACATCGAGGGCCTGGCGGCGTGCGGCGATCTCAGCCTCGTGCTCGGCGACATGCTCGCTGCGGCCGGCCTCGGCGACGCCGAGCCAGCGCACCACCGGCGGCAGCGTCAGGCCGACGCCGATCAGCGTCACGAAGATGACGCCGAAGGCCACGAACAGGATCAGGTCGCGATAGGGAAAGGCCTCGCCATCAGGCAGCGTGAACGGCAGCGCTAGCGCAGCCGCCAGTGACACGGCGCCGCGGACGCCGGTAAAGGCGAGTACGAACGGCCATTGCCATGGCGGCGACGGATCGCGCGCGCGCAGCGACTTGCTGAGCATCCGCGGCAGATAGGTCGCGGGATAGAGCCACGCGAAGCGCGCGATCACGACGATCACCAGGACCAATGCAGTCGCGATGAGGATGTCGTCGAGCGGGAACGCCTTCGATTTTTCGTAGAGCGCGCGCATCTGGAAGCCGGTGAGCAGGAACAGCAGGCCCTCGATCAGGTAGATGATGAGGTCCCAGAAGAAGATGCCTTGCAGGCGCGTCGCCGACGAGATCAGCAGCGGGCCGTTCCAGCTCACGTAGAGGCCGCAGGCGACCGTGGCAATCACGCCGGAGCCGCCGACATGCTCGGGCAGCCAGTAGGAGACGTAGGGCGTGATCAGCGACAGCGTCAGCTCGACCTGCGGATCCCTGGACCATTTGCGGAAGCGCAGGGAGAGCCAGCCGACGCCGATGCCGAAAGCGATCTCGCTGGCGACGATGAGGAGGAACTCGCCGGCCGCGAGCGACAGCGAGAAATGGCCGACCATGATGGCGGCGAGCGCGAAGCGGTAGAGGATCAGCGCGGTGGCGTCGTTGGCGAGCCCCTCACCCTCGAGGATGACCAGCAGCCGGCGTGGCATGTTCAGCCGGCGCGCGATCGCGAGCGGCGCCACCACGTCGGGCGGCGCGACGATGGCCCCGAGCAGGAAGCCGATGGTCCAAGGCAGGCCGATTGCATAATGCGTGGCCGCCGCCACCAGCGCCGCGGTGAAGATCACCGCGCCGACCGCAAGCAGCACGATCGGGCGCAGATTTTTCCTGAACTCGCGCCAGCTCATCGCGACGCTGGCCGAGTAGATCAGCGGCGGCAGCACCATCAGCAGCACCAGTTCCGGCGGCAGCTCGACCGACGGCATGCCCGGCACGAAGGCGAGGCCGACGCCTGACAGCATCAGGAGAATGGCAGGCGCGGTGTTGAAGCGGCGCGCGACGATCGCGGTGCCCGCCAGCACCGTGAGCAGGATGAGAAAAGTCTGGAATTTCGCTGCGATCATGGCCTGTCTTGGCCCGGAAGCGGCCAGGAGGTCAATGCGCGACAGCTTACGACAACCGCTCGGCCACCATCCGGCCGATCCGCGCGAACACCGCCTCGATCTGCGCGGCCGCGGGCGTGCCGCCCTGGGTATAGGCGGCGATCAGGATCGGCGTATCGGATTTGGGCCAGGCGACCGCGATATCGCCCGAGGCGTCCTTGCCGTTGTTGCCGGTCTTGTCGCCGATTGTCCAGCCTGCCGGCAGACCGCCGCGCAGCCGGTTCGCGCCGGTCTTGCAGCCTACCATCCACTCCGTGAGCTGGGCGCGCGAGGCCGGCGACAGCGCCTCGCCCGTCACCAGCCGCCGCAGATTGCCGGCCATCGCCGATGGTGTGGTGGTGTCATGGGGATTGCCGGGTGGCGAGCGGTTGAGCTCGGGCTCGTTGTGGTCGAGCCGCGAGGTGGTGTCACCAAGCGATCGCCAGAACGCGGTGAGCGCGGCGGGGCCGCCGACCCGCGCGAGCAGCAAATTGGCACAGGTGTTGTCGCTGAGCTCGACGATCGCCTTGCACATCTCGGCGACCGACATTGCGCCGGCCGAAAGATTCTGCTTCGCGACCGGTGCGTAGTCGAGCAGGTCGGCCTTGCCATAGGGGATCATCGCCGCAAGCTGCTCCTCGCCACGATCGACCCGCGCCACCACGCAAGCCGCAAGCGAAGCCTTGAACGTCGAGCACATGACGAAGCGCTCGTCGGCGCGCCATGCGAGCTTTGCTCCGGTCGCGAGGTTCTCCGCATAGACGCCGATCCGCCCGCCGCTCTCGCGTTCATAGGCTTCGAGCTCAGGCGGCGCCTCCGCGGCGAACGCGGGAGAGGCGGCCATCCAGCACAGCGAGGCGAGCAGGGAGCGGCGGTCGAGAGGCATGAGGAGCTTTCAGGCGAGTGGTGACGGGAGATGTCGCGTACGCTTCAACCGCATCGTCAATTGCGAGCGAAGCGAAGCAATCCAGTCTGCCCCCGCGGAGGGATTCTGGATTGCCTCGTCGCAAGGGCTCCTCGCAATGACGCATGGAGAGAGTTGCGCTCGCAGCAATGACGGAGAATGAGGGGCGAGCGCGTCTGAATTCGGGCAGATGAAAGTCGAGTCCTCACTCCCTCAGGTCGTAACGATACGATTTCGATACGATCTGCCAGCCATCGGCCAGCTTCATCGCCACCAGATAGTCGGTGAAAAAGCGCGGCGGCAGCTGGCATCTGACCTTGATGAAGGCGGTCTTGTCGTCGGAGCGATCGATCGTGACGACGAAATCCTCGCGCGGCTTGCCTTCGGCCTTGCCGGAGGGGCGCTTGCGCACGCGGTCGAGCCAGTCGGGCACGGTCAGCACCTGAAGCTCGCCCTTCTCGACCCAGCGCAAATCGGCGGAGGGATGGAAGATGGCGCCGAGCTTTTCGGTGTCGCCCTCATAGAGTCCGTCGAAATAGGATTGCACGACGGCTTCGACGCTCGAACGGTTCTGGCTCATGGGTCATCCCTTTGAATGATGGCTTGGGGCGAACTTAGTCGTACACACCGAAATGCGCTATGGTTGTGTCAACCATTTGCGCGAAGGCGCCGTCATGACCGGATCACAAAATTCGAACGCTCGTATCCTGATCGGTGAATGCTATTGCCGCACCGTGCGCTTTGAGGTGGTCGACGCGTTCTCCTATGCGATGAATTGCCACTGCTCGAACTGCCGGCGCACCACCGGCTCGGCCTTCAAGCCGTTCGCCGGGATCACGCGGGACCAGCTCCATATCGTGAGGGGCGAGGACCAGCGCATCATCTACGGCGACGACACCACCCATGATGCCCACTGCGCCCGTTGCGGCTCGCTGCTCTATTCCCGGGTGCGGGACGGAAAGTGGGTCCATGTCGCCATGGGAACCCTGGTCGATGCCCCCTCGATCCGGCCCAGCGCCCATATTTTCGTGGGCTCGAAGGCGCCCTGGCATGAAATTACGGACGATCTGCCGCAATATCGGGAGCACATCGGGGTTGTCTGAGGGAACCCGGCCGGCACCTGTCTGCCAGCGAACCGCGGCCGCGCTGGCGAGACAAATAAAAGAGGGCTTTTCGGCTTGTCGTCGGTACCCCTTCGTGACCTCCATCACAAGCGCCGGCGGTGGATGTTGCTAAAGCGGTCCCAAAGGGTCCAAACGGCCCCGAACTTCGGAAGTCGTGTCATGCGCAATTTGCTCAGACTTTGTCCGCTTCTCGTTGCCCTCGCGCTGCTGTTCGGCGCCGGGCCCGCTTTTGCTGGTAAGCGCGTCGCGCTGGTCATCGCCAACTCGGCCTACCAGCACGTGCCATCGCTCGCCAACCCCGTCAACGACGGTGCGGTGATGGCGAAGACGCTCAAGGAGGCCGGTTTCGACACCGTCGATTCCCGGCACGATTTGTCCGCCCAGGATACGCGGCGCGTGCTGCGCGACTTTGCCGATGCGACCCGCAATGCCGACATCGCCGTGGTCTACTATGCCGGACACGGCATCGAGGTCGAAGGCTCGAACTATCTGATCCCCGTTGACGCCAGGCTGGAGCGCGACACCGACGTCTATGACGAGGCGCTCTCGCTCGACCGCATCCTGGTCGCGGTCGAACCGGCAAAGCAGCTGCGTCTGGTGATCCTGGATGCCTGTCGGGACAATCCGTTCGGCAAGACCATGAAGCGCACGATTGCCTCGCGCGGAATCGGCCGCGGCCTCGCCCAGGTCGAACCGACCAGCCCCAACACGCTGATCGCCTATTCGGCCAAGGCCGGCTTCACGGCGCAGGACGGTGACGGCGCCAACAGCCCGTTTACGGTTGCGCTGTCGAAGCATCTGACGACGCCGGGCCTCGACGTCCGCCGCGCCTTCGGCTTCGTGCGCGACGACGTGCTCAAGTCGACCGGCAACAAGCAGGAGCCGTTCGTGTACGGCTCGCTCGGCGGCGAGGACGTCCCGCTGGTGCCAGTCAGGGCGACAGCCGCAGCACCAGTGGCGCCTGTGGTGAACCCGCAGGCCGACATTCGCCGCGACTATGAGCTCTCGCTTCAGGTCGGCAACAGGGCGGCATGGGAGGCGTTCCTCGCCCAGCATCCCGACGGCTTCTATTCCAACCTTGCCAAGCTTCAGCTCGAGAAGATCGGCGCCGAGCAGGCCCATGCGGCGGCCACTGAGAAGGCGAAGCAGGCTGAGGCCGAGCGTGACCGTCTTGCTGCCGCCGGAGCGCAGAAGGATGCGCAGGCCAAGGCCGCGGCTGATGCGAAGGCCGCCGAACAGGCGCAGCTTGCCGCGCAGAAGGCGAAAGAGCAGGCACAGCAACAGGCGGCTGCCGCCGAGCAGCAGCGCGTCAATCTCGCCGCCGCGGCGCCGACCGCTGCGCCGGCCAGCACCGCGAGCCCCGCCGGTACCAACGTCGCCTCGCTGACGCCGGCGACCGCTCCGGCCGATCTCAGCCGCTCGGTGCAGACCGAACTCGGCCGCGTCGGCTGCTTCTCCGGCGCCGCCGATGGCAACTGGAATACGTCCTCGCAGCGGTCGCTGTCGCAATTCAACCGCTATGCCGGCACCAAGCTCGACGTGAAGGTGGCGAGCACCGACGCGCTCGATACCGTCAAGGCCAAACCGTCACGCGTCTGCCCGCTGGTCTGCGAGCACGGCTTCAAGGCTGATGGCGACAAGTGCACCAGGATCGTCTGCGGCGACGGCTATGCGCTGAACGACGACAATGAGTGCGAGAAGAAGCGCGCCGCCAAGCCGGCGTCATCGAAGCCTGCGACCTCGCGGCGCGACGACAGCCAGGACCGCCCCGCACGCCAGCGTCCGCAGATGGGTGCCGCGGGAGGTCTTGGCGGCATGGGCGGTGTCGCGGCCGGAATCGCAACCGGTGCGAAGCGTGCCTCAGGCGGTGGCGGCCAGATCTATTGCGACAGCAGCACCTGCCGCCCGGTCACCCGCGGCTGCCATCTCGAATATCGCGGCGGTGGCGGCCCCGGCAATGCGGCCAATGCCGAGCTGTGTAATTGAGCTCACTCGGTCGTCCCTGCCCCCGCGCGCAATTGCGCGCTAGGTGTGGAGCCTCAAGAGGTTGTCCTTGGACAAACCGAGCCTGCTGATCGGCGTTTGGGAGTCTATACCACCGTGGGGTCTGTGCCAGTTGTATTGGTGTAGCCA
>NZ_JAVAYM010000164.1:0-452 GCF_054185205.1 Bradyrhizobium sp. 14AA | reverse complement strand
CCCGGGCCAGCCAGATATTCGGCCAGATTCCGGATCACTGGCCTGCCGGTGAAGGACTGCAGCATCGACTTGGTGCCGTAGACCATATTGCCCAGCGTGAAAGTGCTGTTGACGACAAGATCCTTACCCTGCACCAGGCCAGTCGCTGCACCTGGTGCCGCGGCAATGAATGTGGCCCCGCCCAGCGCGTTGAGGAACCGCCCGAATGGTTTGTGGGCCGCGGTCGCGTTGGGGAATATGGCTTGCGTTCCGAAAACAAGGCCGCGCACGCCGAACGAGACGGCTCCCGCCGTCGCGGTCCACGTCGGCGGCAACGTGCTCCACAAGGTGTAGGATGTGCTAGCCATGGCGCCGAAAGTCTCGAGAGCGGTCTTGTATTCCTTGGTTCGTGAATAAGCCAACGCGCTGTCGACGAGGACGCGCTGCTCCGGTGTCATCGACTTCTTGTGGGT
>NZ_JAVAYM010000163.1:0-453 GCF_054185205.1 Bradyrhizobium sp. 14AA | reverse complement strand
GAATATGACAGGGAGTGTGTCAATGTGTAAAAATAAATAGTTAATTAAGTGTAAATTTTTTTATACGTGACGTTATTTTATCTTCACCAGCGTACGGCCCTGAACCTGATTATTGATGATGGCATCGGCGAACTTCGGCGCATCCGCCAGCGTAATCTCTGTGGCGGCCTGAGCATAGAACGATTCCGGCAGATCCTTAACCAAACGCGCCCAGGCCTCTGCGCGACGTGCCGGTGGGGTCATCACCGAGTCCACCCCTTGCAAACGCACATTACGCAGAATGAATGGCATAACGGTGGTCGGCAGCGCGAAGCCGCCCGCCAGGCCGCAGGCGGCCACGCAACCGCCATAGTTCATCTGTGCCAGCACTTTCGCCAGCACTTTATCGCCAACGGTATCAATTGCACCGGCCCACAGCTGTTTTTCCAACGGGCGAGATTCAGCAAACTCATC
>NZ_JAVAYM010000036.1:0-58452 GCF_054185205.1 Bradyrhizobium sp. 14AA | reverse complement strand
CGTGCTGCACAAATACCCGCACGACTACAAGGTCGTGTTCGTCGGCGACGCCTCGATGTCGCCTTACGAGATCATGGTGCCCGGCGGCTCGGTCGAGCACGTCAACGAGGAGCCCGGCTCGGTCTGGTTCGACCGCATCATCCGCACCTATCCGCATTCGGTGTGGCTCAACCCCGTGCAGCAGAAGCACTGGGATTATTCGGAATCCACCACCATCATCAAACGCATCTTCGCGGACCGCATGTTTCCGATCACCATCGACGGCCTAGAGGGGGCGATGAGGGAATTGACGCATTAGAGCGGAGTTGGCCGGCTAGAGCCAAGTAAAGAGAAGTGCGCGCACGTCACGCTACCAGCGCTTGAAGATGACGCGGCGTTCACGCCGCCAAATCCGAAACCATTCGAGATCACGTGATCCATCGCCATGTTGCGAGCCTTTGGTCCAACGAGATCGACGCCTTCCGCTGCTTCGTCGGGATTTTCCAGATTGAGAGTGGGAGGGGCTATCTGGTCCCGGACCGCGAGGATCGCGAAGATGGCCTCGGCGCCCCCTGCAGCGCCCAGCAAATGACCGGTCGCCGACTTTGTCGCGCTCACTGCGATGCCGCCGTGGGCTCCGAAAACGGATTTGATGGCGGCCAGCTCGGAGTTGTCGCCGACCGGAGTCGAGGTCGAGTGAGCATTGAGATGCTGCACGTTGCGCGGATCAAGGTTGGCCTGCCGCAAGGCCGCTTCCATGGCGCGCCGGGCGCCTGAGCCGTCCTCAGGTCCCGAGGTGATATGATGCGCGTCGGCGGAAGTTCCATAGCCGATGAGTTCGGCGATCGGCAGGGCCCCGCGTGCTCGAGCGTGCTCGAGCTCTTCGATCACCAGAATTCCGGCTCCTTCGCCCATGACGAAGCCATCGCGGTCCCGATCGAACGGACGAGACGCCTGCGAGGGCCTATCGTTGAAGTGGGTGGAGATTGCGCGGGCCGCTGCGAACCCTCCAAGGCTGACCAGATCGATGCAAGCTTCTGCACCCCCGCAGACCGCCACGTCGGCCTCGTCAGCGCGGATCAATCGAGCCGCGTCGCCGATTGCCTGTACGCTGGCAGCGCACGCCGTAACGGGGGCGCCGATCGGCCCTTTGAAGCCGTACTGTATCGAAACGTGTCCGGCGGCGAGATTTGCCAGAAAGGATGGCACGGTGAATGGTGATAGGCGGCGGACGCCACGTTGGTCGGTAGTCCGTACCGCTTCGACGATAGCAGGAAATCCGCCAATTCCAGAAGCGATGATCGTCGCTGTGCGCTCCCGTGAGTGCTCGTCCGCAGGGGTCCAGCCAGCCTGCTTGACTGCCTCCGCAGCTGCCACCAACGCGAACTGAATGAACCGATCCATTTTCCGCTGTTCTTTGGGCGGGATGGTCAGATCGGGATCGAAGCCACCATCGACGTCATCGGATCTAGCCGGCACGAGTCCGGCAACTCTCCCCGGCAACGAGGAAGCCCACTCGGGCAGGATGGTCAGCCCGGACTTGCCGGCAAGCAGCCTGGACCACGCCACCTCCGTCCCGCAGCCGAGCGGAGAGACCAGTCCCATTCCTGTGACTACTATTCGGCGCATGTAAGGATCCGGCTTTTTGAAGATGCGATTGGTCTATTGCCGGAGTTAGGGGGAGAAATCCCGATCATGCGTCAGCAGTATCGGTTCCTCCTGAACTTCCTCTCCAGCGATGAGGGGGACGATTTCACTCGCGATAAGGAGTCGTGCTCTACCCCTGCAAATAGCTACGCTGGCACAAATTGCCAGAGCAGCTACGAAATAGCAAGTAACTATTGAGGAAAAACGGTCGATCAACGGTTTGCTTCAGCGCCGGGGACGGAAGCTCTCCACCAATCGTTCGGATTTCCAAAGCTTCGAGATGTCGGTTTGCGCCTCTCCTCGCCAAGGTACCTCATCGCCGGTTCGGGAGCCCACTCGCCGCCAGATAGGTCAGCCTCTCGGCGAGCAGGCCGGTTCACTCCGGGGCAGACAGGTCAGGTAAATTTCGCCTTCTGATCGGCCAGCTTCTTCAGCAACGGTGCGGGCTTGAGCGACGGATCGCTTGCTTCCTTCGCGTAGTGCGACAGCTTGTCGGCGATCGTCTTGAGTCCGACGTGGTCGGCGAAATACATGGGACCTCCACGATAGACCGGCCATCCGTACCCATAGAGCCACACCACGTCGATGTCGCTTGCTCGAGCCGCAATGCCTTCTTCAAGGATCCGAGCCCCCTCGTTGATCATCGCATATGTCGTCCGCTCCAGGATTTCGTCGTCGCTGATCGTGCGCCGATTGCGACCCAGACGTTTCAACGTCTGATCGATCAGTGTCTCGACTTCCGGATCGGGAAGGGGAGCGCGCGAGCCGCTTTCATAGCGGAAGAAGCCCTTTCCGGTCTTTTGTCCGAAGCGGCCTGCCTCACATAAGGCGTCCTCGATCTCCGATTTGATGCCACGATCCTGTCGCGACCGCCACCCGATATCCAATCCGGCCAGGTCGCCCATCGCGAACGGGCCCATCGGCATGCCGAATTTGGTCAGGGCGGCGTCGACCTGCTGGGGAAGTGCGCCGTCGAAAAGCAGCTGACTGGCCTGACGTTGCCGCGCCATGAGCATGCGGTTGCCGACGAAGCCGTCGCAGACGCCAACGATCACCGGCACCTTTCCGATCTTCCGCGCCAATGAGACTGCGGTTACCAAAGTGTCGGGAGCGGTGCTCTTGGTTCGGACGATTTCGCACAGCTTCATCACGTTGGCCGGGCTGAAGAAGTGCATGCCGACCACGTCCTGGGGACGCCCGGTTTCTTTGGCGATCTCATTGATGTCCAGGAAGGAGGTATTGGTCGCCAGGATAGCGCCAGATTTCGCGATTTTGTCGAGCTGTCCGAAAACGTCCTTCTTGATCGCCATGGTTTCGAATACGGCCTCTACGATGAGGTCGGCGTGCCCGATGTTTTCGAGGCCGATGGCTCCGCTGATGAGTGTCATGCGCTTCGCAGGCGCATCCGCGGACATACCACCGCGCGCGGCGGTGGCTTCATAGTTTTTGCGGATGACGCTCAATCCGCGATCGAGCTGATCCTTGCCGGTCTCTACCAGAGTGACGGGAATGCCTGCGTTCGCGAACGACATCGCGATGCCGCCCCCCATGGTGCCGGCGCCGATGATCGCCACACGTTCGACCGCACGCGGCTTGGTGCTGGTTTCGACACCGGCGATCTTCGCTGCCTCTCGCTCGGCGAAGAAGGCGTATCGTAGAGCCTTCGATTGATCGCTGCTCATCAGGCGGAGGAACAACTCTCGTTCTTTCTTCAGCCCCTGCTCGAAGGGGAGATCGAGTGCATGGCCGATTGCGTCGGCCGCAACGAACGGCGCCTCCAACCCTCTGACCTTTTTTGTAATCGCAGCCACAGCGCCGGTGAAGATCGAGCGGTCTGACCGGGCCGCGGCGAGCTTGGTGTCATCGTCGCGCAGCCTGCGAAGCGGGCGCCGGTCGGCGAGAATCTTTCGAGCGAAGGCTTCGCCGCCGGATAATGCCTCCTCGACCACCTCCTCGATCAATCCGTTCTGAAACGCTTCGTTGGCGCCGATGGGATCGCCGCCGATGATCATTCTGGCTGCAAGTTCTGGACCCACTGCGCGCGGAAGGCGCTGGGTACCGCCGGCGCCTGGCAATAGACCGAGCTTGACCTCGGGCAGGCCGAGCTTCGAACTCTTATCCGCCACCCGGAAATGACACGCTAGGGCGACCTCGAGCCCCCCACCGAGAGCGGTGCCGTGGATGGCTGCAATGACGGGCTTCGGGCTGCTCTCAATCGCGGTCAGGACCTCATCGAGCGCCGGCTTCTTCGGAGGCTTGCCGAACTCCGTGATGTCGGCTCCGGCAATGAAGGTCCGTCCCGCACAGGTCAATACGATGGCCTGAATGGAGGGGTCGGAAATGGCCTGCTGGACGCACGCCAGAATGCCTCCGCGTACGGCCGCGCTGAGCGCATTGACGGGAGGACTATCGAT
Organism: Bradyrhizobium sp. 14AA; assembly: GCF_054185205.1. Classification (NCBI taxonomy): domain Bacteria; kingdom Pseudomonadati; phylum Pseudomonadota; class Alphaproteobacteria; order Hyphomicrobiales; family Nitrobacteraceae; genus Bradyrhizobium; species Bradyrhizobium sp. 14AA. The sequence goes on along the minus strand of NZ_JAVAYM010000036.1, from coordinate 54,412 downwards.
GGTGACGATGCCTACGGCGTCGTGGGACTTCAGGCTGACGACAGTGCTCATCGATCTCCTCCATAGCTCTCTCTTCGGAAGCTTTCCTGCAGGTTCCATAAAAGAACCTGTTGAGTGATGCAAGGGCACTCCGGCAAGCAGGGACAGTTCGGAGGGAGAATCGACTGTACGTCGTGGATGACCGCTTATTCATTTCTGATTAGGCGGTGCTCTAAATACGCGGCTCGACCGGGTTGCAGGAAGCACTCCTACTTTCCCACCCTAGTTCATCCTCGGAAATCGCTCGGTTCGTCATGCGCGACGATCGGGTTCGCGCTTCCAGGAAAAGCCAAAGAGGTGGAAGTTGGAGCAGCGACCTTTGCCTCCGGATCGAGAGAACCAGGAGGCTAGCGAGAAGTCTCATAACTTCGGTCCGATCGTCACTGCATATGGATCCGACGACCTGATGAGATTGGCCGATACATTGGCGATCGGCCTCGCCATAGAGATGGAGCCAACAACGTGGGAAAGCATCCGGACGGGAGACGAGTCTGCGCGACCAGTGGTCCTGAAGATACCGAACGTCGCGGCCGGGATTGAGATTGACCCGTCCGGGAGGTTGCGTCCGTTTCGTCAGCATGGCGTCCCGGTGGGCGAAGAGATCGACAAGCTGGTGACATCCGCAGGGAGCCGAATGCATGCTCTGAGAGCGAGAAGCAGAGATGTCGCTCTCGATTTGCTCGCCCCAATGACGCTTCATGGCCGCTTTCCGTCTAGAACAGAGTTCCAGTCCGTATTCAGGTGGGCGCCTCTTATCGAAGGGCTCGCATATGCCCTGGCAACTCGTCATCTGGCCGCCCTGGAGGACATGCGTGAGCGGGTGAGGGCTGAAGCCAATACCACGTTCAGTGCTGATGAATGCAATTACTGCGCAATGACGCACACCATGGCTCATTTCGTCCTGATGAGCAGTGACGCTCCTGAATATTCGTTGATTGAAGCGGCCAAATCGTCGGCCTCGAACGGGTGGACACCTAGCTTGGCATTCACGAGAGCGCGTACGGTATGGCTGGCGGCGGCAGGAGCGAAGTCGGCGGCCGCGTTCGGACCGACTGTCTTCGAATGTTATTTACAGGTGCTGGCCACCGCGCCCCACGCGTTCCAGATTTTTGATGCTCTCTTTGGCTTGACTGCTATCGCGCTCAGCCACGATCACACGCGTGAAGAGATCTTGCAGGCTGTTACGCATCACGCGCAGTTGGTCGGCGACCGATCTGTCGACGACATCGATTGCGTGACGCTTGCTTTTCGATCCGCGATCGAAATGTTGAAATGGCGGGCGGGCGAACACTCGCCCGTAGCGGCGCTCGATCGCCTTGGCTGGAGCCGTGATCACGAAGGAGACGGGCTTGCTTCGCCGCCGGCCTTCCGTCTCGATCCAACCGAAACCGCACCAAATGGCATGATGCTCGGCTTCAGCGCCCTTCCGGCGATTTTGAGAGCCTCGCCGGCGCAGCATTATCCAAGGTCGAAAGCCAGAGTTTACCGGCTTAAGCTCCGCGAAACGGAGATGCTCCAGATTACGAGACGAGCCTGGCTCCTTCATCCCACCGAATAGCGCACTGAAAAAACCGGCCGCTTTCGCGGCCGGTTGAGTAGTCCGAGCCCAGATCTCGCTGTCTCTTGGATCGGACCGGGAGGTGCCGGGACAAGACGTCGAGACGACGGCTTAGTCAATTCTCAAACGGAACTAACATTCCAGGCTTGCGGCTGGTAGGCGCCCGAGCCGATGCGGGCATGACGGCTCGGGTTGCGACAATGTTTTGTCATTTCGGGAAGCAGGCACCGAAGGCCTTCAGGAGTTTAAGAGAACCCTTCAATCGAATCTTTCTCTGCGCGAGCGCCAGGACGACCGAGAGCTGACCATTCAAAGTCTTCAGCCAAGCGGCTGAGTCCGCCTGAATGCGCAAGTCCGGGGTACCAATGAGGCCGTCGGTGACGGTCAGCTTCTGATTTTTGATGACCACCGTGGCCTCCTTGGGCTCTTGGCCGGTGAAGACGAAGTGGTAGGTGGCATTCAAGCCCTTAGCCCTATTACGCTGGAAGGTAAGCCCCATTCCGAAGAGAAATGCGCCGATACTCGAGGCCCGGGCACTCGAGCGCACAAACCGAAGCGTCTTGTGCGGGAACATCTTCGCTGCATGACTTGCTGCATCGGAATCCCGAACGACATAGAGCGGCTCGACTTTGTCCTGCAACGGCTTGACGATCGTTTCCACGTGCGCTTTGCGGTCCGACAAGTAGCCGGCCATGATGTCTTCGCCGGCAGGGCAAACCGCGACGCAGTAGGCAGCATTGTAGTTGGGACCGTATGAGAGGCTCTGCCAGCGCTTGACTGTCTCTGCCGGCGGTTGACGTTCACGGTAGTCCTTGGCGGACTTCGCGTCCGCGATGTCCTCGATCCATTGTGCAAAGCCGCCCATGAACTGCTGGTAGTTGTGGTTGAGGCAGGAAGAAAAATCGAAATATCCATCCGGTTTGATCGCGCCGACCGGACAAGCGACGACGCAGAGCCTGCACTCGAAGCAGGGATTGTAGTCGAGCGGCTTTGCCGGAGCTTCTATGTCCAGATCAACGAGCACGGTGCCCAGTAAGATGAAGCTGCCGAATTTGGGATGAATGACGCTGCGATGGATGCCGCGCATTCCGACGCCGGCAGCTTCGGCAATGAGTTTGTGCGAGACGACCCATCCCCGTTCCGGGTATTTGTCGAACTCCATGGGGAATGCCATCGGAGGGTTCATCGCCGAGATTCCCATGTCCTCCAGCCGTCGAACCAGCTCGCGCGCGATATCGTCGACGTCGTGAGAAATCTTGTGGAACTCGTTATTGGATGCCGAGCGTGCGGGTGAACGGATCGGAGCGCGATTCATCCTGCTCACGATGCTCACCGCCAATCGCGCTCCCGCGAATGCCCGTCGCGCGTGAACTGCTTCGTCTTTTACGAGAGGGTCGTCAAGACTGACGATACCGCAATCATCTGCACCGCATTCCATGACCAACGCCTTCAAGGCGTCAAGGCTTAGGGCTGCAGGCGGTGCCGGTGGGTTGAGCCGTATGCGTGCGGCGATCGGGTGGTCTTTAAGTCCCGCCATGCTGGTCTCCTTGATCTGAAGGCTGCATCTGAAGGCTGCGTGCGCTCGCGCGCGGCGCGCCGGACACAATTACGGGCATATAAGACTATCATCCGTCATGCGGGCAGGCAAACTGCCATTTCATTGAGGTTCGTTCGGCGATTTGATGCTAAGGATCCGGAGCACCGATCCAGGCCAGCAAGGAAACCTGAACTTGGCACGACGCTCGATTCCGATGAGTGATTTTCCTCAGAACTGCACTTGCAGCCAGCTCAGGCGGGCGGCGCGACGCGTATCTCGCTACTACGATCTCTGTCTTGCCGGTACCGGGCTCAAGTCGACCCAGTACAGCCTGCTGGGCTTCCTCGCCGCGGAAGGCCCGATGACGATGGCCAGCCTGGCAGACATCATGACAATGGATCGAGCGACGGTCGGCCACAATCTCCGGCCGCTGGAGCGCGATGGCTTCCTCAAGATCAAGGTGAGCGAGGAGGATCGGCGGGTGCGGCAGGTTACAATCACGGACCGCGGGCAGGAGGTGTTGTTTGCGGCGCATCCGGCCTGGCAAAAGGCGAGAGCCGGGTTCGAATCGGCGTTCGGGGCGCGCGAGGCTGGCCATCTCCGCGAGCTCATGACGCGTGTTATCGATGCACCGCTGCCTGAAGGTGGATCGGAACAGAGCCGTGCCACAGCTTCCGGGCGCCCGGGGCGGCGGAAACCTAGGTAGCTCTAATGCGCACGCCCGACGCACGACAGCTCCGAACTCGTCCTGCGTCAGTGTTCGCCGAAAGCACGGTAGCTGCCTCGGGAGGCGGACCGAGCCACGAGCGTGCCTGGCGGGACCCGAGCGTTGTGGTTTCCGAAAATCCTAGGCATCGAAGGGCTCTGCTGAAACGCGCTTCGCGGCAATTCAGCGGTAAAGCAAAGTTATTCGATTCTGAATTGGCCGAAGCCCCTGTAACGACCTAATCGTCAGGAATACGTGCCTGGTTCGGCACATCAGATCCGGCTGGCCGCGGTGCTTGGAGAGGCAGGCAGGTGTCGTTGTTCGCAACTACAGGAGCATTCGCAATGCAGTTGACCGTCAACAGTAAGCGCTACGATCTGGATGTCGAACCGGAAATGCCGCTCCTTTGGGTGCTCCGAGACGAGCTTGGTATCTCAGGACCGAAGTACGGTTGCGGGGCGGGCCTTTGCGGTGCATGCACCGTTCATATCGACGGTACCGCGGTTCGCTCCTGCTCGATCAACGCTGGCGAGGTCCGCGGCAGCATCACGACAATCGAGGGCCTGGGAACTCCCGCGAATCTGCACGTCGTTCAGCAGGCCTGGATCGAGCACCAGGTTGCGCAGTGCGGTTATTGTCAGTCCGGTCAAATGATGACTGCAGCGGCCTTGCTATCTAAAACCCCCGATCCCTCGGACTCCGAAATCGCCGAGGCCATGGACGGAAATCTTTGTCGATGCGGGACTTACACGCGCATCCACAGCGCCGTCAAAACTGCAGCCCAGATGATGAAGGGGAAATAGCGTGGCTCGGCTCAAGACGATTGCAAGACGCACGTTCCTGATCGGCTCCGCTGCGATCGCCGGCGGCGTCGCCTTCGGCTATTACCGATTGCGCCAGGACCCTCCCAATCCGCTGCTCAAGGACCTTAAGGCAGGGGAAGCCGCGATCACGCCCTACGTCCGCGTCGACGCAAAAGGCGTCACGCTCATCACGCCGCGAGCCGACAAGGGCCAAGGCTCATATTCCATCCAGGCTCATTTGATTGCTGAAGAGCTCGACGTGGATCCGCACAAGGTTCGCATCGATCCCGGTCCGCCAAGTCCGGCCTACTTCAACAGCCGGGTGATGGACGATAGCCTACCCTTCTCTACGATCGACGATGGCATCATGGCCCGAGGCGCGCGGGGAGGTGGCGAGGTGTTGAGCCGCGTTCTCGGCATGCAGATCACGGGAGGCTCCTCCACCGTACCGGACGGCTATCAAAAGCTTCGCATGGCGGGCGCCGTCGCGCGCGAGACTTTGAAGGAGGCGGCGGCCAGAAGGTCGGGGGTGTCACGATCGCAATTGAAGACCAAGGACGGTCAGGTCATCTTGCCCGATGGCAAATCCCTCACATACGCGGAACTGGCCGCTGAGGCAGCGCAGCTTGCGCCGGTGACCGATGTCACGCTCCGGCCGGAACAGGAGTGGCGCTACATCGGCAAGAAGATGCGCCGGACCGATATCGTCGCGAAGTCTACCGGTACGCAACAGTATGGGATCGATATTCGCCCTGACCGGGTCGTGTACGCGACCGTCCGCGCCAACCCCGGCATAGGAGGCACGATCAAACGATACGATGCCTCCAGCGCGGAAAAGATGAGAGGCGTCAAAAAGGTCGTCCCCATCAAAGACGGCGTGGGCGTCATTGCAGATAACACCTGGAGAGCCTTTCAGGCCGCAGCCGCCATCAAGATCGAATGGAACGATCCTCCCTATCCGGCCGACTCGGCTGGAATGTGGAAGGTGCTGGAGAGTTCATTCTCCAAAGACCACCAGGACAGCCGGCTTCGCAATGACGGAGACGTCGAAAGGGCGTTGGCCGGCTCGTCCAAGCCGATTGAGGCGGAGTATCGGACTCCATATCTGGCCCACGCGCCGCTCGAGCCCATGAATGCGGTCGTACGCTACACGAAGGAACGGCTCGACATCTGGACGGGAACGCAGATCCCGGTCTTCCTTCGTGGGCATGCGACAAAGCTGACGAAACTGCCGGAAGAGAAGATCTACGTGCACGCTCAGCCGATCGGCGGCAGCTTCGGGGCACGACTCGACGACACCTATGCGTTGCAGGCGATCGAACTCGCGATGGCCATGGAAGGCGTTCCGGTCAAGATGACCTGGAGCCGCGAAGAGAACATGGGGCACGACTATCCGCGCCCGATTCAGCTCTCGCGCGCCAAGGGAACCGTTCGCGATGGCATGGTCGAGAGCATGAGCATCGATGTGGCCGGACAATCGATGGGCGCCTCCTGGTTCAATCGGTTACAGGCGCCCGTCCCTCCCGGCCCCGATGTTTCAAGCGTCAACGGTATTTGGGACCAGCCTTTCGCAATACCGAACTTTCGTGTGACGGGTTATAAGTCGAAGGAAATGGTGCCAGTCAGCCCGTGGCGATCGGTTGGAGCGTCCGCCAATGGCTTCCACCATGCTTCCTTCCTAGACGAACTGATCCATGCCGCGGGCGCGGATCCGATGGCAGAGCTCATCCGTCTCTGCAATCATGAGCCGTCCAAGAAGGTGCTGCATACTTTGCGTGATATTTCCGCCTGGAAAGGCTCGCGAATCGACGATCGACGAGCCCGCGGCGTGGCGCTGACTTTGTCCTTCGGCGTGCCAATGGCTCAAGTCGTCGAGGTGAGCTACACACCTCAGGGCATCAAGATCGACAAGGTGTATGCCATTTGCGATGTGGGGCGCATTCTGGACCCGGTCAACTTCGAAGCGCAGGTGCGGGGTGGCGTCATCTGGGCCTTGGGCCACGCCATGAACTGCGAGCTGACCTACGAAAACTTTGCGCCGGTCCAGACCAATTTTCATCTATTCGAGGCCATGAGATTCCATCAGGCACCCGAAATCATCGTCAAGGGATTGGAGCTTGGTGGGGACGTGAGAGGAATTGGTGAACCTCCCGTCCCGCCGGCGGCCCCGGCTCTCGCCAATGCGATCTTTGCTCTCACCGGGAAGCGGGTACGCGAATTGCCTCTCAACAAGAGCGTCAATTTCGCTTGATGAGTCGATTGCCGGAAATCTCAGTCCCGCGACGGCCGCTTGGCCGGCCGTCGCTTCGACGACTGTCCGAGGCAGTATCTGTTGAGCGCTAGGTGCGCCGCCAATTCCGCGATGCTCCAGGCCGGCTACGGGCGCTTGGGCTTCAATTGCAACGGCGCTCGACGGCAATGGCGGTGGCTTCGCCGCCTCCGATGCAGAGCGCGGCAACCCCGCGCTGGAGATTGTTCGCCTCGAGCGCGTGCAGCAGCGTCACGATCAGCCGCGCGCCGGTGGCGCCGATGGGATGGCCGAGCGCGCACGCGCCGCCGTTGATGTTGAGTTTTTCGCGAGGGATGCCCAGGTCACGCTGCGCTGCCATCGCGACGACGGCAAAGGCCTCGTTGATCTCGAACAGGTCGACATCGGAGGCAGCCCAGCCGACCTTGTCGAGCAGATTGCGGATCGCCGGGATCGGCGCCGTCGTGAACCATTGCGGCTCTTGGCTGTGAGTGGCGTGGCCCTTGATCTCGGCAATGGCAGGCAAGCCGTTGCGGTCAGCGAGCGAGAGTTTCGTCAGCACCAGCGCGGCGGCGCCGTCGGCATTGGCAGAGGAAGCGGCCGGCGTGATGGTGCCGTTGGCGCGGAATGCCGGCTTCAGCCCCGGGATCTTTGCGGGATCGACCTTCAGCGGATGCTCGTCATTCGCGATGATGCGTGGACCGGCCTTTTCCGTCAGCGTAATCGGCGCGATCTCGGCCTTGAACGCACCGCTCTCGACTGCCTTGCGTGCGCGGCTCAGCGTCTCCATCGCGTAGGCGTCCTGGTCCTTGCGGGTGAACTGATAGGTCTCTGCAGTCGCTTCGCCGAAATCGCCCATGGAGCGGCCGGTCTCGTAGGCGTCCTCGAGCCCGTCCATCATCATGTGGTCGATGATGCGGTCATGGCCGGCACGATAGCCGCCGCGCGCCTTGGCGAGCAGATAGGGCGCGTTGCTCATGCTCTCCATGCCGCCGGAGACGACGATCTCGGCAGATCCCGCGCGGATGATGTCGTGGGCCAGCATGGTCGCCTTCATCCCGGAACCGCAAACCTTGTTCACCGTGGTGGCGCCGCTGGCGTCCGGCAAACCGGCGCTACGTGCCGCCTGGCGCGCCGGCGCCTGGCCTTGTCCGGCCGGCAGCACGCAGCCCATGAAGACCTCGTCGACCTTCTCGGGCGCGAGCTTGGCGCGCTCCAGAGCAGCCCTGATCACATGCGATCCGAGCTTGTGCGCGGGGAGCGGCGACAGCTCGCCCATGAAGCGGCCGAGCGGAGTGCGGGCGGCGGAGACGATGACGACGGGATCGGCTGCTTCAGCCATGATGAGGCTCCTCGCTGTTCAATGTTGGCTGACAGTCATCATATGATGTATTGATCCGATTGCAATGCACCCCCGGAGCATTCAAAACTTCCTGGCGCTGCACGCGCCTCCCGCGGCGGTGGCATTCACCTTTGAATAGGGGCGGCACAAGATTGTTGTAGCCGGCTTGCGAAGCGCACTGTCAACTCGCCAGAAAGAAAGCGGCTTTGGCGACGCGGTCGCTATTTGGCGTGTCCGGAGGATGCAAATGAGCGATCAGAAGGCCCCGGCTGGCCGGATCCGCACGGAAGTTCACGGTCGAATACTCAAGATCCTCATCGACAATCCAGCGAAGAAAAACTCGTTCACACCCGCCATGATAGTGGAGATGTCGAATGCCATGACGCTTCTGGACCGCAACGACGATTATTGGGCGGGCGTCGTTTGCGCAGAAGGACCGGACTTCACGTCAGGTCTCGACATGCCCAAATTCTTCGGTCCGAACGCCGAGAAGATCGATATTTCTCCGAGAAACATCGATGCATTTGCGCTCAAGGGACGATGCCGCAAGCCGATCGTGACGGCCGTGCAGGGCATCGTCTATACGATCGGCATCGAAATGATGCTCGCCGGAGATATCGTTGTCGCTGCGTCGGACAGCAGGTTCTGCCAGATGGAGGCAAAGCGTGGAATTGCGCCTCTCGGTGGCGCCCACTTCCGATTCCTGACGCGCGCAGGTTGGGGTGATGCCATGTATCATCTGTTCCTTTGCGACGAGTTCGATGCCGCCCGCGCTCACGCCATTGGTCTCGTACAGGAGGTGGTTAAGCCCGGAAGCCAGATCGACCGTGCCATGGAGCTAGCGCAGACGATCGTCAAAAATGCACCGCTCGGAATACAGGTCACGAAGCAGGCCGCGCTGAAGTATATCGAAGCGGCCGAGCGAGAAGCGATCGGCTACATACCCAAGATCGAGGATCGCGTTCTTGGTAGCGAGGATATGATGGAAGGCATTCAATCTTTCATCGAACGTCGTGCGGCCGTTTTCCGCGGAAAATGAGCGGCGCTCGTGCCGGAAAAGCTTGAAAAGTCCTTTGGACGAGTTGCACCGCAACGATGATCGACGCTCGCGAAACTTTCGGCGGAACCTGGCCCTTCATGCCTCGCTTCTTCGAAGGAAACGGTTTCCGGATGCATTACGTCGACGAGGGGAGCGGAGATCCTATCGTCTGCCTGCACGGTGAGCCGACGTGGGGCTATCTTTATCGCCGCTTCATCCCGCCGCTCGCGGCTTCGCATCGGGTGATCGTTCCCGACCATATGGGTTTCGGCAAGAGCGAGACGCCTCCAAACCGGGAATATTCGCTGAGAGCCCACGTCGAGAACTTCACCAAATTGGTCGAAGCGCTCGGTCTCACGAACATCACGCTTGTTATCCAGGATTGGGGCGGATTGATCGGTTCGGCGTTCGCGCTACGCAATCCCGATCGCGTCAAGCGGCTGTTCTTGCTCAACACGCTTACTGGCTACGGCAATGCTCCTCCGGGGATGACGCCGTGGTTCCAGCTCGTCCTTGGTCATCACAGGGCTGGAACGCTTCCTGAAGTGCTCGGGCACCTCGATGTCAACATCCTGAGTGTCATGAAGACCCAGGGCCTGGAGAATCTCTCCGTCGTCAACGCCGATTGGCTCGCGGCCTACGGGGCGCCATTTACGACGAGAGAAGAGTGTCTTGGAGCGATCGAGTTTCCGCTCGATGCACTACTCGGCAGAATCCGGCCCTACCTCGCGGAAGGCTTTCCGCTCATTGACAATCTGAAGTCCAAGCCGGCGATGCTCGCCGTGGGCATGAAAGATCGCGCCATCGCGCCCGAGACGCAGATCGCCGATTTCAGCGCGATCTGGCCGGGTAGGCCGATCATAAGACTTCCGAGCGCGGGACACTTCAGCCAGGAAGACGCGCCCGATACGGTGATTGCGCTGATCGAGCTTTTCATCAGCAGTACCTGATGACGTGCGCTCACGTGTCGACCTTCCAACCTCGTGAGGCGGTAGGTCGCTGGGGGCAGCAACGTCTTTAGTTCTATTTCGGGAGCAATCCAAAAAGTTGCGCGTAGAGCTATTGCGGTAGGAGAAGCTGCGAAAATAAAGCATTGGTGACCGTGTCGCAGATGCTGGATTATGGAGACGCTTGACGGGTTCTAAAAAAGAACGGTATGGTCGGTCAGACCTCAAGCCTGTCACTCCGGTCGGCGCCGAGCCAACGACCGGCGGGCGAGCACGAAAAGCAGAAGGTCAACCAACATACTGGCGTGTCCTGACAGGCGCGCGTGGGGAGGACGATCCATGATAGCGAATTGGAAAATCGCGATAGCTTTTGCTGTGCTTTTGAGCGGCCCCGCATCCGCGGCGGAAGAGCCCGGCATTTCCGAAACTGAGATCAAGGTTGGCGGGGTCTTTCCCTTCAGCGGACCGGCATCATCGATCGGGCTCGTGGGCAAGGGGCTGATCGCCTATATCCAATCGCTGAACGACCGGGGCGGCGTAAACGGCCGCAAGATCAACTACATCGCCTACGATGACTCATACAGTCCGCCCAAGGCGGTTGAGCACGTGCGCAAGCTGGTCGAGAGCGATGAAGTGTCCTTCATGTTCGGCCAACTCGGTACGCCCGGCATCTCGGCTACGGCCAAGTACCTCAGGGCGAAAGGGGTGCCCAGCATCGCAATCGTCAGTGGTTCATCCAAGTTCACGGATGTCGCAAATTATCCCCTGACGACGACCGGGCTCGTCAGTTACGATACCGAAGGGAAGATCTACGCCAAGTATCTGACCAAGACGCTTCCCAACGCGAAATACGCAATTCTCTACCAGAACGACGACCTCGGTAAGGACTACATCAACGCCTTCAAGGCGTATCTGGGGGCAGATTTCGATCGGAAGGTCGTGACCGCATCTTACGAGGTGACCGAGCCGACGATCGATTCACAGATCACGAATCTCAAGAGCTCGGGCGCCGAGGCTCTCGTGATCGCCGGAACACCAAAGTTTGCAGCGCAGGCGATCAGGCAGGCTTCTGTGATTGGATGGAAGGCGACCGTCATTATCAATTATCCCTCCGCATCCATTGGTGGCACGCTCGCGCCGGCCGGGCTTGACAAATCGATCGGCGTGATCGCCGGCACGATCAACAAGGACGCCGCGGACGAGACGTGGAAGAACGATCCGGGCATGCAAGCCTATAAGAGCTTCTTTGAAAAGTATCTGTCCGGCGCCGACATCACGAACGGAAGTTATACGCTCGGATACCAGCAGGGATTTCTGCTCGAGCAGATTCTGAAGCAATGCGGCAACGATCTCTCCCGCAAGAATATCCTGGCGCAAGCAAAGAATCTCAAGAACGTCGTGGTCCCCGTTGGCCTGCCGGGAATCGAGGTGAACACCAGCGAAAGCTCGAACATGATGTCGACTCAAATGCGGTTGCAGCGCTGGACTGGAACGACCTACCAGCTGTTCGGCGACGTGCTGGACGCGAAATCCGAGTAGTCGATCGCGCGGAAAACCGGAGAACGGTGCGGAACCGAACGCGCCGTCGATCTCCTGAAGTGAGCTCCGCGCGAGTCCGCAAGTCATAGGGTCATCTTCAATGTCAATGAACGCACCTGTATTCGCGCCCAAAGAGGTCTCCCTGCAGCGTCGCAGCGACGGTACGCTTATCTTGAGCTCACCGATCGAACTGGGCGAGTGCGACTGGCGGATCACGGACTTCCTGGCGAGATGGGCGAAAGCCGCTCCCGATCGCATTTTCCTGGCTCAACGCAATTCAAGGGGCGGATGGGACGAGATCACGTATAGCCAGGCCTGGTCCTTGGTTCAGGCGGTCGGCCAAAGCCTGATCGAGATGGATGCGAAGCCTTCAGATAACCTCGCCATCCTTTCCGGTAATTCCATAGAGAATGCGGTGATGTCTTTCGCCGCCATGTCGATCGGCGTTGTTTTTGCGCCGGTCTCGCCGAACTACACGCTGATGCCCGGCGGTCTTGCACGGCTGAAGGATATCGCAGAGGTGCTGCGCCCGAAGTTCGTGTTCGCGCAGAGCGGACGCGAATTCTCAGCCGCACGCTCCATTCCAGATCTGAAAGCGGCGACCTGGATCAGCGTAGACGGCGCTCCCGAAACGGTGCGCTATTCCGACCTGACCGAGAAGAGGAGCAGCTATCAAGGTTTCGAAGGCGCGTCCCGCTCTGTATCCTGCGATTCCGTCGCAAAAGTTCTTTTCACGTCGGGCTCGACCGGTCTTCCCAAGGGCGTCCTGAATACCCACCGCATGATGGCGAGCTCTCTCCAAATGGGCAGCTTGCTGGTAGCCCCGTCCAAAGCGCCCGTTCAGGTCGAGTGGATGCCATGGCACCACACCATGGGCAGCAACGTCATTCTGCACGGCATACTGAAGAATGGCGGGACGCTCTACATCGACGACGGCCGGCCATTGCCCCAGCTCTTCCACAAAACGCTCCTCAATCTCCAGGAGGTTTCGCCGACCGCTATGTTCAACGTGCCGGCCGGTTACAATTTCCTTTGTGACGCCATCGAGAAGGATACCGAGCTTGGCGCGCGCGTATTGAAGCGGCTGGATCGCATAAGTTACGCCGGCGCAGCCATCTCGCAAAACACGCTCGAGCGTCTTTATAAACTGACGTCATCGATCACCGGCCGGCGTATTCCTGTCATGTCCGGCTACGGTACGACGGAAACCGCTCCAACGATAAGCACGACGCATTGGGCCACCGATCGACCAGGGGAAATCGGCCTTCCCGCGCCCGGTTTGCAACTCAAGCTGCTTCCTGTTTCCGATACCTACGAGGTGCGCGTCAAAGGTCCTAACGTCACGCCGGGTTATCTCGGTCGGCCGGATTTGACGGAGCAAGCCTTCGATGAAGAAGGCTTCTATCGCATCGGCGACACAGTCTCGTTCATGGACCCCGAGAAACCTGAATCTGGACTTCGCTTTACGGGTAGGATTTCCGAAAACTTCAAGCTCGCGAACGGGACCTGGGTGTCGATCGGGAACATGCGCGCCGCAATCCTGGCGGCTACCCGCGGCGTGCTATCGGATGTGGTGATTGCAGGCGAAAACCGAGACTACTGCGGTCTGCTTTGCTGGCTGAACCCAACGGAGGCGGCGCGGATCTCTTCGCAGCCGTCTTCCGACCTGACCAACGATCCCGTCGTTGTGCAGTTCGTCAAGGACCGGCTCCAAGAATACAACCGGACCGTTGGCAGCAGCGAAAATGCTCATTCGTTCGTGCTGCTCAAGGAGCCGCCGTCGATCGCCGCCGGCGAAATCACCGACAAGGCCTATGTCAATCAACGCGCCGTCTTGAAGTGCCGGTCGGACCACGTCGAATCTCTCTATTGCTCCCCCTCGAACCCAGGCGTGATCCGGGTTTGAGTTCTCACTCATCGAGCACCCAAAGGGTTGCGGGCATGGAGGCTGATCGCGGTGAAGCGGTCGGCTCCTCGACCATTACGCGGGTAGCGGCTTGGCGGGCTCCACAGGGCAGGGGCGATCAGGCCGCCTTGCGGCGCGCTTTGGGTTTTGGGGCCGGCGCTTCCGTTTCCTTTTGCGCGAGGGGACGCCTGGCGCCGGGGCCCGGATGCGTATGGACCTCTTTGGCTACAATCGGCTCGCCACACTCGGAGCAAACCATGACGGGGTCGAAGTTCTTACCGCAATTGCGATGCTGATGCAGGAGCGGCCGACCGCGTTCGTCGACCATGTGAGTGTCTCCCCAATGGACGATCGCCATCATGATCGGATAGAGATCGAGGCCCTTCTGCGTCAGGATGTACTCGTGGCGCTTGGGCGACTCCTGATAGGGGACCCGGCGGAGAATGCCTTGCCGGACAAGCTTCTTCAATCGCTCGGCAAGCAGATGGCGCGTGATACCCAAGGCGGACTGGAATCCCTCGAAGCGACGAGTGCGCAGAAAGCATTCGCGCAGGATAAGCAGCGTCCATCGGTCGCCGATGACCGCGATCGTCCTGGCCATCGAACATGGCTCTTCCTCAAGTTCTTTCCATTTCATCCGCGGTCTCCAATAGCCCCAATCATTCTCCCACGAATCTGCGGAGAAGAGACAAGTCATACCATTCTAGATAGGTACTGATCCTCAAACAATACCCCTCGGAAAAATCGACCAAATTGCCGGGCTATCGGTTTGACAGTTCAAAAACAGAACTGTAAACTCTTATCGCAATCATCGAATTTGTCCGGAGGACGCCGATATGACCCCGAAAGTAGAGTTTCAGTTCGATTTCGGTAGTCCGAACGCCTATTTGGCCGAGGTCGCGATCCCGGGCATCGAACAGCGCACCGGGGTTAAATTTGAGTACGTCCCAGTCCTTCTTGGCGGCATCTACAAGGCCACTGGAAACATGTCGCCCTTCGATTCCCTGCGGGGAATCAAGAACAAGCCGGAGTACCAGGCGCTCGAGACGCAGCGGTTCATTCGCCGCCATAAGGTGACGAAATTCCGCACCAATCCCTTCTTCCCAGTCAACACCCTCATGTTGATGCGCTGCGCGGTCGCGGCGCAGTTCGAGGGAGTGTTCGAGCCCTATTTCAGGGCGGCCTATCATCATATGTGGGAAGAACCGAAGAAGATGGACGATCCCGAGGTGTTCCGCAGCGCGTTCGTCTCTTCAGGCATCGATATCGATCGCATTGCGAAGCGTGCGCAGGAAGACGACGTGAAAAAGAGGCTCATCGAGCTGACCAACGACGCTGTGAGCCGGGGTGCGTTCGGCTCGCCGACTTTCTTCGTGGGCAAGGAAATGTTCTTCGGAAAGGACCAGCTGCGGGACGTGGAGGAATCCATCGTCGAACAATCCGGCGGGGCTGCTTCCAAAGCCAAGTGATATCTGCATCGACGGTCGGCGATCAGGAAATGAGATTGGCACCAAAGCTCGCCGGGCCGATGATCGTTTCGCATCTTGCGGGCGAGGCTTTCGAAGGCGCTCGCCCGCAATACTTTAGATATCAATCGCGGCCCAGATATTGGACAGCACTGATGTCCCTCAATCTTGTGCCTTGAGCGAGCTCACCTTTAATGAGCTGTCCTTGGATCGGGGTGGCGGATCTTCTGCCGTGCCCGGCTGTCAGGCTCGAAATCCTGTTCAGCTTGAGGTTGGAGCGTGGTGCGCCTTGCGAGCTCGAAGCACCAAAGTCAAATATCAATTGACGAGTTCTAAAAAAGAACCTATGTACTGTCCATGATGCCGAGGGCGCGTCGACGGACGTGGTTCGGCGGGTCCACGGTAAAATCGTTCGCAAGCGACGTATAACCTCACAGGGAGCACGCCCGTGCAGAAAAGAAACGCAACTGCGGCTGTCATCGGCGCCGGCGATTTCATCGGCGGCGAGATCGCCAAGAAGTTTGCCGCAGAAGGCTTCACGGTCTTCGCCGGCCGTCGTAACGGCGAAAAGCTGGCTCCGCTCGTCAAGGACATCGAGGCAGCCGGCGGAGAGATTCACGCCCGTTCGCTCGACGCTCGCAAGGAAGACGAGATCATCTCCTTCCTGAACGATGCAGACAAGCATGCGCCGCTGGAAGTCTGCATCTTCAACATCGGCGCGAACGTCAACTTCCCAATTCTGGAAACCACTGAGCGTGTTTTCCGCAAGGTCTGGGAAATGGCCTGCTATTCCGGCTTTCTGGCCGGCCGGGAGGCGGCCCGGCTCATGCTGCCGCGCGGGGGCGGCAACATCTTCTTTACCGGAGCGACCGCCTCGCTGCGCGGCGGCGGCGGTTATGCCGCCTTTGCAAGCGCCAAGTTCGGCCTTCGCGCGGTCGCGCAGGCGATGGCCCGCGAGCTTGGCCCGAAGAATATCCACGTCGCTCATCTGATCATCGATTCCGGCGTGGATACCGAATGGGTTCGGCAGCGGCGGCTGGAGGCTCTCGGGCCAAACGCGCTGGATGATCCAGATGCGCTGATGCCGCCGTCCTCCGTTGCTGCGTCCTATTGGCAACTCTATCAGCAACCGAAAAGCGCATGGACGTTCGAGCTGGAGATTCGTCCTTTCGGCGAGAAGTGGTGAGGAGAAAATAGGATGGAGCTGGAGCTTTCTCCAGAGGATGCCGCATTTCGGGACGAGGTGCGCTCCTTCATCGCGGAAAACTATCCGGCGGAAATGCGTGTTCCGAATCCGGAGACGGACCTGACCAAGGAGCAATCGCTGCTCTGGCATCGCATCCTGCACAAGAAGGGCTGGATCGCGCCTCTCTGGCCCAAGGAGTACGGTGGGCCCGGCTGGTCGATTACGCGCCGCTTCATCTTCGAACAGGAGACCAGCCGCGCTGGCTCGCTGCCGCCCTTAGCATTCAGCGTCACAATGGTCGGGCCGGTCATCTACACGTTCGGTAACGAGGAGCAGAAGAAGAAATTTCTTCCGCGTATTCTGTCGGGTGAGGACTGGTGGTGCCAGGGTTATTCCGAGCCGGGCTCCGGCTCGGACCTGGCAACCGTCCGCACCAAGGCCGTCCGCGACGGCGATCACTACATTGTCAATGGCCACAAGACCTGGACGACGCTTGCTCAGCATGCGGATTGGATCTTCTGCCTCGTCCGGACCGATCCGAATGCGAAGCCACAATCCGGCATTTCTTTCCTGTTGATCGACATGAAGTCGCCGGGCGTCACCGTGCGGCCGATCATCACCATCGACGGCAGCCACGAGGTCAACGACGTTTTTCTGGAGAACGTTCGCGTCCCCGTCGAAAACTTGATCGGCGAGGAAAACAAGGGTTGGACTTACGCCAAGTTCCTGCTCGGCAACGAACGAACCAGCATGGCCGGCATCGGCCGGTCAACACGCTACATCAACAAGCTGAAGAAGATCGTAGAGGCCGAGATCCCGTCCGATGATCCGACGCATCTCGACTTCGAGCGCGAGATCGCCCTCGTCGAGCTCGACGTATTGGCGCTCGAGGCGACCGAGCTGCGTGTCGTGGCTCAGATGGCGCGTGGCATCGATCCTGGACCGGCCGCATCACTGTTCAAGATCCGCGGGACCGAGATCTTCCAGAAGATCACCGAACTGACCCACCGCGCGATCGGCAATTACGGGCTGGCGCTGCGAGAGCATCCGGCCAGCGCCAATCACTTCATGCCTGGTCCCGACTACGGGCACACCGCGTCGGAAAAGTACCTGAATTCTCGCAAGCTCAGCATCTACGGCGGGTCGAACGAGATTCAGCGCAACATCATCGCAAAAGCGGTGCTTGGTCTCTAGCCGGAGTGTCGAGAGGGTCGGATGGACATTCAGTTTACTGAAGAGCAGGAACTGCTGCGATCCAGCATCCAGCGCCTGTTGCGCGATCAGTATGATTTCGAAGCGCGCCGCAAGATCGTTGCCGACGAGCATGGGTTCAGCCGCGGGCAATGGGGGGCGTTTGCCGAACTCGGCCTTTTGGCGGCACCGTTCGCGGAGGATGCCGGCGGCCTCGGCGGCGGCCCGCTATCGACCATGATCATCGCGCATGAATTCGGGCGCCATCTTGTCGTCGAGCCGTTTCTCGAGACGGTGGTGCTGGCCGGCGGCCTGATCGAAAGGCTCGGCGATGCCGCACAGAAGCAGGGCTTCATCCCCGATATCATCGACGGCAAGAAGATCTGGACGCTGGCTTGGACGGAGAAGGGTGGCCGGTTCGATCTCGCAGACGTGACGACCACTGCGCGACGCGAGGGCGAAGACTATCTCCTGAACGGTGGAAAGACGGCGGTGATTGCGGCGCCCTGGGCCGACTACCTTGTCGTCTCGGCGCGCAACTCGGGCAGCCGAAAGGACCACGGTGGCGTCAGCTTGTTTGTGGTCGACCGCCGCGCGGCAGGCGTTGACCTGCAGAGCTTCAAAGCTATTGACGGCCGTCGCGCCGCCGAGATTAGTCTACGCAATGTCCGCGGGCAGCTGCTCGGCAGGGAAGGGGAGGCGGTTGCAGCGCTGGAGGCGTGCCGCGATCGCGCCATCGGTGCGCTCTGCGCAGAAGCGGTCGGTGCCATCGGCGAGCTGAATTCCGCCACATTGGAATACTCGAAGACCCGCAAGCAGTTCGGCACCACCATCGGTTCATTCCAGGTGCTGCAGCATCGGATGGTCGATATGTTCATCGCCCATCAGGAGGCGCTCTCCCTGATGCAGCATCTCAATCTCAGCATCAGCGGCGGTGACGCGGGGCTCTCGCGGCTCGCTTCCGGCGCCAAGACAAAGATCGGCTATGCGGCCAAGTTTGTCGCCGACCAGGCTGTGCAGCTGCATGGCGGCATGGGCATGACCGACGAGCTCAATGTGGGTCACTATTTCAAGCGCATCTCTTCCATCAATATCCAGTTCGGCGACCCCGCGTTCCACGTCCTGCGCTATGCACGACTGGGCGCGGCCGCGTGAGAAAAGAGGCAAAATATGACGACTGAAGCAGTAATCGTTTCCACCGCCCGTACCGCGGTCGGCAAAGCCTACCGCGGATCGCTCAACAACACGGAGGGACCGACCATGGCTGGTCACGTCATGGCCGAGGCGGTGAAGCGCGCCGGCATTGCGCCGGGCGAAGTCGAAGACGTGGTGATGGGCTGCGCCATGCAGCAAGGCACCATGGTGATGAACGTGGCCCGCAAGGGAGCGATCCGCGCGGGCATGCCGGTAACAGTCGCCGGGACGACGATTGACCGGCAATGCGCGTCGGGCCTGCAGGCGATCGCGGTGGCAGCTCGTTCTGTGATGCTTGATGGCGTGGACATCGCGATCGGCGGCGGCATCGAGTCGATCAGCCTGGTGCAGAACGAGCACATGAACAAGTTTCACATGGTCGACGATGAATTGATGGCGATGAAGCCGGACATGTACATGTCGATGCTCGAGACGGCAGAAACGGTCGCCGAGCGCTACAAGATCGGCCGCGACAAGCAGGATGAATACAGCCTCGAGAGCCAGCGCCGCGTCGGAGCTGCCCTGCAGAGCGGCCGGTTTGACGACGAAATTGTTCCCATCACGACAAAGATGGCGCTCGTCAACAAGGAGACCAAGCAGGTCTCCTATGAACAGGTGACGCTCACCAAGGACGAAGGTCCGCGTCCCGAGACGACCGCAGAAGGCCTCGCCAAGATCAAGCCGGTCTTCGAGGGCAAAACCATCAGCGCAGGCAATGCGAGCCAGCTTTCGGACGGTGCTTCTGCGTGCGTGATCATGAGCGACAAGATCGCGGCCAAGAAGGGGCTCAAGCCGCTCGGAATCTTCCGGGGCTTCGTTGCCGCGGGCGTCGAGCCGGACGAGATGGGCATCGGTCCGGTCGTCGCGATCCCCCGCCTGCTGAAGCGTCACAACCTGAAGGTCGACGACATCGATCTCTGGGAGCTCAACGAGGCTTATGCCGTTCAGGTGATCTATTGCCGCGACAAGCTCGGTATCGACCCGAACAAGCTCAACGTCAATGGGGGCTCGATCGCGATAGGCCATCCCTATGGGATGACCGGCGCGCGCCTCACTGGCCACCTTCTGATCGAGGGACGGCGTCGGAAGGCAAAGTACGGCGTCGTGACCATGTGCATCGGCGGCGGCATGGGCGCCGCGGGCCTTTTCGAAATCATCCATTGAACGGAACTGCGGGAGATCATCGTGAAGACAGCGATCACTGAACTATTCGGTATTCAACATCCGATTATTCAGGGCGGGATGCACTATGTCGGGTTCGCCGAACTCGCAGCAGCGGTGTCGAACGCCGGCGGACTTGGCCTCATTACCGGCCTCACCCAGAAGACGCCCGAGCTGCTGGCCAAGGAGATCGCGCGCTGTCGTGACATGACGGACATGCCTTTCGGCGTCAATCTCACCTTCCTGCCGAGCTTTACCGCGCCCCCTTATCCCGAATATATCGCCGCGATCAAGGAAGGCGGCATCAAGGCGGTCGAGACCGCCGGCCGCAGCCCGGAGGAGTACATGCCGGCGCTGAAGGCCGCCGGCATCAAGGTGATCCATAAATGCACCTCGGTGCGGCATTCGCTGAAGGCTGAGAAGATTGGCTGTGACGCGGTCAGTGTCGATGGCTTCGAGTGCGGCGGTCATCCCGGCGAGGACGACATGCCGAGCATGATCCTGCTGCCTCGTGCGGCCGATGAGCTCAAGATCCCGTTCGTTGCGTCGGGGGGCATGGCCGATGCTCGCAGCCTCGTTGCGGCTCTTTCCATGGGGGCGGCGGGCATGAACATGGGCACCCGCTTCGTCGCTACCAAGGAGGCGCCGGTCCACGACAACGTGAAGCAAGCACTGGTCAAGGCGACCGAGCTTGACACCGTTCTCGTCATGCGCGCGCTGCGCAACACCGAGCGCGTGCTGAAGAACAAGGGCGTCAACGAGCTGATCGAGATCGAGCGCGAGAAGGGTGCGAGCCTGAAGATCGAGGACATTCTCGACCAGGTTGCCGGCGTCTACCCAAAGGTCATGTTGGAGGGCGACATGGATGCCGGCGCTTGGAGCTGCGGCATGGTGGTCGGGCTGATCAACGATATTCCGACCGTCAAGGAATTGATCGATCGCATCATGGATGGTGCCGAACGCATCATCCGGCAGCGGCTGACGGGCTTCCTCGACGGTGTGAGCACGGGTTCAGTCCCGGCACGCGCAATCGCCTGACGCTTCTGAGAAGCAGTGGGTTAACGGACAGGTCGCTCGATATTCTAGCGTCCTGTCCCCTTGCACCTTGTGTGTTCGTCAGCCACGCCTCTCATTGAAAAGAGAGGGCGTCGCTGCTTACACGGCCGATTTTGGGCAGCGCACTCGAGCGCGCATCGTACGTCCGAGAGACAAACTCCGGACTCGCCCGGTACTCGGCCCTGGACCTGATGGGCGCGGGGTTTAGCCCCGAGCCGCCAAATGACGCATCGGATAATGCTCATAATGGCCGGCGCCGTTCCTCACAATGGGATCCTGTGAGGTAATCGCTTCGATGTTCTCATCATCGGCGATCTGGTAGAGTGAGACACCATAACCGCCAGTCGGATCCATGACGGGGCCGTGCGCGACGACTGTTCCTTTGGCGAGCAAATCGTCCAGGAAGGCTCCATGCTGCTTCATCCACTTCGCTTCGTCGGCCGTCATCGTCGTCAAGAAATCGGCCCGCGGCGGAATGTATTTGCAGAGGTAAGCCTTCATGTCTGGACTCCAAGATTAGAGGCAGTGGTGACGCGCCCGTCGATCTGTCGGCCGTTGCCGGTATTGGGGACCGGTCGTGTCGCGACTATCAAATTATAAGTCGCTATATAAGAGATATAAACATCGGATTTGAGGGGGCGATCAGATTCTCCGGGCCGGTTGCGCATGCCGCAACCGACTGGGAGCGCCCGTTTGCGTTGCTATTCAATGCCGATGACGCACGAAAGGCCTCGTCGTCTTGACGGTCCCGCCTATCCTCCCGTCGTATAGAAGTCCGCATGGCGCAGAACGAAATCGTAGACGCTGAGCGGCGGGTTTCCGGTGATCTTCTCGACATCCGATGTCAACCTGTCGTATCGATTCTGCTGTTTGAGAAGAGCCATTGTCGCAAGATGGGAAAGCGCATGGGGAGGCAATCTTCCGCTATCCTCCAACTGCTTGCGCCAAGGTTCCCAGGGAACGTCGACATAAGTGATCGGACTTCCGAGCGCCTTGGAGAACTCTTCGGCAATTCCGTTCATGTCCTGTGACCGGGGTCCCGTCAGTTCGTAGATCTTGCCGATATGCGGGGCAGGGTCTTCGAGGATGGCTGCGATCACGCGCGCAACATCTTCACTCGCTATCGGCGACGTCTTCCCGTTTCCGAAAGGCAGACGAATTTGTCCATGGTCGCGGATGGAGTTCGCGGATAGCCGCAGGAAAAACGTGTCCAGGAATGCCGTGGGGCGGACATGTACGACGGGTAGTCCGGACCAATCCAGCGCCTGTTCTGCGAGCCAGTGCAGCTTTTGCTGCGGGCTGTCGGTCGTCGAACTAATGCTCATCTGCGATACGGTCATCTGAGAGATGTTCACGAACGCGCTCACCTTGTGGTGCTTCGCGACGGCCGCAGCGTTGACGGTCGCCTCCAGATATGAACGTGAAACGGCCATACCGAAGTACACTCGCTCGCACCCTTCGATCGCTCGATGCATCGCATGCAGGTCGAGAAGATCGCCAACAATGATCTCGGCCCCCAGGCTGGCGAGCTTGGCCGATCGAGCGTCTTCGCTGCGGACGAGAGCTCGTACCCTCGATCCTCGCTCGATCAGTAGCTTGGATACGGCATAGCCAATGGTTCCGGCGGCGCCGGTGATCAGGATCGGAGATGGCATGCTTACTCCTGGCGAGGCGCGCGCGACGGGCATTGTCGGCGAGCCAATTAAGGGCATATCAGACAAATCTTTATACTTTAGCCGCTCAGGGTAAGCAACGACCCCGCTCCGCGTGGTGACCGTTCGTCACCGTAGCCGGTTCGCTTGTCGTTTGACTTGCAAAATAAAAGTTATGAGGTATGCTTCGGCCAACAAACGAAATCGTCAAATCAGGGGAGGCGTTGGTGAAGTTAGCCACCTATCGATCGAATGGTCGAAGCAAAGTCGCGCTGGTTCATGCCGCCGACACGCGCCTGTTCGATCTCGCTTCCGCATCCGTACGAGCCGGCAAACCAAATCCGGCCTTCAATTCGATGCTCGAGCTCATCGACGACTGCGACGCTTCACTCGGTGCTGCGTCTGACCTGTTCAGCCGATACGGGCAGGACCAGGATCTGTCGTCCGATGTCGCTGCATCGGAGCTTCTCGCCCCGCTGCCGGAGCCGCGCCAAATGCGAGACGGTATGTCGTTTCCGGTGCACATCGTTCAAGCGCCGATCGGACACCTCAAGTTCCAGGCGCGAAAAGCCGGCGATGCGGTTGAGCTCGCCCGCCTTCAGGCTGCGCCTCTGCCTGAATTGCCGGAAATCTATCGCAAACAGCCGATCTACTACATCACGAACCGCTTCAGCGTCGGAGGCCCCAACGCCACAGTGAGATGGCCGCGCTACAGTCGAGTGATGGACTACGAGTTGGAGTTCGGCATCATCACCAAGAACAGGGGCGCGAACATCTCTGCAACGAGGGCGCGGGATCACATATTCGGGTTCACGATCTTCAATGATTTTTCCGCGCGCGACGCCCAGCGGGTAGAGATGGAAGGCAGGCTGGGGCCAGCCAAAGGCAAGAGCTTCGACGGTGGCAACGTGCTCGGGCCCTGGATCGTGACGCCAGATGAAATAGGTGATCCCTACAATCTCACCATGGAAGCGCGCGTCAATGGGGAGACCCGTTCGCGAGGCACAAGCAAAGGCATGCTGTTCTCGTTCGAAGAGATCATCGCCCATGTGACACGGGATGAAACGTTGATGCCGGGTGAGTTCATCGGTTCGGGTACTGTCGGCAATGGCTGTGGTCTCGAGCTCGGATGGTACCTCGAGCACTCGGACACGATCGAGCTCGATGTCGAGAAGATCGGAGTCTTGAGAAATAGAGTCATGCGTCAGGATGCGCTGGAAAATTGATACTTGCAAAATGCAAGTCGTGATGTGACAATCTCTTTATAGGAAGATAAGGGGCCGTTACGTAACGGCGTCGGCGACCAGGGAGGCGGCTTTGTCTGAAGAGGCATTGGTGACGCGCGACGAGCGCGGAAATATCTCGGTATTGACCATGGTCTACCGGCCGTACAATTTGCTCGGCCCCAAATTTCTCAATGCGATCGTTCAGCAGGTTGAGGCGGCCCAGAAGGCCGGAAGCCGTGCGATCGTCATCCGCAGCGGGTTGCGTCATTTCTCGGCCGGAGCGGATCTGGATATTTTCGAGACGCAAGTGGCGGCCGACGATGCCGAACGGAGCGGCGTGAATTTGCGGCGGACGAACGTTGACTTCCTGCGCTTTATGGAGCTGTTGCCGGTTCCGTTGATTGCGAGCATCCACGGTGTCTGCCTGGGTGGCGGGCTCGAACTCGCTTTGTCCTGCGACTACATCATCGCGGCTAGTTCGGCAAAGATCGGCTCGGTCGAGGCGACGCTGGGGCTGCATCCGTTGCTGGGCGGGATCCAGCGTCAGGTGCAGCGGATCGGCGCGCAGCGTGCCAAGGAAATGTCGATGTTGGCGCGCCGCTACGACGCACCGACGCTGGAGAAGTGGGGTCTGATCAATCTAACTGTCCCGGAGGAGTCCTTGGAGGCTGCGACGATGGCTATCGCGGAGGAGTTTGCGCAGGGCCCCACGGTCGCGCATGCCGCAACCAAGGAGCTCGCCTATATCGCAGTCAACGAGGGCGTTGCGGCTGCCGACGAAGCAATGGCGAGAGTACAGGCGCCGATATGGGCGTCGGAGGACCTGAAGACCGGCCTTACGTCCTATCGCAAGAATGGCCCTGGTCTCGCAAAATTCGCTGGGCGCTGACATGAGCGGCCCCCTCAGTGGAATTCGAGTCGTGGATTTCTCCCGCGTCCTGGCGGGCCCCTTGTGCGCGAGGACGCTGCAGGATCTCGGCGCCGAGGTCATTAAGATCGAACCGCCGAGCCCTGATGTCAGTCGGTTCGCGTTTCCGTCGACCGACGGCATGTCAGGCTATTACGCGCAGCAGAATGCCGGCAAACGCAACGTCAGCATCAATCTCAACCTGCCGGGCGCCTATGAATTGGTTCTGAAGCTCTGTGACACGGCGGACGTCGTGGTCGAGAATTTCCGCGCCGGCACGCTCAATTTCTTCGGGCTCGACTACGATACGTTATCCAAGCGAAACCCGAAATTGATCTACGCGTCCATCACCGGATATGGGCAGGGCGGCCCCTGGCGTAGCCGGATGGCGTATGCGCCGACCGTGCAGGCCGAGGCCGGCTTCACTCATAACAGTATTCGTCACTACGGCGAGGCGTTGACCGAGCCGCGCACCGACAGTCTCTCGCATGCGGACGTCTACACCGGGTTGCAGGGAGTGATCGCGATCCTCGCGGCTCTCAACAGCCGGCAGAAGACCGGGCAGGGCCAGTATGTAGACATCGCCATGGCGGCGACGCTGCTGGCGGTCAACGAGCGAGCCCACGTCGATCTGTCCGATGACGACATCGGAGCGGAGCCGGCGGTGCTGGGGGCGACCGACTGCTCGTTCTTCATCGGGCCGCAAGGCGAAGAGTTCACGGTCGCAACGAGCATCATCGGCAGCCTGACGTTTCCGTCTTGGCTGAGAGCGATGCGCCGTGTCGATCTGATCGAGGATCCACGGTTCGCCACCGCGGCCGCGCGCCGGTTGAACTTCGGTCTGCTGCACCAAATCATCCAGTCCTGGATACTGACATTCCCGGACATGGCGACACTGGACGCGCAGTTTGACGAAGCCAAAATCGCGATGGGCGAGATTCGCTCCATCAAGGAGCTCGCATCTTCCGAGTGGAGCGACTATTGGGGCGCGGTCCAACGGGTTCCCGATCGAAGCGGCGGGGAATACCGGTTGCCGGGACGACCGTGGCACTTTTCCGGAGACCAATTGTCGCCGATTGGAGCGCCGGCCTTCCAGGGAGAACACAACTTTGCGGTTTTCGGCGAACTCGGCATCAGCGAAGAAGAGTTGAAGCAACTGAGCGAGGCAGGTGTTCTGGTCTCCCATAGGCGCGCCCTGGAGACCGACGCGGCTGCCAAAACGAAAAGCGAGCCCGGACAGGCCGCCTGAGCAACACGCGCGAAAAAGGTTTGTACTGGACATACACGAATCCCGCTCGATTTGGTATGGGCTTGGTTTGGAGGTGAAAACCTATGTCCAGTGCGAAGCAGGGCCGTCTCGCCAACAAGGAATGCTCCATTGCGCGAGCCATGGAAATCGTCGGGGACCGCTGGTCTATCCTGATCTTGCGGGAAGCGTATTACGGCGTGAAGCGCTTCGACGAGTTCGAGATGTACGTCGGAATTGCCCCCAACATCCTGAGCGCCAGGTTGAAGAAGCTTGTAACTGCCGGTGTTATGAGGCGGGTACCTCTACCCGAACATTCGGGCCGATACGAGTATGTCCTCACCGACAAGGGCCGCGACTTTTTTCCGGCCTACCTTGCGTTGAAGAAATGGGGTGACGATTGGCTCGCGGAGTCAGAGGGACCGCAGGTCGTGTTTCTCGATCGCGCGGCGGGACGTCCGATTGAATATCCGGAGCTGAAAAGAGCGGACGGCAAGCCCTTGCGGCTCGAGGACGTCGAGATCGTCCCCGGCGCGGGTGCCGTGCGGTTCAATCGAGCGCGATTTGGTGGCGCTCCAGGCGGCCGCAATGTCGCCAAAGCGGTGGGGGCCGTCTCAAGAGGAAAGCGCAAGTAGAGCTCGCCCGATCTCGATCCTGATCAAGTCCGCGCGATATTCGGCCGGTGCATATCGGTCCGAGAGACATTCGGTGATGTCACCGACCATCTTGGCGGCTTTGCCGATGTTGTCCTGAGAGAGAGCCTTGCCGATCAGGAAGTCGGACGCTGCCTTGCCTACGAAGGCGTGGTTCGCTGCACCGGTGATGCCGATGGAAACGTCGGCGACGATACCGCCCTGCATTTGCACCCCTGCCGCGACCCCCACGACGGCAAACCCACTCGCCGGATGCCGGATCTTTCGATAGGTGTAGCGCGTGCCCGGCTTCGGCCTCGGGATGCGGATAGCGGCAAGAACTTCGTCTGACCCCAGGGCCGTCGTGAAAATATCGACGAAAAAGTCTTCCGCCGGAACGGTGCGACGTCCAGCTGCGCCAGCGATCTCGATTTCCGCCCGCAGCGCCAGAACGACGGCTGGCCAGTCTGCCGCGGGGTCGGCATTCGCCAGCGAACCGCCGATCGTGCCGCGGTTACGGACCTGGGGATCGGCCAGAACACTGGCGGCCTCCCGGAAGAGCGGGAATACCTGATTCAACGGTTCGGAAGCGAACAGCTCGGCGTGGGTCGTGAGTGCGCCGATCTTGACATGGGTTTCGCCAATCTCGATCCCCTTGATCTCGGGGATGCCTCGGATGTCGATCAGAAGTTCGGGCGACGCCAGCCGCAACTTCAGCGCTGGAAGCAGGGTATGGCCGCCGGCCAGAAGCTTCGCTCCGTCGGGATTGTCGCGCAACAGCTCGATCGCCTGGGCGAGGGATGACGCGCGGACATATTCGAATGCAGCGGGGATCATCAGGCGGCTCCTGCGCGTGCGTTGCGTACTGCGGCCCAGATTCGCGGGGGCGTGAGAGGCATATCGAGATGTTTGATGCCGAATGGCGACAACGCATCGAGCACGGCGTGGACCATGCAGGGCGGAGCAGCAATCGAGCCGCTCTCACCGATACCTTTCACGCCGATCGGATTGGTCGGCGACGGCGTTTCCTGGAACAGGGATCGGATGTTCGGGACATGCTCGGCGCGGGGAACGGCATAGTCGAGCAGCGAACCGGTCAGGAGCTGTCCGTTCTCCGGGTCGTAGCTGACTTCTTCATAAAGGGCTTGAGCAATGCCCTGCACGACGCCGCCATGGATTTGACCGGCCGCCAGAAGCGGGTTGATCAACGTCCCGACGTCGTCCACCGCGACATAGTCGAGAATGTCGACCGTTCCGGTCTGGGGATCGACCTCGACATAAGCGAGGTGGACCCCTGACGGTGCGCCCATGCCGGTCGGATCATAAAAAACCGTCTCGTCGAGGCCGGGGGCCACCCCGTCGGGCAACTTATGGCCGACATATGCCATGCGCGCCACCTTGGCGAAGGTCAGTGGGGCGATATCGGTGCCGGGTACGGTGAATGCGCCCACCGAATAGGAAACATCCTTCTCGTCCACCTCCAGCATGCCCGCGGCGATCTTCTTGGCCTTGGCGATGACCTGGTGAGCAGACACATGAACGCTCGATCCGCCGACCGCCATGGTGCGTGAGTTGAACGTGCCGTGTCCGGCCTGCACCTGGCGCGTGTCGCCCTGAACGATCTCGATATCGTCTATCGGAATTTGCAGAACATCCGCAGCGATTTGCGCGAGCGACGTGGCGTGGCCTTGCCCCTGACTCATCGAGCCGGAGTAGACAGTGGCCCGGCCGCTGGAATCAATGCTCACGCGAGCGCTTTCCCAGCCGCCGCGGTTGAACCCGCCGGGAGCCAAACGGCGCGATGGAGCCATGCCGCACATATGGGTGTAGGCAGCGACTCCAATGCCGCGGTAGACGCCGGTCCCGCGCAAGCGCTCGCATTCTTTGCGGCGTCCTTTGTAATCGAATGTCGCCAGCGCCTTGTCCAGCAATGCCTGATAATCGCCGCTGTCGTACATGACGCCGGTGCTGCCATAGGGCCGGTAAGGGAAATCCGACGAATGAAGCAAGTTCTTTCGTCGGACGTCCACCTGGTCGAGATTGAGATGACGCGCCACGGCATCGATGGCGCGCTCCGCGATGTAGGCTCCTTCGGGCCGTCCATAGCCGCGGTAGGCGTCTACTGGCACCGTATTGGTGACTACGACCCGGGAAAATGCTTCGTAATTGTCGATCTTGTAGGTCCCGGTTCCGAAGTTGACCGTGTTCACGGTCGGGCCGCCGGTCGCCATGTTTGACAGATACGCTCCGACATTCCCAAGCGTGCTGACCTTGAGGCCCAGGATCTTGCCGTCGTTCTTGAAAGCGACCTCGATATCCTCGGTATGAGCGCGGCCGTGGCTGGTCGACTGATGGCTCTCCGAGCGAGTCTCCCACCACTTCACCGGTGTGTTCAATTCGCGAGCGAGATAGGGGCAGAGCAGATCTTCCGGGTATAGATGCATCTTGGCACCAAAGCCGCCCCCGATATCAGGCGCGACCACGCGCAATTGATGTTCGGGAATGCCGACCGTCTCCGCGATCCAGCGCCGGTGCATATGAGGAACCTGGCTGCCGATATAGACCGTGAGCGTGCCGTCGGGCTCTGGTGCGGCGATGACCGCGCGCGTCTCCATGCAAGTCGGAATCAAGCGGTTATTGATGACGCGAAGACTGATGACCTGGTCTGCCTCCGCATTTGCCTTGGCGTAATCGCCGCCCTTGACCTTGTAGAGAGTCGTGACGTTGCCCGGTACGTTCTCGTGAAGTTGCGGCGCGCTTTGCTGGACGGCCGCCGCCTCGTCGGTCACCGCGGGCAGCGCCTCGTAATCGACCTCGATCAGCCCGACTGCATCGTAGGCTTGTGCCAGCGTCTCCGCCACCACCAGCGCCACGCATTCTCCGACAAAGCGAACGCGGTCTGTCGCGATGACGGGGCGGACCGGTACCTTGCTTCCAGGGATAATCCAGTTGGGCACGATAGGACCGATCCTGTCGATGAGCGTCGCGCCGGAGAGAACCAGTCGGACTCCGGGCGCCGCTTTCGCATGCGACAGATCGATGCTGCTGATCGCGGCGTGCGCATGTGGCGATCGGAGGATCGCCATGTGCAGCATGCCCGGCAACTTGATGTCGTCGACGTAGCGGCCCCTGCCGTTCAGTAGTTTGCGGTCCTCGCGTCGCCTCAGCGACTGGCCGATCAGGCGTTTTCCGGTTGAAATGGTCATGCCACGTCCCCCTTCGAAGCGAGGCTTTCGACGGCGCGCACGATGTTATGATACCCGGTGCAGCGGCAGATATTTCCGGCAAGACCGTGCCGTATCTCGCGCTCGCTGGGACTAGCGTTTTCCTTCAACAGATTCCGCACGCTCATGACCATGCCCGGCGTGCAGAAGCCACATTGAAGCGCATGGTGATCTTGAAACGCCGCCTGAACCCGATCGAGATTGCCGCCGCCGGCCACACCCTCGATCGTCGTGATGGACGCACCGCCGGCCATGACGGCGAGGACGGTGCAAGACTTCACCGCCTGTCCATCGATCTCGACAGTGCAGGCGCCGCATTGAGAAGTGTCGCACCCGACATGTGTGCCGGTGAGACCGAGATCCTCCCGGATGAGGTGGACAAGCAACCTGCGCGCCTCGACGGCCACCGTCCTAGGCGAACCATTGACCTCGATTGTCACTTCATGCGGAACGGCTTGAACCGGCATAATTCCTCCCGCGGTTATGTTTGATGCTTTACTTATAGTCACTCTAATAATAATAGTGACATCCGGCAAGCGATTTTTGCCGCCGCCCCGCGATTTCGGATGCAGCTCCTATGCGGGGTGCAGCGTGTTGCTTGAACGGGCCAATGACGGATGCGCTTGAAAAGCTTTGAAGGAATGGCGTGTTCGATCGCCGGCGTACTGGACGCCGTCGGGGACCGCTGGGCTTTTTTGATCCTACGTGACCTCTCGTTGGGGATAAGCAGGTACGAGGATCTGAAGAAGTCGAGCGGCATTACCCATGCCACGCTGTCTGATCGGCTAAAACATCTCGAACGAAACGGATTGATCGACCGTCGTCTCTATCAGACTGGACCCGATCGCCATGAGTATGTCTTGTCCCTGAGAGGGTGGGACGTGGCTCTCGTGATTCAGGCGCTTGCTCAGGTCGGCGACAAATGGGAGGTGACCGGCAGCGCCGGACCTCCACTCGAATTCATCAACAAGAACGGGGGAAGCCGGGTGAAGTTGGCGATTGTTGATGAAAACTCGGGTGAGACGATCCGCTTGAGGGACGTTCGGCCGAAAGCCGGGCCAGGCGCCGACGACCTGGTGAGATGGAGGATATCCAAAGTCGCACGGTAACCGGTCGCCAAGCGGGCGGGCCTGAGCGTTGTTGCGGCAAGCTCAGGAGGAGTGCGCGGCCTGCTGCTTTTCCGACAGCCGCTGCTGCAATTCGCCTGACTGGAACATCTCCGTGACGATGTCACAGCCGCCAACGAATTCGCCGCGCACGTAGAGTTGCGGAATCGTCGGCCAGTCCGAATACGCCTTGATTCCCTGCCGCAATTCATCGGACTGGTAGATGTCGTGCGATCTGTACGTCACGCCCAGATGATCGAGGATTCGAACCACCTGCGCCGAGAATCCGCAGGCCGGCGAACTCGGCGATCCCTTCATGAATAGCACGACGTCGTTTGCGTCGACCTCGCTGCTGATGAACTCCGTGATCGTCATCTGTCTTCTCCTGCAGTCTGTCAGTCCCAGTCGATATAATTCGCCTGAGAACGAAAAGGCGCCCGGCGGACACGCCCTTGCTATCAACCTGGCGCGGTCAGCCGAGCGCGATCACTAGCGAACCCGGCTTGGCCTTCCGAAACAAGCAGGAAGGTCACTTGAATTTTAATAGAAAGTCAATACTGAAAAGGAACTTGGGCGTGGAGTTCCTGCGCTAATATCGTCACTCGGACACCGAGGCTGTGGCGCATTCGGCGGACAGATCGAGGCCACAACGGCGGTCCTTACTAAAGGGGGAGTTAAACGTGGAACGTTTTTGGCTGGGCAATTATCCCGACGGCGTGCCGGCGGATATCGACGCCGATCAATTTCCGTCGTTGATCGAAATGTTCGAGGAAAGCTTTGCGAAATTTGGAGATCGTAAAGCGGCCATCTGCATGGACAAGGCAATCACCTATCGCGATCTCGACGAGATGTCGGCTGCAATCGGCGCTTACCTGCAAAACAAGGGCCTGGCAAAGGGGAGCCGGGTTGCGGTGATGATGCCGAACGTTCTGCAAAACCCGATCGCTGGCGCGGCAGCCTTGCGCGCAGGCTGCACGGTTGTGAACGTGAATCCTCTCTACACCCCTCGAGAACTCGAGCATCAGTTAAACGATTCGGGCGCGGAGGCGATCTTCATCCTCGAAAATTTCGCTGCGACCTTGGAAAAGGTGCTGCCAAAAACGAACGTCAGGCACATCGTCATATGCTCGATTGGCGAGTTGCTCGGTCCAAAGGGGATTCTCGTAAACTTTGTCGTGCGCAAGGTAAAGAAGATGGTCCCGGCCTATGCATTGCCGGGCGCCGTCTCGTTCAGGGATGCGCTGTCGGCAGGCCGGAAGATGAGATTGAGGAGACCTGATATAGGTCCGGACGACGTTGCCTTCCTGCAATACACGGGGGGCACCACCGGCGTCTCGAAAGGAGCGACCTTGCTCCATCGCAATATGGTGGCCAACGTTCTTCAAATTCATGCCTGGAGCGAGCCGGTCTTCCGCAGTGTTCCAGCAGGCGAACCTTTGCTGACGGTCTGCGCGCTGCCGCTGTATCATATCTTCGCGCTTACCGTTTGCTTCTTGTTCTCCGTGCGAGTTGGCGGCGTCAATCTTCTGATCGTAAACCCGCGGGACATCGATGGCTTCGTCAAGGAGCTCCGCAAATACAAGATTCACAGTTTTCCAGCGGTCAACACGCTGTTCAACGGGCTCCTGCGCCATCCCGACTTCAAGAACGTGGATTTTTCGGAGTTGCGATTGGCGATCGGCGGAGGAATGGCAGTCCAAAAGGCTGTCGCCGACAAGTGGCTTGCGGTGACGGGGTGCGTCCTTTCCGAGGGCTACGGTCTGTCCGAGACGTCGCCGACGCTGACGGCCACGTTGCCGACCATGACGGAGTTTTCCGGCACGATCGGTTTGCCGCTTCCATCGACCTTTATCTCGATCCGCGACGACGAAGGAAACGAACTCCCGAACGGAGAGGCCGGCGAGATCTGCGGAAAGGGCCCACAGGTGATGTCTGGCTACTGGAACAGACCCGATGAGACCGCCCGGGTCATGACCCCTGACGGGTTCTTCCGAACGGGTGACATCGGCGTCATGTCGGCCGACGGATTCACCAAGATAGTCGATCGCAAGAAGGACATGATCATCGTTTCGGGCTTCAATGTGTATCCGAACGAAGTGGAAGCGGTGATATCGAGCCACCCGGGAGTCCTGGAGTGTGCCGCAATCGGCGTGCCGGACGTGAAATCCACCGAGGCCGTGAAAGTCTTTGTTGTTCGTGTCGCCCCCCAGTTGACCGCAAAGGAGCTCGTCCGTTTTGCCGGGACGCAGTTGACGCCATACAAGGTTCCGAAGCTGATCGAGTTCAGGTCTGAACTTCCCAAGAGCAATGTCGGGAAGATCTTGCGCCGCGAGCTGAGGAATGAGGCGCAAGCAGACGGCGGGTCGCAGACGCCATAAGAGCACGCGCGAAGAATCTCACGGTGCCACAAAGAGGAAGACCGATCGATGGGCGCGGTCGGTGTCGCAGGCGCCTGGCCTGCAACGATGCACATGGGATCGTGCCAGTGAACCTGGTCGCGCGGGACGCGGGCGCGCAGATCATGGCTCTCGGCACATCGGCGCAGTTTCAATTCTGGGAATATTGACTATATTTAGACAAGATAAGGATTCTCGGACCCCATTTGGATGGCAAGAAAGAGCCTCGACGTAACTTGTCCGGTAGCCCGAACGCTCGACATCGTCGGCGCGCGGTGGACGCTGCTCATCATCAGGGACCTGCTTCCCGGCACCATGCGCTTTCAGGATCTTCAGGAGCGTCTGCCCCGCATGGCTCCCAATGTGCTCTCGGATCGCTTGAAGATACTCGAGGAACACGGCCTCGTGCGCCGCGAGTTCTACAGCGATCACCCTCCCAGGGCTGCCTATACCCTGACGGATCCAGGCCGCGAGCTCGGCGTCATTGTATTGGCGCTCGGTCGATGGGGCCTACGGCACCTCGGCGGAAAATTGAATCCCGGCCTGCAGCACGATGAGTGCTTCCGCCACCTGCAGCAAGCCTCCGAGGCCTTGATCCGCCGTCCGGTGCAACGCGTGAAATCCGCAGGCAAGTCGGTGGCGAAGGGAGCGAGAGACGCAAGGAACTGAGCTACGGGCCACGAGGGGTCCGGGATTCAGATTCAGAAAGATCCGTCGCGATCAGGCATTACCGCGGGCTTCGAGGAGCCGGGGCGATCGCTCCAGGGCCCATCTGAAGCTGTTCGGAGCGCGTCCGAGCAGATATTCGAGCTCGCCGGTGACGGCCTCATACCGCCCGCTCGCGGCCAAGCGGGTAATCGTCCTCAGGTGCTCCGCGGTGTGGGGGACGCGAGCTGCCAGTGCCCCATTGATGTAGGCCTCGATCCAGGCGTTCAGATCCTGGGGAACGTAGGAAACGGGTCGTCCCAACGCTGTCGCGTAATCCTCTGCCAGGCTCTGCATATCCTTCGCCTCCGGGCCGGTGAGCTCGTAGGTTTTTGATACGTGCGGCGAGGGATCGATCAAGATCTTGGTACAGATCTCGGCGACGTCGTAGGCGGCGATCGGGGCGATCCTGTGCTTGCCGAAGGGAAGATGAAGCTCGCCGGCGCCCAGCAACTGCTTGAGCGGAAACCATGCAAGAATCGGGTTTTCAACGAACATCGTAGCCCGGATATTGACCACCGGCAGGCCGGACCAATTCAGAGCCTGTTCGGAGGCCCAATGGGCCCTCTGCTGTGGCGACCAGTCGGTGACAAGTCCTCCCAACCACTCCCGCCGTGCCTCATAAGGGGCCGTCATCCGCGTGAAGTCCATATAGGACTGCTCGAACTCTGAAATATTGAGAAAGACCTCGAGGTCTCCTTGTGCTCGCGCGGCGGCTGCCATCAAGATCGTTGCATCGGTGTAATAGGGATTCAAGCTCATGCTGAAGTAGACCCGGCGACAGCCTTTCAGCGCGGCTGCAACGTCAGCGATGTTGAGCAGATCTCCCACAAACACGTCGGCGCCCAGTTGTCGAAGAGCATGCGCCCTCTCGTCGTCCTTACGTACGAAGGCACGCACCGAATGCTTCTTCTCGATGAGCATGTTGATCATCGTCTTGCTGATGGAGCCTACATCTCCGCCGGCGCCGGTAATCAAAATGGGATGCGGTTTGGACATCGACGCTTCCGTGGAAGATGTGACTGGGACGTTCTTTGAGCGGAAAGGCAGGCCGCGCGGCGCGTCTCGAGGCCGTCAGTTCTTGAGGAAGGGCAAAATGTGGCCCAAAACCGCCTCGGCGTTTTCGAGATGCAGGAAATGGCCGACGCCGGGCATGACGACGCGTTCGAAGCCTTTCGTGAACGCTGCAGCCATATCGTCGCTAAGCCGCGCTGACATGCAGCCGTCCTCCTCCCCGTGCAAATAGAGGGCTGGAACGGCGATCGGGCCGTTCGCGCGACCTTCGAGGGCCTGCGCTTCCGCTTCGGGTGGCGGGGTAAACAATTGCCTGTAGTAGGCGAGTGTCTGGGGCACGACTCCAGGCTGTCTGAACGTGTCGATCAACGCCGTGCGATCCGAAGCCGGCATCTTGTAGCCGGGCGACCACTCCCGCCAAAGCCGATCGAGGAAGGCGAAGTCGTTGAGCTGAACGGCCGGCTCGGCAAAACGCGTATGGAAGAAGAACATGTACCAGCTTCGTCGCTGTTGATCGCCGTCGGCCAGGAACGCCTGCGACAAGCCTTTCCCATAGGGGACCGCCAGCCCTACAAGCTTGCGGATCCGCGATGCATCGAGACTTGCCGCGGAATAGGCCGCCCGTGCTCCGAAATCGTGACCGATGACATAGGCCTGTTCGGCGCCCAAAGCTTCGATGAGGGCTAGGACGTCCTGCCCAATCGCAGCGGCACGGTAGGATCCGTCGGGTGCAGCGCCACCGGCCCAAAATCCGCGTAGCGCCGGGGCAACAGCCCGATATCCCTCCTGCGCGAGACGGCCCAA
The DNA here is from genome assembly GCF_054185205.1 of Bradyrhizobium sp. 14AA. NCBI lineage: Bacteria > Pseudomonadati > Pseudomonadota > Alphaproteobacteria > Hyphomicrobiales > Nitrobacteraceae > Bradyrhizobium > Bradyrhizobium sp. 14AA. The sequence goes on along the minus strand of NZ_JAVAYM010000036.1, from coordinate 18,582 downwards.
GACGTGAATCCAGCTTTGCGCGTGATCGGGAAAGCCGTGCAAGCATAGCACCAGGGGGCCGTCGCCGACTTCGAGGACCGGAAACTCCAGCCCGTTGGCCCGAACCGCCCGCTTGCGGATTTCCCCCGGCTCAAACCCCTGGCCCGTCTGCACCGGAGCACCGGGGCGGTCGGGCGAAGGCGCAGCAGTCCGTGTCATTGGCAGATCCCCGCTAATTCTGGATGATGAGTATCATCCAGAGCCGGAGGTGTAGTAATTCAATGTTGAATAGGCGTGATAGCACCTTTGCCGTGTCGGGCTGCACCGGGTTGAAATAGTATAAACCGGAGTGGCGATTGCACCACGATTGGACCAGCGGACGGCCGCACGCGGGCGCGGGGAATAGCGGCGAATTTCGATCGGCCAATCGCTCGTTGACTGCGGGACATTATGCGCTACGAGAAGGGTCATAGAGCCGGAACGTCGGCTCGCATCGTCGAGTGCGCTTCGGCTCGGATTCGCGAGCGGGGAATCGAAAGCGTCAAGGTTGCCAGGCTCATGAAGTCTGCCGGTCTGACGCACGGCGGCTTCTATCTCCATTTCAAATCTCGTCGTGATCTGATCGAAAGAGCTTTCGCCAGAGCCATGGACGGATCGGTGGAGCGATGGCGGAAGGCGGCCGATCGCTCCGGTCCCGGCGAACGTCTTCTGAGCATCGTCGACTACTACCTCGCGGATCGACACCGCGACGATATCGCGAACGGTTGCGCGCTTCCCTCGCTCGGAGCCGAGGTCCCGCGGGCCGGCGTTGGCATCAGAAGGACGTTTTCAAACGGCTTGAGAGAGATGATCGATGTTCTGTCCGGGGACGTAAACGGCCCATCGAAGCGAGAAGCAATGGCCATCGTGTCAGAGATCGTCGGTGCGTTGCTGTTGGCCCGGGCGGTTGATCATCCGGAGTTCGCATCCGAAATAATGAGCGTGGCTCGCGAGTATGTCCTGGGCGACGATCCGCAGGTCCTCGGAATCGCGAAAGCGCCGCGTAAGTTATCGATAGGGACCAAGCGCCCGAGTTCGAAGCGGCCCCAGAGGCGCGAAAAATCCAAGCCTCTGGCGTGAAAAGGTTCTAGATACCCAACTTTCTAGCATCAGCCTCCAAGGCCTTGGCCACGACCTTCAGCCATTTGTGGACGGCCTTGATCTTCTCGGACGAGCCGTCGACCTTCCGATGGGTAAAGTAGAAGTCCCTTAGCGCCATGCTTTTCGAGCCCCATTGCGCCATGACCGTCAAGGCGCCGCTGCTCACCAGCGGCGCGATCAGAGGAAAAGGCGCCAGCACGACGCCCATTGACGACCTGGCCATCTGTATCGCCGTCAAAAGGCTATCGCCGACGAGGTCCGGTTCCTTGGTGGCGACCCGCGGCTCGTACTCCTCGAACCATCTTTGCCAGAGGTCCGGCGCCGTGGCGAACTTTATCAACGGCAGTTTCGTCAGGTCTTTCGGTTGCTGAATTGGGGCGAAGCGATCCAATAGCTTCGGGTCCGCGCATGGGGCAGCGCGCGACCTGAGCAGCCTGTGATAGGTCAGGCTGCCGAAAGGAGGCTCGCCGAATTGGACCGCGGCATCGATGTTGTCTCTCTCGAAATCGGCCAGTGTATTCTTGGCCTCTAGTCTCAAATCAAGCCCCGGATTGTCGACGCGGAATCCCTCGAGGTGAGGGAGCGCAGCAAGCATCGCGAACGTAGGGGTTACGCTGACCCGGACGATAGGGCCGCGCTTTCTATCCTCGAGGAGGTCGCTGGCGCGAAACAGTTCGTTGAAAGCGCTCAGGACGGCACTGGCATAGATCGCTCCGTTTTCAGTGAGCTCGATACTCCGGCCGTTGCGCTGAACCAGTTGAATCCCGAAGTGCGCCTCGAGCGTACGAATTTGATGCGTGATCGCGGACGGCGTGAGATTCAGACTTTCGGAAGCAAGTTTCACGCTGCCTGACCGTGCGAGAGCTTCGAATGCGCGCAGGCTCGCCAGGGGAGGGAGGGCTGATGGTGCATTCGACATTTGTCCTGAGCCTGGTTCAACGATCCGCAATCGAATTCAATTGTGTTCCACCTGTTTTGCTGGCCAGCTTAGCGGAAGCAAGCGACGCTCCATAGCGCAATTTAGGCTCTCAGGGCGATGTCGGAGGAATGCCTGTGCACGCCCCTAACCCACGCAGCGAATAGCGAGGGCGGGCGGTCGCAAAGCGAACCCGGCAGGCTGCTGAAGTTCAATGGCTTGAAAGCAGCTGGATGAGGATTCGAGTCGGGCGCTCGAGGCAAGTGAGCTGTCTTCCCTCGCGCGAGCCGGCAATCCTGGGTGGAATGGCTCAACATCCGTCAGAAGTGACGTCGACCATATAATCCAGCTTGGAGGAACGCATGTGCGCTAACAAATCAGACCTGATTCAAGACCTGTCCCGAATGGTCATCGCAGCGGTGGTAGGCATAGTCGCGGCCTCGGTTGCGAGTGAGGCCCGGTCGCAGACCGTGATCCTGTCAGGATCGCCGTTCCCGGAAAGTCTGGCAGCGACAACGGATGGAACGCTCTTTGCCAGCAGCTTGACGAACGGCGGAATCGCGCGCGTAAAGCCGGGTGCCTCCGAGGCCGAAGCCTGGATCAAACCGGGGACATTCGATACGCGATCGACGTTCGGCGTTCTCGCCGACGAGAAGTCAGGGCTTCTTTGGGTATGTTCAAACGATGCCACCCCGCTCGGCGTCAAAGGTCCAAACACGATCGAAGGCTCGTTCGTTAAGGGGTTTGACCTCACAACCGGAGAGGGAAAAGTCAGCGCCCAGTTGCCCGGGAAACCCTCGCTCTGCAACGATCTCGCGATTGGGCCGGACGGCGCGCTCTACGTCACGAATACTCTGCAGCCACAGATCCTCCGCTTGAGGAAGGAATCTTCCGAGCTCGAAGTCTGGGTCCAGGACGACAAGCTGAAGGGGGGCCTTGACGGGATTGCGTTCGGACCGGACGGAGCTTTGTACGTCAACACCTTTCAAAGCGGCGAGCTCTTCCGCATTGAATCCAAATCGGGACTCGCTGGTGCCGTCACGAAGCTGGAGACCTCTCGCCCAATTAAATTTCCGGACGGTCTCAGGGCAGACAAGACCGGTTTCGTGATGGTTGAAGGCGTCGGTCCGCTTTCGAAGGTTACGATCGTCGGGGACCGGGCCCAAATCGAAACGATCAACGAATTCGCTGGACCAACAGGCGTCGCGCGCGTCGGCGACAAGATTTGGGTTGCGGAAGGCCAGATTGGCTATCTCATGGATTCGTCCAAAAAGGGCCAGACGCCGACCTTCCAGCTGCGATCGATCTACGCTCGCTGACCGACACGACACCCTCGGAACTCTACAAGGATGCAGTAGAGCCCGATTGTCTCTGTTCGGCGGCAAGTTTTGCGAATGTTGGGGCCCGCTCAGGCGCAAAAAACGGGCGGAGGCTTTCCAATGAGCGCAGCGTTGATTGTGCATTCGACATCTTGCGCTGAGCGCAGTTCAACGATCCACAATCGATTTCAATTGTCCTCTTGCTGCTTGCTGGCCAGTTTAGTCGGAAGGCGGCGGCTGCTGGATGGCGCAATCTAGGCTGTTATCAGACCGCATCGAACAAAAGCCGCGTGCGTCCGACAGGACGACCCGCGGAAACCAGAGGGCACGACGATGAACGCACCCCAGCGGCAAGATCAACACACGGCGGCCGTAGCGAAGATCAACGTGGGGCTGCCTCAGCCTCCGGTCTTCAACAGTCTGGCTGAAGAGAGACAGCACCGAAAGGAACGGCTGGCGGCCGGACTCAGGCTTTTTGCGAAGTTTGGATTCGACGAAGGGGTCGCGGGTCACATCACCGTGCGCGACCCGGAGTTCACGGACACGTTCTGGGTGAACGGGTTCGGGATGAGCTTCGGCCTGATCAAGGCGTCCGAGCTCATCCGGGTCAATCACAAGGGCGAAGTGGTCGAGGGCAATCATCCCGTCAATGCCGCTGCTTTCGCGATTCACGCAAGCGTTCATGCGGCACGTCCGGATTCGATCGGTGCGGCGCATTCGCACTCCACGCATGGCCGGGCGTTCTCAACGCTGGCGCGGAAATTGGAGCCGATAACGCAGGATGCCTGCGCATTCTACAATGATCATGCTCTATATGAAGATTACGGTGGCGTCGCAGTCGAAATGGACGAAGGCCAGCAGATCGCGAAGGCGCTGGGGCCGCACAAGGCGGCTATCCTGCAGAACCACGGCCTGTTGACCGTCGGGCAGAGCGTGGATGAGGCGGTCTGGTGGTTCATCACGATGGAGCGGTCGTGCCAGGTTCAGCTTCTAGCCGAGGCGGCGGCGGCGCGAACCGGCCAAGCCCTCAAGGTCATTCCTGAAACATCCGCAAAACAGGCTTTCGCTATCCTTGGTTCGCCCAGGGCAGGGTGGTTTCAGTTCCAGACGCTGTATTCGAAGATCGTAAAAGAACAGCCGGATTTGCTCAATTGAGGCGCTGCTCGGAGGATCGCATGAACATCCAAGCGTCGCCTGGAACGATCACTCACAATGCTCTGGCTGCGGAAGAGCGGCGGGTCCGTGAGGACCTCGCTGCGCTGTATCATGTGTTCTCTGATCTAGGCTGGTGCGAGCACATCTACAATCACATCACGGCTCGGGTGCCGGGTTCCGATAGGCACTTTCTGATTAACTCGTTCGGCCTAGCGTACAACGAAGTCACAGCTTCCAGTCTCATCAAGATCGATCTTGACGGCAAGAAAGTCGTGGACGTTCCGGGGCGCGTCAACGCGCCGGGCTTCACGATCCATTCTTCGATCCACAGCGCGCGCGACGACGCCCGTTTCATCGCCCACACGCACACGACAGCGGGTGTGGCCGTTGCTTGCACGGATCAAGGGCTCTCACATCACAGCTTCTATGGAGCGATGCTGTATGAGCAAGTTGCCTATCACGATTTCGAGGGAATCTCGACAGACCTCGGTGAGCGCGAGCGCCTTGTTAAATCGCTCGGCACCAAGAACTACATGATCCTGAGGCATCACGGTCTTCTGACGTGTGGGAGGACGGCCGCGGAGGCGCTATTCCGCATGACGATCCTGCAACGCGCATGCGAGGTGCAACTCGCGGCTGCCACGTTCGGAAAGGGCTGGCGGCCTTTGTCGGACGAGATTCTGCGCCGTACGACGCGCCAGATGCAGAGCGAGGTTGCGAAGGGTTTCGACGAAACGACCTCCTTTGGGCAAGATTCGTTCGAGGCCTATCGCCGTGCACTGGACGCAAAGGGTTCGCGTTACAGGGACTAAAAGCGGTGCCGGCGCAGTTCGCTGGCTGCGGCCGGCCTCTCGCGCCGCGGGAGTTGGTGGAAGACAGCGAGGACTAGTCAAAGCCGCTCTCAATATGTGCGCAACCCTGCCGCCAGATGTGGGGACGCAAAACGGAAACGCCATTTGACGCCGAAAGCGTCCCAGTGGGGGAAGTATCGATGTGGCAGAAGAGAATCGTTCTCGCGATGCTGATGCTTGCATTCGCGCCGGTGTCGTTTGCGCAGAGGGCAAAGGCCGGGGATCCAGTCGGGGTTACCGCAACGGAGATCAGGGTCGGCACGACGTTTCCTTTCAGTGGTCCTGCCTCGGCCCTCGGCAGCTTAGGAAAGGCATTGATAGGCTATGTCGAGTTCATCAATGACAAGGGAGGCGTCAACGGCCGCAAGATCAAGCTGATAGCGCTCGACGATGCCTACTCACCCAGCAAATCCGTCGAACAGACCCGCAAGCTGGTGGAAAGCGAGGAGGTCGCATTTCTGTTCAGCCCACTTGGGACCGCAAGCATTTCTGCAAACGTGAAATACGCCAACAGCAAAAAGGTGCCGCACCTCTTCGTTGTCTCAGGCGCGAACAAATTCACCAATCGAGCCGAGTATCCCTACACCACGACCGGGCTGCCGAGCTACGATACCGAGGGTAGGGCGTACGCGAAATTCATAACTGAAAGGATGCCGGGTTCGCGCATCGCCATCCTTTATCAGAACGACGACCTCGGGAGGGATTTTGTCGGCGCGTTTCGTTCCTACATGAAGGACGATTTCGGCAAGCTGGTCGTGACGAAATCCTACGAAGCGGTTGATCCGACCGTGGATTCTCAGGTCGTATCGCTCAAGAGCTCGGGAGCCGAAGCGTTCTTCATCGCAGGCTCGCCGAAATTCACGGCGCAAGCTCTGCGTAGAAGCCGCGAAATCGGCTGGAATCCCCTGACCGTCATTATCAATTCAACCACGTCCGTAGCGGGTACGCTTGCGGCGGCAGGCCTCGACAACGCCAAGGGGGTGGTGTCGAGTACGTTCCTGAAAGATCCCATGGATCCGGCCTGGGAGCACGATCCCAAAGTAGAAGGCTATCGGGCGCTTCTCGCCAAATACGTTCCAGGGAGTGATGTCGCGGAGACACTCTACACTGCCGGTATCGTCCAGGGCGAAATCCTCGAGAAGATCCTCCAGCAGTGCGGCGATGACCTGACGCGCGAGAACATCATGAAGCAGGCGCTGAATTTGAGGAGTTTTTCGCCGTCGATGGCACTCCCCGGCAGCACCATCAATACCGGCGCGAACAATAACCAGGCGTGGACCTCGCTGCAGCTCGAGAGGTTCGACGGCAAGAGCTGGGTTCCCTTTGGGAAGCTTGTCAGCGCCGCGGACTAGGCGCGCCTGCCGGCAAGGGGATGGTCACTGAGCGCTCCTGGCGCGCTGCGGAGCCAGATACTCGGGTCGCTGGTTCGGCAGAGTATGACGACCTTTTACGTCAAAGAGGAGATGAATCTTGCGGATCTTGGTTATCGGAGCCGGCGCCCTTGGCGGATATTTTGGCGCGAGGCTGCTGGCGGCAGGGCGCAACGTCACGTTCCTGGTCCGGCCCAAACGCGCGGAAGCGCTCGCGAAAGGCGGGCTGGTGGTCAAGAGCAAGCTTGGCGATCTGCACCTGGCGTTGCCGCCAACCGTCACGTCAGAAGGACTGAATGGCTCGACCTCATCATTGTGAGCTGCAAGGCCTACGATCTTGACGGCGCGATCGAGGCATTTGCTCCAGCGATGGGCAAGAACTCGGTCATCATACCTCTGTTGAATGGCTTGCGTCATCTCGATGTTCTGAACGCCCGGTTCGGTGAAAAGAACGTTTTTGGCGGCCAGTGTGCCATCTCGGCGGCGCTTTCCGCCGACGGCGAGATTTTGCATATGACGGATTTCCACACGCTGAGCTTTGGCGAACAGGGCAGGACGCGATCTGAACGTCGCCCCGAGATCGTCGGTGCCTTGTCGGGTGCCGGTTTTGACGCCGAACTCAGCGACGACATCATGCAGGGCATGTGGGAGAAGTGGGTGATGATCGCCACCATTGCCGGCGCGACCTGCCTGATGCGCGCCTCGATGGGGGACATCGTAGCTGCCGGCGCATCCGACGTGGTGATCGGGTTGCTCAATGAGGCCAGCGCCATCGCGGCCAGGCAGGGGTTCGGACTGCGTCCGACCTATATCGAGCGCGTGCGTTCCATTCTCACGACGCCGGGCTCTCCGGTCATGGCATCCATGGCACGGGATATCGAGCGAGGAGCACCGACCGAGGGCGATCATATTCTCGGCGATCTCCTTGGTCGCGTCAGTGGAGGCGAAGTCCCGATTCTCATCAGGACCGCCTATGCCCATGTGAAGTCGTATGAGGTGCGTCAGGCTCGCGAGCATCCGCGGCTGCACCCTGGAAAGTGACACGGCAAGGGAGAGCGGCGTGGTTGATTGTGGCGGCTACCAGTTTGAAATCTATCGTTCGGGCTTGCAGGGGGTGTTACCGAAGCTTCCGGCCGATTTCCGTGAACTCGAGTCACGGGCTCACGCGGCAATGCCGCCGTGGGTCGTATCCTATGTGGCAGGTGGCTGCGGGAATGAGCATACGCAGAATGTCAACGTATCTGCCTTCGGACGCTGGGGATTGATCCCACGCATGTTCGTAGGCGCTGCGCAGCGCGATATGTCGGTCAATCTATTTGGAATGCGGCTTCCGACACCTTTATTCCTGTGCCCGATCGGCGTCATTGGCTTGTGCGCGCAGGATGGACGCGGTGATATTGCGACAGCAACGGCCGCACGCAAGCTCGGCGTGCCCATGATTGCATCGACCCTGAGCAACGCTCCGCTCGAACAGGTTGCTTCGGAGTTCGGCGAGACGCCGGGCTTCTTTCAGCTCTATACGCCCGCCGATCGCGGGGTTGCCGAGAGCCTGGTCCACCGGGCGGAGGCTGCTGGCTTCAAGGGAATCGTTGTGACGCTCGACACGTGGGTGACCGGCTGGCGTCCACGGGATCTCAACCAGGCCAATTTTCCTCAGCTTCGTGGGCATGCTCTCGCCAACTATTTTTCGGACCCTGTATTTCGCGCCAGTCTCGCAAAACCGCCCGAGAGCGATGTTGCCGCTGCCATCATGAAATGGGGGACGATCTTCGGACATCCTCTCACCTGGGATGATCTTCCCTGGTTGCGCTCGTTGACGAAACTGCCCTTGATCGTGAAGGGCGTTTGTCATCCTGACGACGCGCGACGTGCCATCGACGGTGGCATCGATGGCATCTATTGTTCGAACCACGGCGGCCGCCAGGCCAATGGTGGAATCGGGGCGGTAGATCTGCTGCCTGGCATTGTCAGAGCGTCCGGCAACACGCCGGTTCTTTTTGACTCGGGAATTCGCTCAGGCACGGATGTCGTCAAGGCTCTGGCCCTGGGCGCGACGGCCGTCGGCATTGGCCGGCCCTATGCCTACGGACTCGCACTCGACGGCGTCGAGGGGATCGTTCACGTCCTGCGATGCATTCTGGCCGAGGCGGACTTGTTGATGGCCGTCGATGGATACCCTCGCATCGCCGATCTTCGGCCGTCGGCGCTGCTGCCGGTTGCCTGATCAGCCGGCGAGGAATTTCAGGATAGCGCTGTGGGGGCGCGCGAGATCGCCATCTGCAACAGGCTAGCATCAAACCGATGCAAGCCAATACTCTGCCGATCCCGCTCAACGCAGCCTTGGAGGTCGCGCAAGCCGGGTCAGCTAGGCGGCCATTCGCAAAAGATCGATGATGTCTGCTTCACTCTTGAATGGTCTCGGATTGGCCTGAACGAAGCGGTGATTGATCGCGATCTTGCTGATCTTCTCGAACTTGTCTTCGCCGACACCGACGTCAGCCAGACGCGTAGGCAGTCCGAGGGCCTTGACGAAACCAGCAAAGGCGTCTCCAGCCTCCATACCGGGGCTGCCGAGGGCGGCCGCCAGGCGCTTCTGCGCATCCTCTGTAAAGGCCTTATTGTACCGAAGAAGGCTCGGCATAATGACGGGCGTGCAGTAATAGTGAGGAACATCGAAAGTGCCGCCAAGCACGTGTCCGATGCCGTGGCTTGCTCCCATCGGAACGCGCGCCTGTAGACCGAAAGCGGCGAGCCAAGAGCCTTGTTGCGACTGGCGTCGCGCTTCCAAATCATCCGGATGCTGCAAGGTGCGGAGCATGCCCTCGCGCAAAAGACGGATTCCCGCCAAGACCACTTCATCGGCCAATGGCGTGCCCGCTGGCGAGCACAGGGCCTCGATGCCGTGATCCATCGAGCGTGTCCCGGATCCCATCCACAGGTTCATGGGCGTATGAAGGCTCAGATCGGGATCAAGAATGACCGCCACGGGTGACATCTGTGGGTGGAAGAATATCTGCTTCAGCTTGGTGCGCTCGTCCGTGACGAGCGCACCGGCATTGTATTCGCCGCCATTCAGCGTGGACGGGACTGCGATCTGCCGCACTGTGGGCGCACGGAATGGAGAGAAGGGCACGCCAGGCCCCATAACGAACGGGTCGAAGCCTGCCTCATCGAATATGTCATGTTCCATGGCCATGATGACGATCTTCGCGAGGTCGACCGCAGAGCCTCCGCCGACGGCGACCACCAGATCAGCCTGCGCCTCCTTTGCTTGACGGGCGACCTCGGCGGCCTGTTTCCGGGTCGTGTGCTGCGCGATTCCATCGAAGGTCGCCACATGCTTGTTGCCGAGCGCTCGGCGAATCTTTTCGATCTCGTCGGTCTTCGTATTCAGGGTACGGCTGACCAAGAGGAAAACGCGATTGGCATTCAGCCGAACCGCTTCATCATTCAAAGCCTCGGCTGCAGGCTTGCCGTAAACCACACGATCGATGTCCGGAAAGTTATGTATCCCAACCTTGCGCATTTGTTTCCCCTCATCGCTCTTTAATGTGAGTCACTTTAGTATTAATAGTTACGGGGTGCAACGGCCATCTTTTCTGGCACCGGCACCAGGCCAGCTTGTTTAGTCGCGAGCCACACCACCCGAGCCGGGGATCGTGCGCTTCCGAGGGCAGTCAGGGAATTGCATTTCCAGCATTTTCACCTCTGAACCGGCAGCGTGATCCTGCCGGGAGGATCACGTTCGGACGCGTGATGCGGACGGTCGATCAGCCCAGCGACGCTTCGAGGAAGCCTCGCTCGGACAGAACATGTAGCGGGCAGCTTTGGTTAGTTCGTCGCCATCGCGGCTTCCACGGCCGAGGAGGGGCTGCGAGCGCAGCTCCCACCGCGACCAGAGATGAGGACAATGCACTGCTCGAGCGTATCGAAGTGGCATTTCCGCATGTCTGACGAATAGTCCTGAAGACAGTATCCGTAGGCATTTGTTGAGGCTGCCGGTGCAACGCTCAAGTAGTCTGCGCCAGCGAGGCCTGCAAGGACAATCGAGAGGAGGGTGAATAGCTTGCTCAAGGTCGTCTCCTGCACTCAGGCTGTCATCTGTTCTTGGACGATGGGCGACAGCGCGTTTTCGGAAGCGGTTGCGGAGTGTGCATCATTCATCTTGCGTACTTGCGCTTCGTCCGTCGTATCCACATGCGTCCCGTCTGCGGTCGGCTTGATCCGGTACCAGGTGGCATAGAGCGCGGGAAGGAACAGCAGGATCAGTACGGTTCCGACCGCGGTGCCGCCGATCAGCGTGTAGGCCATCGATCCCCAGAAGACGGAGTGCGTGAGCGGGATGAAGGCCAGCACGGCAGCAAGCGCCGTGAGGATCACCGGCCTGGTGCGTTGCACGGTGGCCTCGATGACGGCGTGATAGTCGTCAAGTCCAGTCGCAAGGTTCTCCTTGATCTGTTCGGTCAAGATCAGAGTGTTACGCATCAGAATGCCGGCAAGTCCGATCAGGCCCAGGATCGCGTTGAACCCGAACGGCTGGTTGAAGAGGAGCAATGCCGGCACGACCCCGACGAGGCCGAGCGGTCCTGTCAGGACGACCATCGCCATCGTCGAGAAGGACCGCACCTGCAGCATGACGACGATCAGCATCGCGGCGATCATGGCCGGGAAGATCGTCGCCAACGCGTCGTTGGCCTTGGTTGCCTCCTCGATCGATCCGCCCAGCTCGATACGATAGCCGGCCGGAAGGGATGCGATCAGGGGCTGCAGGGCCGTGTTGATCTGCTTGGAGACCTCCGGAGGTTGGGTCGCCTCATTGATATCCGAGCGTATCGTGATGACGGGGGTGCGATCGCGCCGCTTCATGATCGGCTCTTCGAATCGGATTTCCGAGTGACCGACCTGGTCGAGTGGAATCGCGCGGCCGTCCCTGCTCATCAATGAGAAATCCGCCAGACGCGCCGGATCGAGTCGTTCGCCGCCAGCGCTACGCGCTACGATCGGGACATTGCGGATGTCCTCGCGGACCTGCGTAACGGTGATGCCGGTGAGCAGGAATTGGAGTTGCCGGCCCACCTCCGATGGCGAAAGGCCGATCAGGTTCAGTCGATCCTGATCCGGGATGAAGCGGAGCACGGGGATGCGATCGCCCCAATCCCGATTTGGCTGCCGCGCGTCGCGAACGCCACGCATCACCTCGAGAGCCTTCTGAGAGATAGCATACAATTGAGCGGGATCCGGCCCCATGATCCGGAACTCCACCGGGAAAGGCGTGTAAGGTCCGAAAACGAGCTGGGTGACGCGCACATTGGCCTCGGGTGCAAGGCCCTGCGAGATGGTTTGTCGGAGCCGGTGCTTCAAAGCCTCACGCGCCTCTGCGTCAGGCGTCAGGACGACGATCTTTGCGAAGGCCGGATCGGGCAGTTCGGGCGCCATCGCGAAGAAGAAGCGCGGCGCGCCCTGACCGACATAGCTCGTGATGATCTTGGCCTCGGGTTGATCGTGCAGCCAACCCTCGAGCTTCTCGACGGTGGCCGTCGTCGTCTCGATGCTGGTGCCTTCCGGCAGGCGAACTTCCACCAGCACTTCCGGGCGATCGGAGGTCGGGAAGAATTGCTGTTTGACGCCACCCATGCCGACGACGGAAAGCGCGAAGGCCACGGCGACGATGCTGCAGGTCAGGAATTTGTGGCGGACGGCGAGGGTGATGAGGCCTCGCAGGCGCTGATAGTTGGGCGTCCCGTAGATCGCGTGATGACCGCCTTCGACCGGCTTGATCGCGGGCAGCATCTTGACGCCAAGATACGGCGTGAAGATCACGGCGACGATCCAGGAGACGATGAGGGCGAACCCCACGACCCAGAAGATGTTCCCGGCGTATTCGCCTGCGGTTGAGCGCGCAAAACCCACCGGCAGGAAGCCCGCGATCGTCACGAGCGTTCCTGACAGCATCGGCGCCGCGGTGTGGCTCCACGCATAGGCCGCCGCCGAGATGCGGTCCATGCCCTCTTCCATCTTCACCACCATCACCTCGATCGCGATGATGGCGTCGTCGACGAGGAGACCGAGCGCCAGAATCAAAGCGCCGAGCGTGATGCGGTCGAAGAACCGGCCGGTCTCGAGCATGATGAGGAACACGACGGCGAGCGTCAGGGGCACGGCGGCCGCGACGACGATGCCGACGCGCCAGCCGAGGCTGAGCAGGCTCACCAGCAGCACCACGCCGAGCGCCATCGCGAACTTCATCATGAATTCGTCGACCGCCGAGGTAATGTTGACGGCCTGATCGCTGACTTTGGCCAGGGTCATCCCGAGCGGCAGCGTGCGAGCGATAGCTGCGGACCGCTCCTCCAGGGCCTTGCCGAGCGCCAGACCATTCCAGCCCTCCTGCATCACCGCCGCGAGCATGATGGTGGGCTCGCCCTGGTGCCGGATGATGTAGGTGGGTGGATCCTCGTAGCCGCGGCGGACCTCGGCAATGTCGGACAGCTTCAGCGTCCGCCCGGCAGCGACGATCGGCGTGTCGGCGATCGCCTGGACGCTGTCATAGGCGCCATCGACCCGGATGAAGACCTGCGGCCCTTTGGTGTCGATCGAGCCGGCCGGCGTCACCGTGTTCTGCCGCTGCAAGGCGGCGACGATATCCGTGGCCGACACACCGAGAGTTGCCAGCTTGGCATAGGAAAACTCGACGAAGATCTGTTCGGGACGTTCACCGAGGATGTTGATCTTCTTGATGCCGGGAACATGCAGGAGGTCCTGACGAATGACCTCGGCTTGCCTTGCGAGCTCGCGCATCGGCATGCCCTTGGCCTTGAGGGCGTAGAGCGCGAAGCTCACATCCGAATATTCGTCGTTGACGAAGGGGCCGAGCACGCCCGAGGGCAGCTTGCGGGCTTCATCTCCCAGCTTCTTGCGCGCCTGATAGAACTCTTCCTGCACGCTCGATGGCGGTGTGCTGTCCTTCAGCGTCACCGTCATGTACGCATAACCAGGCCGCGTGGTCGTCTCCACCCGGTCATACCAGGTCAGCTCCTGAATTCGCTTCTCCAGGGGTTCGGCGACCTGGTCCTGCATCTCGCGCGCGGTCGCGCCCGGCCAAACCGTCGTGACCGTCAGGGTCTTGATGGTGAAGGACGGATCCTCAGCCCGCCCTAGCATGATGAAGGCGTAGACACCCGCGGCTGCCAGCAGAAGGATGAAGAACAGCGTGACGGCCCGCTCGCGAACGGCGAGGGCGGAGAGATTGAAGCCCATCAGTTGCTCCTGGTTTCCGACGCGGTCCTGACGCGAGCGCCCTCGTGCAGCAGATGGGCGCCCAGGGAGACAATCTGATCACCGGAGTTCGATCCGGAGATAACGGCCGTTTCGCTCGTCACACGCAGAAGCTTGACGGGCTGCAAGCGCACGGTCGAGGTCGCGCTGTCGAAGACCCAAACGCCGGTCGTTCTGCCGTCATCGAGCACGGCTCCCAGCGGCACCTGGACGTCCGGCTGATGATCCTGGCTTGCAAGCCGAATGGTGACCGTCGCGCCCAGCGGCGCCGCCGCGGCGTCACCATCCAGCACGTAGCGGGCCTCGTAGGTACGGGTCTGGATATCGGCGGAATCCGACAACTGCCGGAGATGCGCAGCAAAGCGCCCATCGCTCCCATACAGGCTCGCCTCGGCCAGCGAGCCGATCGCCGGCCGCATTGTTTCGGGAAGCGCGACCACAGCTTCGCGGGCACCGGCCTGAGCAAGCCTGACCACGGGCTGACCGGCGGATACCACTTGGCCGGGCTCGCCGAGCGTTTGAGTGACCGTTCCGTCCGCGTCCGCCACGAGCACGGAATAGGTTGCCTGGTTCTCGGCGACACTGGCGTCCGCTTCTGCCGCGGCAAGCTGCGCCTTGGCAGTGTCCGATGCCGCCTTCGCCTGCTCATAGCGTTGCTTTGACGTCCAACCGTCGTTCACCAGATTGGCGTAGCGCCGCTCGTCGGCGTCGGTCTGAACCACAACCGCGCGCGCGGCGGCGACCGCATTGCGTTTCGCGGCGACCGCGAGGCGGAGATCAGTTTCGTCGATCCGCATCAGGGGCTGGCCGGATTTGACCTGCTCACCGACATTCACAAGCCGTTCGACGATCTTCCCGGCAACGCGAAAACCGAGATTGCTTTCGACCCGCGCGCCGACGGTCCCGGTGAAACCACGTTCAGATCCGTTGACTCGCGTGGCCGTCACTAGACGGACCATCGGAGGCTCCTGCCTGGGATCGATGACCGCGGAGGCTTGATGGGCGGGAAGCGCCAGAGCCACGAAGGTTGCCACCCCCGCCGGGACCAGAATACCAGCGAGCACCGCAACACCCCTTTTCATGACCGTCTCCTTCGAAAGTTAGATTATATATGACTTCTATACCTAAGTTAGATTTCAATCGCAATCTAAATTTGAGATGATCACGAGGGCGTGATCGCGAAAGCCGCAGGATTTGGCTCCTGGGGGCACAAAATCCGGCGGGTTAGACTGATAGATTGCAATTGAACTCTAACTTGTCTATAGAAGTCGGACGAAATCCAAATGGAGACCCGCGATGCGAGTGAGTCGCACCCAGGCGGCCGAGAACCGCCAAACCGTCATCAATGTGGCCAGCCGCCTCTTCAGGGAGCGCGGCTTTGATGGCATCGGCCTAAAAGATCTGATGAAGGGGGCCGGGCTAACCCAAGGCGCCTTCTACAAGCAGTTCGCATCGAAAGAGGATCTGGCGGTGGAGGCGTCCAGGCGCGCACTGGAAAGCGCATCCGGCCGATGGTCAGACGCGGCCGCGGCACATCCTGACGATCCACTCGGCGCAGTGATTGCGTTCTACCTCAGTGGCGACCATCGCGGAGAGAAGATGGACGGCTGCCCGATCGTGGCACTTGGTTCGGATGCCGCTCGACAGGGCCCGGAGGTGAAGGCGGAATTCGAAGCAGGAATCAAAGCGCATCTCGACGTGCTCGATCGGTTTCTCGCCGGGGCTGGCGACGAGGCCTCGCGCAGCAAGGCCATGGCCATTCTCGCGACGATGGTTGGCGCGGTGACGCTATCGCGCGTGATCAACGATCCTGATCTGGCTCAGGCCGTTCTGGATGCCGCGGCGAAACAGGTTCGAGACGCCGCTGCCGCTTGAATGAATGGGCCGGTGTTCTGATTGGGAAAGGGCGCGAGCCCTTTCGCTGACTCCAAATAGACGAGAAGAGAACGATGTCGGAAGTAGCAACGAATAGTTTCGCCGGAAAATGGGCGCTGATCACGGGGGCCTCGAGTGGCCTCGGCCTCGAGTTCGCAGATATCCTGGCAGCGCAGAAGGTCAATCTCGTGTTGGCGGCTCGACGGCGAGAGCCGATGGAAAAGCTTGCCTCCGATCTCCGCGGCAAATACGGGGTGGATGTGCTGGTCGAGGCGATCAATCTTGCCGCGCCGGGCGCGGCCAGCCGCCTGAAAAGCAGTCTCGACGCGAGATCGGTGACGATCGACATCCTGGTGAACAATGCCGGATTCGGCTTGCACGGCGATTTTTTGGACACGCCGATCGAGCAGACCGCGAACATGATCCAGCTCAACATCACGACGCTCACAGAGCTGACGCATCTTTTCGGCCGCGACATGGCTCAGCGGCGATCCGGACATATCCTTCTCATCGCCAGCCTTCTGGCCTTCCAGGCCGTTCCCAGCTACGCGGCCTATGCAGCGACCAAGGCTTACGTGCTGGCCTTTGGCGAGGCTCTGCATGACGAACTCCGTTCGCACGGTGTGGTCGTGACCAGTCTCTGCCCAGGACACACCGCGACAGGCTTCGACGCGGCAGCCGGCGCAACCGCATCGAGCTTGCTGCGCCTCCTCACCATGAAGCCGCGTCCGGTCGCCGCGAGCGGTATTCGGGCGCTCATGCAAGGAAAGGCCACGGTGATCGCCGGTCTGTCGAACAAGATGGCTGCCTTTTCAAATCGTTTGACGCCGCGATCAATGCAAAGGGCTACGATGAAGAGAATAATGGACACCTGACGGGCGACGACCCGCGTTCGCGCAGGTAGTTTCGAAGAGCGCCGCCGACAGGTTCGTGAGGCCCCGCACGCCCCGACCAGCGTAGTTGAAATCACTGGAAGAGAAGTCGGCCTCGATCATAAAAATTCCCAAAAGGAACTGCGGCATATTGCCTGCAGGCTGCGTCCATAGCTGATTGCTTTAAGTAGTGTCATTGACAGTTCTTATTTAGAACTATATAGAAGCTTGGCTCCGCTGAATTCGCTGGAGCAAAGCTCGTGGGGAGTTGTAAGCACTCCCCAAAAACGAGCCATCCAAGAATTCGCCGAAGCGGGGGGAAGGTGATGATCGTCGATGGGCGTACTCCGAATCGCAACCGCGAGATCAATGGCTCGCACCGAACGTCGCTGGGTTAGAGCGAGTCTGGAGCGCAAATGGCGATCGATGTTCTTTTTCGGCCGTTCACCTATAAAGGCCTGAACCTGCCAAATCGCGTCGTTATGGCGCCGATGACCCGCTCGTTCTCTCCAAATGGCATTGTTACCGCAGACGTAGCGCAGTATTACCGCCGCCGGGCCGAAGGCGGGGTCGGACTTATCATTTCGGAGGGCACGGGGGTTGATCGCCCCGCTTCTTTGAACGACCCGAACGTCCCTCGGTTTCACGGCGTACAGGAACTCGCCGGCTGGCGTCGCGTCGTGGACGAAGTGCATGGGGCCGGCGGACTGATGGCGCCCCAGCTTTGGCACGTCGGCGCCGTCCGCACGCGCGAGAAGGACTGGCAGCCCCCAGGCGACTACGACAGCCCTTCCGGGCTTTCGCGACCCGAGAAGAATCTGGGCGTTCCGATGAGCGATGAGGACATTGCGGACGCCATCCGGGCTTTCGCGGACGCCGCTCTTGCTGCCAAGCGCTCCAATTTCGATGCCGTCGAGCTGCATGGAGCGCACGGCTATCTGATCGACCAATTTTTCTGGGAAGGGACCAATCGCAGAGAAGATGCGTATGGCGGCAGAAACCTACCCGGGAGGGCGCGTTTCGCCGCCGATATAGTGCGCGCGGTGCGTAAATCGGTCGGCCCTGAGTTTCCGATATTGCTTCGGATCAGCCAGTGGAAGCAGCAGGACTTCGCCGTGAAGCTTGCCAACACGCCGAACGAATTGGAGGCGTGGTTGATGCCTCTGCGTGAAGCCGGAGTTGACATTCTTCATTGCTCGCAGCGGCGCTTCTGGGAGGCGGAATTCGAGGGCTCGGATCTGAATTTCGCCGGTTGGGCAAAAAAGGTGACTGGCTTGCCGACGATTTCGGTCGGCTCAGTGGGACTGACGGGTGAGTTCATCGCTGCATACGGCGGAGAAAGCTCGCGACCGGCATCCTTGGACGAACTGGTCCGTCGTCTGGACCGGGAGGAATTCGATCTCGTGGCCGTCGGCCGGGCGCTACTTCAGGATTCGCAATGGGTCTTGAAGGTGCGCGACGGACGAGCCGATGAGCTGATGGCCTTCGATCGGTCTGCCTTTGCGACCTTGAGCTGAATATCGAAACGCCTGGATAGCTCTATAGAGCAGCCGAGGATTGGAGGAGATGCCGCACAAGCTGCGGCGTCAAATCCCAAAAAACAATGACACAATCAGGAGGGAAAAGTGCGCGAGAAGCGGAAGGGATCGGATAGCCGTTGTCGTTGCGGAGCGTGGTCGCCCACCAAGCTGCTGAACGACAAAGGCGAGACGAGATGACGCAGGCACAGCTCGCGCAGGGGACATCGCCCCTGCTCGCGGTTCGCGACGTCAGCGTCGTGTTCGGCGGCATCATTGCGCTCAACGGCGTGTCCTTCGACATGCACAAGGG
>NZ_JAVAYM010000162.1:0-455 GCF_054185205.1 Bradyrhizobium sp. 14AA | reverse complement strand
AACGCGCCACCACGCGTGATCAACAGGCCAGGGACAACAAGCCTTTGTCGCCCCAGTGGGACGACGCCACGGACAGCCTCGCGGCATTCTTCTCACGCGCCACGCAGGACGGGTACAAATTCACGGTGCAGACACCAGCCCTTCACCCGGCGCCGATCGATCTCCTTGATCCGATCGGCTTCTAAGCCGCGCCGAGGGAATGGATCGTAGCTCCATTCGCGTTGCCGCGACGGGGACGGCTACCTATCTGCAACCATGATCGCTGGCGTGACGGATGCGACAGCCATCCGCACGTTGTGCAGGAGGATCTGATGGAACAGGCCGACACTCCGCGAACCGATTCACCGCCGCCGGACGACCCCAAACCGCCTGCCGATCTCGACCGCTGGCTCGACGAAGCGCTGGAGGATACTTTCCCCGCCAGCGACCCGGTCGCGCCCCGAAAGGTCTCGAAG
>NZ_JAVAYM010000161.1:0-455 GCF_054185205.1 Bradyrhizobium sp. 14AA | reverse complement strand
CCGGGTCGAATTACTTGGGCGCGAAGAAGGATCGCTTAGACAGCTTTTACGCTTAGTCGACGACCAAGTCGGAATTATTAGTGATGGCGCGGATGAATATCCTTACCTGAAGAAAGCCGCCATCGGATTGGCTGTCGTAATCGGCACATCCGGCTTATCGACTTACATCGGCGAGAGCTTAAAGCCTCAGGTTCAGCAGGTATCGCTGAGCGCTAAAGACCGAGCTCTCTTCGAGGATATGACTGCAAAAATAAAGGCTGACCCCGCCACTGCGAAATCAGCAGAGCGATTCTACAAAGTCGTGGAGCGGGACCGAGCGATATCCAACGTACAGATCGCAAACGGTTTCGACGAACCGCCGGCCGCGACGGTACTGCGCAACGAGTTTGCGTTTCGCTCGGGCGTGTGGGCTCCAGAAACAACCGCGCCGGTCGAAGAAGCGCGCCACGAGACTT
>NZ_JAVAYM010000160.1:0-455 GCF_054185205.1 Bradyrhizobium sp. 14AA | reverse complement strand
CTTGACACTCACCCGCCCCGGACGAGAAAAGGCTCGAGAGACAGTTGACGGAGCAACATCGGCAGCCCGCGCGACGTCGCTAATGGTAACCGGTGCGGTGGACTCCTCGTCTACACCCATGGTCTGATTCTATCGCCAACCTACCTGGTCCAGGCCCGTAATACACAGGGTGCAAACCATGGCAAAACATCGCAATTCTTGACACTCCGGTGCGAATCTCTAGACAAGGCGATGCTGCCTGTCCACAATGCTGTGACGATAATCGTCGCAGCCTTAAATAGCATAGAGGGTTGTCAATGTCGACCATCACAACGAAAGGCCAGAAGGCTAAGGCGGTGAATGCTCGCGATTTCGATATTCGCGACATGATTGGCTACGCGCTTGGCGATGTGGGCAACAATTTCACCTTCAACTTGGTGAATTCGTTCCTCATGATTTTCTACACCAATGTTTTC
>NZ_JAVAYM010000159.1:0-455 GCF_054185205.1 Bradyrhizobium sp. 14AA | reverse complement strand
GCATCGCGCCAGGCCTCGAAGCCGGAGAAGCCCTGTTCGATCCGGCGCGTCACGCCGCGGTCGAGCCAGACCGTGGAGCGGGAGAGTGCCGAGAGGAAGCGGCGGTCGTGGCTGATGAGGACGAGGGCGGAGCGCGTGCCCTTCAACTCCTCCTCCAGCCACTCGATCGCCGGAAGGTCGAGATGGTTGGTCGGCTCGTCGAGGAGCAGGATGTCGGGCTCCGGTGCCAGGGCCTGGGCGAGCGCCACGCGGCGTCCCTCGCCGCCGGAGAGGCGGGCGGGATGCTCCTCGCCGGTGAGGCCGAGACTCTCGAGGAGGTGGCGGGCGCGGTAGGAATCGTCGCCCGGCGCGAGGCCGGCCTCCACGAAGGCGAGGGTCGTCTCGAAGCCGGAGAAGTCCGGCTCCTGCGCCAGATAGCGCAGCGTCGCGCCGGGCTGGAGGAAGCGGCGGCCCTT
>NZ_JAVAYM010000158.1:0-455 GCF_054185205.1 Bradyrhizobium sp. 14AA | reverse complement strand
TGGTCGTTTTAGTTATCAAGAATTTTTAAAAACTATCGAAGATTCCCAAGGCACAGTAAATCAAACGTTTAAAGATTCTGAAAGTGGCTCCGAAAGATTTAAAGTAGCAATGAATAAATTAAAATTAGTAGGTGCTGATGTATGGACTTCTATTGAAAGTGCGTTTGCACCAGTAATGGAAGAATTAATCAAAAAGCTATCTATAGCGGTTGATTGGTTTTCCAATTTAAGTGATGGTTCTAAAAGATCAATTGTTATTTTCGGTGGTATTGCTGCTGCAATTGGTCCTGTAGTTTTTGGATTAGGCGCATTTATAAGTACAATTGGCAATGCAGTAACTGTATTAGCCCCACTATTAGCTGGTATTGCAAAGGCTGATGGATTAATTAGTTTTTTATCGACTAAAGTACCTATATTAGGAACTGTCTTCACGGCTTTAACTGGTCCAGTTGGCA
>NZ_JAVAYM010000035.1:0-59617 GCF_054185205.1 Bradyrhizobium sp. 14AA | reverse complement strand
CAGTTCACCCGGCGCTTCTTCTATGAAAATTCCGACATCAAGGGCTTCAAGACCATGGTCGTGATGGACCGCGTAAAGGCTGGATTTGCCATTCCGATCGAGACTCCAGACGAAGCTTGACGAGACAGCCTGTCCCGGAGCCTCACGTCCCCCATCAACCGCATTCGCGCGCTTTTCAGCAGGTCAAGATAGAGAAACGTACAGTGCGTCGTGTTAAACGCCTAAGTTCGGGTTTAGCAAAAAAGAGAATACAAATGAACCTGATCTCACGCATCGTGCATTTGTCGAATGACCCGAGCCAGCATTCCGAGCGAAGCGGACCGCATGTTTTAACAATCTCAGGCGCATCGTAAGGGGGATCTCGCGACGAAATCGTCATCAGGTCGTTGGCGGGTCTTGAGCCTTGTTATTCGGCGCCTTTGCTCAGTCGCCTGCTGCAGGAACACGAAGTTGACGGACCCGAGTCGTAGATCTGCAAGTACATCACGTACTTTGCGTCGCGGGTGACGATGAGTGCATAGCCTGGGTAAGGGGGTAGATCATACCGTCAGCCCGATGTCGTCGACCGTCTTCACCTGGCCTTCTCCATCAGTTCGAATTGAGCCTTGAGGGCCAACGCCCCAGCGCCTCGGCCTCCTGAGAATTTTCGGACCGCAAAACACCACCGATTTGCGGCACGAGTCAGTCGGGCGCGACCATGGGTGATGCTTGATCATTTTGAGCAGTTTTTCGTGTTGGACTCGCCGAAGATCACCCGCTCGACGATTTTGATCGGAGGTCGGGACATTGGCGCAGAATTCGGTCGAAGGAGACGATGTATTAGCTCATTTCCGCTCAAGGGGACCCCATATCTTGCGCAACTGGATTTGATGCAATGAGCACTAGGCGCAGCAAACGTCGGTTGCAGCGACATCAAAATCTATCCGCGCTCTTACTCATTGAGCGAGCTAACCAGAGTCACTACGAGGCATTTATGAGCGTGTTCACAAAGATTATCCTATTCACCGATTCCGACGGCCGCGCACGCTTTCGTGAAGAGAACATCGATCTCTCCGAAGGCTCGCCGCTTAGCCGCCTCTCGCCACCTGTCGCGTGCAGTAGCTACCGGCTGCGCAAGAGCCCTGCAGACTTTAGCTACGACTTCCATTGCATGGGCAGCGCGTGCTGGATAATCATTCTCGGAGGGCAAATGGAGATTATTCTGCAGGATGGAAGTTCTCGGATTTTCAAACCTGGTGATTGCTTCTATGCTGCGGACGTGCTGCCCGCTGGCGCCGTCTTCGACAAGAAAGTGCATGGTCACGCGTCGCGTGGGGCCGGTCCCGATCCGCTAGTCACTATGTTCGTGGCTGAGTAGTCTCACTTAGCCTGTTGTCTCCTTTCGACTGTCCTTCGAAGGTGCATGACGCCATTTGTCGAAAAAGCCCTCACGGTCGAGGGCTTTTTTTGCTGCTGGTGTTAACCAGCGGCAAATTGCGGTTTGTTGCCAAGCTCGCTTTGTGAGCCCACAAGCCATAACAGTCGTGCCGTGCCGTGGGAGTCTCTAGGCCTGCGGAGTGCGACACGAGCGCTATCGGGATGTGATGACTAGCTGCGGCGTGAGATTCGGGTTAGGTTAGCTGCTGACGCCGTAGTTGGCACCACGATGTTTTCGGCCTGCGATATAGGTTCTGAGCACTCTTGGCAGCTTTACTCTTCCCTGGAGAGCCAGAGCGCCGTGCGAAAAGTTCGGCTTCGGTTTCTCTTCAATTGTTCATTCGGAGGGGTCGCCGAGACCTGCGGATATTGCACTTTCTCCGATGCCGCTATCAGTGGCAATCAGGAATCCAGCGGATTTATTGCGAACGAGAGCGGTCCGGCGACGGCAGACGAGCCGGACCACTTAGCGTCCGCGCCTAAGGAGCTGCCGCAGATGGCATCGCCCCCAGGCAAGCTTGGCGGATGATCGAGATAGAGCTGGGAGGGGCACGTATCCGGGCGGAGCCACCGACCGCTGATTGCATACGATCTGACCGGTCCAGCCGCGGCAGGCGTATTTGTGACGAATCGTGCGCAGTACCCGCAGGATCGCCGGGACGACGTCCAGCACCTCGCCGATGTCTTCGGTCCGGTGTCCGACTTAAGCCTATGGTCAAGCATGGACACAAGCCTTCAAAGAGATCGTGAACTCGCTATCCCACGCGCCGCGAGAAGGTGGGAGCGGAACGACGCTTACCATCAATCGGCGCCGCCGTTCGTCATCTTCTTCACCATCGATAGCGGCAGCCGCGATGTCGCTCGACGAACTCGAGCGCTGGCTGCAGGCGCGTGCCGAGCGGCACCCCGTCGCCACTAGACTTTCCGTGCTCGACGGCTACGTCGCCGCGATCTTGACCGGGCCGGTGTCGATCAGGCCGCCCGTCTGGATCTGCCCGGTACTCGCCGTCGACGCCACGCATTCAACCATGGCGGCATCCTAGAGTCCGCTGCGGCCGTCGCGCTGCGCCACAACGAGATCAACAACACCCTGTCGACCGCCCCGGACGATGCATCAGCGCGGAGCCAGTGGCTACATCGATGCACGGCCCTGGTGCCAAGGCCTCTACGCTGCGATGCGGCTCAAGATATCGGTGTGCAGTTGCTGGACGCCAGCAATCTCCATCACGGTCTGTCACAGCCCATTCTGCTGCATTGCCGCGACGATGAGGACCGTCCGCTGCTCGAAGCACGGCCAAAACAGTCGGTGAGAACAGTGGCTTCTCTAATGCCACCTTAGCATTCTGGCGGCAGTCGAAGTGCTGCAACAGTACTGGATGCCGATCCGCTACCAACGGCCCGCTAATCACGGCCGATGCGGAAGCTCATGCCAGTTACGATCGGTAGCTGAGCCGCGTCGCGCGCATTCTCTGCGCAGATCTTAGGAAGCCTCTGTGATTGGGAAAGCCAGATTGTTGCGCCCGGCGACCTGCTGCTCGGTGAATGCGCACCAATTGGTCCAGCGGTTGTTGCGCTAAGGGTCCAGTCGAAAAACAGTAGCCGGCCGCACGGCGATCTCAGAAATTCCGACGGCACGGCAACGGAGATAGACGGAAGCTTTCTGCAAAAAGGAAAAGGCCTCCGATGGGCACACCGGAGGCCTTCCTTGGAGGTTAACGTCGGTGTGGTGCTTCTCCTTTGCTGCTAATCTAATCAGAAGTTGCGCTGAGCTCGGAGCAGGGCGGTAAAGGTGTCCTGGCTCTTGAGTTCGTAAGTGGTTGCTGGCTTACCGATGGAATTGCTGCCAGGGTAAGCGATCGTGCCCGCCATATTCTGAGCGAGATGAGTGTAGGTAAGATCAGTCGAGAACGTCAGGTTCTTCACGGGTGTCCACCTGGTAACGAAACCAAGCTGCGAAATGCTGTAGTTCGGGTTGCATGAGGTGACACCCGCGCCGTAATAGGCTTGGAATGAGCCGCCGGTAACACCATTGCCGCAAATCAAGGTTTTGGCACCGTCACTGTACCTGACGCGAGCGTATGCGCCGTAGAGTGAGCTGCTCCAGTAGGGATCCCAATTGTGGTTATACGCGCCGCGCATACCCCAAGTTTGGATCAGCTGCTGAGAACCTCCGTTATTTCCGAACACTGTGTCGGGCGCCAAGCCGAAAGCGATACTCTGGTAGGCTCCAGGTAGATTTGTGCCGCCAAAGACCGTCGCGCCGGAAGCCTGACTGGCATACTCGGACAAGTTATAGCGGGTCGCTCCGTCCGTATAGACGCCTGAAACGTTGATCGTATCTCCAGCCCCAGTCGGGATGTTCTTGATCGAGACACCCAGCTGAGCAGCCCAGCCCCACTTATCGTTCGGATGGCCAGTAGGTTCGGTGGCACCGTAGTAGGCGGCATGGTTGTCATGTGCAGCGACTGAGCCTTGAATATAGCCCCAGGCCTGATCGACACTAACCGCAGCTACGAGGTCAGGAGCAGTTGTTCCGGCCAGGTCGTTTGTTCCAAACGGACCGAGAGCAGCAGTGCCAATTCCGCCTGCGCCGATGCCGACGTTCTGTACGCCAGCTTGAGTGTACGCGGTCGGATCTTGCACCGAAAACGATGCAGATGCACCACCACCGAACTGGGCGGTATAGGTGAACTGGTTGACACCACAGCAGTTGCCACCGCCACCGACCAGACCGTCGAAGTTATTGCCCGGATAGGCCGACCACGGCATGCTGAATGCACCTTGCGCCTTACCAATCGTAAACCCAGCGAACTGGATGAACGCATAGTAGAGCCCGATCGAGCCGAGGCCGACACCACCTCCCGTCCCATTCCCCGGCGCACCGCCATTAGTCGTACCCGGATTCAGCGAGTAGACGGTCCCTCCAGCTCCAGTGCCCGCGTAGGTGTCGCCCGTCCAAGTGTCTGCTATGTTGGCATAGGTACGGACCAGGCCGTATTCTGTAGCCGTGCGCGTATCCACATTGAGCTGCATGCGGGCACGCCAAGTGAAGGCGTTCGTGAACCGATTTTGCGCGCCACCAGCGCCTGCAATATTTCCGGTCACCAGCGAGTTCGTGTTCACCCCCATCTCAGCGCGCAAGTAGCCGCCCAACTGAATGCAGGTGTCGGTGCCAGGAATGTAGTAGAATCCAGCACCATATAGGGAGCAGATCTTCACGTACTCGACCGCTTTGGCCTTAACGGGGAGATCGGCAGCCTGTGCTCCGCCTACTGCGATCAGACCCGCAGCCGAACCTAGCAAAAGGCTCTTCATCATCTTCATAAAAGACCTCCAATGTTTAACTTCAAGATGACAGCCTCATTTAGAAACTGGCCATCTTTGCCCCCAAGCATTTTCGACGACAGGCCTTGTTCGAAGGCCACCCAGTAGAGCGAACCAGTGACGTCGCGGCGCGGACCATTCCGCCGCTCGCGTTGTCACGTTGACAGATTGCGTTCATTATTGGAGTGAAACGTTTGTACGAAACGCACGGAGAGGCGCGCTCTCCTGCTTAACGTGCTCTAGCGGCGTCACAAGCGTCCGTTTAGTACCTTGAATATCATCAGCCGTACATTTCGTACGATCAACACAGCAGACGCGCGGGCGACCGTGAATATCTCAAGGATACCCGGCTGGCGTGGGATGCGCCTGCGTGGCGATGCGACTTTACTGTGACCGTGCCAGTGCTCGATCCGCATCGCCTATGTCTATGCACCCGACCGCAAAGCCGAGCGGGTGTTCAGTCATCTTGCGGGCTTCAAAGGCGTCCTGCAGGTCGATGGCTACAACGCCTACCCAAAGCTTGCCCTGGCGAGTCGATCTCAACTTCTACTGGGTGCACATGCGGCTTAACGTCTACGAACTCGCGACAGCCGGCCCTGCTCCAATCGCAAGCGAAGCCCTGAAGCACATTGCCGCATTCTATGCGATCGAGAAGGAGATCCACGGCCGCGGCGTCGAGGAACGTCGCCTCGTGCGGCAGCAGAAAAGCCGGTCGCTGGCTGACGCCTTCAAGGGCTGGCTGCGCGCCAAACTGGCTCTCATCAGTAGAAGATAAAGCTCGCCGAGGCCATCCACTACGCCCTCTCGCGCTTGGAAGGTCTGACGCGCTCCTCGATGACGGCCATATGTAACTCGAGATCAGTACCGTCGAACGATCAATCCGTGGCATCAAGCTTGGTCGCAAGAACGGACTGTTTGCCGGATACGACCGTGGTGCCGAACACTAGGCCGTCGTCGCGTCCCTGGTCGAGACTTGCAAGATCAACGACATCGATCCGCTCGCCTGGCTCACCGATGTCCTGACCAGGATCGTCAACGGACTTCAAAACCGCGACATCGATCAGCTACTGACTTGGGTGTATCGCGCTCAAGCACTCGAGGCCATGGCCAAGCGAATTGTGACTAGTTACGGGATTCAGGTGAGGTTAGCGAAATGAGCTTTCCAATGATCCTTAAGCTCTTCTTCATTTCTGCCTAGCGCGTAAGCGCGGGTAGCGACGACCGACGTCTTGGTCACTCGCAGGCGGATGATATGGCGGATAGGGTCGGCCAGTTCACCCCAGCGGTCGAAATGCGGCCGCAGCGCGTTGAATTCTTGACTGCCCTTGGGCAGCGCTTCAGCTTCGCCCTTGGCACGAAAGCAGCGCCGCGCCAAGACATCGACGAAGTTGATCTCCATTGCCGGCCGCTCAATGATGTTAGCCAGAGTGATTGGCGACGCGATCTCGCCGAAGATGATCGTATCGTCGTCCAGAACCACCATTGTGCCTTTTGGAGAGACATTTGGCGTTCCGTCAGCATTGACAGTGCCGACAACCCCGACCGAGTGGTTGGCGGCAATGGTCTTCATTTGTTCGGTGATGTGCATGGTGTTCTCCAAGTTAACCACTTGAATGGAATCTGAATCCAGACAATGGCTGCGATGATGAGGAGACAATGCCGGCGAGTAACGCACTCCAGCTCACAAGCGAATCGCGATGCGACAGACGGCGCTTGGTGTAACCAGCTAGCACCGCGACCGGTCCGTTGAAAAGCACGCCGTTCAACTTGAGGGTGGTCAGAAGAATCAAGATCTGCAGTCCAAGATTGCCCCTATCAGCCGCGTTGAACTGAGGAATGAAGGCACAATAGGAGAAGTATAACCTTGGGATTCGTAATGTTTGTCACGAACCCCTGAAGGATGACATTCGAATCCTTTACATAAACGGTGTTCAAGCGGGGTCGGCTACTGGAAAAGAAGAATCGAAAGTTCTTGTAGGCAAGATAGGCGAGGTACGTCGCTCCAGCTGCGCGCAGGACATCGAATGCGCTCCGTAGAACTTGATCACAGAGGCGTTTCCCAGCATGAGCAGGAGTTCCTGGAACAAGACGCCTAGAAAGATGCCAAATACTGTCAAGCCACCGGCGAACGTGGCACGCCCGATTTGGCTCGAGCCTGCAAATTAGATGGATCTTCACCATTGAAGCGCGTCGGCGCAACGGTTTGGATGAGAATGGCACCACGTCCCGTGATAATCCACTCAGCAAGGCATTTTCCAATGCCGCCGCCCAAGGCAACTCCTGACAAGGCACCTGCGCAGATCCACATGTCCGGGTGATCATGGCAACCAAGCCGGTCGACTTCCGCAAGGAAATGGAGAGATTTGAATGTTGGTGCGCGAACACATGAAGGCCGATCCCTTCTAGGGCACTGTTTATGTGTTCCGTGCCAAGCGCGCGGATCGGATCAAGTTGATCTTCTGGGACAGGACAGGTTTGTGCCCGTTCGTCAAGCGGCTCGAGAAAGGCGTCTTCCGCCGACCGAAGATCGAGGATGGCGTAATGCGTTTGTCGGCATCGGAATTATCGGCGCTGCTCGAACTGCTTGATTGGCAGCGCGTCCACCCGGCACGGGAGACCGTCGTCCCGACGCAAGCTGGATAATTGTGGGCCTCGCTTATTGTCTCAACTCGAGAGCAACAGCCCTCGAGTTTCTTTTTTAGTGACTGACTCGATTTCTGAAATCGCGGGCTCGGTTGAAGCATAAGCGCCCGAAATGACTTTGTAACAACAGCATGCCCTATGTTCGAGGCAGATACGTTGATCGATCTGAAGGACGCCGCGCGTTTTGCGAATTATATTCTGTCCTTCAAAGCGGATCAGCGTCTCGGTAACTCCTGCCCGGCGAAGCCCTAATACGGAAGAGAGATATTCGTGAGTAACCGGGAGAACATGAGCAGCAACTGCATCACTGGCTAAACAAAGCCAAGATGCAAGGCGCTTTTCGCGATCGTGCCGAACGCCGCACAACCCCGTCTGAGCACTATGCAAGCTCAGCGCCTGCACGTACCGAAGCAGATGCTCTCGGAGAGCAGGAGACCGATCCATCAGGCGTTGCAAGTCTTCGATGCGTATCCTATGCGCGCTTCCCGGAAAGAGGACAACCGACTGATGGGTCGAAAGATGCGCTCCAAATAACACCGTGGCTCCGACCGCACCTCGATGACCTATTACAGCCGTCTCAAGGATGCTTCCCGGCGCAACAATCCTTAAGGAGACGAGGCCGGACTCGACGAAATAGACGTGATCAAGAGGCTTTCTTGGCTCTTGCAGGAGCATACGCTCTCTGAGTACGATCGGCTCTAGGAACTCACCTAGCGCCGCGAGGTCCTCCAAGGAAAGGGCTGCCAGGATCGCATTCTTGACGAAGAACCGCGTGTTCGCGCGAGGTGTATTAACGTGATGGTTTCTCGGCTGTGGTCCGTGAGCTGTCCGCGCGAAAGCTGCACGGACGGAAATTTCAGACATTTCGGAGACGCCGGGTACGTGCTTGGTCATAGTGCGACCGCCTCCTGCCGAGCTGTTCTATTGGTCAACCCTGGTGACCTTCACAAACTCTTGAGTTCTGAAATTAGCAACGCCGTCGATGTTGATTAATGCAAAACATCGGCAATTTATGACTAAATCCCGTGACTTGGGGCCTGTTTTTGAGGACTTCCTGCGCTCTACAGGCGAATGGACATGGCTGCCCCGTTCATAACGAGGCGCCATTTTTGGTCGACATTCATCATTGGATCTGGTCGCCGAGGAATTGGCAGGCCAGCCCACCCCCCCCTGCAGAGTTTGGCGCTATCAGGAGGGCCGATGCGGTGAATAGCGTGGCGGTGCATGACGCTGATGAGGCAGCGTCATGAGATGGAAAAGAACGTCACAACATGCGGTCAGGTGTTACGGATCCCGCGCAGCCGCTCCGACCGTCGGCGCAGCAGCTCAACTGTGGCCAGCACCAGGATGGAGAACAGGATCAGCACCGTGGCGGCGGCAGTGATGGTCGGACTGATTTGCTCGCGGATGCCGGAAAACATCACCTTGGGCAACGTGCGCTGGTCGGCGCTGGCCACAAAGAGGGCGACCACCACCTCGTCGAAGGAGGTGATGAAAGCGAATAACGAACCAGAGATCATGCCTGGGAGTATGAGTGGCAGGGTCACTTTGAAGAAAACTGTGATCGGCCGCGCACCAAGCCCGGCCGCCGCGCGCGTCAGAGAATGGTCGAAGCCCGTTAGTGTCGCAGTCACGGTGATGACAACGAACGGCGCGGCCAGCGTGGTGTGCGCCAGGATCAATCCAGCAAAGGTGTTAAGCAGCCCTACATCTGCATAGAAGAAGTACACCCCGACCGCGGTGATGACGACCGGAACGATAATGGGAGAGATCAATACGCTCATTACCGCTGTGCGGCAGGGGAAATTCGGCCGGCTGAGCCCAAGCGCGGCAAGTGTCCCCAGCACGGTCGACAGCAACGTGGCCGATATTGCGACGAAGATCGAATTATGTAGCGCGCCCTGCCACCGGCCGCTGAAGAAAAACTCATGATACCAGCGAAGGGACAAACCCGGCATCGGATACGTGAAGAATGGGACTGAATTGAATGAGAGCGGGATGATCACGAGGATCGGTGCAATCAGGAACAGCAGCACCGCCCCACAGATCAGCCGGTGCAGGTAGTACCAGCCCCTCTCTATTGGCGAGGCATAGGCGGAAGCGGCCATGGCTACGACCCCATCTTGACTCGGTCGGCGCCGACCAGCTTGTTGAAGATAAAGTAGAGCATTAGCGTCGCAGTGAGCAGGATGGCGCCAAGGGCCGAGGCCATACCCCAGTTGAGCTCTTCGTTGGTGTAGTGGGCCACGAAGTAGCTGACCATTTGGTCGGCCGGTCCTCCGACGAGCGCAGGAGTTATGTAGTAGCCTAGGCACAGGATGAAGGTCAGCAGGCAACCTGCGGCAATCCCCGGCAGGGTCTGGGGGAAGTAGACCTTCCAGAAAGCGTAGAAGGGTCCGGCGCCAAGCGAACGAGCGGCGCGGACATTGCTGGGCGAAATAGTCTTCATTACGCTGTAGATCGGTAGAAGCGTGAAGGGCAGCTGGATGTGGGTCATGGCCACAACCGTGCCGATCCGGTTGAAGATGAGCTCCGCGGGCTGCGAGATGATATGCAGCGCCAGCAGCAGGTCGTTAACGACGCCGTGCCGCTGCAGGAGCACGACCCAAGCCGTCGTGCGCACTAGCAGCGAGGTCCAGAATGGCAGCACGACCAAAATCATGAGCAGATTTCTACTCCTGGGCGGCAATGTCGACAGGAGATAGGCCACGGGGAAGCCCAGCAGCAGAGTCGCGGCGGTCACCGCGATGCTGATGCCAAGCGTACGCAAAAAGACGTCGCGGAAGATCGCGTTCTCTGGCGGTGAGGCGACGATCTGGCTGTCGGGTCCATATTGGTAATCGGCGGAACGCAGAAGGTAGAAGGCCGTATAGGCCGATTGTCCGCGCTTCAGCAGACTCCAGACCTCGTGCCGCTCCCAGAGTGGATCGGTTTCGATCAGCGCAGACTTGTAGGGCGGAGCAGAAAGCGTACTCGCCTTGCGCGCGCTCAATATCACCTTGCCGAGGACGCCGGGCAGCTCATAGTTAATCCGCTTGCCGATCGCTACCGCGGTTTTCTGCGCAGAAGCCTGCTTGAGGTCCGCGGCGAGAGCGGCATAGGCGTGCTCTTCGGGAAGGTCCTTGCCATCCCAATCGCGTAGCGCTGTCGTAGTTGCCGGCATCAGCGCTAGCAGCGTATCGTCATGGATGGCGTTGAACATCATCCGGCCGATCGGCAAGACGAAGGCAACGAGGTTGAACAGCAGGAGCGGCAGGACAAGGGTGAAAGCCCTCAAGCCGCGCCGACGCTCGACCCGCTTTAGCCTGATCCGCAACGGCATGCCGTCGGGACTGCCGGCGATTTGGACGGCCATCGTCGCCATCGACTCCTCTCCCACTCTTCTTATGCTAGATCGTCCATTCGAGGCGGTGAGGAGAACGGAAGTCCTCCTCACCAGACCTTGTTCTACTTCGCAAGCCAAGCGGTAAAACGCTGGTGCAGTTCATCGCCCTTCTCAACCCAGAAGGGGAGATTGCTCCACACAGCACGCACCATATGATTGGGCGAATTCGGAAGGTTGGGCAGGATCGCCGGATCGACAAGCGCGATCGCATCCTTGTTGGCCGGCCCGTAGGGTATATAAGCTGTTAAATTGGCCTGTGGCTGAGGCGAAGAGGCGAAGGCGATGAACTTGTAGGCATCGTCCCGCCGCGGATCGCCTTTGGGAATCACCCAGTAGTTATAGCCCATCGTCGCAGCGTCCCACATGATCTCGAAATGCCTGCCGGAGTTCTTGACGGCATCGGCGATGCGGCCGTTCCAAGCAGCGGTCATGACGACTTGGCCGTCAGCCAGTAGTTGAGGCGGCTGGGCGCCGGCCGTCCACCAGACGACATCCTTCTTGATCGTATCGAGCTTCTTGAAGGCGCGGTCGACGCCCTCGGGCGTGTTGAGGACCTCATAGACGTCTTTGATCGGCACGCCGTCCGCGATCAGCGCCCACTCGAGATTACCTACGGGGTCTTTCCATAATCCACGTTTCCCAGGGAATTTCTGGGTGTCGAATAGGTCAGCGATGGTCATCGGGCTGTTCGGGAGCTTGTCCTTGTCGTAGGCGACGACCGTGGCAGCGGCCATCGTCGGCACCCCGCAGTCCTGAGTGTCGGCGCCCATAAGCGTCGTTCGTTCGAGGCCCAGCTTCTTCCAGTCGATCGTCTCGATAATGCCCTCGGTGCACATTCGCAGCGTCATCGACCCATAAGCTTCGACGACGTCCCAACTCACGGTCTTCGTTTCGACCATGGAACGAATCTTCGCCAACTCGAAGTTGTACTCGTCTTCAGTGATCTTGACCCCGGTCGCCTTCGAGAACGGCTCGAAATAGACCTTGCGCTCGGCGGCCTGATAGGCGCCACCCGCAGAGGTGACAGTCAGTTGATCGCCCGCAAAGGCGACTTTCGCCGGCGCAAGCGCACCCACTGCAAGGCCGATCACGGCCAAGGCGACGGCGATCACCAAGGATGTCCTCATCGTCTTATTCTCCCCCTCTATGCCGTCCCTAGGATTGAAGCGGCTTCTCAAACATGCGGCTCGTCGTGTCGGCGGTGCCTCTGTCATCGTCACGAGCGTCGAGCGTCCGACGATCCTCCGGCCGCAGACTGAACCTAGGTGTGCACGTGGTCACCCAGATAGATCACCTCCGCAACTTTCGCGCGGAAGACTTTCGGTAGCGAACCCGGCGTAGGGTTCAGCCTCACTCGCTCCGGACGCAACGACAGCACGGTCGGCCGACCGATCGCCCCTATGTTGATCGCCAGCGCCTGTACGTTTCCTTCGCCTGCAATCTCCACCTGGCAAGTCGTACCGTTCGTCTCCACGACCTTGCCGCGCAGCCGGTTGTTCTCGCCGATAAACTGGGCGACGAAAGTGTTCTGCGGCCGCTCGTATAGCTCTGCAGGGGTGGCGAGTTGCTGGATCACCCCATCGTTGAACACCGCGATGCGGTCCGACATGGTCAGCGCCTCACTCTGGTCATGCGTGACATAGACCACGGCGATGCCCAGATCCTCATGGATATGCTTGATTTCAAGCTGCATCTGCTCTCGGAGCTGCTTGTCCAGCGCGAATGGCCGTTTGACGGGCGCACGATCGAACTCGGGATAACACCGAACAAGCTGGACATATCGCGCATGCCTCCCTTTTTTTCCTCCCTTTTGTTGCGTCTTTTCCCTGTGACTTAGCTCACAAGCGCTTATTATCTCGGGCGAGGATGTTAAATGCACACTCAAGCTGAAAATGGTCCATTTGGCTCCTGCTGAGGCCGCAATTCTGCACCAATGCAGGGGAAGACGATCTAAATGGCTGAAAGCTGATATAATTTACAGAAGGGAAAATGGCCGGGTACTGGCACGGATCGGCAGCGGCTGTTGGCCCCCGCTAGTGAATAAGTAGAATCGAGACGTTGCGAAGAGCACGCCGCCAAACCGGCAAACTCTGCCATGATCGTCGCGAAAATGCGCAATCCGTCGTTAATCATTTCGCGGATATCGGCAGCGAGTTGCCTTGACACAAACCACGCATCGCCACCGCGAGCAGTATTGGGAACACCCAAGCCCAAATGCTCGTAGCTGTTCTGGAACACGAACGGCGTTCGTTAGAATCTTTAGGCTGTCGGCAGGCTGGCGAATCTACCTACGACGACTAGAATAAGTTCGCTCTGTTTTAGTCCATCAGACTTGCGACGCGATGTAATTTCGGTTCCCCCTTTGTCGAGCGAGAACCGCCAGCAAATGGCGCTCCGTTCAGATGCAGATGGCGGGTGAGCGACGCCGTATCGTTGTCCGCGAGACTGTTCTTCGTCCCGATCAGTGATGGCAGCGTACAAGAACCAGAGGTTGTCCGGCTTTTGTCACTTCAAAGTCTGCTCGGGCCGAACGTTGATATTCCAAGGTTGGTCGCTTGATTTCTGCGGAAAGTGCGAGTTCTTTGCCGGCCTAGATGCGAAATGGGGAGCTAATGTGGGGAGCCATCAAACGAGAGGGGCAGGTCGATGATCTCTTACAACCTGAACGGAAAGGCCGCGCTTGTGACGGGCGCGGCAAGTGGTGTTGGATTTGCCACTACGAAAATGCTTGTCGAGTCCGGTGCAGTCGTGGCTTTGAATTTTTTGCCCGGTGATCCACGGGGACCGGCGGCAGTTGGAGAGCTGGAGTCGATCGGTAAAGTGATCGCGGCTCCTGGCGATGTCGGAAATCCGGAATCCGCCAAGGAGATGATCTCCAACGCATTATCTGCACTGGGGCGGCTGGACTTGCTAGTAAACAATGCTGGCGCTCCGGGCGTGCGAGAACCCATTCCACCGGCGCGTCTGGATCTCGTGACGGAAGAACTTTGGGACACTCTTCTTCAGGTGAACCTGGTTAGCGTTTTCCGATGCAGTAAAGCTGCAGCTTCAGCATTGAAAGCTTCAAAGGGCGCGATCGTAAACGTTGCATCAGTCGCTGCTTTTGATTTGCGCGGCAGCACCATAGGCTACGCTGCCGCAAAAGCGGGTGTCGTAAGCCTTACGAAGAACCTTGCACGGGCACTATCTCCTGAGGTACGTGTCAATGCCGTCGCCCCAGGGTTCATTAATAGCCCATGGATGACCTGGCCAGAAGAGACACTGCGCGCAGGTATTGAAAAGCCCCTGCTCAAACGTATTGCGGAACCAGCCGATATTGCCGAAGTGATTGTCTATCTCGGTTTCGGTGCCAACATGGTTACAGGCTCAACGGTAGCGGTGGATGGCGGTCTAACACTAGCCTGAACAATGATCCTGTGCTGCTCCTGAGTTTCCGGCTGAGGCCCGTAATTCGTGATCCCAACTCACCGGAACGACCACATTCAAACGACACGGGGCTGCAACGCCTATGCGACAAGCGCGTTGTCAGGCCGAGCTGGATGTTTCCCATCCAGCCCACATCGAAACGACTGACAAGCACATCGTGGAACGCGCAATACCGCTGCTTTTTCAATGCATCAGGCGGGGCATTGGCGTTCCTGCTGCGCTCATCCCTATGCTGGCGATTCTAGCTTGCGATGCCGCTCACCCGCTGCAGCTTAAACACCGGGGAGCAAGCTCTCCCAAAATTCCCGTATTCGGACCACCATCGTCGCTTCAATCGATATCTCATCTCGTTTCAATTCGTCGGTGAAGGGCAGCGAGGAAAGCGAAAATTCCTCGCTGTCCTGTGTCCTTATTTCGCAAGCCAGGCGGTAAAGCGCTGGTTTAGGTCATCATGACGGTCAGCCCAAAAGGCTGCGTCAATGTGCAGAGCATTGCCTACGTGATCGGGTGCAGTCACAAGATCGGGCAGTACGGCGGGATCGAGATACGCTGCCGCGTCATTGTTGGCAGGCCCGTAGGGAATGTAGCGTGTCAAATTACCTTGCACTTGGGGCGAAGCGGCGAAGGCAATGAACTTATAGGCATCGTCTAAGTGTGGATCACCCTTGGGAATCACCCATATGTTGCTCACCTGCCATACCGCGGCATCCCACATGATCTGGAAATGCTTGCCTGTGTTCTTGATGGCATCATAGATGCGACCATTCCAGACCGCAGTCATGACGACTTGGCCGTCAGCCAGTAGTTGCGGCGGCTGGGCGCCGGCTGTCCACCAGACAACATCCTTCTTGATCGTATCAAGCTTCTTGAAGGCGCGGTTGACCCCCTCGGGAGTGCCGAGGACCTTGTAAACGTCCTTGATGAGCACGCCGTCGGCAACCAGCGCCCATTCGAGATTGCCGATGGGACTCTTCCATAAGCCGCGCTTGCCAGGGAATTTCTGGGTGTCGAATAGATCAGCGATGGACATCGGGCCGTTCGGCAGCCTGTCCTTGTCGTAGGCGACGACCGTAGAACCTATGACCGAGGGCACCCCGCAGTCAGACTGGTCGTTGCTTGTGAACTTCGTCCTATCGAGGCCCAGCCTTTTCCAATCGATTGTCTCCAGCACACCCTCGGCGCACAGTTGAGGAATCCAGAGCGAGTACCCGTCGACTACGTCCCAACTGACGGTCTTGGACTGAACCATGGCCCGAATCTTGGCGGCCTCTCCGCTGTACTCGTCTTCAGTGATCTTGATCCCGGTCGCCTTCGAGAACGGCTCGAAATAGGCCTTGCGCTCCGCCATCTGCAGGGCCCCTCCCCAAGAGACGATTGTCATTTGATCACCTGCGAAGGCAGGCTTTAGCGGCACGAGAGCGCTAATCGCAAGTCCGATCACGGACAACGCGACCGCGATCACCAAGGATGTCCTCATCGTCTTATTCTCCCCCTCTATGCCGTCCCTAGATTGAAGCGGCTTCTCAAACATGCGGCTCGTCGTGTCGGCGGTGCCTCTGTCATCGTCATGAGGCGTCGAGCGCCCGACAATCCTCCGTGGTCCAGCCGATAGTGATCACCGCACCGGGTTCGACCTGCACCGCGCCTTCCGAATTCGGCAACTTGATCACAAAATCATCATGGCCGCAGACCGAAACCCGGGCGCGCACGTGGTCACCCAGATAGATCACCTCCGCAACTTTCGCGCGGAAGACATTCGGTAGCGAACCCGGCGTAGGGTTCAGCCTCACTCGCTCCGGACGCAACGACAGCACGGTCGGCCGACCGATCGCCCCTATGTTGATCGCCAGCGCCTGTACGTTTCCTTCGCCTGCAATCTCCACCTGGCAAGTCGTACCGTTCGTCTCCACGACCTTGCCGCGCAGCCGATTGTTCTCGCCGATAAACTGGGCGACGAAAGTGTTCTGCGGCCGCTCGTATAGCTCGGCAGGGGTGGCGAGTTGCTGGATCACCCCATCGTTGAACACCGCGATGCGGTCCGACATGGTCAGCGCCTCACTCTGGTCATGCGTGACATAGACCACGGCGACGCCCAGATCCTCATGGATATGCTTGATTTCAAGCTGCATCTGCTCTCGGAGCTGCTTGTCCAGCGCGCCGAGCGGCTCGTCCATCAGCACGAGCTTAGGATCAAAGACAAGGGCGCGGGCAAGCGCGACTCGCTGCTGCTGGCCACCGGAAAGTTGACCGGGACGGCGCTTGCCATAGGCGCCGAGCCGGACCATGTCGAGCCCTCTCTTGATCCTGGCCTCGATCTGGCTCTTGCCGAGCTTGCGCACCTTGAGCGGAAAGGCGAGGTTCTCCTCGACGGTCATATGCGGAAATAGAGCGTAGTTCTGGAAAACCATGCCGATGTTCCGCTTGTGGGGAGGCATGTTGTCGAGGGAACGTCCCTCCAGAAGGATACGACCCTGAGTTGGTGCCTCGAATCCTGCGAGCATCATTAGAGTCGTCGTCTTGCCCGAGCCGGAGGGCCCGAGCATCGTCAAGAACTCACCCGCAGCAATATCCAAGTTGAGATTTTTTACGACCAGTGTTTCGCCGTCATAGGTTTTCTGAACATCGGAAAACCTTACAAAGGCGTTGTTCGTGCCCCCCATCTCCTGCCTTCCCTCACCTGCCCGGCTGGCGCTTTCGCTGCTGCGGAGCTCGTCGAAGATTCGACCACACTGTTGTTTCTGACGATTGCAACCTCCGCGCCGGCTCGAGCCCCCAAGAATGCGCCGGCACAAGGCCGAGCTGGCTTCCTGGGGCTCGCACTGGCAATCGCGAAGATTCTCAAACCATCCTTAGCGCCAATGAATAAGCTGCTCGTCCTACCTCAAGCCATCAAGCGAATGCCGTTGTCGCAGACGGCGATAGAGCGATACTGCGGTTACACGCGATAGCCGCATCGATTTACTAGATTGAACAGACCTCTTAAATAACGTCGCCGGGAACTTGCACAATCGAATGGCGGGGCCCGGAGGAGCCGGGTCGTTTACTGAACCACGTTAGCCGAGGGCCCCGCCGGCAGATCCGGCGTATTGGCTACCGCGCGAGTTTTGTCAGGGAGAAGGAATGCGATTGCGCAGCGACTGCTCCCACCGCGCGAGCGCTTCCCCCGCGCCACATTCCGCGGAGCGCAAGCCCTGCAATACTCTGACAACGCCCTCATCCAGTTTCTCGTGATATTCAGCAATGTTCATGTTCTCAGCCGCCTCACGCGCGAGTTGCTGCTCCGTGAGCTTGCTCAGGAAGTCGTCTGTGTAATCCGGTGCTTCGCCTAGCTTGGTTTGCGGCTCCTTATTTGCTGAGGCCCACTTGCCCCACTTTTCGACGAATGTCCGCATATTCTTCTCGCCGCTGCCAACGTAGTACGTCAGGATTTGGCCCAATACAGGTAGGCGCAGCGCAAACGAGTACCGAATCGCGTCGTCGATTTCTTGGACATTGGCGATATCGTCATTCACGAGCCAAAGGGCCTCGCGCCAGAGCGCAGTTTGCAATCTGTTCGCAATGAAATTATTGATCTCTTTGCGCACAATGAGCGGGTGCATGCCGATCGCCCGATATATCTCGGCCGCCCGCGAAACCGTTTCGGGCGCGGTGCGCTCGCCTGCACACAACTCAACCAGAGGCAACAGATATACGGGTTGAAATGGGTGGGCCACGACGAGACGCTCAGGACGTGGCATCTCCGCTTGCAGCAGGGTCGGCCGCAGCTGCGAGGTCGAAGAACAGATCAGGGTCTCGGGCGGCGTCGCTCGGCACGCGGTCGCGAGCACTTGCTGTTTAAGCTCAAGGCGCTCCGGCACGTTCTCCTGCACAAGATCAACGCCATCCACGGCGTCGGCAATCGAATCCACGACGGTCATCGATCCCTCGGTTGGCAGCGGCACCTGCGTCAGTTTTCGAAACGCGCGACGCGCCCTATCGATCCGTTCTTGGACACGATCGACCGCACCTGGCGCCGTATCGTATAGACGCACGTTTACCCCATTGAGAATGAACCGTGCGGCCCACCCGCCGCCGATCACCCCACCCCCAAGCAGTCCAACTGCGCGCGGCAGCCTCTCGCAAACGGGGGTCGCACCTTCAGACATGAACCTTGACCTTTCAGACATCGATTTTAACCTTCCGGATCGCGCCATACGGCGTGCTATTTCTCGGTACCGCCGCAGCCTGCGTCCCGACGGGTCGCTCACGAGTTGAGCCGCACCAAACCGGCGACTAAGTTTATCGTACCGGCGAGCGCGATCTGAATTTGGCTAATATTTGACGACTTCGAGCAGATATCCTGCGCGCGACGTCAGACTGTGAGCTGTGAGGAGCGCGAGGCGCCAAGTGTATGGTCCACAATCTAATAAGCAGGGGCAGCGGGCCAGGGCGTCAATCGAATAAGCGCGACGTCGCAGAAATCGGCACGCATCATTCGGTCGCTCGGTGTGGATTTTGCTGCGAGGTTTACTCGCCGATGCCCTTTGGCTGGCGGCCCGCGCTCGCAATGGCAACGCCGCGCGACCGCGTCCCAGCGGAACATCTCGGCCGAGTGGGCTGCGATAGTGGCGAGTGCGCCTACCTTTGCACTTGCTGCGTAGCTTTTGGTCCAGTGGCACCCAGAGACTTATGCAGGGTGTGCAGCCTTGGAACGTTCTTGAATCAAAATACTCGGCGAAAGTCTCCGGATCTTTGCCATCCGGGAAAGTGGCGCTGTCCCAGCACATCCCGCACAAGGACCGGATGCGCTACCTGAAGCAACGGCGGGAGCCGAATACCGACTCCCGCTCTTTTGGCAATCTTTCGTAACGTGCGAGTTTGGAAGCGTAGAGCCCATCGAGGCAAGCTCATAGGCGCCAGACTTGATGTCACCGAACCTCATCAATACAGGCGGTCTCTCGACTTCACGCATCCCTTACATGTTCAGGCGCGCGCACCCAACATGCTAGAGGAAGTCAGGGACATTGTCAGGCCACTTCCTCTGCGCAATTCGTGTCAATAGCCGCGCGCCAGATCCACGACATTCTTCAGCGGCTGCCCTTTCATGAACCGCTCGATGTTATCAGCAAAGATCCCAAACACGCGCTCTGCATAGTTCGTCGGGCTTCCGGCTACATGCGGCGTCACAATCACGTTCGGCATGGCCCAGAGTGGACTGTCCTGCGGCAGCGGTTCGCGCTCAAACACGTCGAGCATCGCTCCGGCGATCCTGCCTGCCTGAAGCGCTTTGACCAGCTCCGCCTCATCAACGACACTACCTCGGGCAATGTTGATCAGAAACGCACCTGATTTCATGCGCGCGATCTCGGCCGCGCCGATCAGCCCCACTGTGTCCGCCGTTGCGGGGAGAGCCAAGACCACGAAATCACAGAGCGGCAGCAGATCATGGAGCGCGTCGGAAGCGAAGAGCTGATCGACACCTTCGACCGGGACGGAAATGTCCCGCTTTGATCCGACGACGGTCATTCCGGCGCTCTTCGCCCGCCGCGCAATCGTGGCGCCGATCGAACCCAGCCCAACTACCCCGAGCGTCTTCTCCGCCAATGGCGCCACATAGCGCGGATTCCATTTTCGTTCGGCCTGCTCGCCCAAGAACCTCGGGAAATCCCAATGCAGCATCGTTGCGCCGGCCATCACAAAATCAGTGATGATTTCACCATGAATGCCGCGCGCATTGGTCACGGTAATGTGCCCCACCTGATCGCGGATCGGCGCGATGGAATCGACACCAGCGCCGGTGGACTGGAACCAGCGCAATTTCTTCGCGTGCTCGAATACCTCAACTGGGAAATGAAACGCGAGCAGCACGTCTGCTTCGCCTATGTGCTGCTTGAGTCGGCTAGAGTCTGGGGCCACGATTGTACGAACTTGCGGGAAACGCTCACCTATAAGCCGCGCATATGCTTCGGCGGAGGGATTGTTGAGGAGAACGGTAAGCGCCTTTTGGGTCATATTAGTGGGTTCCTGGTTGACTTGGGGACTGGCGAAGCACGTCACAACCTCTCTCCTGTACGGACTTGGTCGGCCGTTTCGAGCAACATGACAACGCAATACTCTAAAGGCTTCGCCCAAAATGGGCGAACATCCGCATAAAGATGTTCAATTTCTGCAAAATCTCGCCGTTCGGCGCTTCAAGGCACCGATCCGTCACGCGCTCCGGTTCACTCTTGGGCCGCTATCGCGGTCATAAACTTGTACCAATAGCGACCCGCCTGTTGCGGAAGCCGTCGGATGCGGGAGCAGGGAAAGAATGGACTCATCGGCAGCAAAGCGTCATCACTTTGATTTTGGTTTGTCGATTCTGCCGATAGTCCTTGCCGAAAGGCTGACCTTGCCTTGGCTAGCGAGATTAGACGCCTATTGTCGGCGACGCGATGCTTGTAGCCTCTGAGACGAGCCAGCACCTGTTGGACTACCCTATGCGACTTGCCATAGATAATCTAATCAGTCCGTCGGAGTTAGCCAAGCGCTAGGCGAACGCGGCGGAATCGGCAAGGTGCGGGAGATCGTCAAACAAGCGCTCACGGGGCGACTACGTCAACCAAAGCAAGCAATCCAGCATTCTCAACCAGCCAACCCACGAGCGGTTGATCAGGCTAGGCCTGACAAGGCCTTCGAGAAGCAGCGCCGATGCCCGATCTCGAGCCCTTTAGTGTTGAGGATGCAATCGGCATGCTGGTCAACCGCGAACTTGTCGAACGCAACACAGGCTGGTGACCACATGCCTCAATCGGCCGCGTCGCGCCAAAGTGCCTCCATCAAGGCGTTGATAAGCGTACCCGCGCGGCATTGATCGCGCCGTATTCATGTGGTCGTCCATGCTGCGGCCGAGAAATAGCCGGGGGGCCGGCGGGTTAGCCGTCGATAGACCGTTAGAATACTTAGAAGAAATCACCTCCGACACCGATAGGTCGGTGGCATGGAGCTCGGCGGAGAGAGCTTAGCTTGGCGGCGGACAACCTCCCGTCTTGAAGGGTTCGGCTCGGAAAACACTCCTTCCTCAGATAGAGCGCGACGCTACTCGTGCTTTCAAACAGCGCGTCACTGCCTGTAGTCGTGCCTGGGGGACAGGACGTGTACGCCGACGCAAAGCCTGCCGGCAACGGCAGGGTCAGTGATCCGTTGCATGCATGAAAGCGGAGAAACGGACGGGTGTGCGAACAACCTCAAAAGGCAACTCGCTCGACCTGATTGCGTCGCGCCGCACACTGAAGTTCGCACCGGCTCTCTCTCTTGACCAACTTGACCACGGGAGGGCGCGGCTTAATCAAACGTACACAGTAGTCCCAGAATGATTAGGCGGACGATCAGCAAGGTTTCCACGAAGGCGCTTATTCTTCGCAAGCGATCACTTGCGATGCAGCCGTTCGCAACACCAGCGTCTTTGTGTTTTGTCTCTGTTGAGCGGCCATTCGTCTGCGCCTAGAGCAGGCGCATGAGGCTTTCCTGGCTTGTAGAGGCGACCAATCGACCGTCTTTTGTGAAGAACTGGCCGCGAGCAAAGCCGCGAGCGCCACTTGCAGACGGGCTCTCCATGACGTGCAGGAGCCACTCGTCCATTCGGAATGGGCGATGGAACCAGATGGCGTGATCCAGGCTGGTGGCTTGTAAACCAGGTGTATCCCATGTGAGCGCATGGGGCTGCATTGCCACGGACATCAGTTGCACGTCCGACAACAATGCCAGCAGATACCGGTGCAAAGCCGGGGAGCACGGTAGTTTGTCGACAGCGCGACACCAAACGCGGTGAAGCGGCGGCTTTGCCTCTCGGGTCAGGATGTCGTCCAAACCCACAGGACGGACTTCGATAGCACTTTCAATCCATAGGTCCCTGCCAATCGCGCCCGGGGTCCTATCGACGTATTTGCGAACGACCTCACGATGCGACAGGAGATTTTCCGGACCGGGTACTTTGGGCTTGAGATCTTGGTGCTCGAATGCGGCTTCTTCGCACTGGAACGACGCCGTTAGAGTAAAGATGGCGCGGCCATCCTGCATGGCATCAACACGGCGCGTCGCAAAGCTCTTGCCGTCGCGCAAGCGGTCCACTTGGTAGATAACCGGCTTGCTCGCGTCGCCTGCTCGCAAGAAGTAGCCGTGCATCGAATGTGCGCTCTGATCCTTCCGAACGGTCAGCTCGGCGGCTGCAAGCGCCTGGGCCACGAACTGGCCGCCAAACACGTATGGCATCCCCCAGTCGAGACTGTGACCCCGGAACTGGTCCGCCTC
The DNA here is from genome assembly GCF_054185205.1 of Bradyrhizobium sp. 14AA. Lineage (NCBI taxonomy): Bacteria > Pseudomonadati > Pseudomonadota > Alphaproteobacteria > Hyphomicrobiales > Nitrobacteraceae > Bradyrhizobium > Bradyrhizobium sp. 14AA. The sequence continues at coordinate 37,155 of NZ_JAVAYM010000035.1, read as the reverse complement.
GGTCTGTTCGGGCACGAGAACGTCGAGCATCTGGCTCAACGGAACTGCCTTGCTTTGCACTTTGAAAGTTTCCCCAAATTTCTGGATCGGCTCGCGCGAGAGAGCTTCGATCATTAGCGGTCGCGCTCAGTATTTGCGCGCCACTCGAAACGACCGGAGAGGCGCGGCTCCATTGCCACTATTTGCCCTTCCAAACCGGATCGCGCTTGTCGGCAAAGGCTCGGGGACCTTCGAGGTTGTCCTCTGAGCCGTAAAGCGTGTCGAGAGTTGCCAGCTGACGACGTCTCACCCGGTTCATCGTATCCTGGAAACTGAGCGCCTCGGCCACGCGTACGGTCTCCTTGATGGCGGCGAAGGCCAATGGTGGGCCGCTGGCCAGCACCCGCGCGACTTCCCAGACGCGTTGCTCCAGTTTTTCCTTCTGCAGTACCTCGTTGACCAAGCCCCAGCGATGTGCCTCGGCCGCATCCATCCAGCGGCCGGTGAGCAGGAGCTCCATGGCGATGTGATAAGGAATGCGTTTCGGCAGCTTGATCGTTCCGGCATCTGGCGCTGTGCCGACGCGGATTTCAGGAAATGCGAAGGAGGAGTGTTCAGAAGCGTAAATCAAGTCGCAGGAGAGAACGAGCTCGAAGCCTCCGCCCACCGCCATACCATTGACGCAGGCAATCACCGGCTTGTTGAGGTCCCGCAGTTCCTGCAAGCCACCGAAGCCGCCGACGCCATAGTCCGAACCTGCCGCCTCGCTAGCGGCAGCCTTCAGGTCCCAGCCAGCGCTAAAGAACTTGTCACCAGCAGTCTTGACAATGGCGACGCGCAGATTTGGATCGTCCCGAAACGCCTTGAATGTTTCACCCATCAGCCGGGACGTAGCCGCATCGATGGCATTGGCCTTCGGGCGATCGAGCGCGACTTCAAGTATCGTACCGTCGCGGCGGGTGGTGATCACATCAGTCATTCTGTCCCCCAAGGACTAGCAGCGCGTCAGCAATGAAGGCTCCCTTGCCTTCTGCGCAAACGATAAGCGGATTTATGTCGAGTTCCTCGATTTCGCTGGCGTTCTTCCGAACGAAGTCGGCGATAGCTGCAATGGCATTGATGGCCGCGTTTATGTCTGCCTTGGGCTTTCCGCGATACCCATCGAGCAGTGGGTAGAGCCTCAAGCTGCGCAACGCCACTTCGATATTGTCGCGTGTCGCCGGAAGGAGGACCGTGACCGTGTCGCGCAACAGCTCGACCATAACGCCGCCTGTGCCTAGCGTCATCACCGGACCAAACACCGGATCCCGAGTGAAGCCGACGATCAATTCAGCGACGCCGTCGCCGACCATACGTTCGACATAGAGCCCTCTTGCGAGCGGCGAGAGGTCCCGGGCGGCAGAGCTCACAGCGTCGGCATCTTTTAGGTTGAGCCGCACCGCCCCGACTTCTGACTTGTGGGCCACTCCTAGCGCCTTCAGCGCCACGGGGAAGCCGAGCGCCTTGGCCAAGGCGATTGCCTCTACCCCATTGGACGCGCGCCCGCCTTTCGGCACCGGAAGCCCGGCATCGGACAGCCTTGCTTTAGCTTGAGCTTCATCGAGCGTCGCACATTCGCCGCTTGATCGGCCCGCACCTTCGATGCCTAGCGGAGGCGCCAGCGGCTCGCGCCAAGCCAAGCCGATGGACGCCGCGACTTGAGCTGCCTCTAGAGCTTCCGAAATACCGCATAGGGGCGTAACGCCTCGCGCCATCAGGCCTATTGCATAGTCCTCCGGAATATTCTCCGGCAGGGTAGCCACCATCGCGCCCCTAGCCCTGGCGGCCTTCAGCGCCGCCTCGAAGGCGCTTATGTTCGCCCGGCCATATTGCTGCCCAATCGAGCAGCGGTCAGCACGCGGGATGTCCAGCAAGAGCATATTTAGGTCAAAGCCACCCGAGAGCATCGCGGTGAAGGCCTCGGTCATCACCTGCTCGTCGCCCGAGTTGTAGTTGTTGTAATCAAGAGGGTTAGCTACCGCCACCAATGGCCCGAGCGCCGATTCGACGCGAGCACGATGCTCGTTCGTCAGCGGGGGGAAGTGCACCAAGCGCCCTTCCGCACTGTCGGCGATGATCATGGCGTCGCCGCCGGACCAACTCATCGATGAGAGACGGTAGCCGGACACGGGTCCACCGACGTGCAAAAGCTTCAGCGTCTCGACGAAAGCGGGAATGGAATCGACCCGCCCGATGCCGAGTCGCTTCAGAAAAGCGCCGGATGCAGCGTCCGAGCCCGTAAGCGAAGCGGTATGCGACACCGTCGCCTGTCGCGCCAGATCGGAACGACCAGCCTTCAACGCGACTATTGGCTTCTTCAACTCGCGGGCTCTCGCCGCCAGCTTTTCGAAACCGGCGACCGAATCGAATGCCTCGATATAAAGCCCCAGCGCTGTGAGGCGATCATCCTCGATCAAGCTGAGCGCCGCTTCGGAAAGGCCGACCTGCGCTTGATTGCCGACAGAGACAAGGAAAGCGATCGGGAGGCCACGCCTCTGCATGGTTAGGTCGATACCCAGGTTGCCCGATTGCGTCACGATGCCGATCCCACGACCACCTTGGGGCAAATGGAAACCGCCGTGTCGACCGGCCCACAAGATCGCACCGTCGGCATAATTGATCACGCCGAGGGAGTTCGGCCCGAGGAACGGCATTTTGCCCGCGGCCGTGACGAGTTGGGCCTGCAATTTCTCGCCGTCCGAATCGTAGCCAGACGTTTCGCGGAAACCAGACGCATAGCAGATGGCGCCGCCAGCCCCGCGCGCAGCCAACGCCTGGATCATTTCTATTGTGAGCTGCCGATTGACACCAAGAAAGGCGGCATCAGGCGCACCGGGCAGGTCGGCCACCGAACGGTACGCCTTGTGGCCGGCAACCTCGTCTTTAGTCGGGTGAACTGGCCAGATCTCGCCGGAAAACCCCAGTTTGATTGATTCTTCGATGATATAGGCCGCCGTCTTGCCAATCACCGCGATCGAATTCGGCCGCAGAAGACGTTCCAGTCTAAGCATTAATCCGACTCCGCGCGTGGGCAGTCGCGGCAACCAAAAGATGCGGCACTGAAATTTCGGCGCGGCACCCCACGCGTGCTCGATGCGAGCGTCCAGCCAACTGCACTCCAACGGCAGATCGTGCATGAGGTAAATGCCGCCGTGAATTTAGAACCTGGATAGAGTCCGGGCCACCGAGCACGAACTGACCGCTCACTTCCGCAGCCAGGCTGGATTCACATTCAATTCGTAAATGCGCTGCATCATTGATATGAACCACAGCCAGCGTACTCCTCGTAACCGACTCCGCGTGCTTTCCAGCGGAGACTAGGATGCTCGAGCTAAGCCTAACCGCTCCCCCAGCCGTTGAGAACTGGCAGGAAGTGTACACTGCGAAAGCCATTCCGACCCTTTACGTCGCTAAAGCTCGACCTGTCGTCAGGCCGCCCGAAACAATTACAGCGCCGCAAGTTGCGGATTTAACCAATATACGGAGTTCGCGAGCAGCAATTCTGCGCCCAGTTGGATAGGCATGAGGTTTTGCGTCTCCAGCTTAGCGTTGTGGTCAGACAGATGCTGCCTAGGAGGTTTGTCAATGGTCAAGTTTGCAGCTGTCTGCTCGGTGGAAGAACGATGAGGCCTTTGCATGGTAAGCGAGCGGCGCGCATTGATCGCAGAGAATCGCAAAGGCGCGGGTGCGGAGCACTGAACTATGAACTATGGCGGCAGCAGCGGGACATCCGCATAAGCTCGGGGTGCCGGCAAACACTGAAGTCGCTAAAGCTTCTAACTGCTTGCAATTGGGTGAACGCGCCTAAGAGCACGGCGGAATTGGGCTGGAAATTTCGCGCCGATCACGTAGTCGACGACGGGGGGGCCGCCCCTCATCGGGCAACCCCCAAGGTGCCGTCCATATGACCGGTGATGCTCATCAGCGCGCCCATGGCCTGGAGATCCAGGCAGCGCCTCTACGCGGCCGGTAATTCGTTTGCTCGGATTTATTTTGCGAGCCAGGCGGTAAAACGCTGACTCAGCGCGTCAAGGTTCTCAGCCCAAAAAGCGTAGTCTCTGATCAGCGCATTGGCCATATGGTCGGGAGTGGTGGGCAGCTGAGGCAGGATCGCCGGATCAACAAACGTCATGGCGTCTTTGTTGCTAGGAGCGTACGGTATGTAGCGAGTTTGGGCGGCTTGCACCTGGGGCGAAGCGGCGAAAGCGATGAACTTGTACGCCGCATCCCGCCGTGGAGTACCCTTGGGAATGGTCCAGTAATTCCACTCCGGTTGCTGAGCGTCCCACATAATCTGGAAATGCCTGCCGGAGTTCTTGACCGCATCGTAGATGCGGCCGCTCCAGGCATGAGTCATGACGACCTGACCGTCGGCCAGAAGTTGCACATGCTGGGCGCCGGACGTCCACCAGACCACGTCCTTCTTAATCGTGTCGAGCTTCTTGAAGGCTCGGTCGACACCCTCGGGCGTGCTGAGAACGTTGTAAACGTCCTTTACTGCCACGCCGTCAGCGATCAGCGCCCATTCGAGAATGCCTTGAGGACCCTTCGTTAACCCGCGCTTGCCGGGGAATTTCTCCAGATCAAAGAAATCGGAGATGGTCTTGGGTCCGTTCGGCAGTTTGTCTTGGTCGTAGGCGATGACGTTGGGAGCGGCCACGGTTGGAACTCCGCAATCCTGCTTGTCGGCTCCCGCGAATTTGGCACGATCGAAGCCCAGCTTGTTCCAATCGATGGTCTCAATGATGCCCTCGGCACATAGTTTGGTTGTCTGAATCGCACTGTTGTCGACCAAGTCCCAGCTCACGCTCCTGGACTCGACCATAGCGCGAATTTTGGCACCCTCGCCGGCCCACTCGTCGTCGGTGATCTCGATCCCGGTCGCCTTTGAGAAGGGTTCGAAAAACGCCTTGCGTTGGCTCTCCTGCAAGGCTCCGCCCCAGGAGACGATCGTCAAGTGATCGCCCGCAAGCGCGCGTTGCACCGCCCCCCCCGCCGCCGCAGCGGCCACAGCCAAGACGCTCCCAACTATCAATGATTTTTTCATGGTCCACTCTCTCCGTGCTGTGCCGCCAGGATCGAGGCGGCGTTAAAGCTTGCAGCCGTCGCACCGATGCGAACAATCCCCTGTCAAATATGGTTACCACCGAACGTTCGAGCACCCGCGCGATCTCTTCCCCGCCATTGCGAAACTTGAGCCGCAAGGCAAGATTCTCCTCTCAGGTCTATGCGGAGAAATCGCCTAGTCGCCTTGTGTCGGAGCATCGAAAATGGTGAGCATCGTGAGGGGCGTCGCTGCCGGAGCCCAGGGGTTCCAGCGCGTTCAAGAACTCACCGCTGGCGATGTCGAAGTTGAGATATTCGACGAGTAGCGTTTCACGGCCGCAAGTCTCTTGGATCCCAAAAGCTTGAAGAAGGCACCATTGCTGCCTGACATCGACCCATTCTCCGCTTCTGCCGTTCCGGCGCCGGCGGGTACCGAATCGCAATGCTCTTTCCCAGGAACTAGCGGTCTGCTGAGCCCACGGTCGAAACCGCGAGGGACAGCGCTGCATGCGCTTCTGAGGCTGCTCCGATGGCGCATTTCCTCCCTTTCCTGCGCTCGTTGGCGACCTTTGATGGCAGACGTCGGTCTCTCAGGAAACACTACACGTCTGCGACAGCTGAATTTTGTTGATGTAGCGCCTCGCTGAGCCGCAATGCTGCGTTAATTCGGCGAAACGCGACTTTCATGTGCAACCAGGGGAGAGCCGACCCTGAGCTTTGGGTCGATGATGCGGCGACTTATTCCAGAATCATGTGACGACTTCTGCTAATGCTTAAAGTGAAGCCTTTTGTCCTTTCCGCGAATTCGGCCGCAGATAGGTCGTATGGCCGGCACGCGCGCAGGTTGGCCGACATTTCTGAATACTATGTAAAGCTGTCAGGGCCAACATTGCGCGACCTATGGTCTGTTTTGGACAAAATCCTTATCGAGGCACGATCGACTCCGACAGAGTTCTACATGAGTGTTGTCCCTGTCTGGACGGCGCATCGGGCACAAGGATCGAGAACTTGGAAGAACCGGTCACTACAGGCGCCCAAGTCCATCGTCCGCAATCCAGTGTGCAAGATCTCGGATCTGCAGCTCTTTTAAATGCTCCAGTCACTCAAGAGTGCTCGCCAATTCTGCGGCAGAGGAGCGCTATCGCGCGAAGCCTAAGATGATAGCTCCAACTAGGGACTCACATCCGTATTTCTAATGCGCCGCACCACTCACCGATAGAGTACGTTATCTGTCGGCGGTGGCGGGTTTCGGATCGCGCACGTGAAACTGCACCACAAGCCGGACCGGCCTCGTCGCCTTGAGCGAAGCGCCAACGATCCGTTTGGGGCGTTGGAAGATGAAAGCTCCGGCTCGCTGTATCCGCAACGGCACCGGCGATGAACGGCCCAGAACTCATACTTACCTCGACGACACTAAGCTTCAATGTCCTTTGAAAATGGGCCTTCTCTTCTCCGCGAACGCGCGAACAGCTTCCTTGTGATCGAGCGTCTGTCCTGTCCTGAGCACGGCCTCGGCCTCATAATCCAGCGACTCCAAGAATGTGGAGGTCACAGCATGATCCAGACTGTCCTTGATCAAACCGAACGCGATCTGTGGTCCTGTTGCAAGCGAGGCCGCCAAGGCGAATGCCGTCACCAGCAAATCCGCATCCGGCACCACGCGGTTGACGAGACCCAGCGCTTCCGCCCGCTGCGCATCGATCCGTTCGGACAGTAACATCAATTCGCGCGCGCGGGAGAATCCCGCCAGTCGGGTCAACAGCCAAGAGATTCCGCTATCGCCAGCCAAACCAACGCGCGCAAATGCGGTGGTCAGCATGGCTGACCGTGCAGCTATTCGCATGTCACAGGCGAGGGCGAGCGCAAGACCCATGCCCGCTGCTGCACCAGGAATTGCCGCGATAGTCGGTTTTCTGATGGCGATCAGCGTACCGTTTAGCTTTCGCTGTTCGATCCGAAAATTGGCAACCCGTTGTTCGAAAGTCAGGTCGGCTTTTGTCTCGCCCATCCCGTTTACGTCATAGCCGGCACAGAAAGCGCTTCCCGCGCCGGTGATGAGAATCGAACCGACTTCCGAATCTTCACCGAAGCGCTTGATCAACTCGCACAATTTCGCGATCATACGATCCGACAACGCGTTCCGCGCCTCAGGCCGATTGAGCGTGACAATGGCGACGCGATCGCGGACTTCCGCCAACAACTCACCTGCCCCTGATTTGCTTTCCAAACTCTCTGTCATGCTTCTCGCTCCATGTAGTACGCCGCACAGTTGGCGGCTTCTCCTCAGAGGCCCCGACGGCAGGCCTTGTGGGGCCAGCATCCTCGTCGTTGCTGGGACGGGGTCCCAGCGAAAAATCCGTTCTTATTCGGCAGCGTGATGATAGAGGCTGCTGCGTTGACGCCGAACACAGCGATCTCAGGTCACAGCAGTACTCACCAGCACAATCGGCGTCTTGACGTTGGGCGCGAACGCAACGTTGGTGGCCGACCTCAGGTCATTCCACTATCAGCTCACGCTCAAGTTTCTTGAACTTCCTATCTACTTCGCCTTCTCGCCATTGATTCCTCCGAACGCGGCTAGTCGTCCCAAGTGGTAATCTGTATCGCCGAGGAGCGTCTCAAGCATCGCGACATGCTTGAAGTAGTGACCGATGCTGTACTCCATTGTCATTCCGATGCCGCCATGGAGCTGGATCGACTGATGGCCTATCAACTTGGCCGACCAGCCAATCTGAACCTTTGCCGCTGAAATCGCTCGCATGCGCTCGCTCGCGTCACTTTCGCTGACCATAAGCGCCGCGTACATGGCCATCGAGCGCGACTGCTCCAATTCGACCAACATGTCGACCGCCCTGTGCTGCAGCACCTGGAAGCTACCAATCTTCCTACCGAACTGCTCTCGGGTCTTGAGATACTCGAGCGTGATGGCCTGCATTCCAGCAAGTGAGCCGACCGCTTCCGCACAAAGCGCTGCGACCGCTTCGTCGGCCACACGCGAGATGACTGGAAACGCCCCTGCCGGATCCCCGATTACATTGACTGACTCAACGCGCACATTGTCGAGCTTGATCTCGGCCGCACGCAGACCGTCCTGTGTTGGATAACCGCGGCGCGACAGGCCCGGCGTATTGCCGTCGACGATGAAGAGCCCGATTCCATCTTTCTCCCATGTCGCTCCGGCCGTTCGCGCCGATATGATGAACCTGTCGGCCGTGTCGCCGTGGAGAACGAGGCTTTTCGTGCCCTTCAGGATCCATCCGCCTCCGTTCCTCTTTGCTTGCGTCTCGACCCAAGAAAGATCATACCGCGACTGCGGCTCGGCATACGCGAAGGCAAATTTCGTCCGGCCTTCCGCGATGGCGGGGATGAACTCTGCCTTCTGTGCCTCGCTGGCCCCGTGACGAAGGATGCCGCCGGCAAGGATCACGGTTGCGAAATAGGGTTCCAGAACCAGCGCGTTGCCGAACGCCTCCATAACGATCATGGTTTCGACGGCACCGCCGCTGAAGCCGCCATATTCCTCGGGGAAAGGCAGCGCAAGTAGGCCGAGCTCGAGATAGTGCGACCACATCGCCCCGCTGTAGCCCCGACCTTCCGCCTGATACACGCGCCGGTTCGCGAAGCCATACTTATCCAGCAGCAACCGTTCGAGGTTCTCCTTGAGGAGCCGCTGCTCTTCCGATAAATCAAAGTTCACTGTGAAAAAGTCTCCGGAATTCTGGCGAGGTTGCCCTGGCCTCGAGCTAAAGACCGAGGACCGCCTTTGCGATGATATTCTTCTGAATCTCGCTTGAGCCCGAATAGATCGACGCCGCGCGGCTGAAAAAGTAAGTGGGCGCGATCGTCCCGGCCCAGGAGGGGCCGATCGGCAACTCATTCCCACTCTCTCGTTGCTCTTCTAAAAATTCGGGAAGCGCGTACGGCCCGACTACGTCCATCAGAAGGGCCGCTGCCGCCTGCTCGACCTCCGAGCCCCTCAGCTTAAGGATGGAACTCGCAGGGTCTTGCGAACCCTCCTGCTGCTTCGACGCCTTTGTGACCACTCGCAACTGCGTAATCTCGAACGCCTTCAGCTGGACTTCAACTGCGGCGAGCTTCTCACGGAAGGCCGGCTGATCAATCAGCCGCTCGCCACCAATGCAACACTGTGCGGCAACATCTTTGGCGCGCTGGATGAAGTCCTTCGATGTGCCCACGCCGGCGTCGGCGAAGCGTTCGTTGCCGAGCAGAAACTTGGCATAGCCCCAACCCTTGTTCTCTTCGCCGACGAGATTCACGGCAGGCACGCGCACGTCAGAGAAAAAGACCTCGTTGACTTCGTAACCACCATCAATCAACTGGATCGGCCGTACACTGACACCAGGCGTCTTCATGTCGATAAGGAGGAACGAGATACCCGCCTGCTTCTTGGCGTCGGGATCTGTTCTAACCAAGCAAAAAATCCAATCGGCGTATTGGGCGCCCGTTGTCCAGGTTTTCTGACCGTTAACGACGTAGTGGTCGCCGCTGCGCAAGGCGCGGGTTTTGAGAGAAGCGAGGTCGGAACCCGCGCCAGGCTCCGAGAAACCTTGGCACCACCAGTCCTCAGCGTTGACAATGCGCGGCAGAAAATAATTTTTCTGCGCTTCATTGCCAAAGGTATAGATGACAGGGCCCACCAGGGACACGCCATAACCGAACCTAATTCGCGCAGAGCACGCTCGCACCTCTTCTTCGAAGATGTATTGCTTCAGAGGGGACCACCCTGCTCCTCCATATTCCTTTGGCCAGCTCGGGACACCCTTCCTATGGAGGATGCACGCGCCGACCGCTCTTTCATCTTTTGTCAGTTGCCTGCCTTCAACCAGCTTGCGCCGCAGCTCCTCCGGCACGTTATCAAGCAGGAAACAACGGATCTCATGACGAAATGCCTGCTCCTCTTCTGTGAAAGCGATGTTCATTTTGTCTCTCTAACGACCCATTCAGCTTCGAGCTATCGTGATGCCGGAATGCGGAGCACTACCCCATAGCGCAACTACGCGGCGCAATCCAAGCGTAGCTATCCGCGCTTCACAACTCCGAGAATTGCTCGCGCCTCGGCCGGTGTCGCAACACTGGCACCCATGCGTTCGATGATTCCGACTGCATTCTCGACGAGCTCGGCGTTGGACGCGAGTACACCGCGTCGAAGATAAATGTTATCTTCCAGCCCCACTCGAACATGCCCCTCCATGGACACTATCTGCCCTACCATGCGCATTTCAGCAGCGCCCAAGCCGAATCCAGCCCAAACGGCCCCCGAAGGCAACAGCTCGCGCATCGCCTGGAGAACGAGCGGGGTCCCCGGAGCGCCATACGGAGTACTGAGACAGAATTGGAAGACAGCAGGACTATCAATCAAGCCTTCCGATACGAGTTTATTGGCAGTTTGCACGTGACCTACATCGAAGCATTCCAGCTCAGGCTTGACCCCGGCTTGTCGCATAAGGGTCGCCATCTCTCGCAAATCGGACATACGTCCAACAAAGATTCGCTCCCCGAAATTCATCGTGCCGCAATCCAAAGTGGCCAGCTCCGGCTGCAGCTTGATGGCGTGGAGACAGCGCTCCATAGGATTTTTGAGTGTGCTGGCCTTACCGATTTTTATGGGGTCGATAGAATCGAGCACCAGCTCGCCATCCATTCCGCACGTCAAGTTAATGACGACGTCAATCGCGGCATCCCGAATCTTCTTCACGACCCGTTCATAGAGTTCTAGTTGGTTCGACGCATGACCGGTGTCTGGATCGCGAACGTGAATATGGACGACCGCGGCCCCCGCCTTCGCAGCTTCCAGCGCCGCATCCGCAATTTGCGATGGCGTTTTAGGAATGTTCGGGTGCTTCGCAAGAACTGCAGTATTGCCACCGGTTATCGCGCACGTGATGATGACCTTCTGGGACATCAAGAACTCCTGTTGTAATTTCAGTGAGAGCCAGTGCTGGCAGGCTATTGGCATCTTCTTCGTTTCGGGCAGCACATGTTGCTGGCCTCGATTCGACAAGATGACCTCTGCGCTTGCCACGCGTGGACCCATCCGCTTTCATGTTCGCTTCGAAAAGCGGCATACCTTAAAATGGTTGGAGACAAGTTCCGCGCGCGATTTCCTCCAGGCACGAAGAAATGCAGCATTTACCAAGCGATTCTGCAGCTTTCCACCAACGCTGGGCCCGAGTTTGAAGGAGGCAGGACGCGATAGGAGCTCTTTAGGACGGCAGACCCGCCGCCGAAGTCGCGACGATGCCGTAACAACGCCACCACCATGACGATTTTCGTAAGAAATCCCGGCTTGCACTGCTCGCTTACGGGCCGTCAATGACGGGCAGAAGCCACTCGTCAATCGCGAACGAATGGAGCGGTGGAATTCTCAGGTTGGCCGCGCCGAGCTTGTCGTATTGGCGATCCGATAAATAATTCAAAACCACCGTCGATCATCACAATAGCGCTTTATGGAGCTTGGCAAGCTTCAGTCACCCGGTGAAGACGACAGTTTTCCTGCCGTTGAGCATCACGCGATCTTCGAGGTGATGGCGCACGGCGCTGGCGAGCACGCGTCTTTCGATGTCGCGGCCTTTGCGGACCAGATCCTCGGGCGTATCGCGATGCGTGATCCGTTCAACATCCTGCTCAATGATGGGGCCCTCGTCGAGATCGGAGGTCACATAATGCGCTGTCGCACCGATTAGTTTGACGCCTCGCTCATGGGCCTGATGATATGGCTTGGCGCCTTTGAAGCCAGGTAGAAAGGAGTGGTGAATGTTAATGCAGCGCCCAGACAACTTGGCTGAAAGACCGTCCGATAAAATCTGCATGTAACGGGCGAGAACAACCAGATCAGCCCCCGTTTCCTGCACGAGCTCCCAGATACGCGCCTCTTGCTCCATCTTATTCTGCTTTGTGACCGGCAAATGGTAGAAAGGCAACTCGCCGAGTTCGCTCGAGGAGAGATGCTCGAGCGCATGATTGGAAACGATTGCCGTCACTTCCATTTGCAGCTCGCCCGTTCGCCAACGATAAAGCAAGTCAGCCAGGCAATGGTCGAACTTCGAGACCAACAGCATCACACGCTTCTTTGCCGAACCCGCCCTCAGAGTGAAGGCCATGTTGAGCCGCTTGGCGAGATCCTCGATCGAGGCAGCAATTTCGGCCTGTGGCTTAGCCTGCTCAAGTCGATCAAAGACAACACGCATGAAGAAGCGACCTGTTTCGGTATCGCCGAATTGCTGAGCGTCGATGATATTGCATCCGGCCTCAAACAGAGCGTTTGAAACAGACGCTACGATTCCTGCACCATCAGGACAGGACAAGGCGAGAACCATGAAACGATCGGACATACGTGTTACCGTGGATAGAGAGGCGAACTGCGATGGAGAAAAGGTCGAGGCTCGGGATGAAACGCTTTGCGCTATCAACCTCGGTCCGTTGTCACACGGCAGCCGAATTCCGTTGCGGACGCGGCGAACCAGGACCAAAAACTCCCCGCCATGCTGCGGGCCACCAGAATTTCGAACACGGCGCCATCCGGTCCGTCCTCGGTACGCCAGAACTGCACACCAATATGCGCGAAGCTCGTCGACGCCGCGGCCCCGACAGGAAATGCAGAGGGATGTATATCGACCATCGAGCCCTTCGAGAGAACCTCTCGTACTCGTTCTCCCGACAGGCGAAGAGCGGCCCTGGCATGGCTCTGGTCGATGACAGCAGCATGAGCCGAAAGCGCACTGAGGAGATCGGGAAAACCCGCTCTCTTTCGCGCAAGGAGCAACCATTGATCCGGCCCTGAGCAGACCAAACCGTGCGTCGCCGACAGGACAACAGAGGGGCTCCGCGGTAGATCGAGACCGAGCAACCGCTTGGTGGCACATTCTAGGCCGGGTGAACTAGCGCTCGCGATCAAGGTCGCCAAACCCAGGCCGTCTAAGGTTAGCACATTGACACCGGGTGCCCTGCTCGCGCCGAGGAAGCCCGTCTGCGCAATACCCGCCCAACAGCTCCGTGGACGCCAAATCGAAGTTAGTTGCTCAGCCATGGAGACGGGCACCTTCAGGGTCAAAAAACACCGGCGAGCAAATCTCGACCTCGACATCGCCATTGCGGACCAAGTCGACGGCCCGGATGCGCTCGCCAATGCGGGTCGGTCCATTCTTCAGGAAGCCGAGACCAATCCAGTGCTTGAGGTTAGGCGAATAGGCGACGGAGGTCATGTAGCCCTCGTCGTTCTCCATGTTAGCTGCCCGATCAATGCCGATGAAATGCGCACCGGCCGAGAGGCGTTTGTTCAAATCGACTGGCCGGAAACCCACGAGAGTCGGTCGATCAGTTTGTATGAGCGCTTGCCGTTTTGCCATCAGGCGGCCGACGAAGTCCTTCTTGGACGACATCATCTTGCCGAGACCAAGGTCGCGAGCTGTGGTTTGGCCATTGAGTTCGCTGCCGATGGCGTGACCCTTCTCGATGCGCATCACGTTAAGCGCATCCAGGCCATAAGGCGTGATACCGAACGCCTCGCCTGCCGACATTAGGGCCCGCATCATCGCCTCGCCATAATCGGCCGAGACCGCTAGCTCATAGGCCAACTCCCCCGAAAATGAAATCCGGAACAGCCGAGCCGGGATGCCCTCAACCGTGACTTCGCGCGCAGCGAGATAGGGGAAGGCGTCATTGGAGATGTCGTGCTCGGCGTCGACCACACGGCGCAGAACGTCACGCGATCTTGGACCGGCGACTGCCGTCTGCGCCCATTGTTCGGAGACCGAGGCCATCTGCACGTCGAGCTCCGGCCAAAGGACTTGATGGCAGAATTCGAGATGCTGCATCACCTTGACCGCATTGATTGTCGTTGTGGTCATGAGGAAGTGATTTTCGCCGAGCCGTGAGGTGGTGCCGTCGTCCATGACGAATCCGTCCTCGCGCAGCATCACTCCGTATCGAGCCTTGCCGATCGGCAGCGTCTTCCAGACATTAGTGTACACCCGCTCCAGGAACTCGGCTGCGTCGGTGCCCTGAATATCGATCTTGCCGAGCGTCGACACGTCGCAGATACCGACGCCGCTGCGCGTGGCGAGCACCTCGCGGTTGACCGTGGCGAGCCAGTCCTGGTCACCGGGCTTGGGATAGGTTTGCGCGCGCAGCCACTGGCCAGTCTCGACAAAGACAGCTCCCTGCTCGCGCGACCATTCATGGGTCGGCGCCAGACGTACTGGCCGGAAATCCTTACCGCGGTGATGCCCGGCGAGCGCACCGATGGCGACCGGTGTGTAAGGTGGACGGAAGGTGGTCGTGCCCGTCTGGTGAATCGCCCTGCCCGTCTGCTCGGCCATGATAGCAAGACCAGAGAGATTTGAGGTCTTACCCTGATCGGTCGCCATGCCAAGTGTTGTGTAGCGTTTGAGATGTTCAACCGAGCGGAAGCCTTCCCGCGCCGCCAGCTCAACATCCTTGTCGGTGACGTCGTTCTGCAAATCGACAAAGGCCTTGCCTTTTTGACCCTTTACGCGCCAGATCGGCTTCAGGCCGCTCGTCTCCGCGTCCGTCGCGGGAATGGGCTCAGCCGGCAACGACGCGAAGCCGGTCTCAGCCGCCGCCTCGCGGCCGAGTCGTGTGCCGTCTTGCAGCGCGTCCGCGAGCTTGAAGCGGCCTGCGGCGCTGCCGGCGACCGCGAGACCCGGTGGTAGTGCACCCGGGACGAAGGCTTGGATCGCCTCCTCCCAAACCGGCTTGCCGTTCAGGTGCGATGTGAGATGGAGTGTCGGGTTCCAGCCGTTCGAGACCGCAAGTAAATCGCAGGCCAGCGCCGCGCGTTTGCCAGAGGCGTCGCGGACGGTGACGCCACGTAAGCTGCTGCGGCCATGGGTCATCTCGACAACACTGCCTGCGAACAGCGGGGCACCGATACGCGAGGCGAGGGCTTTGAACTCCGGATCGACCTCGCTGCGAGAATCAACGATCGCGGCCAAATGGGCCCCGGCTTCCGCGAGATCGCGCACAGTTGCCCAGCCGCTGTCACCCGCCGTAAAGACAACCGCCTCGCGGCCAGGCAAAACTCCGAAACGGTTCACGTATGCGCGCACGGCGCCGCTCAGCATAACGCCCGGCCGGTCATTGCCCGGAAAGACGATCGGGCGTTCGAGCGCGCCGGAGGCAAGGATTGCCCGTTTCGCATAAATTCGCCAGCCACGCTGGCGCGCCTGATGCGCCGGCGGGACGGCGACATGGTCATTGACGCGCTCGACCGCACCATAGACGCCATGATCATAAACCCCGAACACACTGGTCCGTGGCATGATGCGCACGTCGGAAAAGCTGGCGAGCTCAGCCAGCGTAGCTGCGAGCCAATCGACGGCGGGACGTCCGCCGATCTCCCGCCTTTCGGCGAGCAGTTGCCCACCGAGCCGAAAATCCTCATCGCAGATGATGACACGCGCGCCACTGCGACCTGCCGCGAGGGCGGCGGCCAGGCCCGCGGGGCCAGCACCAATCACCAGAACGTCGCAAAACGCAAATGCCTTTTCGTAATGGTCGGGGTCCTCGAGCTGGGCGGCGCGCCCTAAACCAGCGGCACGCCGGATCAGCGGCTCATAAAGCTTCTCCCAAAACGCTGCGGGCCACATAAACGTCTTGTAGTAGAACCCGGCAACCAAGGCAGGCGCAGCGAGGCCATTGATCGACAGCACATCAAAGTCAAGCGATGGCCAGCGGTTTTGGCTCGTCGCATCGAGATCTTCAAACAGCTCGATTGTGGTCGCTCGCGTGTTCGGCTCACGGTGCGCCCCGGTGCGCAGCTCCACGAGCGCGTTGGGCTCCTCAGGGCCGGCCGACAAGAGGCCACGTCGGCGGTGATACTTGAACGAGCGACCGAAGACGCGCACGCCATTGGCGAGCAGCGCCGACGCCAGGGTGTCGCCGGCGTAGCCGTCATAGCTGTTGCCATCGAAGCGAAAACGAAGCGCCCGGTTGCGGTCTATCAGGCCGCCGTTGGCGATACGGAGGGGCTGCCTGCTCATGCTGGCGCCCCCGCCCTTCGGTCCTTGACCGACACCACCGCGTCGATCTCGTGGGTCAATGTATTACGGCGGACCACAAGCCAAGAATGACAGCCGGCGCCATGATACCAGAACTCCTCGTGAAGACCGCGCGGATTGTCGCGCAGATAAACATAATCGAACATTGCAGCTTCCGTTGCAGCGAGGCCATCGGGACGCTGCGGGCCCGCATCGCCCAGATAGGTAAATTCCTGGACGTCACGAAGTCCGCAATGGGGGCAGGCAATGCGCATTTGATTAAGGATCCATCAGTGCAGGTTTGGATGGGCGCCTACGCCCCTCTCGTCGATCAAGCGCCCCGCAGCGAAGCGGTCGAGCCGGTACGCAGCGGCGACGGGATGAGGCTCGTCTTTGGCAATCAAATGGGCAAAGCAGAGACCAGAAGCCGGTGTTGCCTTGAAGCCGCCGTAGCACCAGCCCGCATTCAAGTAGAGCCCCTGGACCGGCGCATGGTCGATAATCGGCGAGCCGTCCATAGACATGTCAACGACGCCGCCCCAGTGGCGCAGCAGCCGCACTCGACCTAAGGCAGGCCACAGGCCCATTGCCGCTTCCATTACATCGTCGATCGCCGGGAGGTTCCCGCGCTGGGCGTAGGAATTATAGCCGTCAATATTGCCGCCAAAGACGAGACCGCCCTTGTCTGACTGGCTGACGTAGAAATGGCCCGCCCCGAAGGTCACCACGCAGTCGATCAACGGCTTAAGCCCTTCGGACACGAACGCCTGCAGAACATGGCTCTCAATCGGTAGACGCAAACCAGCCATAGCGGCCACACGCGAAGAATTACCTGCGACAGCGAGCGCGATCTTCTTTGCCTTGATCTGCCCACGCGTCGTCTCGACGCCGGTGATACAGCCATCCTTCAGGGTGATACCGGTCACCTCACAGTTCTGCACGATATCGACCCCGCGGCTGTCCGCGGCTCGCGCGTAACCCCAGGCAACGGCATCGTGCCGCGCAGTACCGCCACGCCTCTGCAGCAAGCCACCCCGAATGGGAAAGCGTGCCGTCTCGTAGTCGAGGAAGGGCACCATTGTGCGCACCTGCTCGGCGTTCATGAGCTCGGCATCAACGCCAGCAAGCCGCATCGCGTTGCCACGCCGCGCGTATGCATCACCCTGAGCATCCGAATGAAAGAGGTTCAGCACCCCGCGCTGGCTGACCATCGCGTTGTAGTTCAGCTCCTGCTCAAGCCCCTCCCAGAGCTTCATCGACAATTCGTAGAACGGCGTATTTCCAGGCAGCAGATAATTCGAGCGGACAATTGTTGTGTTGCGCCCCACGTTACCAGAACCAATATAGCCTTTCTCGATCACGGCCACGTTGTTGATGCCGTATCGGCTGGCAAGATAGTAAGCTGTAGCGAGACCATGACCGCCGCCGCCGATGATCAGGACGTCGTATGCGGATTTAGGGGCAGCATCGCGCCACGCCGGCTGCCACCCAGTATGCCCCTTCAAAGTCTCGGCAATTAGAGTGAGGAAAGAATAGCGCATTGGGCTCGTTCCATATCAAGCTGCAGGACCATACTCTTAGGCTTCCACAACGGCCAACCGGCCGACGTCGGAGACCTCGCGAGAGGCGACGCCTTTCATTGTCGCCAAACGCCACATCAAAGCTGTTCGGGCAAGCAGCTCGAGGGAGCTTAACGAGAATGCGACCACGCTACACTCCGCAACAAACTCACACAGCCGCAGGCCCTGCGAGCGGCTCTCCGCACCCGACCAAACTGTGGATTTGTGTATCGACTACTTGAAAGGTCATCGGCTCATCTAAAGTGTCTGCGGGTTCACGATACCTATCTTATCAAGATATTTGCGCGCATTCTGCGCCTTCCGAGACGATTTTATGCAAAGCGCCGCGATTTCGCGCCGAATTTCATCCAGCACATCAGGTCCAAATGAGTACTTGACCGCTGAACCGGGACGGGCCGTCAGAGCCATCGCCGAATGAGGCATGTTGTTGATTTTCCCTATGGACAGTGAACGACGCAGTGCTGAGATCGAACGGCTTGATATGGCGGACACGGGCCAGCGGTGCCGGTTCGAGGATGAGAAGCTCAAGATTATCCTTGAGAGGTTATAGGCGCCGCGCCAGGTCGCGGCCACGGTGCGGCGATACGGCATGTCGCGCTCGTTGCTGCTGCGATGGCTGCGGTCGTTTCGCCCGGAGCCGAAGGGATGCCACACATCAACTGGGCTTCGTACCAGCAAATGGTAGTCGTAGAACCAAGGGCGTCTAATCGGGCCTATCGGCGGCGGCGCGACCGAGATCGAGTTTGCGGCCGCGGCTCGGATCGGATTGCGGGCGCGGTCGACGTGGCGACGCTGAAGGCCGCGGTCGCTGGCGGCGAGCCGCTCGGCGAGGATAAGTCGACACGCATTTTCGATACGGATCTACGTGAGAAGTTCTTCCAATGCACGGAAGGCGTGTTGGAAAAAGCGCGGCAACGGAAAGCAGTGGAATTTCCGGAGAGTATCAAAGAGATCGAGACGGTAGACGAAGTCATGGCCGCCCTTCGTCGGGCACACGGAAATGATTCCAAATGTCGCCGGTCGGTAATTTCGCTGCCCAAGGGCGTACAGGACACGGCAATCATTAGCCCTTCCGTTGCGCCAGTTCGGTCCTAGCGGCGCCCCTGGTGTTCTGAAGTCTCTTTGGGTTTCGCGCAGTCCAAGCGAGAGCGCGCCGCGCAAGAAGAGCGAGCGCACATCAATTCGCATCCTAAAACTTAGACCTTTTTTCGAGAGGCTTCGCTCGTGATTGATAAAAAGATCGCGCCTGCATTCGAAGCCTCGCCCGCCTCTACGTCCCATCTATTTGGTGCGGGTCAATGCAATAATTGACTAAGAAATTTTTTGGTGCGGGCATGCTCTGGATGTCTGAAGAAACGCGCGGGCGCTGCTTGTTCGATTATTTCGCCTCCATCCATAAACACTACTCGGTCGGCGACCTCGCGAGCGAAGCCCATCTCGTGTGTCACGCAAATCATTGTCATGCCCTCTTTCGCAAGTGCGGCCATTACATCGAGCACTTCTTTCACCATCTCCGGATCAAGCGCCGAGGTCGGCTCGTCGAACAGCATGATCTTCGGGTTCATACAAAGCGCGCGAGCGATGGCGACACGCTGTTGTTGACCACCTGACAATTGACTTGGATATTTTCTCGCCTGCTCGGGTATTCGGACTCGATCGAGGTTTTCCATCGCGATTTTTTTTGCCACATCGCGCGCCACCTTACGCGCACGGACTAAAGCCAGAGTGCAGTTATCGATGACCGTCAAGTGCGGAAAGAGATTGAACTGCTGGAAAACCATCCCAACATCACGCCGGACTTCCTGTAAGCCTTTCATGCCGGGGCGTAGTTCGACCCCGTTCACGACGATCCTGCCCTTCTGATGCTTTTCAAGCTGATTGATGCACCGGATCAAAGTGGACTTTCCCGAGCCTGACGGGCCACACACCACAACCCGTTCTCCCACGCGGACGTCAAGTGTGACGTCACGCAGCGCCTGAAAAGTTCCGTAGTACTTTGAAACGCTATCAATAAGCACTGCGATCGGGACCGCGATTCTCGGCAGTTCGGCACTAGCCATCTTCGCTCCTCCGCGACCACACCGCGGGGTCGGTTCTATATTTCGTTCGCGACCATCTTCGTTACTTATTTCTATCAAGAGCGCGCGCCGAGTCGGAGGTGCCTTTCCAGGATTGTGATTAAAGCAACTGCGACGAGGGCCAGAATAAGAAAGAGAATTTCCGTAACAAACATCGGCTCGGCATACCGATAAGTTTCCGACGCCACATCAAACGCGCTCCCCTGCATTTCCGGAACCGCAATCACCGCAAGTAGTGGCGTGGTTTTGAGGATAGAGATCGAATAGGCGCCGAGCGGCGCTGCAATGTTACGCAACATCTGCGGCATGACCACGAACACGACCGTGTCGAGCCGACAAAGCCCGAGGCTTTGCGCAGCTTCACTCTGTCCCGCCGGTACGGCGTCTATCCCAGCTTTGAAGACTTCCGATATATATCCGGAGAAGTAAAAACTTAAGCCGAAAACGCCTACAGACAGTGCTGGTAATGTTACGCCATAATAGGGCAAAACGAAGAATAGGAAATAAATTTGAACCAGGACGGGTGTGGATCGGATCGCGTCGATTAAAAACTGCGTGGGCGGACGCACAAGCCGATGAGAGCGCCTCAGCATCTCCCAGAAGAAGCCGAGTGCTGTCGCGCCGAAGAACGTCAGTATCGTGACCAGAATCGTGTTCTCGACCCCTTCCAACACCAGTGGCACAATTCGTACGGCAAACACAAAGTCAAATTTCATGAGCGCGCTCGTCCTTCGCCGAAAGACCTTTCCAGATAGCGGCCGAGAATAGTGACAGGATAGCAGATAATCAGATACGCAAGGAGGAGACCGGAATAGACCCCGACTGGATTGTAGCTCAATTCGGAGATTTCCTTTGCGCGGAAGGTCATGTCCGTGAGCGCGATGAGCGAGACCAATGATGTTCCTTTGATCAGTTGGATCGCCTCGTTGACAAACGTCGGGATCATTGCCGCGATGGCCTGAGGCAATTCGACCAAGCGAAGAACATCGAAGCGGCTCAAGCCCAAAGCCAGCCCAGCTTCACACTGCCCACGATTAAGGGCCTGCAATGCCGCACGGACAGACTGGCTACCGTACCCCCCGACATTCAGCCCGAGCACCATTGCGCCAACGGCAATTGCTGAGAGATAGATGCCAAAAGCTGGTAACGAATAGTAGAACGCGTAGAGTAGAACGATGACCGGAGAGCTTCGCCAAAACTCAATGACCGCAGTAATCGCTCCACGATACGCACCAGTTGAGAAGTGCTGCAGCACGCCAGCCAGCAGAGCGAACGGGATCGCATATAGGAGGCCGAGAATAGTGACGCTCGCAGTCACTCCAAAGCCTTGGTATATGGCGCGCATGATTTCAAAAAAGCTCATCCGCTCGCTCTGCTAACTCGGTCTAGTGGTAGTTATCAGGGCATAGGTCTTTGGCTGTTACACCTTCCGGAGCAATGTCGGCATCGGTGAAACCATATTTTTCTGCTATCTTGTTCAGCGTCCCGTCGGCTTTCCGCTTTGCCAAGCCGTCATTGTAGAGATCGCGCAGTTGCGAGTCTTCCGGCCGAAAAACAATAGCCGTGTAGCCGGCCGCTTCTCGGCCATTCTCGACCAGTCCAACGAAGGGAACTGCGCGCTCGAGCTTCCCCCTCAGGTTTGGATCTTTGAGAAGTTCGCCGACAGACGCGGAAGGCAAGAGGATCCCCTCGATCCTGTCAGCCAAAAGTGCGCTGACAAGTGCGTTGTAATCCGGGAGCAGTAGCGTGCGCTCTTTTGGGACACCTGCCCTGGTGGCAAGATCAGCTTCGGTTGCGCCTCGAATAGCACCAATGCGAAGGGCCGGGTTCTTTGCTACATCGGCAAAGCTGTGAATGTTGTGCGGATTGCCTGAGAGGACGCCGAGTGCAGCCTTGATTGCAAGATCGGGGTTGCTGAAAATGACCTGATCGCACCGTAACTTCGTGATATACATACCAGAGGCGATAGCATCAATTCGTTTGGACATGAGGCTGGGAATAAGAGCGGAAAAATCGGTAATTACGAAGTCGATTTCCTTGACCCCAAGCGGAGCGAGCACCGCCTTGACCAAATCCGGCTGAAAGCCGGAAGCGCTACCATCCTCTGCCTTGAATCCCCACGGCGGCCGGTTGTGGATACCTATCGTGATCTTACCTTCCTTGAGCACACGATTAGGGATCAACTGCGCAATGGCAGAAGCCCCAACGCTGACCATCATTACGGCTGCACCGAGCAATATTGCTCGCCTGCCCAACTCGTGTCCCGTCATTTAACCTCCCGATATTATTGGTGATGGACAGGAGTATTTTGACAGTACCTCGCCGGCCATTTCGAGCGGGATTCGGTATATCGGCGCAGACATTCGGCGTGAAGCGCCCAAAACGAAAGGAATTCCGGCGCTGGCGTACCCACACAGACGACGGCGCATCGCCCGGCTCCCGTGCATCGGTGTGACGACCGGTCAGCATCGCCCGCGGCGGCATGAAGTTCAACGATATATGTATTAGGACCGCCATTCAATGGCGACGCGCCGTCGCCCTGCTCACGCCGGACGTCCAACAGATGATCATGAGGCGACGCGCCAATTAGAGATCGCAGTCGTGTCACTGGACAGGAGGAATTGCACTTTCCCAACCTCCCTGAAAAAAGCGCTGATTGATTGCATTCGCGCCTCTGTCCACGGCGAGCAAACTGGGCTCAGGTCCCATCAAAACCCGTGCACCAGAGCGCCTCTTTCGAGAGAGCAACCGTGCACGGGTTTGTCAGTTCACTGATCATTCTCAAAGCTCGTCGCGCGGAGGTTACGCTCTATGCGGCGGCCCGCGCGCTCAGGCACTCTGCCGGCTCCGGCGCCTCCATCTCGGCAGAGAAGGGGATTAAATCGGCTCCTTCAGAGCACCCGGGCGCGCCAGGGGAAAAGAATTACCGGCCGCCGTCGGGCAATCTTTGGAGGTCCAACGCGGACGATGATCCTGCACGCTAACACATTGACGCTGCAAGGCGTCGGCGTCCGCGAGAGACGGCGGAAAGTCAGTAATTGACCAGCAGATCGCGTGACATGCTGCTCAGCGATTTCGCGCCATGCTCCGTAACGCGAACCGTTTCACTGAAGATGTAGCCATCATCTTTCTCCCAGATACCCATAAGGAGGTGGAAGGTCATATTGGGTTGAATGATGGTCTCATCTCCCTCCTGAAAGCTTGGCCCCCCATCCGTCCAGTCGATGCCAATCGAGTAGCCAATCCTGGATTCCTTGCGTACGCCACGAGGAGCAAACACTCGTCGGAACGCTTGCTCAACATCGCCGCACTGCGCCCCCGGCCGTATAGTTTCAAATGCCGCAAGGAAGCCATCGAGACATGCTTGGTGCACGTGCCGCGCCCGAACAGATGGCTCCCCCAGAAAGACCGTCCGTGACAAGCCGCAGCAATATCGGTGACGGAAGGCACCGATCTCGAAATTGGTCTGACAGCCCGCCTTGTAGTGTCCATCGGACCACTTAAGATGTGGCGCATTGGCTGGAGAGCCAACCGGCATGGTGAGAGGATATCGATTGGCTCCGCCCGGGAATTCCGGTGTACCCGCGCACAACGCATGCGTAACGGCAGCGGCCACGTCGCATTCGCGGGCACCGACAGCGATTGCGAGGCGGCCGACCTGAACGGCCCTATCCGCGATCTTTCCGGCTTGCTCCATGTAGGCCAGCTCAGCTGGTGATTTTATCGCCTTCAGTTCGGAAATCATCCCATCTGCATCGACGGACTGCGACAAGTCCAAGCTGCTGCTTAACGCGGCATGGGCCTTCACTCCAAACAGCCTAGCCGTTAGCTCGAGGCCGATTCGGCGCGACTTGACACGCTCGCGGATCAGATCGCCAATCGGCTGCCATGCAGTTCGCTGGCTCGAACCGATGTATTTCTCGGGATAACTGAGGACACGCGATTGGGGCAGGTACGAGCTGGCCGCGGCGCATGCGACATCCATCTCGCGTAAAATCAGCCACGGATCTTCCTCATCTTGACAGACAAGAGCGAGTTGCGGAACGTAATCCGAAAACCCCTCATAGCCGGTGAGATAGTTCATGTTCGACTCGCTAAGGACCAGGATCGCGTCCAAACCGCGTTCGGCCATGCGCTGGCGCAGCCGAGCAGTGCGCTGGCGGTACTCCTGTTGACCGAATGCGGGCATGTGTGCTTTCTCCTGACGTTAGTTGCTTCTCGGCAATGCACGGCATCTGCCGACGCGGCGATCCTCAAGAACTAACACGTATAGACGCACAAAAACCGTAAACGACGGCAAGTTTCGCCGGAATCCTGCAGAATTCGGCTCCTCATTGCAAGCCAAATGCACGCAGTTGCGCCACCACAGCCAGCGAGCTTGGATCTGTGGTGGTACGCTTCCGATCCAATCGCATACTTGGTTTGTGTGACCACAGCCCCTGAAACGCCGCGTCTTCGACGCCGATCACCAGGCACCCGGAGTTTGAATTTCGGGAATCCTTCGCAGAAGGGGATAACGGCGCCGTAATGGTCCCGACCGAAAGAGGCCGTACGCTTCTCGCGAGGATACCTGGCGTGTCGCGCCGACAATCTGGATAGCAAGCCGCGATCGGGCGTGCTCTGCGGAGGACGGCGGCACATTGCGCCAGCGTTCAACACGGCCGATCACCGGCTCTTACCTCACATCTTCCTGCGTCCAACAGCTAGTATGTTTGGGTGATGTGACGATCGCATTGGGGCTGTTGCCGCACGCCCATCGCACGCGATGGACTCTCTTCAGCCCCGGTAACTTTCTTTGGAATGGTTATGGCGGCCAAGGCTCGCAACATAGTAGGCTGCGAAATCCGGCGGCGAGCAGCTTCAACAGTTTGCACCGAGAACGGTCCAGAAAACCGTCTAGCAGCACGCCGCCCGAGCTTAACTACTAACCGGCCGCTGAGCGCGGAAGATAGTTACGTTGCCTATGAAGACAGCGCTGACGCATCCAACCCGAGGAGATGTCCATCATAGTGATCTTCCCCCGAAAAACTCGACGAAGCTGCTTTTAACTCCATCTCAATCGCGCTGATAAAGCCGATAGCCGAGTGACCGTGTGGCTTCTGCCCGTGTTGCATAGTGCCTGTGTTGGACGAGCTCCGTCTTGAGGGTGTGAAAGAAGGTCTCCATGAGCATTGTCATAGCAATCTTCCCGGACCACTGCCGCCAACACCTCAACCAAGTGCATGGCGGCGTGCTCGGTCTGATCCTTATCCTCAATAGGTAAAGTCATTTGTCGGAATCAACGCCGTTCTGGGTCGCAAGGAGGGATTAGCAGCATATCGACTGAGGGCAGCCAATTAGCCGAGAGGACCTATTCGTTCCAAAAGAGCTTACGCTCCATGCTCGTGATCCGCTCAGGGCCGTCCTGTGTGACGAGCACCATCTCGCTGATACCGATGCCCTTTGCCATCACGAGCATGTGGAACACCATTCCAGGCTCCAAGACCCAATTGGCGCCAGGCGAGAACTCTCTCAACTCTTCGGTTGCAGATGGCCGCACGTTAAGCCCTAGAGAATAACCTGTCTTGTTGGTATAGCTTTCCCGCAGCCCCGCTGCCAATACAGGCTCCCGAAATGCATTATCAACATGCGCCGCACTTGTTCCCGGTTTCATCAACGCGATCCCAGCATCTTGGATACGAATGAGAGCTTCGGCCGTCCTCAGCTGATCCGCATTCGGCTTACCTGCGATGGTAGTCCGCATGATTCGAGCATGGTAGTTTTGATGGATGCCGGTCGGCTCGAAGTAGATTTGTTCTCCGCGCCGGAGCCGCCTGTCGGTATAACCGCCATGGACCACATCGCCCCGATCCCCCGAGATGATTACTCCATTGATCGGCGGGTCGCCCCCGGCTACGATAATCTCGCCGAAAACGATGCTTGCGAGCTCGCGTTCTGTTGTGCCAACCCTAACTCGTTCAATGCCCGCTTTAACGCCGGCCTCGACAAAAGCGGCTGCCTTGCGAATACATTCCACCTCGATCGGTGATTTGATAATTCGCAGGTGGTCTACGATCTTGGGTTCTGCAACAAAGGACGCGTGAGGCAGCTGAGATCGTAGACGCTTATATCGCTCTGGTGTCAAAAACCAGGAGTGCTCGTCTACTCCAATCTTTCCACCGCCAAGCCCAAGTTGATCGAGTGCTCGTTTCGCCGCGCCTATTGCTGGTTCGAGCGCGTCAACGGCGTCACTATAGAACGTCCATTCCTTGACCCAAGAGCCGAGTTTTGCCGCAGGAATTTCGACGTCGCGAACGATCAGGATTGGATCGCCTTTCGCCGGTAGAACGACCGCATGGTAAGCGTAAAATCCGGGGCCAATATCAAAACCCGTCAGATAAATGATGTTTTGAGGTTGATGCAGGAGCAGGACCGGAAGTCCAGCCTTTTCCATCTCGCTTTGAGTTCTAACAACGCGGCGACGATACTCTCCGACCGATATTGTCATCGACCTGCTCCTTATGAGTTTTACTGAATCTGAAACCGGAAGCCTCAAGCGAACGTTTGGCGTCACATAATGAGATGATCTTGCTTCCGCGATACTTCACTGTGTCCACAAACGACGACTCATGGAGGAGATCGTGGGCTAAAGAGCAATCCATGCTCGTTTTGCGGTTTGGCCGACGCAGACTTATCGAAGCGTCGAACTCTGCTGTCGAGTTCGGCGCCCGGATTATCCGCGCGACAATCTTTTAAGCATCGTCCGACCGCTGAATTTTTGCCAATTCGAATCCTGCCCGTGTCAACAAGCTTTGAAACTTCAACCTCTGTGGAGATATAGTTGCCTCGAAGTCGCGAGGTTCAAAGTCAAAGACGTTGCTATTATCTCAGTCCCTCGTCATCATTGACGCCATTCCTTTCCCCTTAGACGCAGGAATTCTGCAACTTCGATGGTCGCACTGCTTTACTTCTGCGATTTGCAGGTATGCGCCCAGATCTAAAAGGAGACCGCGCGGTGGACGACGCTTACCGCCTATCTGAAGATATGCGCCTTTAAAGGACGCAGTGCCAAATGCAGAGCAGATTGTGGAAGCGGCTGTACTAGCGGTCCACCTCGGATCCAGGCATCCAGATTGTCGCGCTATAGAAGAGCGCCGCGGTATGAGCAACTTTGCTGGCCATATAGGCCAGAGACATGCTGGCCATATTAGCCTCCCGCCGGAGCAAGCCGCGCTCGAAGGATCGCGCACAAGGTAACAGCGCAGGGCATAATCCAAGTAGGCTGTTGAAGAACTCAAAGCCGCGCTCGCAAACGAAGCCTGAATCGTCGCCGTGGCGTACGTAGAGATGGCCAACGAGTCTGCCAGCAGTGCCGATCATAACCCATCCGCGACTGTAGGCGGGATTGTACCCGTCGTGCCATTTCCATGAGAACTCCGCGCAAGCGTGAGGTGCCCTCTTCCACGCGATCGAGGAAGTCGCCGTCACAGCGTCCATTTCGACGATACGCCCGCGGCCGGCAAAAGCCTTGGCGAACCGGGGCACCTTGGCTATCAGCCGGCCTCCTCTATCAGCTTGGCCAACCGCACCAGATCGTAGGCGGCGGCAGCGATGGCAAAGGTCCATCCAACGCGATCACGACCACGGAAGTTGGTCTGCTCTTGCCCGCCGACCGTCCTGATCCAGCCAAATGTCTCCTCGATGAGCTTGCGGATGCGCTGGCTGACGGCGTAGCCGCCGAGCCGGGGCGTTCTCCCGTCAATCGCAGGGCTGCGTCCGCTGGTGTTCTGCGCCGCATGCGGCGTGGTCTAAGCATGGGTGTCGTTCGCGCGTTTCTGGCCACGGAAGTCCGCTTCGGCATGTGCCCGCCGCCGTGAGGCCGGAGGTTCGCCAGAGCCGCCCTTCGGCTTGACGCTCTTGATCGAGGCCCAAGCCTCGATCAGCGTGCCATCGACGGAGAAGTGAAGAAGTGATCGCTCGACAGAAGCTTCTTCATCTTGGGCTGCGCCAGCACGAGATCTGGTGTTAATCGACGAGACCTGGATTGAGTCCAACATGGCCCCACTGCGCGGTGGGGCCAAAAGGCGAGCCGGTGCGGAGCTTCGCGCCACACGGCCACTGGCGGACACTGATCCTGGCGCTTTGCGCTGCGACCGCCTCATCGCGCCTAGCTTGTTCGGTGGTCCGATCACCAGCGAATACCTCCCACATGTGCTCTAGCTCTTGAGCACCACACTATCGTTCGCCGTCCAGCTGACCGTGACCTGACCCTCGGGGGGCAAACGATCGGCGGCGCGCGACGAGACTGTCTTGATACGCAAGATCATGTCTCCCTGACACCAAACCTCGATTCGAGTCATACCGCCGACGAAGGACGTTTGTGTTATTTCGCCGGTGCAATGGTTTTGTTGAGCCGGCACGACCCGTTGTTCAATGCCCTCAGTCACGCGAATATTCTCGGGCCGCACCAGCACTTTGACTTTTGATTCGGGGGGATGCCCTTCTGTGCTGCGCACCGCGAGCGTGAGGCCGCCCCCCGTAATTACCGTATCCTTATCGCTCACTATCCCCTCGATAAGATTCGATTCACCCACAAAATCCGCTACGAACGTGTTAGTAGGCTCGAAATAGAGTTCTTGAGGCGCACCGATCTGCGCAATGCGGCCACGGTTCATCAAACACACGCGATCGGACAGGTCTAGCGCTTCTTCTTGGTCGTGAGTGACGTACACAATCGTCGTGCCAAGATCCCTGTGAAGCCGTTTGATCTCGACCTGCAGCTGCTCGCGCAATTTCTTGTCCAGCGCGCCCAGCGGTTCATCCATTAGGATAACCGACGGAGAATACACGATACATCGAGCGATTCCCACCCGCTGCTGCTGTCCACCTGACAACTCCCTGGGCTTGCGGTGCTCGTAACCAACAAGGCCCACGCGATCCAGGGCGTCGCGCACGCGCTTCCCGATTTCCTCTTTTCCAACTCGCCGGATGCGCAACGGAAAGGCGATGTTGTCAAAAACATTCAGATGCGGCAGAAGTGCATAGTTCTGAAACACCATTCCAAGGCCGCGTTCGCGCGGAGGCATCCTCGATACATTTCGGCCATTTAGAAGAATCTGCCCGCTCGTCGGCGAAACAGCGCCGGCGATGATGTTAAGAATGGTGCTCTTGCCAGAGCCGCTAGGGCCGAGCAGACTCAAGAACTCCCCCTCACGTACGGCGAGATCTGTCTCGTGAACCGCCACAAATGAGCCGTACGATTTTCCAACGCCCTTAAGCACGATCATGTTGCGCTCACAATGAACGTCGGCAACGCCGACCTGCGTTCCACGAACCGGCGATTGGAGCCCGGCTGGTTGTGAGTTGATCAGTGCGAGAGACGGTTTTCTGGACATGCCCATGATTTCTTCGAGCCTTCAATGAGAGCCATGTCCGGAATGCTTGAGAGGCAACACCGGACGACCGGCGAAACGGTGAGACGCGACGAGAGAGTCGAGCCGCCGCCCTCCCTCCTCAAAACCAAGGCGATTGGACAACGATTCAGCACGTCTCGCGCCTGGTCCAGCTTTTGAATACCTTGCCCTCGCTAACAGCCGAGCTAACCGTGACTGGCGCACCGGCGAGCAGCGGATCAAGCCGACGCGCTGCAGCACATTACTCGCGCGTCCTCTAATCCCCTCGTTTCCGAAAGCGCGAGTGCGCAAGGGGAGCGCAACATCCGCGAACAGATTCAGATGCGGTGACAGAGCATAATGTTGGAAGGCGACGCCCAAGTCCCGGTCGCGCAGTGCTGCACTGAAGAGGCCCCTGCTGCTTAGCAAAAATCTGCCCTTTCGACTGCGCGATCGGGCCGGCAATGACGCTGAAGGCTGTAGTCCTCCGCCGAGCCGCTCGGCCCAAGCCAGCTCCGGAATTCGTCCTCGCGCACGGCAGTTCATTGGCGTAAAGGAGCTCCAGCCTTCGTATGTCTTGCCCAGCCCGGCAAATAGGATCAGGTTGTTGTTCGTGCCAGCTGCGGCGGACGCCCTGCGCGACCTCCCGTATTCGGGTGATTGAACGGCCAAACACGGGTCTGCGTCTTTCATCAACGACTGTGAGATCGTTTGGGCCCGCATTAACGTGTGGGCTCCGGCGTACCGGGTTGCAGAAACGTCGAGGCACAGCAGAATATAATTGAGAGCACGGTCAGCAGCGTGGAAACCGCGGCAATCACTGGGGAGATCTCCCATTGAACGCTGCTATACATCTTCACTGGTAGGGTCGTCGTGGTCGGGCCGGTGATAAACCAGGCAATTACCACTTCATCGAACGACACGAGGAACGCGAAGAGCGCCCCCGCAAAGATAGACGGACGGAGCTGCGGCAGGACCACCTTCACCAAAACGATGATCCGCTTCGCCCCCAGAATTGATGCTGCGAATTCGAGCGCCGGGTCAAGCTTTTTGACGCCAGCCATTACGGTCATCAGCACGAAAGGCGTCACATAGACTATGTGACTCATGACCAAGCCTGCGGTTGTGCCAACCAAATGCAAGCGCGATAAGTACAAATACAGTCCAAGCGAAACCACGATCACCGGCACAACGATCGGGCTCATCAAGATAAGCATCACCAAGCGTTTGCCGAGGAATTCAAACCGTACGAGGCCGTAGGCGGCGGGCACGCCGATCAACGTGGCCACCAACGTCGTCATCGAAGCGACCTTCGCGCTTTGAAGAATCGCGCTCATCCAGCTGCTCGACGAAAACAGCTCTCGATATAATTCGAGCGTCCACACACGCGGGGGAAAACTCAGCTCCCCACCACCGCCGAAAGAGATTGGAATCACGATCAACGTAGGCACAAGAATAAATAGATAGACAGCGAACGCGATCGCACTAGTCAACCGCGCATAACGCCGCGCGAGCCGATCAACTAGGAGCTCGCCGCCTTTCGCAAACGCGTCCATTTCCATGGATGCCCTCATACCAGCACTCGCCTCTGTGCCCCAAGTCTACTGTTGCGCTTCTGAAGCCAGTCCGATCCGACCGCGGCGAGGGTCACGATGCCAAGGAGCACCACACCGATTGCTGAGGCCATATTCCAGTCCAGCACCTCACGCGTGTAGAAGTCGACGAGATTAGACATCATCGCCTCCTTGCGTCCGCCGAGAAGGGCTGGAATTACGAAGAAGCCCAATGACATTACCGCCGTGCTGAACGCGCCGGCCACGACCCCCGGCATACTGAGCGGCAACGTGATCTGAAAGAAGATCCGTGCGGGCTTCGCACCCGCGATCTCTGCGGCGAGATAGAGCGACCGATCGATCGCGAGCAAACTCGCCAACACCGGGAACACGATGAAGGGGATCAGATAGTTTGTCATGCCGACGATAACACCGAACCGGTTGAAGAGCATCGGCAGTTCGACATGTACGTGAAAGAGCGCGGACAGCATTCGATTGACGAGCCCGTCGCGGCCAAGTAGCACCAAAAATGCATAACTCTTCACGAGAATACTTGTCCAAAACGGCACCAGCACGAGCACGCTGTACACCGCACGCGCGCGCGGCGCCTGGCGCGCCAAATGCATCGCGATCGGGTACCCAAGTAGCAGGCTCACACCAGCCGCGCTGATGCTGATCGCGAACGTGTTCCACAACGTACGGAGAAACAACGAACTCCCAAATAACCGCTCATAGGCAGACAGAGACAACCCAGTTTCTGTCCAGAGGCTGGTGTATACGACGTAGATCAGCGGCAGCAACAGCACGACAACAGAGAGCAGGGCTGCAGGCCCGACATACAGCAGCACGTCGTTACGCCCCTTCATTTCTTCGTTCTCCAACTGGAAACCTGCCCCGAGATCATGCTTTCGACCTAGCTCAACTGCCATTCCTTGAATCGCTGCGTCACCTGATCAAAGTGATCAGACCACCAATTGTCGTTGAGCTTTACGTTCATCTTGTTGTCCAAGTCGGGCTGCCATTTGCGCGCTTCGGAGGTGAGCGACTGCACCGCGGCTCGACTCGACGGGACAATCCCGAAGTACGCGTTCGCAAGTGCACTTTGCCGGTCGGGTCGCAGCACAAACTGGAGATACTTTACCGCGTTGGCCTTATTCGGCGCGTTCTTCATCACCGAGAGATAGTTAAAGAATAGCAAGTTCTGCTTAAACGAGAAGCGGAGTGACTTGGCGGGGTTCTGCGCTGCAAGCATTATCCCGGGATAAGTGTAGCTGAAATCGACCTCACCAGTCTTTACGAGCGCCCCCGTTTGCGGAGTTTGCTCGACCCAGTGCGCAATGTGCGGCTTGATGCGATCCAACGAACGGAATGCACGATCGACATCGAGCGGATAGAGCTGGTCGGGCGGCACTCCGTCAGCGAGCAACGCGATCTCGAGCGTTTCGCTAGGTCGGTTGCGCAGCGTGCGCGGGCCGGGGAACTTCCCTACGTCGAAGTACTCGATGAATGTCTCCGGATGTTTGCCATCCGGGAACTTGCTGTTATCCCAACAGATGCCACCACAGGATGCTTCAATCGGCACAGCATCCTTGGTGATTGGCGCAATCAGGTTTTCGCTCTTAAAGAGCGCCGGATCTAGCGGTTCCCAGTAACCGTTCTTCGACCCACTGAACGTCATTGCGCCAGTGCCCTCGAAGACGTCCCACTCCACATTACCAGTCATCATCTGCGCTTTCACCTTCGCAAGATCCGGCGTGCTGACTATGGTCACCCGCACCCCAAATTCCTTTTCGAAAGGCTTGACATACACTTCCTCAATGACGCGTTGATAGTTTCCGCCCCACGAAACCAGAATCAGGTTGCTCGCGGCAAACGCCTTACGAGAGGGAATAATCATGGGCGCCCCGATCACGCCGGACAAGATCGCTGCACCGGCACCTTGAACTAACCTGCGCCGCTGAAGGTCGGGTCTCTTGTTCAATGACATAACGTTTCCTTTCCTAAGAACAGTGCTTTTTCAGGTCAGAGGGAAAAGCGCAATTCGGAACACCGAGCCATTCTCAATGAAGCTCGATTGCCAATGCCCACTTCGCCGCGATGGCTACAATGAGCCACCATTCAAACTATCGCGCCTCCAAAACCGGTCTTCTGGCCACGACTCACGGCGTTGATACGTGCCCATGAGACTGACTTCCGGCCCTGCAGGCAAATGCGCGCTTTTCGTCGATAAGCAAGCCGGACGAGAGCTCGACTGCCAGGATCCAATAGGACCACAGACCGCGAGCTTCCATGCGCAATGGATCGTGAAGGGCACCTCACCGACCGCCACGCCATTGAGCGCACAAAACAGCGCGTCGCCCCCTTCCGGGCGCAGGCGCCTCTGCGCAGATCTCCTGCCTATCAAGGCCCGGCGCAGGGGGCGCCTCATCTCGAGCGCGAGCCAGCAAGCTTTGCGCGACCAGTCGAGGGAGTCGTGCAGGCTCATCGATCATTGGCTCGATCGCAATCGGCGGCTTGCACATAGATCACACCTCCCAG
This sequence comes from Bradyrhizobium sp. 14AA, assembly GCF_054185205.1. NCBI lineage: Bacteria > Pseudomonadati > Pseudomonadota > Alphaproteobacteria > Hyphomicrobiales > Nitrobacteraceae > Bradyrhizobium > Bradyrhizobium sp. 14AA. Next base: position 3,953 of record NZ_JAVAYM010000035.1, on the reverse strand, counting down.
AGCAGACATCCGCGATCCGGCCATTTTACCGATTAGGAACATCAGCCAGCCTCTTCTTTGGAAGCTTGACGGGGCGAAAACATAGGCGACAGTGATCGCCCAAAACAGGCTAAAAGCCAGCAGTTTGCGCATAAATACTGCATAAAGTCTGCATTTTCTGCAGATTCTCAGCGCAGAGCGACCCCATGACGATCGCGACCTCGCGCGTATCCACGCAGAAGGACCGACAAGATCAAGCCGCCTGCGATGCAAGGGCTTTGTTTCTTAGCACGGTCGCTTGATCGCAATTCAATAGCACGCGGGTGCCGCGGGCTGAGCGTCACGACCTCGTCAGCCTCACACATCGAGTTTAGTCCGACTTGATCATTTGCAGAAGCTCCATGATGCGAGCGTCGATTCGTAAGTCTCCCGCCCCGCACTTGTGGTGAATTTCATGGCTAGCTCCGACCACTGCGCAGGAAATGATCCCAGTATTTGCAAAAACAGCACGAACTTAACTTACGATACGGGTAAGCTCTGGGAAACAGGTCGCGCGTGCACGCTTGCTGAGTTGCGAGAGAACAACGGCGACGAGCGAGCAATCGCCGGGGGCCATGATCCGAGCTTGCCGCACGAGCGCGCTCTCTTTGTGACTAGGTGGGAAAACTGGCAAAATACGCCAAGTTCAAATCGAATGTCCCATCGGAAAACAAACATCAGTTCTAATGTACGGTGATCTATCGATGAGTATCCAAACTATTCCGGCCACGCAGCAAGGGGAGGCCATTCTCATCGATGGCGCCGCGGAGGCGGCAAAGCTACATTCTGAGTTGCGAAGCGCAGTAGAGAATCTTGCATCGCGCGGTCTTACACCCGGATTGGCCGTGGTTCTGGTCGGCAACGACCCAGCTAGTTCGGTATATGTCCGCAACAAGATACGTCGATCTATTGAGGCTGGGTTCCGTTCGTTTCATCATGAATTGCCGAGCACTACGAGCGAAGCAGATCTGTTGTCATTGATCGTTCGCCTGAATGCAGCTCCCGATGTCGACGGCATTCTCATCCAGCTGCCGCTACCCTCTCATATCGACGCACATGTGGTGACGGCTGCGATTGATCCGGCCAAGGACGTGGATGGTTTTCATCCCATGAACGTGGGTAATCTCTCGCTGGGGGCAGATGCGCTGATCCCTTGCACTCCGCTCGGGTGCATGATGCTAATTAAGGGAGTTCGGAACAATCTCGCTGGACTCAATGCTGTAATAGTTGGCCGCTCCAATATCGTCGGAAAGCCCCTTGCGCAACTTCTCCTTCGCGAAAATTGCACGGTCACCGTCGCGCATTCCAGAACTGAAGATCTTTCTTCGGCCTGTCGCCGCGCGGATATTCTAGTGGCCGCGGTCGGACGGACCGGGCTAATTCGTGGCGATTGGATAAAGCCCGGTGCGATCGTAATCGACGTAGGGATCAATCGCGTCGAACGTAACGGAACGCAGCGCCTGGTAGGTGATGTGGATTTCGAAAGCGCCCGCGCCGTAGCCGGCGCACTTACGCCGGTGCCGGGTGGAGTTGGCCCAATGACGATTGCTTGTCTACTTAGGAATACGATCGAAGCCGCCTGTCGGCGTCGCGGGGTTCAATCGCCCATTGGTGTGGGGCCGGTGTGGAGCACAGGCGCTGTCCCCCTTCAGACTTGACAGCTTGCTAGATGAGACAGAAAGGAACGCCCTCCTACGTCGTTGAGGGCGGGGGTCTGGTCAGCTACCAGACCGCGAGCGAGGCTGCCGTCGATTGTGGATATCAGCTCTGCCCGGAAGACCACTCCAATGGAGCGCCTTTGCGCCGAAAGAGTGGTAATGAGCTCGCCTTCCGGAAAGATCTTCAGATCGCGACCAATTCGCCCGTAGTCGACCGACATGTCGATGTTTGTTTGGGACCGCGATCACGATACCATGGACTTTCCCAGGCCCGACAGCCGCAAGGCTATTCGGGAGCGAGACCCGGGCCGGAGCCTGCCTCGGGCCACCGTCCGGTTTGATCGACGCTGAGGATTACCGCCCCAAGCGCCACCTCAATAGCCGAGTGTGGTGTTACAGAGACCGGACATGTTTTGCTTATCGGGATAGGCCTTCAAATTGCTGGCTAAGAGGGCCGCACTTGCATCGTAGACATCGATCCGGTTCCCACCGATGTGCGGCGTGATAAGGGTGTTCGGCGCATCCCAGAACGGACTGTCCGATGGAAGCGGCTCGACGGGAAACACGTCGAGCGCAGCGCCTCCGATCGTGCCATCACGCAAGGCCGCCAGAAGCGCCGCCTCGTCAATTACTCCTCCGCGCGCGACATTGATGAGGACTGCGGTTCGCTTCATCGCCTTGAATTCGGCCGGACCGAGCAGCATGCGCGTATCCGCAACCAGCGGAAGTGCAACTGCTACGAAATCCGACTCGCCCAGCAGGCGGTGCAGTTCCTCGGGAGCATAGACGGCATCGACGTCGGCAACGGGCGTAGGCTGTCGCTTGGTACCAACAACACGCATACCAAGGTGCTTTGCGTGGCTGGCAATCATGGCTCCGATCTGCCCCAGGCCGATGACGCCCATGGTGCGGGTCGAAATCAGCGGCTCCAACGTGTAATTCGCGTGGGGCTCCCAATGATGCCGTTGCTGGTCCTTCAACCTGCCAAACAAATTCCAGTGGAACGCAAGGGTAGCCATCAGGACGACGCTGGCTGCCGATTCAGCGGCAAAACCTTTCGCAGCCGTGACCAGGATCTGCGGATTGCTGCGGCAATGGGGAACAAAGGCGTCGATCCCGACCCCGGTACTCTGGATCCACTTGAGAGAGGTCAAGCGAGCAAGAACATCGCCAGGACAACTAAAGGCGAATAGCACGTCGACATCGGCTAGGTTTTCCTGATCGAGCAGACTGCCTGTGACGTCCTCGATGCGTAGATCCTTGCCGAGCACATGAACGAACTCGCGGCACTTAGGGTGATATATCAGCACCCGAAGGCGGGATTTGTCCGCGCGGTTGACATCAATCAGACGATAACGGGTTCCCTCACCTTTATCTGCCAATGGTCTCTCCTTGTTCCCCAAGGCCTCTCTCATTCTAGAGTAGCCTAGCAAAGCCGGACCTTAGAAGCTGTTTAGCGCTTAAATACTGCAAAATTGACGAGTTTTCTGGAGGAACTGTGCAAAACAAAGCGCGCCAGCGCCGCGATACCGCGCAGAACCGGCTGCTTGCGCGCTTGCTGACGCGCCGCTCAAGAGCAGCGTAGCAGCCTTAACTCTCCACGTTACTTTCGGATCGACTCAACAGAGCGCGACAAAGCGTCCCGATCAGCCCAAAAAATGGAATCGGCCCAAGATGCGGGATCCAGTATATCGACGAGCTACAAGGACAGAATCGGCCGAAGGATATGCCCTGGCTTGTACCGAGAGAAGCGTGAGTTTGAGTTCTAGCTTATCTCGCCAACCCGGGGGTATCCGATGTCATGATGCAGGACGAGAAGAGAGCGACACAATATTGGAGACAGGCGGCCCTTCTGCGCTCGCAGCTGGATGGGGTGGGCCCACATGCAGGTGCAGCTTGCAGAGGCTATCGATACGTCCGTCCTTTGGAGAGCGACTCAAGGAACGCCATTGATCATCGCCTGCTGGATGGCAAATGCGGTGAAGCTAGGGGAAGAAGGTCAACTTTTCCTCTTTGGAGCAACAGGATGCCTTTTTAAAACCAGCCCATCCGATTGATGGCATGCCCTTTGTACCAAACACCTGCTGTTGCCCACCGGCATTGTAGGGCGACAATTCAAGTGCGGTAAGCAAAGACGCAGTTACGCCGGTTTCTTTGCGATTTCGTCCATGACTTGCTTAGTGGCTCGGTAGGCGAGATCGACGATTTCGTCGATCTCGGCTTCGGATACGACGAGAGGTGGGGCGAATCCGAGAATATCCCCGTGCGGCATTGCTC
>NZ_JAVAYM010000157.1:0-456 GCF_054185205.1 Bradyrhizobium sp. 14AA | reverse complement strand
ACGTAAGACTTCATCAACGACCATACTTTGATTGCCATATTCATCTTTCATAAGTCGTAGGGAACGCTTCGTTATGTACCCTCTGTAATGATGTAGAATCTGGTTAATCGCTTCGGTATCGCCATCTGTTGCCTTTACAATGAGAGGAAAGGGAATCATAGGATATTGTGTTTTCATTCTTCAAATTCCTCCATAAACTTTTTAATTAAGGCTAGTCCACTGGTTCTATGCCGATAGACAGTAGAACGGTTCAATTTCAACAGGTCTGCAATTTCTGAATCGCTCATGTCCATAAAGTAAAACAGCAGTAGAATTTCACGTTTCTTGTCTGGCAACTCACGTAATGCTTCACTCCACAAATCATCTTCAACGCCTACTGATAACCCATTGAGTGTAAAAATCTGAAAGTCAGTTGAATAGTCATCTGTTGTCGCAAACTGGCTAACAAGATAATCG
>NZ_JAVAYM010000156.1:0-456 GCF_054185205.1 Bradyrhizobium sp. 14AA | reverse complement strand
CTTGTCCTGATGATCGTAGACAAGGCGCATGTCGCGCATTGCGTTGATGCCGAAAATCATCGCCGGCCTGTCGCCCACCCCGAAGCTCTTGAACACTGACAGGTCGGCGATCCGCACCGTGACGTCCTTTGCCGTGCGGTTGTCGAAGGATATGTCCACCTTGCCCTCCCGCGTCTCGATCCCGCTCGACGCGGCGCCGTAAAGCGTCTCACCGGGGCCGAAGCCGGCGCCGTTCCGATCAAGCCCGGCCGCCCGGGCGAACAGCGGGTTGATCTCGGTGCCCCGCGAGCCGGTATCGAGCACGGCGGTTCCTGCGACCCCGTTGATGGTCACCGGGAATGTCAGCTGAGTCCCGTCGACGACCGGCCCGCCATGGATGGCTGCGGTTCTCGAAAGGAGCATTTTGCGCATGGATACCGGCTTGGGCGTGAGGGTGACGGTCTTGCAGGGAAAATC
>NZ_JAVAYM010000155.1:0-456 GCF_054185205.1 Bradyrhizobium sp. 14AA | reverse complement strand
GCGGTGCGGCGGTGGTCCAGCGCATCCTCATGCCAGTCGAGCCCCAGGAAATCGAACAGGGGGCGAACTTCCGCTTCGACATTGTCGACCAGCCGTTCGTAGACGATCGTATGCATCTGTACCGGGAATAATTCCCGCGACCGTTCCCAATGACTGAATACCAGATCGTAGAAATCGGCCGCATCCTCCAGGCGCAGGAAATTGGCCATCGCGTTGTTGAGCTGGAAACTGCTCATGAAGCAGCTGAGCAGCACATCGCAGGGATGGCGCAGGGCCAGGATGAAACGCGCCTTGGGGAACAGGCGCTGGATCAACGGCACCTTGTAGAGAAACAGCGGCGATTTATCGATGAGCAACCGGCCATTCGGGACCGTGCCGACCTTCGCCATCTCCTCATAATAATGCGCCCGCGCGCGGGCGATCGCCGCGTCGTCAAGCGTGGGGATCGCAGCAAGA
>NZ_JAVAYM010000154.1:0-457 GCF_054185205.1 Bradyrhizobium sp. 14AA | reverse complement strand
TAACAAGAGGATCCATCTCCCAGGAGAGCCAAGAGCATGAAGAAGACTTTTGTTGCCGCCCTCACGGTTGCGACGATCGCCGGTTCGCTGGTGACCGCCACTCCGCCCGCCAACGCCGGTGACAACGTCGGCGCCGGCATCGCGGCCGGCCTGATCGGCGGCGCCATCGTCGGCGGCGCGATCGCATCGAGCCGTCCGGCCTATGGTGGCCCGGTTTACGTCGCCGAGCCCGGCCCGCCGCCACCGCCCTGCTACTGGCAGCGCCAGCGCTACTGGGATGGCTACGGCTGGGTCGTCCGCCCGGTTCGCGTTTGCTATTGATCTGATCGTCTTTGATCTGATCGTCCTGGCGCATGCGCGCCGCGATCGAAGCCCGGCCGAGACCATCGGCCGGGCTTTTTCTTTTGGTCTCTCGCTAGCGCGCCGCCTGGATCGAGCGCAGCACCTCTTCGCTCGG
>NZ_JAVAYM010000034.1:0-68253 GCF_054185205.1 Bradyrhizobium sp. 14AA | reverse complement strand
CTTCTGCCAGCTCAAACACTTCCGACGCTTGGCAACCCGCTATGACAGGCGAACCGCCAACTTTACCGGCTTCATCCATCTCGCAGCCGCAATGATCTGGATGCAATGAATGTCGATCGGTCCTAGCCACTTGGGCAGTCCAGCCCTGCGCCCGAGGCAGGCACCTTGCGTCGGCGGGAACAGGCCACCATCTGTGTGAGCCTCAAGGACTCCTACCATGCTGGATTTCACATCAGATATCGCCGATGACGCCCCGTCATCGCGAACGGAAGCGGCTGCGCCGGTCGATGACCGGGCGCTGCTGGACGCCTATTCGAATGCCGTGATCGACGTGACCGACCGGGTCGGTCCTGCGGTCGTGCGCGTCGAGACCGGGCCGAAGGTGCCGAACGGCCGCGAGCGCGGCGGGCTCGGTTCCGGTATCGTGATCTCGCCTGATGGCCTCGTGCTCACCAACAGCCATGTGGTCGGCACGTCGAAGGAGATCCGGCTGCGCGACGTCGAGGGTCATGTCGGCGACGCCCGGGTGCTCGGCGTCGATCCCGACACCGACCTTGCGCTGCTGCGCGCCAACGGCGTGCGCGACTTGCCCTATGCCGCGCTCGGCAACTCCAAGACCCTCAAGCGCGGTCAGCTCGTGATCGCGATCGGCAATCCGCTCGGCTTCGAATCGACGGTAACTGCCGGGGTGGTCTCCGCGCTGGGGCGCTCGATCCGCTCGGTAAGCGGGCGCACCATCGAGGACGTGATCCAGACCGATGCCGCGCTCAATCCCGGCAATTCCGGCGGGCCGCTGGTGTCGTCGAATGCCGAGGTGATCGGCATCAACACCGCCATCATCAACGGCGCGCAAGGCATCTGCTTCGCGGTCGCCAGCAACACCGCGCAGTTCGTGCTGTCGGAGATCATCCGCCACGGCTATGTCCGCCGCGCCTATATCGGCGTTGCAGGGCAGACCGCACCGGTCCCGCGACGTCACGCGGTGCTGGCCGGCGTCGAGAACAAGATGGGCGCGTTGCTCGCGCAGATCGAGCCCGACGGGCCGGCGGCGAAGGCGGGCCTGTTGCCCGGCGACGTCGTGATCAGGCTGGATGGCGCCGAGATCAACGGCGTCGACGATCTGATCCGCGTGCTGGATCGCGACCGGATCGGCCGGCGGCTCGCCATGGACGTGCTGCGGCTCGGCCGCCTGCGGGCGATCAATATCGATCCGATCGAGCGGAAGCCGCAGCGCTAGCGTTCCGCGCCCTGGGCGGGGTATGACGGTGTCATGCCTCGCCTCTGGAAGCTTGCCGCATGATGCCGGCACATGAGACCTACGACGTCATTGTCATCGGCGCGGGCGCCGGTGGCATGACGGCTGCGGCGGTGGCCGCTGCCGAAGGCTTGCGCGTGCTGGTGATCGAGAAGACCGCCTTCGTCGGCGGCACCACGGCGTGGTCCGGCGGCATGGTCTGGATCCCCGCCAATGCCAAGATGAAAGAGGCGGGGCTCTCCGACAGCATCACGGATGCAGTCCAATATCTGTCGAGCACGGTGCCCGAGCCCGCCAATGCCGGCCTGCGCGCCGCTTTCCTCGCGCGAGGGCCGGAGGCGGTCGCCTATCTCGAAGCCAATACCGAGGTGCGCCTCCAGCCCGTGAAGGCCTATCCGGACTACTATCCGGAACGGCTGGGCGCGACATCAGGCGGGCGTGTGCTGGAGCCGGCCGCGTTCGACGGCACGCAGCTCGGCGGGGCTTTCGCGCGATTGCGGGCTCCGCTGCCGGAGTTCACGCTGTTCGGCGGGATGATGGTCGACCGCCTCGACATTCCGCATCTGCGCCGGGTCGGAAAATCGCTGCGCTCGACCTTGCGCGCGGGGCGGCTGGTCTGCGAGTACGCCTGGCAGAGGCTGCGCGGCCCGCGCGGCACGACGCTGCATCTCGGCAACGCGCTCGCTGCGCGGCTGTATGCCTCGTTGCTGGCCCGGCGGGTCGAGATCCTCTTCAGCGCGGACGTCGAAGATTTGTCCATGCAGGGCGATCGCGTCGCCGGCGTGGTCATCCGTCATGGCTCGCGCGACCGCCTGATCGCCGCGCGCCGCGGCGTGGTGCTGGCGACCGGCGGCTTTTCGCACGATGCCGTCTTACGCAAGCGTTTCTTCCCGGCTGCTGCCGGCTTTGTCTCGGCGACCCACACGTCAGGTACGGGCGACGGGCTTCGGTTTGCTTCCGCAACCGGCGCCGCGCTCAACACGGAGGCGACGAGCCCGGCCTATTGGGTGCCGGCCTCGCTGTTCCGCCGCGCCGATGGCAGCCGTGGCGTGTTCCCGCATATGGTGAGCGACCGCGCCAAGCCCGGCGTGATCGCGGTGAACGCGGCCGGCCGGCGTTTCGTCAATGAGGCGCTCCCGTACCACGAGTTCGTGCGCGCCATGCTGCGCGATGGCAATGGTGAGCCGGACCGGCCATTCTACCTGATCTGCGACCGCGCGTTCCTGTGGGCTTACGGCCTTGGCCGCATCAAGCCGTTCACGGGCGGCGTGCGGCGCTATGTGGCGAGCGGCGAGCTGCTCGAAGCTCCTGATGTCGCGCAACTGGCGGCGAAGATCGGCATCAAGCCCTCCGTGCTCACGGCGACGCTTGCGGCCTACAACGCTGGTGCCAAGGAAGGCCGCGATCCCGAGTTCGGCCGCGGCAGCACCATCTATCAGCGCCACCTCGGTGATATCAGCCACAAGCCCAATCCCTGCGTTGCGCCGATTCTCCGCGCACCGTTCTGCGCGATGCGCATCTACCCGGCTGATCTCGGCACGGCCATCGGCACGAAGGTCGATGCCCAGGCCCGCGTGCTGCGCGAGGACGGCACGCCGATCGCGGGCCTCTATGCCTGCGGCAACGATATGGGCTCGATCATGAACGGCAATTGTCCGGGGCCGGGGATTACGCTCGGCCCGACGCTGACGTTCGGATACATCGCGGGGCGGCATTTGGCGGAGGGGGCGATGGTCGCTGCAGGTATGGCGGCGGCTTCAGACTAGCGATCCCCACCGCTGTCTTGCCCCGCGAAGGCGGGGCATCCAGGATTCCAGAGGCAGCGAGATTAACAACAATCGCCGCGGCGTACTGGATCGCCCGCGCAGGCGGGCGATGACAGCTGCGTGCTTGGCGACAATGCGGCCGCTACTCCGCCGCCGCGGCAAAGCGGCTGTTCTCCAGCTCCGCTTCCAGCCGTGCGGTCTCCGCCGCCGCCAGCTTGATATTGGCTTCCTTGACGTGTCCGAAACCGCGGATGCTCTCCGGCACACGGGCGAGCCGCGCCAGCAGCGGGAGTTGCTCCGCCTTCAGCCCGGCGATCCGCTGATCGATCATGCCAAGATAATCCTCGATCAGCTTCCGCTCGGTCCGCCGCTCCTCGGTGCGGCCGAACGGGTCGAATGCGCCGCCGCGCAAGAACTTCAGCTTGGCCAGCACGTGGAAGGCGTGGATCATCCAGCCGCCGAACTCCTGCTTCTGGAGACGTCCGGTGGTCTTGTCGCGCTTCGCGAAGATCGGCGGTGCCAAATGGTATTTCAGCGTGAAGTCGCCGTCGAACTTTTCGGACACCTTCTTGGCAAAGCTGCCGTCGGTGTAGAGCCGCGCGACCTCGTATTCGTCCTTGTAGGACATCAGCTTGAAGAGGTTCTTCGCGACGGCCTCGGTCAGTTCGGTTGACACGGGGGAGACGGCCGTTTCCGCCTTGCGCACCTTGGCGACCGTCGCGAGATAGCGGTCGGCGTAAGCCTTGTCCTGATAGCTAGTCAGGAATTCCGCGCGCGTCGCGATGATGTCGTCGAGCGATTTCGTCGGGGCAGACGCCCGGCTCTTGAACTGCAGCACGCTGCGCACCCGCGACATGTCGTGGGCGGCGAGGCGGCCCCAGGTGAAGGCGAGCTTGTTCATCTCGATCGCGGCGCCGTTGATCTCAATGGCGCGGAGCAGGGCTTCCAGCGAGAGCGGGATGGAGCCCTTCTGGAAGGCGAAACCGAGCATGAAGGGATTGGTCGCGATGGAGTCTCCCATCAGCGCCGCTGCGATACCGGTGGCGTCGATGATGTCGAGGTTCTTGTCGCCGACGGCGTCGCGCAGCACGGTCTGCATCGTGCCCATCTCGAAATCGATATCGGGATTTTGCACGAAGCTAGCGGTCGGCTGCAAATCGGCGTTGATATAGGCTTTCGTCACGCCGCGCTCGGCGCGGCTGAGCGCGGTCGGGCCGGCCGAGACGATCATGTCGCAGCCGAGGATGACGTCGGCGCCGCCGGTGGTGATCCGGACGGCGGAGATGTCCTCCGGCTTCGGTGCGATGCGCACATGGCTCATCACCGCGCCGTTCTTCTGCGACAGGCCGGTGAAATCGAGCGCCGAGCAGCCGCGGCCGTCGACATGGGCGGCCATGCCGAGCAGCGCGCCGATGGTGATGACGCCGGTGCCGCCGATGCCGGTGACGAGAATGTTGTAGGGGCCTTCCAGCTCACGCGCGGGCGGCAGCGGCAGATCGGCGAACAGCTGGCCGGAATCGACCGCGGAGGTCTTCATGCGCTTCATCGAGCCGCCATGCACGGTGACAAAGCTCGGGCAAAAGCCCTCGACGCAGGAAAAGTCCTTGTTGCAGTTCGACTGGTCGATCTGGCGCTTGCGGCCGAACTCGGTCTCGAGGGGTTGCACCGAGACGCAGTTGGAGGCTTGCGAGCAATCTCCGCAGCCTTCGCAGACGAGCTCGTTGATGAAGGCGCGTTTTGCCGGATCGGGGTAAAGGCCACGCTTGCGGCGGCGGCGCTTTTCGGCGGCGCAGGTCTGGTCGTAGATCACGACCGTGAGGCCCTTGATGTCGCGCAGCTCGCGCTGGACGGTATCTAGCGCGCGGCGATGATGGATGGTCGCGCCCTGCGGGAAGTAGTTGCCTTCAGGATATTTGCTGGGATCGTCCGAAACGATCGCAAGCCGCTTGACGCCCTCGGCCCAGACCTGATGCGCGATCTGCGCGACGTTGAAGGCACCCTCGGCCGGCTGGCCGCCGGTCATCGCGACGGCGTCGTTGTAGAGGATCTTGTAGGTGATGTTGATGCCGGCCGCGGAGGCGGCACGCAACGCCAGCAGGCCGGAGTGCGTGTAGGTGCCGTCGCCGAGATTCTGGAAGATATGCGTCTCGGTGGTGAAGGGCGACTGACCGATCCAGTTCACGCCCTCGGCACCCATGTGCGAGATCAGATCGGTGCGGCGGGTCGGCATGCTCAGGGCCATGCCGTGACAGCCGATGCCGGCCATGGCACGGCTTCCCTCCGGCACGCGGGTCGAGGTGTTGTGCGGACAGCCCGAGCAGAAGAACGGCGTGCGCGCGAGCTTGATCTGGGTGCTGGCGGTGACAGGGTTGTCGAAGGCCTCCAGCCGGGCAAGGCGCTGCTCCAGCACCGGGCTGTGATGGCCGAGCTTGCGCAAGCGCGCCACCAGCGCGCCCGCAACGATGGTCGGCGTCAGCTCGCCCTCGCTCGGCAGCAGCGGCGCGCCACTTTCGTCGCGCTTGCCGGTGACGGTAGGGCGCCTGGACGCATCGATGTTGTAGAGGATGCGCATCAGCTGGTCTTCGATGAAGCCGCGCTTCTCCTCGACGACCAGCACGTCCTGAAGGTCTTCGGCGAAACGCTTCGCGCCGCTTTCCTCCAGCGGCCAGGTCAGTGCGACCTTGTAGATGCGAAGGCCGAGATCCTGCGCGTCCTTGTCTGTAATCCCTAAGTCGGCCAGCGCCTGACGCAGATCGAGATAGGCCTTGCCGGTTGCGACGATGCCGAGCCGGGCCGGCTTTGAGTCGAGCACGATGCGGTCGAGCTGGTTGGCGCGGGCAAAGGCCTGCACCGCCGCCATCTTCGGCCCGAACAGGCGCCGCTCGGCGTCCAGCGGCGGATCGGGCCAGCGGATGTTGAGGCCGCCGGGCGGCATCTCGAAATCGTTGGGCAGCACGATCTTGATGCGTTCAGGATCGCTATCGATCGACGCCGAGCTCTCGACCGTCTCGCTGATCGCCTTGAAGCCGACCCAGCAGCCGGAGAAGCGCGACAGCGCAAATCCGTAGAGGCCGAGATCGAGATAGTCCTGCAGCGTTGCCGGATTGATCACGGGGATCAGCGCTGCGGCGAACACCTGCTCGCTCTGATGCGCCAGCGTCGAGGACTGGCAGCCATGGTCGTCGCCGGCGAGCGCCAGCACGCCGCCATTGAGCGCGGTGCCGGCGGCATTGGCATGTTTGAGCGCATCGACCGAGCGGTCGACGCCGGGCCCCTTGCCGTACCAGATGCCGAACACGCCATCGACCTTGGCGCCCGGGAACAGGCCGACCTGCTGGCTACCCCAGACGGCGGTCGCCGCCAGGTCCTCGTTGAGGCCGGGGACGAAGGCGATGTCATGCTGCTGGAGATGTGCCTTCGCGCGCCACAGCGCGTGGTCGTACATGCCGAGCGGGGAACCGCGATAGCCCGAGATGAAACCGCCGGTGTTGAGTCCCTGGAGCCGGTCGCGTTCGCGCTGCAACATGGGCAATCGAACCAGGGCCTGCGTACCGGACAGGAAGATCCGCTTCGATTCGAGCCGGTATTTGTCGTCCAGCTCGACCTGCATCAGCGTCATTTCGGAAGTCCTCGTTTCTTATTCGGTTCTAGTTCGGCGTGGGGTTTGCGCTGCGGGAGAGATTTGCGGCTGCGCGACGCGAATTGTGACAGTCAAGAGCATGGGCCGGTGAAGTCAATATCGCTGGCCGCATCCGTGGCGCTCCTGCTAGTCATGGCTTGCCCGCGGAGAACATCATGGCTGCAAACGCATTCGACACCGAGATCACCGACACGCCCGAGGCCCTGATCGGGCCGTGGCGCCAGCCGCGCCAGATGCTGCAAGCGCAAACCTACGACGCGCACGCCTCCATTCACGACGACGCCACCGCGCAAAAGCTCGGCTTCAAGGGCGGCACCATCGAGGGCCCGACGCATTTCAGCCAGTTCGCACCGCTCGGTGCGCTTCTATGGGGACGCGCCTGGTTCGAGACCGGGTGTATCTCCGCGCATTATCGCAGTGTCTGCTATGAGGGTGAGGAGGTGCAGGCGATCCTGTCGAGGCCTCTCCCCGGCACGAGCCAGTGCCAGATCCAGATGGTGAAGCGCGACGGCACCGAGGTGCTGCGCGGCACGGCGTCCGTCGGAGATACGTTAGCCCCGACCGCGCTGGAGGCGCGCCTTGGCGAGCTCAAGCCGCTGGCCGATCCCGTGATCCTGCGCGATGTGAAGGTGGCGCAGACGGGCAGGAGGCAGACGGTGCGGATGGCGTTCGACCAGATCATGGGCGACCTTTATCCATTCTCGCTGCGGCAGAAGCTCGCCGTCATCACCGAGACCTCGCCTTATTATTCCGGTGCCGAGAACCCTTCTTTGAATCCTTGGGGTAAGGCCATCATCCCGATGGAGATGCTGAGCGTGCTGTTCCAGTACCGCTCCAAGGACGATCCGCTGCCGGCCAAGGGCCCGGCCGTCGGCCTGTTCGCCGACCAGGAGATCCGCCTGGTGAAGGGGCCGCTCTTCGTCGACGAGGCGTACGAGGTCGAGCGCGAGGTGGTCGCGCTCTCTGGCAGCCGCCGCACCGAGAGCGCCTGGGCCAAGACGCGCGTGTTCGACAAGGCGGGCACGCTGGTCGCGACCATGCTGCTCAACATGGCGACGCTGAAGGATTCCTATGCGCCGTATGAGGCGGAGTATCGGCGGCTGTATGGAGATACTGCCCGCTAAAACCAGGCTTCGCCGTCGCTCATCCCTTGGGCAAATGCACGTCGCAAAGCCGTCGCACAGCGAATGAGCATACGCGCGCTCTTCCGATAACATTTTGATAGCGCAGCAAATTTCTCCGCACTGCGCCTTCAATCGCAATTGTACACAATGGCACGCCGCTTGCAGAACTCCTGGCAAGAGAGTTCTCGCGAGGGGTGGGCGTCATGTTGAACTCAAGCAAGCCGACACTGGGCGTCATCGGCGCCGAGCCCGAGCCGATCAAGCTCGACTGGGCGGCCACCGCGCTCGTGATCATCGACATGCAGCGCGATTTCATGGAGCCCGGCGGCTTCGGCGAGACGCTCGGCAACGACGTCAGCCAGCTCGCGCGCGCGGTGAAGCCGATCGGCGCGGTGCTGAAGGCTGCGCGCGACAGCGGCATGCTGGTGATCCACACCCGCGAGGGCCATCTGCCCGATCTCTCCGATGCGCCGCCGGCGAAGGTCGAGCGCGGCGCGCCGAGCCTTCGCATCGGCGATCCCGGTCCGATGGGGCGCATCCTCATTCGCGGCGAGGCCGGCCATGACATCATCCCCGAACTCTATCCGCTCGACAGCGAGGTCGTGATCGACAAGCCCGGCAAGGGCGCGTTCTACGCCACCGAGCTCACCGACGTGCTGGAGAAATACGGCATCGAAAATCTTCTGGTGTGCGGCGTCACCACCGAAGTGTGCGTCAACACCACCGTGCGCGAGGCCAATGACCGCGGCTATCGCTGCGTCGTCATCTCGGACGGCTGCGCATCCTACTTCCCCGAGTTTCACGAGATGGGCCTGAAGATGATCAAGGCCCAGGGCGGCATCTTCGGCTGGGTCGCAAGCTCAGCCGCAGTTCTGGAGGCAATGAAGGTTTCGACCACATAGGGGTATACGCATGAGCACATCGACGGGGACGGCCGGCAAATCTGACTTGAACAAGTCCGAGTTTAAACCGGCGCTTTGGACATCGGGCGACTGGAACGCGTTTTTCGGCTTCGGCACCAACATCCTCGTCAATATGCTGGTGCTCACGGGCCTGTTGCGCTTCGTCCTGAAGATGCCTGACAGTCTCGTGTTCGGCCGCATCCTGCCCGCACTCGGGCTGATGATGTGCCTCTCCACCTTCTACTACGCGTACCTCGCCTATCGCCTCGCGCAGAAGACCGGCCGCAACGATGTCTGCGCGCTGCCGTCGGGCGTCAGCGTGCCGCACATGTTCATCGTCACCTTCGTGATCATGCTGCCGATCACGCTCAAGACGGGCGACCCGCTCAAGGGCTGGTCGGCCGGCCTCGTCTGGGTGTTCTTCCAGAGCTTCATCCTGATGATCGGTGGCTTCATCGCGCCTTTCATTCGAAAAATCACCCCGCGCGCGGCGCTGCTCGGCACGCTCGCCGGCGTCTCCGTCACCTTCATCTCAATGCGTCCGGCGCTCGAAATGTACATGACGCCGCAGATCGGTCTGGTCTGCTTCGCCATCATCCTGGTGAGCTGGTTCGGCGGGGTGAAATACTGGCGCGGCATTCCGGCGGGCCTCGTCGCCATCGCGGCCGGCATGATCATCGCATGGGGCTCGAACCTGTTCGGGCTCGGTCTCGGCGGCTTGAGCATCGCGGGCGTCGGCGCTGCTTTCGCCAATTTCGGCTTCTCGGTGCCGATCCCGGCCGTGGGCTACGTCTTCTCCGGCTTCGAATTCCTCGGCATCATCCTGGTCACCGCCATTCCGTTCGGCATCTACGACCTTGTCGAGGCCATGGACAATGTCGAGAGCGCGGAAGCGGCCGGCGACGAATATCCGACCACGCGTGTGCTGACCGCCGACGGCGTCGTCAGCCTGATCGGCTGCCTGATGGGCAATCCCTTCATCAACGCCGTCTACATCGGCCATCCCGGCTGGAAGGCGATGGGCGGCCGCATCGGCTATTCGGCCGCGACCGGCATCATGGTGGTGGTGCTGGCCTGGTTCGGCATCATCTCGGTGCTGCTGGCGCTGGTGCCTGTGGTCGCGATCTCGCCGATCCTGCTCTATATCGGCATGCTCATCGGCGCGCAGGCGTTCCAGACCACGCCGGTCAAGCACGCGCCCGCGATCGTGTTGGCGCTGACGCCGCATCTGGCGGCCTGGGCCAAGCTCCAGATCGACACGATGCTGGGCTCGACCATGACGGCGGCCGCAACCGTCGGCGGCATGGCGGCCGACAAGGCTGACGCGGTCAAGCTGGCTGCGATCGCCGCGCTGCCGCAGCAGGGCGTGTTCTATCACGGCCTGGAAGTGATGGGCGGTGGCTCTATCCTCGGCGGTCTCGTCCTCGGCGCGATCGGTGTCTTCATCATCGAGCGCGATTTCGAGAAGGCCTCGGCGTTTGCTCTGGTCGGTGCCGTGCTCACCTATTTCGGCTTCATGCACGGCGAAGCCGTCGGCATCGGCGGCGGCTTCGGCGTCACGCCCGCAGTGGCGTTTGCCTATGCCGTGATGGCGGCGGGCCTGTTCGCAGCCAGCAGGCTCGGCGCCAGCGAGCCCTACGCCGCGCATCCGGAGATGCACGCCGCGCCGGCGGAGTAGAAGGACGAAGCATCGAACGCGGTCGGGTGGCGTCACGCCGTCCGACCGCGTTCGTTTCGCGCCAGGCCGGCCCCCTCCCGAAGCACGCCAGATTTGGATCCAGTACCAGGCTCGTGCACCGCAGCAAATGATGGCGCGGCGTCTGTGGAACCTTAAGCGGCATCAGGCGTTCTTTTGCGCGAATGAGCAGCGCCGTTGCCCCGGCGCAGCAAGTGCCGAGGCCGAGCGCTTGGCTGTGCTGCTGGGAGGGATGCTCATGAGACTCACTCTTTCGGTCATCAAGGCTGACGTCGGCTCGGTCGGCGGACATACGCAACCGTCTTCCCTCATGATGGCGACTGTCATCGGCGAAGCCGCCCGGGCGGTCGACAAAGGTCTTCTGATCGACAGTTTCGTCTGCCACACCGGCGACGACATCGCGATCATCATGACGCACACAAGGGGCGAAGGGAGCGCCGAGGTCCATCAATTTGCATGGAACACGTTTCTCGCGGCTACGTCGGTCGCGAAAACCTCCGGGCTCTACGGCGCCGGCCAGGATCTTCTCGTCGACGCGCCGTCCGGAAATATCCGCGGCGCCGGACCGGCGGTCGCGGAGCTCAGCTTCGACCACAGCCTCTCGGGTTCGAGGCCTGCGGAGTCCTTCATGGTGTTCGCCGCCGACAAATGCGGCCCCGGCGCGTACAACTTGCCGCTCTACCTCGCCTTCGCCGATCCCATGTATTGCGCCGGGCTGATGCTGCCCCCGATGATCAAGGGTTTCCGTTTCCATGTCATAGACATGGACCACACGGCTGGCGACAGCATCATCGAACTCGACGCGCCGGCGGACGGCTACCACATTGCCGCGCTTCTCCGCGACAATGAGCGCTTTGGGATCGATCGCATCGTTTCTCGAACATATGACGAGGTTGTCGTCGCTGTTTCGGCGCAGCGTCTTCACGCGATCGCAGGCAAATACACCGGCAAGGACGACCCGGTCGCGATCGTCAGGAATCAGGGGATTTTCCCGGCGCCCGAAGAAATCGTCTCGCCGTTCGCCAAGGCGCATTTCGTAGGCGGCGATGCGCGAGGCTCGCACGTCATGCCGCTCATGCCGGTGCCGCTTAACACGGCGGTGACAGGCATGTACTGCCTGCCGATCGTTTCCTGCACCGGCTTTTCGATCGACAAGGATGGCCGCTTCTCGGAGTCGCATACCGATTTCTTCGACAACCCGGCGTGGGACGAAGTCCGTCGGCGCGCCCAGAGCAAGGCAATCGAGATGCGCAGCCAAGGCTGGTCCGGCGCCGCGATGCTGCCCTATTCCGAGCTGGAGTATGGCGGCTTCCGTGACACCGTGACCACACTGATGAAGCGTTTTCGGCTGCGCGAGGAGCGCAAGCCGGAAGCCGCCGAGTGAGGAACGCTACGCCGTGCATGATGGCGACGTGCTAACGCTGGGAGGTCGACTTGGCGAGAAAACGTATCGGCATTCTCACGGGCGGCGGCGACGTCTCAGGCCTCAACGCGGTCATCAAGAGCGTGACTTATCGCGGCAGCGAGAACGACATCGAGGTTGTCGGTCTCCGCCGGGGTTGGGAGGCTCTAACGCACCTGAACCTCGAGGATGCGGCCAGCAGATCCCGCTACCTCATGCCGCTGAATCGTGAAAACACGCGCACGATCGATCGGCGCGGCGGCACAGTGCTGCACACGAGCCGCACCAATCCGTCAAAAATGCAAGAGCTGCCCGATCATCTCGTCGGCAGCGACCTTCCAGCTTCCGTGAGTACCAAGGGCGGCATCGCGACCAAGACGTGGGACCTCACCGCCCAGGTGCTGGCGAACCTCTCGGGGCTCGGCATCGAACATCTGATCGCTATCGGCGGCGACGACACGCTCAGTTATGCGGCCAAGCTCAACGACCTCGGTGTCAAGATCATCGCCATCCCGAAGACGATGGACAACGACGTTCGCAACACCGAGTACTGCATCGGCTTCTCAACTGCGATCACCCGTGCCAGCGATGCTATCCAGCGGCAGCGCACCACGGTCGGTTCCCACGAGCGAATTGGCATTTTTCGCGTCTTTGGCCGCGATGCCGGATTTACCGCGCTCTACACCGCGTACGCGACCTCGATACGGTGTGTCATCCCGGAGTACAAGATCAATCTCGACAAGCTGATCGAGTTGCTTATCGAGGACAAGCGCGCAAACCCAAGCAATTACGCGCTGATCGTGCTCAGCGAGGGCGCCGAATGGGAAGGCTACAAGCCGCAGGAATATGGCGAGCCCGACCCCTACGGTCATCGCAAGAAGGCTAATGTGGCCGAAGCGCTTGCCGATGAGATAAAGCGGCGAGCCGGCGAGCAGACGATGACCTCTGACCTCACCTACGACCTGCGGTCGGGCGATCCGGACTTCATCGACAAGCTTGTCGCCTTGACCTTCGGTAACATGGCGTTCGATGCCGTCCTGGAAGGCAAGACCGGCCTCATGTCGGCGCTGGTGGAAGGTCGCTACGACCTCGTGCCCATCCCTGACGTCAGCCTCGGGCCCCGCAAATTGGACGTCGCCAGCACCTACAACACAGAGCGCTACCGTCCCAACTACTTCAACAAGTGCGGTCTTCCGATCTTTCTCAACCGCGCGTCGTAGGGAGCAAGATGTGGGATCGAGGGCGGGTGATTATCCGCCCTTCACCGCCCCCGCCGTCAGCCCGGCCACGATCTGCCGCTGCGCCAGCACCGTCAGCAGCAGCACCGGGAAGGTGACGATCAGCGCGGCGGCTGCCAGCGGCCCCCAGCTCAGCTGATCGAACGAGATCATGTTGTAGACCGCGACGGGCAGGGTGCGCGTCTCTCGTCCCGCCAGCACGATGCCGAACACAAAATTGTTCCAGGAGAAGATCACGGCCAGGATGAAGGCGACTGCGATGCCCGGCTTTGCGATCGGCAGCGCGACGTGGCGAAATACCTGCCAGCGCGTGGCACCGTCGATCAGGGCGGCTTCCTCCAGCTCCATCGGCGTCGTCTCGAAATAACCGATCATGATCCAGATCACGATCGGCACGGTCACCACGAGGTGGATGATGATCTGCGGCACCAGCGTGCCGAGCAGTCCCAGCCACTGGAACAGCAGGAACAGCGGGATCAAATAGGACAGGCCGGGCGTGATGCGCGCGATCAGGATCACGATCGCGGATTTGTGCGCAGCCATCCGCGCGATGCCGTAGCCGGCGGGAACACCGACGATCAGTGCCAGCGCGGTCGCGCTGCCTGTGACGATCAGGCTGTTGACGAAATAGGTCAGGAAGCGGTTGGAGGCGAGCACGTCGACATAGTTCTTCCAGGCGATATGCTCCGGGATGAACACCGGCGGGTAGGCGGCGTTGTCGACCTCGAACTTGAGCGACAGCGACGCCATCCAGAGGAAGAACAGGATTGCCGGCGAGACGATGACGAGCACCGAAAGCCACAGGCCGATCTGGCCGATGATCTGACGCGGGTTCATGCGCCCCTCGCGATCTCGGTCCACAGCATGCGCTGGCGGGCGTAAAGCATCACCGCCGCGAGCAGGACGATTAGCAGGAAGAACACCACCGCAATCGCCGAGCCGTAGCCGAGATCGTAATAGGTGAAGGCGACGCTGTAGAGATAGATATTGATCGTCTCCGAGGCCGAGCCCGGTCCGCCCTGCGTGATCGCGAAGATGATGTCGAAGCTCTTCACCGCGTCGATCATGCGGATCATGCCGGCGATGAACAGGAACGGCATGATCAGCGGCAGCGTGATGAAACGAAACACCTGCCAGAAACTGGCGCCGTCGATCTGCGCGCTCTCATAGGGCTCCGTCGGGATCGCGGCGAGGCCGCCGAGCACGATCAGCATGACCAGTGGCGTCCATTGCCAGGTCTCGACCAGCACCAGCGATGGAATCACGGTCGCAGGGTGGAAGACCCAGAGCTGCGCGGGGATCCCGACCAGCGACAGCAAATAATTCAGCACGCCGAGCTGCGGGTGGAACATCATGGTCCAGACCAGTGCGATCGCCACCGGCGTCGCCATCATCGGCATGATGAAGACACCGCGCAGGAAGCCGCGGCCGGGGAAGTTCTGGTGAAACACCACGGCTGAGAGCGTGCCGAGGATCAGCGGCAGCGCCACCGACAGCACGGTGTAGACCAGCGTGTGGCCGACCGCCTCGAGAAAGCGGGGATCGCTCGTCAGCCGCAGATAGTTGGAAAAGCCGACGAAGGTGGTCGGCGAGCCGACCTTCCATTCGTTCAGGCTCATCCAGATGGTGAAGACCCACGGGAAGATGATGATCGCGAGCACGACGACCAGCGCCGGCACCACGAACGGCCAGTAGGACGGCGGCCGCAGCTCCTTCTTCGGGGCGGCATCGGATCGTGCCGCGGCCGGAGTCGATTGTGTCAACGCACTCACGCTTTTTCGCTGCGCTCCAGGATCGGCCGAAACTGGTCGTGGGCCTTCTTCAACTCGGTCGCGGGGTCGGTGCCTGCGAGTGTCGAGGTGACGGCGGCGCCGACAAGGTCGCGGAATTCGGCGACCGGGATGATCACGGGCAGGCCGAGCTTGCTGATCTTGGCAGAGTCGATCACCGATTGCAGCCATTCCTTCGGCATCTTCACGCCGCTCTGAACCTCGGCATCGCCGAGGATCGAGTTGCGGAACGGCACGCCGCCGCCGGCCTGCAACAGCCGCGCGCCCTGCTTCTTCGAGACCACCCACTGGCAGAGCAGATAGGCGGCTTCCTTGTTCTTGCTCGCCGCGGCAATGCCGATGCCGTCGCCATAGGTGGCCGAATATTGCCCCTTCGGTCCGGCCGGCACGACGGTGTAGCCGACCTTGCCGACGACGCGCGAGGCGGCGGGATCCTCCAGCGGCGGCGCCCAGCCGACGCCGTCGATCCACATCGCCGAACGTCCTTGCGTGAACGAGGCCATCGACTCCATCCAGTTGAAGCCGGCGACGCCGGGCGGGGCGACCTTGGTCAGCAGCGTCTGGTAGAGTTTTGTCGCCGCGACCGCTTCCGGACCGTCGGTGAGAATGTTTCCCTTGGCATCGAGGAATTCGCCGCCATAGTTGAGGAAGAAGTTGGTCCACAACGTCATGTTGGCGTTGCGCAGGCCGCGTCCGACGAAGCCGTAGGTGCCTTCCTTGGTGTCGGTGAGCTTTTCGGCGGCTGCGACCATCTCGTCCAGGGTCTTGGGCACGGCGACGCCCTTCTTCTGGAACAGCTCCTTGTTGTAATAGAGGATGAAATAGTCGACCGACCAGGGCAGCGACAGCATCTGGCCCTTGTCGTTCTTGGCGTATTGGAGGCCGGCGGCCGAGAAATCGCTCTCGACGAGATCGGGCGCGGTGAGCGTCGGATCCTTCATGAACGGCGTCATGTCCGCGAGCCAGCCGGCTTTCTCGAACTGCCGCTTCTGCACGTGATAGCTGAGATGGACCACGTCGAAGCTCGGCCGGCCCGAGGTGAGCTCGATCACCACCTTCTGGCGCTGCTGCTGCTCGGGGATCTGCTCGGACTCGACCTGGATGCCGGTGAGCTCGGTGAACTCCTTGATGTTCTTTTGCAGGTTGTCGCCGCGCGGGCCCTTGGCGAGGATCACCTCCAGCTTGGTCCCGGCATATTTCTTCCAGTTGACCTCGGCGCGCGCCGGCAACCCGGTCAGGCTGAGCGCGCCGGCCGCGGCAGTACCCGTCAACAGCGTGCGGCGCGAGATGTTGTGGTTGGCCAATTTAGTCCCTCCCTCTGATTCATTTTCTTTGGGAAGGATACTAGCGACCGTGCCACGCCTGCCTAGCCCTAATCTACGATCAGGGACGCACGGCCGGCGTCTCCATCGGCAGGCCGCGCGCCCGTGACATCAGGTAGAGCTCGAGCGCGACCAGCTCGGGCGAGCCGTAATCATAGGCCTGGGCGCGGACGCCGGCCATGCAACTGCGCAACCGGCGCTCGATCGACCCCAATGTCTGCCACTCCAGGCGGTAGAGTGGATAGCCGGTCGGCTGCGCTTGCGTGATCGGCGCGCCCGCCAGGCGCTTGTCGAAATTGTCGTCATGGCAGTTGGTGCAGGCGAGGTTGAGCTGGCCCTCGCGCTGCATGAAGAGGTTGCGGCCCTGTTCGACGAAGGGTTTTACTTGCGGATCATCGCCGGCCGTGATCGCGACGCCGCGCGATTGATGGGCGACGAAGGCCGACAGCGCCAGGAGGTCGCGGCTCTCGTAAGGCAGCGGCGCTGCCTGCTGGCGATTGGCGCGGCAGAGGTTGATGCGCTGGTCGAGCGTGACGGGGTGGCCCTGCACCTTGTCGAAGGCGGGATAACGCGCCGCGACGCCTTTCATGCTGCTGCGTGCATCGCCATGACAGTCGGCGCAGCTTTTCTCCGCACTGCCGGTCTTCCGTCCCCACAGCGCCTCGCCGTCGAGCACGAACAGCATGCCCGGATTGGAGGTGTCGTCGTCCTGCATCGCGCGCGTGTCCGGGCCCATGAAGGCATAACCGGAGCGGCGCGCATCGGGCGGGATTTCACCGGCGAGCAGGGCAGGGGCCGCGGCGAACAGCGTGGCCACCGCTATCGCGCGCCAGGCCATCATTCGACGGTGATCGATGCCGAGGCGGTGGTGGCGTAGCCGTTGTCGCCGACCCATTCGAACTCGAGCTTGCCGCTCTCTTTGGCGACCGTGAAGAACGACAGGTAAGGATTGGCTGCAATCGCGGGAAACAGGTCGGCGCGGAAGATCTCGGCGCCGTTGTAGCGGCAGGTGAAGCTGGTGATGATGTCGCGCGGCACCAGTTCGCCGGCCGCGGTGTGGCGGAATCCGGTCTCCATGATGTGCGAGGTCAGCGTGCGGATCTCGATGACGTCGCCACGCTTTGCCTTGGGCGGGACATTGATGAGCGCGGCCATCAGTTCATCTCCTCGGTGCAGGCGGCCAGCGTCACGACGATCTCGGTCGTGGCCTGCCAGAACGTGTCGTCGGAGAGGCGCGCGATCGCCACCACCTTCTGGGTGTCGGCGAGCCGGATCCGGGTCGAGACCTGTGCACGGCCGGAGGAGGGGGTGAGGTAGAAATTGCCGATATTCGGCTGCGGGTTCTTCTCGTTGAAGACGTGGATGCTCTTGACGTGGTCGGCCGCCGTCATCGGGCTCGCCACGCTCACCGTCATCGGCACGGTGTTGCCGTTCTCGACCAGCGGCGGAATGTCGAGCTTCACCTTGCCGGTGCGAATTGGTGCTTCGCCGACGACATTGCGGATCGCGGTGGTGAGCATCGCCGGCGTTGCCTCGAGCGGCCGCAGCGTGATGATCGAGACCGTTCCGGCGGCGGTGACGCCGCCTGCAAGGCTCAGGAATTGTCGTCGTGTGGTTGGCATGAACTAGTCCCGAAGCGTTGCAAGAAAGGCCACGATGTCCTCGATCTCCGCGGCCGACAAGATCGGCTTGCCGGCGAAATTGCGCCCGACGCGGACGAGTCCGTCGTTGCGATAATAGGACGGCATGATGGTCTCCGCGTTGAAGCGCGATGCGTCGACCAGCCGAAGCCGCAACTGGCTTGTCGACCACCGGTTCCCGGCGCCCGCGAGATCAGGCGCGAGATCACCCTGGAACCGCGTTTCCGGGAACGGCCCGGAATGGCAGAGGATGCAGGTCGTCGTGCGCGCCAGCACCAGCGCGCGCCCGCGCGCGGCATCGCCGGATGAGCCGGTGAGGGATTGTGGAATGCCGTCGTCGACGATCTTGTAGGGCGCGAGCTCTTCTGTGCGCGCATCGCAGGCGAAGGCGAGGCTGGCGGCGATCAGTGCTGCGATATGGACGGATGCTCTAGCCAAAGGTGTCCGCCGTGATGGTTTGAAACCAGCGTTCCGCATCGGCCGCTTCGCGGGCGCGCAGCTCGCGCGGTGCATCGACGGGGCTCGTCGCGCCGCCCTCGACTTCGGCAAAGATGTCGCCTCTGGGCTGGTAATTGCCGGCGAGCGAGAAGCCATAGCCGGGTGCGACGGTGTTGTAGCAGACGCCGGTCAGCCTTGGCGCCTCTGGCGTCTTGCCCGCAAGCAGGCTGACGATCGCGCTGGCGCAAGCCTTGCCTTGCGCGCCTGCAGCCGAGGCCGACTTGGGAATGCCACCGCCGAGGCAGGCGTCGCCGATGACGTGGATATTCCTGACGAGCTTCGATTCGAACGTCACAGGATCGATCGGGCACCAGCCGGTCGCATCCGCTGCGCCGGCGATCTCGGCAATACGCCCGGCGCGCTGCGGCGGGATGATGTTGGCGACGTCAGGGGTGTAGTTACCGAACTCGGTGACGATGGTCATGGTCGCAGGATCGACCGACGTCACGCGGCCGCCCTGCGACAGACCAATCCGCTCGATCATGTCGCCGTAGAGCTCCTTCCAGGCCCTCTCGAACAGCCGCTGCTGCGAAAAATTGTCCTTGGCATCGAGCACCAGCACTTTCGAGCGCGGCTTGTTCGTCTTCAGGTAATGCGCGATCAGGCTGGCGCGCTCGTAAGGTGCCGGCGGGCAGCGCGAGGGATTGGCGGGGATTGCAATGGCGACCGTGCCGCCGTCCGCCATCGCCTCCAATTGCCTGCGCAGCAAAAGCGTCTGCGCGCCGGCCTTCCAGGCGTGCGGCATTTTCTCCGATGCGCCGGCGTCGTAGCCGGGCAGGGCTTCGAAGTGGAAGTCGATGCCCGGCGAGAGCACGAGGCGGTCGTAGGGCAGCGCGACGCCATCTGCAGTCATGACGCTGCGCTGCTGCGGCTCGATCGTGGTCACGGTCTGGCCGATCACGGTGACGCCCTCGGCGGCAAGCTTGTCATAGCCGAACTGCTGCGCGCCGATGTCGCGCAGGCCCGCGATCACCTCGTTGCTGAAGGGGCAGGAGGTGAAGACCGCATTGGGCTCGATCAGGATGACTTGCAACGCCCCTTGCGCGCGGTTGAGCGCGCGGGCGCAGGCCGCGCCGCCAAAGCCGCCGCCGACCACGACGATGCGGCCCGCCGATTGCGCGCGCAGGATCGAAGGGACGGCGAGCGATGTGGCCGCGACGGTGATGCCGAGGACGGCATTCCGCCGTGTCACCGGCGCATTCATGAGTCTTGTCCGGAAAGTGGGCCGCGGCGGCTGTCGTGGCCGCCGCGGCTCGTTCTCAAGCGAAGGTGATGTTCTGGTCGCGCAGCGGCACCGAGCGGATACGCTTGCCCGTCGCCGCAAAATAGGCGTTGAGCACCGCCGGCGCCGCGACGCCGATGGTCGGCTCGCCGACGCCGCCCCAGAACCCGCCGCTCGGCACCATCACCGATTCCACCTTCGGCATCTCGTTGATGCGCATCGAGTTGTAGGTGTCGAAGTTGGTCTGCTCGATCTTGCCGTCCTTGACGGTGCAGCCACCGTAGAACAGCGCCGAGAGGCCATAGACGAAGGACCCCGCGATCTGCCGCTCGACCTGCGCCGGGTTGACGACGTAGCCGGGATCGGTGGAGGCGACGATGCGGTGCACCTTGATCTTGTTGCCGTCGGTCACCGAGATTTCGGCGGCGCCGGCGACGTAGCTGCCATAGCCCATGACCTGCGCGATGCCGCGATAGACGCCCTGCGGCGCCGGCGTGGTCCAGCCGATCTTCTCGGCAACGGCATTGAGCACCGCCAGATGCTTGGGATGATTGCCCATCAGCTTGCGACGGAATTCGAGCGGGTCCTGGCCTGCGGCCTGGGCCAGCTCGTCCATGAAGCATTCCATGTAGATCGCGTTGTGATTGACGTTGACGCCGCGCCAGAAGCCGGGCGGAACGTGCGGGTTGCGCATCGCGTGCTCGACCAGGAGATTCGGCACCGAGTATCCGAACGCTGCCTCGCCGGATTGGGCGACGCCCTGGAAGGCGGCCGGATCCATGCCGTTCTGCAAGGCTTCGGGGCGGAGCGAGAACAGGATCGACTGCCCGGACAGGCGGTAGTGCAGCGCGACCAGGTTGTTGTTGGCATCGAATGCGCCGGTCATCTTGCACTGGGTGATCGGGTGATACCGACCGTGCGCCATGTCCTCTTCACGCGACCACAACAGCTTGACCGGCGTGCCCGGCATCTCCTTGGCGACCATGACGGCCTGGCGGACATAGTCGGTCTGGCCGCGCCGGCCGAAGCCGCCGCCGGGCATCACCTTGTGCACGTCGCACTTCTCGGCCGGCAGGCCTGATGCCTCCAGCACAGCTGCGAAAGCGGCCTCGCCGTTCTGCGTGCCGCACCAGACCTCGCATTTATCCGCGGTGTAGAACGCGGTGGCGTTCATCGGCTCCATCGTGGCGTGGTTCTGGTAGGGATAGCTGTAGACGGCTTCGACCTTCTTGGCGGCACCTGCAATCGCCGACTTGGCGTCGCCGTTCTTGTTGCCGACATAGGCCGGCTGATCGTTGTCGAGGCCTTCCGCCAGCCACTTCGCAATCGACTCGCTGGAGACCTTGGCGTTGTCGCCTTCGTCCCAGACGATCGGCAACGCTTCCAGCGCGGTCTTGGCGTGCCACCAGGTGTCGGCCACGACCGCGACCGCGGTATCGCCGACCTTGACCACCTTCTTGACGCCTTTCATGCCGGTGACCTTGGCCTCGTCATAGCTCTTCAGCTTGCCGCCGAACACCGGGCAGTCCTTGATCGCGGCGTTCAGCATGCCCGGCAGCTTGACGTCGACGCCGTAGATCATGGCGCCGGTGGTCTTGTCGGCGGTGTCGAGCCGCTTGACGCCCTTGCCGATCAGCTTCCAGTCCTTCGGGTCCTTCAGCTTGACATCGGCGGGCGGCGTCAGCTTGGCCGCGGCCTCGGCGACCTTGCCGTAGGTCGTGGTCTTGCCCGACGGCGTATGGGTGATGAGGCTGTTCGCGGCCGTGCATTCGGAGGCCGGCACTTTCCACGCGTCAGCGGCGGCCTGGATCAGCATCACGCGCGCGGTGGCGCCACCCTTGCGGACATAGTCTTGCGAGGAGCGGATGCCGCGGCTGCCGCCGGTCGAGAAGTCGCCCCAGACGCGCTTGCGGGCGACGCTCTGGCCGGGGGTCGGATATTCGGTCGTGACCTTGGTCCAGTCGCATTCGAGCTCCTCGGCGACGAGCTGGGCGAGGCCTGTCAGCGAGCCCTGGCCCATCTCGGAACGGGCGATGCGAATCACCACGGTGTCGTCGGGCCGGACCACGACCCATGCGCCGATCTCGGGCGAGCCGTCGGCCGCGCGCACCACGGCGGGACCGCCGAAGGGGATGTCGAGGCCGATTGCAAGGCCAGCGCCGACAGCGGCGGTGCCGATGACGAAGGCACGACGGTTCATCTTGGGAGAGACGTGCTTGTTCATGTGGCGGCTCCTTACGCGCTTGCGATCGTGTGGATCGCTTCGCGCACCTGCTGGAAGGTGCCGCAGCGGCAGATATTTGTGATGGCCTCGTCGATATCGGCGTCGGTCGGCTTCGGCTTCTCGTTCAGCAGCGCCGCCACCGCCATGATCATGCCGCTCTGGCAATAGCCGCATTGCGGAACGTCCTGGGCGATCCAGGCCTCCTGCACCTTGTGCAGCGTATTGGCGGAGCCGAGCCCCTCGATGGTGGTGATCTTCTTGCCCGCGGCCTCGCTGACCGAAACGCCGCAGGAGCGGGTGGCGACACCGTCGATATGAACGGTGCAGGCGCCGCATTGTGCAATGCCGCAGCCATATTTTGTGCCGGTTAGGCCGGCATTCTCCCGAATCGCCCAGAGCAGCGGCGTATCCGGCTCAACGTCGAGGGTGAAGGTTTTTCCGTTGATTGTTAGGTTTGCCATCGCAGTCCCCTGATTGGTCCATCCACCGATTGGACTCAGGGGCGCAATGTGTCCGGCAAATTGGAACTGTTCAAATCAATAGTCTGAGGGGTCTGGGCCAAAGACTTTTGTGGGTGTGGGAAGATAATGGAGCGAGCGGTGTTGCCGCCACGGCCTGGGCGGCCGGTCCTCTCCCGGCGCCAATAGGCGGCCTGGAACGACGCCCCGCATTCCGGGAGTTCCGACTAGCGACAGTTTGTCCCTTTTGCTGGGGTGCAAGACGACGATGCTTTGGTACACTGCGGCCGAACCAGAAGGAGTTCCATGATCGTGCCAAGCCCCTGCCGCGTGCTGATGCTCTATCCGCTCTTCAGCGCGGAGTCGTTCTGGAGTTTCGGCGAGTCGTGCAAATTGATGGGCGTCCGGCGGCCTGCCGCTCCGCTGGGCCTGATCACCGTCGCCGCAATGTTGCCCGAGAGCTGGACGGTGCGGCTGATCGACTGCAACACGCAGCCTTTCGATGAGGAGGATCTCGCCTGGGCGGATGTCGTCTTCACGGGGGGGATGCTACCGCAGCAGGCCGACACACTGAGCCTGATCGAACAATGCCGCGCGGCCGGCAAACCCGTTGTGGTCGGCGGTCCAGATGCCACCTCCAGCCCCCACCTCTACGAGAGGGCCGACTTCCGGGTGCTGGGCGAGGCCGAGAGCGTCATCGACGAATTCATTGCAGCCTGGGACAGCGGCGCACGCTCCGGCGTCTTCACCGCCCCGAAATTCCAGGCCGACGTCACCAGGACGCCGGTGCCGCGTTTCGACCTGCTGAAGTTCGAAGACTATCTCTATCTCGGTGTGCAGTATTCGCGCGGCTGCCCGTTCACCTGCGAGTTCTGCGACATCATCGAGCTCTACGGCCGCGTGCCCAGGACCAAGACGATCGAGCAGATGTTCGTCGAGCTCGAGACGCTCTACAAGATGGGCTATCGCGGGCATCTCGACTTCGTCGACGACAATTTCATCGGCAACAAGAAGTCGCTGCGGCAATTCCTGCCCCGGCTCGCCGAATGGCAGCGGGCTCACAATTATCCCTTCGAATTGTCGACCGAGGCTTCGGTCAATCTCGCCGACGATCCGGAACTGCTCGAGCTGATGGGCGCCGCAAATTTCTTCGGCATCTTCGTCGGCATCGAGAGTCCGGATCCTGCGACGCTGGTCGCGATGCGCAAGAAGCAGAACACGCGGCGCAACATTGCCGAGAGCATCCACAAGATCTACGCCGCCGGCATGCTGGTCACCGCGGGCTTCATCGTCGGCTTCGACAACGAGAAGGTCTCGATGGCCGAAGCGATGATCGATTTCATCGAGGAGGCCGCGATCCCGGTCTCCATGGTCGGCCTGCTCT
Source organism: Bradyrhizobium sp. 14AA (assembly GCF_054185205.1). Classification (NCBI taxonomy): domain Bacteria; kingdom Pseudomonadati; phylum Pseudomonadota; class Alphaproteobacteria; order Hyphomicrobiales; family Nitrobacteraceae; genus Bradyrhizobium; species Bradyrhizobium sp. 14AA. The sequence goes on along the minus strand of NZ_JAVAYM010000034.1, from coordinate 44,692 downwards.
ATGCGTTGCCGAACACGCAGCTCACGCGCCGCCTCGAGCGCGAAGGCCGGCTGCATCCGGGCCACGATCTGGCGCCGACCATCGGTGCCGATCAGTGCACGGCCGGGATCAACTTCGATCCGGTCCGTCCGTTGCGCGACATCCTCACGGACTACAAGCGGGTTCTGGAGCACATCTACAGCCCGGCGGCGTATGCGAGGCGTGTCGACCGCCTGATGACGCTGCTCGACCGTTCCAGGCAGCGCCATGAGCTCGCGGAAGGCGATATCCGCGCCAAGGTCGGCGCGATGGAGACCGTGCACCGTGTCGTCACGGCCCTTCCCGAGGCGCGCGGACCGCTCTGGCAAACGTTCATGAATTGCGCCAAGCGCGATACGTCATCGGCGCGGATCGCGGTGCAGATGATCGCCGCCTATGCGCATCTCGGCCCGTTCTCGCGCAAGGTCATCGCTGCCATCGATAGCCGCCTCGCTGCGCTCGACGACGAAGCGGTCGTCCCGGCGGCGACAATCGACGCAACCGCGGCGCGACACCTGGCTTGAGGATCTACTTCACCGCCAGCCGCAGGAAGCTCATCACGCTGCCGAGCGCGGCAAAGCCCGCGCCGAGCGCCAGCGCCAATGTCGCGCCGTCGTGCCCTGCGAGCGCGAAGCAGGCTGCGGCGAGCGCGGCGCCGGTGGTCTGTCCGGTCAGGCGCGCAGTGGCAACGATGCCCGAGGCGCTGCCGCTGCGATGCGGCGGCGCGCTCGACATCACCGCCTTCATGTTGGGCGCCTGGAAGAAGCCGAAGCCCATGCCGCAGATCACCATCCGCCAGATGATGTCGGGGATGGCGGGATTGGCCGGAAGCATCGCGAGCAGCGCCATGCCGAGGCCGAGCAGCACGAGGCCGATGCCGCCGAGCAGGCCGACCTTGTGGCGGTCGGAGAGGCGCCCCGCGATCGGCGCCATGATGCCGACCACCAGCGGCCACGGCGTCATGAAGAAGCCGGTCTCGACCTGCGAGCGTCCCAGCACGTCCTCGAAATAGAACGGCAGCGAGACGAAGGCGAGGCCCTGCACGGCGAAGGAGCACACCGCGGTCGCCGCCGACAGTGCGAACATCGGCCGGCTGAACAAATCGATCGGCAGCATCGGCGCCGGATGGTCGGCGTGGCGGCGCGTCAGGATGAAGCCGAGCGCGAGAGCCGCGACCAGCTCGATGCCGACGACGACCGGCGACAGATTGTGCGCGGCGCTGCCGATGCCGGTGATGAACAGGCCGAGGCAGGCGGCCGCGAGGATCGCGCCGAGAAAGTCGAACCCGTGATCGGCGCGCGGCGTCTTCGGCAGCATCGCAAAGCCGATGCCGATCGCGACCAGGCCGAAGGGAATGTTGACGGCGAACAGCCAGGGCCACGGGCCGACCGCCAGGATGGCCGATGCGATCGAGGGGCCGAAGGTGAAGGCCGTTGCGACAACAAGCGCGTTGTGACCAAAACCGCGGCCGAGCATCCGGCCGGGATAGACGAAGCGCACCAGCGCGGTGTTGACGCTCATGATGCCGCTGGCGCCCAGGCCTTGCAGCGTGCGCGCAATGAGCAGGCTCTCCAGCGACCACGCCACCGCACAGAACAGCGAGGCGATGGTGAACAGGATGAGGCCGCCGAGATAGATGCGCTGGTGCCCGACGATCTCGCCGAGCGCGCCAAGCGGCAGCAGCGTCGCCACCAGCGCGATCTGGTAGACATTGACCACCCAGACCGACTGCTCCGGCGTGACATGCAGGTCGGCGGCAATGGCGGGCAGGGCGATGTTGGCGATCGCGGTGTCGAGCGAGGCCATCGCCAGCGCGGTGAAGATCGCGGCGATCGCCCAGCGCCGCTGCGTGGCCGGAAGTCCGTCGGACAAGGTGTGGTCAGGCTCGCGCGCGGCGGCAGGTAACGTGATTGTCATTGCGTTAGCGCGTTGCTCCGGCGGCGTGGCTAAAGAGGACTTTCGGCATGTACTACGGCCGGGCCGTCTTCCACAGACATACGCTTGCATGCTGTGTATGCGCGAAGGCTGGGCGATCAGCCCGCGCGCTGGCGTATGATCGCGCCGGCTGCTGCAATCTTGGGGAAACGCCATGCATATCGTCGTTCTGCCGGGTGACGGCATCGGACCGGAGATCACGACCGCGACATCGGGTGTGCTGCGCGCGGCGTCCGAGCGCTTCCAGCTCAATCTGCGCCTCGAGGAGTATGCGGTAGGGCATGCGAGCCTGAAACAGTTCGGCACGACGGTGCGTCCCGAGCTGCTCGACATCGTCCGCGCCGCCGACGGCCTGATCCTCGGGCCGACCGCGACCTTCGACTTCAAGGACGAGGCGCATGGCGAGATCAACCCGTCGCGCCACTTCCGCAAGAACCTCGACCTCTACGCCAATGTCAGGCCTGCGCGCACCTATGCGGGCCGGCCCGGCCGCATCGGTGATTTCGATCTCGTCGTGGTGCGCGAGAACACCGAAGGGTTTTACGCCGACCGCAACATGGAGCAGGGCAACGGCGAGATGCTGGTCACATCAGACGTCGTGATCTCGCTGCGCCGGATCACGCGCCTGTGCTGCGAGCGCATCGCGCACGCCGCGTGCCGTCTCGCGATGAAGCGGCGCAGGCATCTGACCATCGTGCACAAGGCCAATGTGCTCAAGATCGGCGACGGCATGTTCCTCGACATCTGCCGCGAGGCGGCGAGGGCCTATCCCGGCCTCGCGATCGACGACATCCTGGTCGACGCCATGATGGCGCATGTGGTGCGCAACCCCGATCGCTTCGACGTCATCGTCTCGACCAACATGTTCGGCGACATCCTGTCCGACCTCACGGCGGAGCTTTCAGGCAGCCTCGGCCTCGGCGGCTCGCTCAATGTCGGCGACCGCTACGCCATGGCGCAGGCCGCGCACGGCTCGGCGCCCGACATCGCAGGCCAGGACGTCGCCAACCCGATCTCGCTGATCCTGTCGACGGCCTTGCTGCTGGCCCGGCACGGCGAGACGAGCGGCGCCGTGCAGTACGAGGAAGCCGCGCGTGCGATCGAGGCGGCGGTGGCGAAAGCGGTCGGCGAGGGTAGGGCGACCCGCGACGTCGGCGGCAAGCTCGGCACGATCGCGGCGGGGGCGGCGATCGCGGAGATCCTGCAGGCGGCGTGAGGGGTTTCTTCGCGTCGTCGATCGGCGTTCAAGACAAAACTCGAAAACAACCCCATGCACAGTAGAACGCCCATTGATCGATAAGGGGTTTTCGCGACGCGTCGTGACGACAGCTGCGATCACGTTGACCCGTCGGGCAAAACACTGGCAAAATGCGATGCTGGCCGCGATCGGGGGCTGAGCCATGGCGCGTTCTCATCATGCGCGCCGTCGGCTTCATGCCATACGTCGGCGCGTCTTCCCCGGCCGGCGTTGAGCCAGATCAACACTCCCCCCGCGGGCCCACCGGACCCTTCCATCAGCGCATCGATGGAAAGGGCGGCCGACATGCAAACTCTGCTCAGGGAAATCCGGAATACCCCTTTGCTCTGGATGCTGGCCTTCGTGCCCATCGTGCTGGTGGCCGAGGCGGTTGCTCCGCATTCCCACACGCTGCTGTTCGTGCTGTCGGTGCTTGCGATCGTTCCGCTGGCGGCACTGCTCAGCCATGCTACCGAAGCGGTCGCCGCGAAGACCGGCGATGCCGTGGGCGGACTGCTCAATGCCACCCTCGGCAACCTGACGGAGCTGATCATCGCCATCGCGGCGCTGCGCGCAGGCCAGTACATGCTGGTGAAGGCCTCGATTGCCGGCGCGATCGTCACCAACGCGGTGTTCATGTTAGGGGCCTGCCTGCTGCTCGGCGGCCTGCGCTACCACGTGCAGGAGTATAACCGCGCCGGCGCGCGCCTCTCGTCCGGCCTGTTGCTGATGGCAACCGTCGCCCTGCTTGCGCCGTCGACGGTCGCCGATCTCGAGCACCTGCCGCAGGGTGGGGGCATCCTGAACAAGCTCAGCCTCGGCATTTCCATCCTGCTCATCGCCGCTTACGGGCTCGGCCTGTTGTTCTCGCTCGGGACACACAAGGAATTGTTCGCAAGCGCCGATCACGGCGAGGGCGAGGAGGCGCATTTGCCGATCGGAATAGCCGTCGGGACGCTGCTGGTCGTCACCGTGCTGGTCGCGCTGGTCAGCGAGATCTTCGTGGAATCGGTGCAGAAGGCGGCGGAAACGTTCGGGATGAGCCCGGCCTTTGTCGGCTTCATCATCGTTTCGCTGGTCGGGGCCGCCGCCGAATTTGCGGTTGCGTTCACCGCGGCGCGCAAGAACCGGCTCGACATGGTCGTCAGCATCGCGCTCGGCAGCGCCTCGCAGATCGCGCTGTTCGTTGCGCCAGCGCTGGTGCTGCTCAGCTACGTCGTGGGGCCGAAGCCGATGGACCTGCAGTTCTGGCCGGGTGCCGTCACCATGATGATGATCGCAACGGTCACGTCGGCCTTCATCACCTCGAGCGGACGCTCGGCATGGTTCGTCGGCGCGCTGATGATCTTCATCTATGCGGTGTTTGCGCTGACGCTGTATGTCGTCCCGCCGGCGGGCCAGGGATGAAGGGCCGTCGCGCACGGGCGCTGCGAATTGGCGGAGAACGGCGGCCCGTGGCAAGCCGTCCTCCGCAGACGCGAATATTTTTCCGCTAAAGCGCGGTGAGATTGGGTAGAATCGTCATCGCGCTTTAGCTCTTTGTTTGAGCATGATCTTTTCGGAAAACCGCTTCACACTTTTCCGGATCATGCTCTAGTAGGCCCAGTAGCTGCCGGAGGGCGCGCAATCGTCGCCGCCATAGCCGTAACCGTAACCGTAGTTGCCGCCATAACCGTAATACGACGCTGCCGGGTAGCCATAGCCGTAGGCGGGATAACCGCCATAGCTTCCATAATAGGCGCTTCGCGCGATCGCACCGCCGACGACGGCGCCGGCCACGCCATATCCGAGGCCGCGATAACCGTAGCCGCGATAGCCCCAGCCTCCGCGATATCCGTAACCGCCGCGGTAACCCCATCCGACGCCGCGATAGCCGTAGCCGCCGCCACGCCAGCCGCCGCCCCAGCGCACTTCCGTCGTGGTCTGATCGACCATCGATTTCATTGTCGAAAGATGGGTCGGGAGCGGCCCGGCCTGGGCGCCCGCACCGAGCAGCAGGGCGCCGGCTGCAGCGAGAATGGGGGTACGCAGGGGATACGAGGAGGTCATGATCGATCATCTCCTTGGCTATGGGCGGCGCATTCTGCGCGGCCATCGGGCCTATTCCGGTGTGGCGCTCCCGTGGCGAGCTTGATCTAGATCAAGCGTTTGAGCGGCGCCCGCGGGGCGCGCCGCGCCCGGCCGGCACAAGCCGGTCTTCAGAGGCGAAAGCGGCTTTCTTCGGCTCAGCGGTCGTGCCGGCACTGGACCCGAAGCAGGTTTTCACCGGCCCGATTGCACTTCCATGGCGTCGCCTTTTGTCTGTACGATGGTTCGTGCTTGGCCGAGGGCCCCATGAAACGGCGCAGGTTCATTACTCTCATTGGGGGTGTGGCTGCCACGTGGCCGTTCGCAGCTCATGCCCAGCAATCGACCAGGCTTCGCCAGATCGGTGTGCTTTCACTCGGCAGTGGCGACAAATCCGACGCAAGTCTGAAGACTCTCGATGCGTTCGTGCCGGCATTGCGTGAGCTCGGCTATGCCGAAGGGAAGGATGTCGCATTTCACCGCAAGTTCGCGGACGGCGATGCCGACAAGCTCAGCGAACTTGCGCGGGAATTCGTGACGCAACGGGTCGACGCAATCGTTGCCTTGGCTACACCAGCTGTCCGCGCCGCCAGGAATGCGACTTCCACCGTTCCTATTGTCGGCATAGGCATGGCCGACCCCGTTGAGGACGAACTCGCTTCCAGCCTGGCGCGGCCGGGCGGCAATGTGACCGGGACGACGTTTCTCGGCCCGGAGCTGGTGTCCAAACGGCTTCAATTGCTCAAGGTGATCGTCCCCGGTCTTTCGCGCGTTGTCGTCCTGTGGCACCCCCGGGCATACGGTGAGCGCACGATGAAGGGGATGCTGAACGAGATCGGGAGTGCCGCTCAATCTCTCGGGGTTAACCTTCAACTTGTGCCTGCGGATAGTCCTGCCGATCTCGAAGGCGCATTCGCGGATCTGGCCAAAGCGCGGGCTGATGGTCTCGTGCTGTTTCCCAGTCCGATGCTGTACAGCCAGTACGCGCGGATTGTGTCATTTGCCGAGAAGAATCGTCTGCCGGCGATCTACGCCGCCAGAGAGGGAGTGGATCTCGGAGGCCTGGTCTCCTACGGCGTCAACCTGCCCGACCTGTCGCGTGCCACCGCCAGCTATCTGGCCAGAATTCTCAGAGGCGCAAAGCCGGCCGAATTGCCGATACAGCAGCCAACCAAGTTCGAGCTGGTCATGAACCTTGGAACCGCCAGGACGCTTGGCTTGTCGGTTGGTCGAGACTTTCTCCTGGTCGCTGACGAAGTGATCGAATAAGCAGCCCACGTGCTGCGATCTTCCTTCGCGTTCATGAGCCGGGACGCGGTTGTATCGTGCCGTCGCTCCGCGTCAGGCGGCGCGCTGGCTGCGTCGCGAGGAGAGATCCGGGCAAAGCACGAGCTTGCCCTCAAGACCGCCGGCCTCGAGGCGACGGTGAGCATCGGCGACCTCCTCGAAAGAGATCCGCTCGGCGATGCGCGGCCGGATGGCACCACTTGCCAGAAGCTCGAATAGTTGCTCCAGGTCCTCCTTGAACCAGGCGGGGTGTCGCGCCCGCATGGCATTGACCGAGTAAAAGCGGGCACGCTTGCCGCCGGGCAACAATCTCCACAAGTACAGGCGCGCGATCTCCATCACGATAGGAAGCATTCGACGCTGTGCCTGCACGCTCGCCGAGAAGCCGATGGCACAGAGCAGGCCACCTGGCTTGAGCGCCGCATATGAGCGGCGGTAGCCGTCTTCGCCAACGCCGTCGACGATGACGTCGAACCCGCCCGGCAGAATCCGCGTGAAGTCCTCGTGCTGGTAGTCGATCGGCGCTGCCCCCAGGTCTTGGACGAGCGCCATGTGTTCGCTGCGTACAGTGCCCCACAGCTCGAGCCCGGCCAGTCTCCCGAGCACGAGCAGCGCCTGGCCGACCGCGCCGGCCGCCCCATGCACGAGCACGCGCTGGCCTCGCTGGACCTGGGCCGCGCGGTGCAGAAGCTGGTAGGCGGTCGTCCAGCTCAAGATCAGCGCGGCCGCTTCAGCGGCGTCCACGCCCACCGGCACGCGGGTCAGGTCGTTGGCCCGAAGCGTGCGATACTCGGCGTTTGACCCGACCACCGTCATGTCGGCCACGCGGTCGCCGATCTGAAAGTCGTGCACGCCTTCGCCGAGCTGATCGATTGCTCCCACCACGTCGTAGCCCATCACGAACGGCGGCCGGAGGCGCATCGTTTGCGGGTATAGATGGCGCCTGATCAGCACCTCGGTGTAGTTGAGGCTCGACGCGAGGACGCGAACGCGCACCTCGCCCCGGCCAGCGGTCGGCAGGTGCGCGTCGACAACCTCCAGTGTCTCGGGATCACCGAAGCGGCTGACCTGAACGACGCGATTGCGCTGCTCCATCATGGGCGATCTCCATGCAATGCCGCAATTTCAGCGCAAGGCGGCAGACTGCCGGCAGGCCGAGAAAATGGAATTGATCCAGATCAAGCTTGAGCGTGCACTGGTTGGAATTCTCCTCGGGCCAAATGACCAGCCGGGTCGTTTGGCGCCATCATTTCTCATTGGAGGGGAATATGCCTGCAGTCATTATGCAGTTCGTTTCGCATCCAAGACCCGGTAGCGATCTTGCGACCGTCCTACAACTGGCAAAAGACGGCGCGACACTGTGGAGGAAACACGGGGCCGATGTCACCTACTGGTCGGTGATCGGCGGCGAGATCGGGAACTACGCCTTCGTCGCTCGCTTCGATAGCGTGGAAGCTTATGGGCGCTCCCTGGCATCGCTCGGCGCCGATCCGGCTTTCGTTGAATTTCAAGCCAAGCGGCTGAAGGCTGGGCAATCGGATTGGGTGCGCTCCAACGTTGCCATCCAAGTTGATCTTTGACGGAGCGCCTTCTCTCCCCGCGTGCGAGACCGCCTTCGGGCGGTCTCTTGCTGCTGCGCTCTCCACATCCTACGAACCAACCTCGTGACGATCCTCCCAGTCCTCCCATTCGACGTCGTTGATTTCCAGGTAGCTCGAGACGGCTGAGCCGATGGTCGGAAAGAAGTGGGCCTCGCCGACCTGAGCGTACAAGCCAAATCGCTTCAGCTTGTCCTTCACCGGATCCTTGAGCTCGGCAAAGCAAAGTTCAATGCCGCTGGCGTGCAGCGCCTCGTCCAGTTCGGCAACGGTGTCGCAAGCGGTGACGTCCACGCTCGTGACCGGTTCTGCCGCGACGACCAGCCAGCGTACAGGCGTTGGCGATTTTGCGACCGCGGCCAGAATTCGCTCCTTGAAGAACTCGGCATTGGCGAAGAACAAAGGCGCATCCCAGCGGAACAGCACCAGTCCGGGAATCAGGCGGGCATCGGGATATCTTGTGATGTCGTGATAGCCCTTGACGCCGTGCGCTCGCCCCAGAACGGCGGAGTGCGGACGCCAGCCGTCCCACAGGAATTCCGCGATGGCCACCGCGATGGCGAGGCCGATTCCCGGAATCGCGCCGAGCACGGCGACGCCCACGAAGCACAGCACCGTCAACCAGAACTCCCAGCGCTGGATCCGGTAGATTCGTTTGAGATCGCCAATCTCGATCAGGCCGATCGCAGCTGCGATGACCACCGCCGCCAACGCGGCATTCGGCAGGTGCTGCAAGAGATTTGGCGCAACCATCAGAAGGAGGGCGATAGCAAGCGCGCCGACGACGCTCGTCAGCTGGGTGCGCGCGCCGGCAGCCTCGGCAACGGGCGTACGCGAGGCGCTGCTGCTGATCGGGAAGCCTTGAAAAAAACCGGTTGCCAAATTGGCCGCGCCGAGACCCACCATCTCCTGGTTCGGATCGACCTTGTCGCCCAATCGGGCAGCGTAGGTTCGCGATAACACGCTGGTGTCGGCGAAAGAGACCAGAGCGATGGCGCAGCCGCCAGCCAGCACCGAAACCAGATCGCCGTAGCCGATCCAGGGAATGGAGAAGACCGGCAGACCTTGAGGAAGCGGCCCCAAAACCTTCACGCCATGACCAGTTCCGAGATCAAGTGCTGCAACGACAAGGGTCGCTCCGACGACGGCAATCAGGATTCCCGGCAGCCGTTTGTTGTCCTTGAGCAGCAGGATGACCATCAACGTGCCAAGTCCGACTGCGAATGCGACCCAATTCAGCTTGCCGTCGGCGATCCCACTGGCGATCGCCCACAGGTCTCTCAGCGGTCCTTCGCTTTCGATCGAGAAGCCGAGCAGCTTTGGCAACTGGCTGATCAAGACGGTCAATGCGATCCCGTTCATGTAGCCGTAGCGTATCGGCTTGGAGAGGAGCTCGGTCACAAACCCCAACCGTGCGATGCCCGCCACGATGAGCACGCTTCCTGAAACGAGCGCCATCATCGCGGCAAGCATTGCGGCGCGGACGGGGTCGCCGCCGGACAACGGGACAATAACGCCGAGGATGACGGCTGCCAGCGCCGAGTCTGGTCCGAGGACGATGATGCGGCTCGGGCCGAATATCGCGTAGGCGAGAAGAGGGACAATGGTTGCGTACAGGCCGTGGATGCCCGGCAAGCCCGACGCCACCGCATAGGCAATTCCGACCGGGACCAGCATGGTCGCCAGCACGAGACCCGCGAATACATCATGCCGAAGCCAATCAGCTTCGTAGTGCCGAAGCGTATCGATCCCGGGCACCCAACGCGTCCAGCCGCTCACCGCGCTCACTCCAAAGGCCGGTCGCCATGCGGATCGTGACGGCGAAGGTTAGGACGTCATCATGGACCCGCCTTCGCAAATCTCGCCTGCACGGATCCCGATCCAGCAGCTCAATCGCCGACAAACCCGGAAGCCGGATAAAAGCGAGCAGCCGCGTGCGCGCTCCCATGCGGCGCCCATCGCCGATAACGCGCTAGGATTTCGAAACCGCCCGACCGACCCTTGACGCAAATCAACGTCGTCGAAGCTTCCACTCTTCGGCAACGCAGCAATCGCGCCGCCATGGCGCAGGCCGCACGGCCAAGCGCTGATATCGCGGGCAGGGCGTCGCCAATCCGGTCTCTAATCCCGGCGACCGCGCGACAGCCGCCATCGCCAAATGTGACAAACATCACAGAACCGATGCTTGCCTTTCGTCAGGCTCCGCATAGGCTGCGCACATATATTCGGGGCTGCAATGGGCGCTTTTCGCTGGTTTTCATTGGTCATTTTCATCTGGCTTGGTTGCGGCTCGGCCCATGCCGAGCGCCGGGTCGCGCTTGTAATCGGCAATTCCGCCTACAAGAGCGTGGCGAAGCTCGCCAACCCGGCAAACGATGCCGTCCTGGTCGGTGGCATGTTCAAGAAGGCCGGGTTCGACTGGATCGACACCAGGACCGATCTCAATGCCGCCGAGATGCGCAGGGCGCTGCGTGAATTCGGTGGGCGGGCGCGAGACGCCGAGATTGCCGTCATCTACTACGCGGGGCACGGCATCGAGCTGGACGGGACGAACTACCTGATTCCCGTCGACGCGGCGCTGGAGACCGACAGTGACGTGCTCGACGAGACCGTGGGGCTCGACCGTGCGCTGTTCGCGGTCGAGCCGGCGAAGCAGCTCCGGCTCATCATCCTGGACGCGTGCCGCGACAATCCCTTCGCCAAGACCATGAAGCGAACAGTGGCGGCGCGGGCGATCGGACGCGGCCTTGCCAAGGTCGAGCCGACCAGCCCGAACACGATGATCGCTTATGCGGCAAAGGCAGGCTCGACGGCCTCCGATGGCGACTCCAGGAATAGCCCGTTTGCCGCGGCCCTCGTCGAGCGGCTGCCGACACCCGGCCTCGATCTGCGCAAGGCGTTTGGCTTCGTCCGCGACGACGTGCTCAAGACCACCGGCTACAAGCAGGAGCCTTATGTCTACGGCTCCCTCGGCGGAGATGATTTGCCGCTGGTCGCGGCGAAGCCCGTCGTCACCGCGCCGCAGGCAAGCCCGCAGGATGCCGTCCGCCGCGACTATGAGCTGGCGCTCCAGATTGCCACCAGGGAAGTCTGGGCCGCGTTCCTGGCCGAATATCCCGAAGGATTCTACGCCAGCCTCGCCAAGGGCCAGCTCAATCGGATCGCGGCCGAAGAGACGCGCGCGGCGGCCGCGGAGAAGGCGCGTCTGGCCGAGGAGGAGAAGGTTCGGCTCTCGGCCGATCGGGCGCAGAAGGCCGAGCAAGACAAGGCCGCCGCCGCTGCGAAGGCCGCGGAGGATGCGCGGATCGCCGCGGAAAAAGCCAAGCAGATCGAGGAGGCGAGGGCTGCTGCGGCAGAGCAACGTCGCAAGGAGGCGGAAGCCGCGGTGGCAAAGGCCATGGCCGACAAGGCGGCCGCGGAGAAGGCGCTGGCCGACAAGCTCGCCAATGAGAAGGCCGCTGCCGAAACGGCTGCCAGGGAGGTGGCTGCGAAGAAGGCGCTGGACGGCGGCGAGCTGAAGGTCGCCGCTGTTGCGCCGACGTCATTGCAGACGAACGCGTCACCGCAAGAGACAGCGAAGGCGGTGCAGTCGGAATTGCGGCGCGTCGGATGCCTGTCTGCTCCCGCCGACGGCGACTGGAAGGTGTCCTCGCAGCGCTCGCTCTCGATGCTCAATAAGTACGCGGGCACGAAGCTCGACGTGAACGTCGCCAGCTCCGACGCGCTGGACGCCATCAAGGCCAAGCCGGGCCGGGTTTGTCCTCTGGTCTGCGACCATGGTTTCAGGGCCGACGGCGATAGTTGCGTCAAGATCACCTGCCGTGCCGGCTACCGCGTCAGTGACGACAACGAATGCGAGAAGGTTCGGGACAAGAAGCCCACCGCAAGCCGCGAGCAGTCCAGGGCGCGCGATGCCGAGCGCAAGAGCGACGAGGCGGCGCCCGCCAAGCAGCAATCATCGGGCCAGATGATCTGCAATCAGGCCGGCTGCCGTCCCGTCGGTCGCGGGTGCAGGCTCGTCGCGGATACCTCCGCCGGCATCGGCAACGCGGCCGGGATCAACGGACGCACACGCGAGGTGTGCAACTGAGGCGGGGAGGGCGCTGCGCGCCTAAAACTGATACCGCCGCAGTCCCCCATCCACCGGGATCACCGTCCCCGTGATGTACCGCGCCACGGGCGAAGCCAAAAACACCGCGAGCGCGGCGAGGTCCTCCGGCTCGCCCCAATAGCCGACCGGGATCTCTTCCTCGGCGAAGCGCTCGCGATAATCCGGCGGGTAGTTGCGGCGGATCTGCTCGCTCATGATGCGGCCGGGCGGGATGCAGTTGATGGTGATGCCGTGCTCGCCGATCTCGCGCGACAGGCCCTTCGCCCAGGCATGCACCGCGGCTTTCGCGGCAAAGGCGGCGTTCAATCCTTCGGGCTCGGACTTGCCGGTGATGTTGACGATGCGGCCCCATTTGCGTTCGATCATCTGCGGCAGCAGCGCATGCGCGATGCGGCGGTAGCTGGTGAAATTCAGCGCGATCGCCTCGTCCCATTTGCTGTCGGGCGCATCGACGGGAAGGGGGCGGCTGCCGCCGGCATTGTTGATGAGGATGTCGACATGGCCGAGCTGCTTCAGCGCGAAGGCGGCGATGTTCTCCGCCGCGTCCTTTTCCATCACGTCCTGTGCGAACGGCGTGATCAGCCCGGAGCCTTCCTCCTTCACCAGCTCGGCGAGCAGATCGGTGCGACGCGCCACGCCAACGATGCGCACGCCTTCGGCGGCGAGGCCCTTGGCGATGGCGCGGCCGATGCCGATGCTGGCTCCGGTGACAACAGCGGTTTTCGATTTGAGCCCGAGGTCCATGGCGACACGCTCTCTTGATTGCTTCTTGCTTGTTGTGTTCGTTGTGCTGTTCGTTTCCTGCCCTGTCCCCGTCGGGTTGATTGCCCGACCGGGACGAGCAGTGGTAACCAAGAGCTGCAGTGAAGGAAACACGAAAAAGAAAAGGCTGACCGATGGTCTGGGATCCGCAGCAATATCTGAAGTTCTCCGGCCACCGGCTTCGCCCCGCCGTCGACCTGTTGATGCGGCTTCCGGATTTTGGCCCGCGCGAGATCGCCGACCTCGGGGCCGGCGCTGGCAATGTGACAAAACTGATCAAGGAGCGCTGGCCGGATGCGGCGGTGACCGGCGTCGAGGGTTCGGCCGAGATGGTTGCCGCGGGCCGCAAGGCGGCGCCGGATGTGGAATGGTCGCATGAGGATCTCGGCCATTGGCGCCCGGCGAACCAGTACGACTTGATCTATTCCAATGCCGCACTGCACTGGCTGCCCAATCATGCGGCACTGTTTCCCTCGGTGATGGAGAAGGTGAAGCCGGGCGGCATGCTTGCGGTGCAGATGCCGCGCAACTTTCTGGCGCCATCGCATGTCCTGATCGGCGAGACCGCGCTGGATGGTCCCTGGCGGTCCAAGGTCGAGCATCTCGTCACGCCGCCGCCGGTCGAAGGGCCGGCCTTCTATCACGATCTTCTTGCTCCGATGTCCGCCAATATCGACATCTGGGAGACCGAATATCTGCAAGTGCTCGAAGGCGAGAATCCCGTGAAGGAATGGACCAAGGGGACCTGGCTGACGCGCTATCTCGATATCCTGCAGGGCGACGAGAAGGCCGCGTTCGAAGCCGCCTATGGGATGCGCGTTGCAAAGGCCTATCCGAAGAACGCGGCGGGGCAGACGCTGTTTCCGTTCCGGCGTCTGTTCATGGTCGCTCAACGCAAGGTCTGATCGCACTGCCGCAATGCGGCATAAGCGCTCGCTCCCCGGGAACGGAGCGGGTGCCGGGTTGCGCATGCAGCAACCGTCAAGTTAGCTTGGCTGCGGCAAATTGGGCTTAGGTCTAGTTGTTCGGGTGGCGGATTGCTGCCACTACTGGACTGCAAAATAAAAAAGACCCGGTCTTCAGGGGTGATTGGGGAGGTGCTTCATGCGCAAACTGCTTCTCGCGGTCGCGGCGGCCGCGTTCGCTTTGGCCCCTGTCGTCGCTCCAGTTTCGGCCCAGGCCCAGAGCCCGATCATCGTCAAGTTCAGTCACGTCGTCGCCAACGACACCCCGAAGGGCAAGGGCGCGCTGAAATTCAAGGAGCTCGCCGAGAAGTACACCGACGGTAAGGTCAAGATCGAAGTCTATCCGAACTCCTCGCTCTACAAGGACAAGGAAGAGATCGAGGCGCTGCAGCTCGGCTCGGTGCAGATGCTGGCACCTTCGACCGCGAAATTCGCGCCGCTCGGCATCAAGGAATTCGAGGCGCTCGACCTGCCCTGGCTGTTCAAGGACGATGCGACCTATTCCAACGCGATGAAGGGCACGGTCGGCAAGTGGCTGTTCCAGAAGCTGGAAGCCAAGGGCATCACCGGGCTCGCCTATTGGGACAACGGCTTCCACATGGTGTCCTCGAACCGTGCGCTGACGAAGCCGGAGGATTTCAAGGGGCTGAAGTTCCGCATCTCCGGGTCGAAGGTCGCCGACCAGTACTTCCGTCTGATGGGCTCGATCCCGCAGATCATGGCGTTCTCGGAAGTCTACCAGGCACTGCAGACCGGCGTGGTCGACGGCTGCGAGAACACCGCGTCGAACTACCTGACGCAGAAGTTCTACGAGGTGCAGAAGGACATCACCGTGTCCTATCACGCGCACCTGCAATATGCCGTCATCGTCAACTCGAAATTCTGGACCGGCCTGCCGCCGGACATTCGTGCCCAGCTCGAGAAAGCGATGGCGGAGGCGACCGACTACACCAACCAGATCGCGCACCAGGAGAACGAGGACGCGCTGGCCGAGATCAAGAAGACGGGCAAGACCAATCTGCATTATCTGACCGACGCCGATCGCAAGGCGTGGCAGGAAGCGATGCAGCCGACTTACAAATGGGCCAAGGGCCGGGTCGGGCAGGAAGTGCTCGATCTCGTCGCCAAGGAACTCGACGTCAAGATGAACTGACGCGTTTTCCGGGAGGATAATACCAACGGTCGGGAGTGTGCGCACTCCCGGCCGTTTCGCATCGATAGGGGGACTTTGATTTGCTTCGCGTGCTCAATCAGGCGCTCAATCATCTCGAAGAGTGGTTGATCGCGACGCTCATCGCGGCTGCAACCGGCTTGATCTTCATTGCCGTGGTGCACCGCTACGGCGCCGGCGAATCGATCGTCCTCTCCCGATGGGCGACCGCGCACGGGATGACCTGGCTCGCGACGCTGTCGATGGGCGTGTTCACCTTCCTGTCCGAGCTGGACCTGTCCTGGGCGCAGGAACTCTGCATCTACATGTTCATCTGGATGGCCAAGTTCGGCGCGGCCTATGGCGTGCGCACCGGCATCCATGTCGGCGTCGATCTGCTTGTCAACCGCCTGCCCGAACATTCGCGCAAGCACGTGATCCTGTTCTCGCTGCTCTGCGGCGCGCTGTTCACCGGCATGATCGCCGCCTTCGGTGCCTCCTTCGTCGCCGAGATGTTCAAGACCGGGCAGCAGTCCAACGACCTCGAAGCGCCGATGTGGTTCGTCTATCTGGCGATCCCGCTCGGCTCGGGCCTGATGTGCTTCCGCTTCCTCCAGGTCTCCTGGTCCTACTACTGGACCGATCATCTGCCGCATCACGACGAGGCGCATGTCGAGGGCGTGCAGGCCGACGGCTCGCCGGCGCTGCATCCGCAGCCGGCCGGCGCCGCGACCAAGGCCGCCGCGCGGAAAGTCTCGCCGCTCGGCGTCATCCTGATCATGGCGCCGATCCTGATCTTCACCATGTGCCTCGCCGAGAAATTCGGCGTGCTGGTGCTGCCGAACTGGATGCGCGCCGCGACCGTGTTCGCGCTGCTGATCGCGCTGATGCTGACCGGCATCCCGGTCTCGATCGCGCTCGGCCTCACCGTGATGACGTTCCTGTTCACGCTGACCACGGTGCCGATCGAAGCGGTCTCGATGAAGCTGTTCACGGGCATCGAGGGCTTCGAGATCATGGCGATCCCGTTCTTCATCCTCGCCGGCAATTTCCTCACTCATGGCGGCGTCGCGCGCCGCATGATCAATTTCGCGACGTCGCTGATCGGTCACTGGCATGGCGGCCTCGGCCTTGCCGGCATCGTCGCCTGCGCGATGTTCGCGCTGGTGTGCGGCTCGAGCGTCGCGACGGTGGCCGCGATCGGCGCGATCGTGCTGCCGGAGATGGTACGGCACGGCTACCCCATGCGCTTCGGCGCGGGCATCATCACGGTCGCCGGCTCGCTCGGCATCCTGATGCTGCCGTCGATCCCGAAGATCGTCTACGCGGTCTCGACCAACACCTCGATCGGCGCGCTGTTCGTCGCGGGCCTGCTGCCCGGCATCATGCTGACGACGATGCTCTGCATCGTCACCTGGTGGATTGCACGAAAACGCGATTATCCGCGGCTGCCGAAGGCGAGCTGGGGCGAGACCGTCCGCACCTTCCGCGAGAGCATCTGGGGATTGATGCTGGTCGTCATCATCATCGGCGGCATCTATAGCGGCCTGTTCACCGCGACCGAGGCGGCCGCGATGGCCGCGGTCTACTCCTTCGTCATCGCGGTGTTCGTCTACAAGGCGATCAAGATGGTCGATGTGCCGCGGGTGCTGCTGCGCGCCGCCAACACCAGCGCGATGCTGCTCTACATCGTCACCAACGCGGTGCTGTTCTCCTTCGTGCTCTCCAACGAGAATTTGCCGGCGACGCTGGCGGACTGGATCGCGGCGCAGAACCTCGGCTGGGTCGGCTTCCTGCTGGTCGTCAACATCCTGCTGCTGCTCGCCGGCAATTTCATGGAGCCGAACTCGATCATCCTGATCATGGCGCCGATCCTGGCGCCGGCGGCCAAGAAGCTCGGCATCGACCTCGTCCATTTCGGCATCGTGATGGACGTCAACATGGAGGTCGGCCTCTGCCATCCGCCTGTCGGCTTGAACCTCTATGTCGCCTCCATGATCGCACGAATGCGCATCACCGATCTCGCGGTCGCGGTGATGCCGTGGCTGATCACCATGCTCGGCTTCCTCGTCATCGTGACGTACTGGCCCGACCTGACGCTGTGGCTGCCAAGGGTGCTGGGGATGCATTAGCGAGAGCGAACATGGCTAACGCGCGGTAAACCCGCGCGGTCAAATGCTGCTCTCGTGCGGGGAACGCATTTTTACGGATATGCGGTAGGAACATGCCAGCGGGTGGGGCTGGCATGTTGTTCAACAGAATGGAATCCGGACGGGCGTCGATTTCCGACGCCGTCTATATGGAAGTGATCGCCGGGCTTCATGGCACGGCGACGCCGACCATTCTCGCCGGCGCCTGCCAGGTCATGGTCGGCGCGATCACGATATATGAAACCGGTGACATGGCGACGGTTGCCCTGACGGTCGCCGGCGCCGTCGTGGCCCTTGTCCGTCTCTTCGAGATTTTTGCATTCCGTCGTCGTCTCGGGCGATCGCCGCAGCTCGGTCGGGCCGAGGCCGCGCGCTGGGAGCGGTGCTATGTCGCCGGCAGCATCACGACGGCTTTTGTGCTCGGTGTCTTTGCCGCGCGCAGCATCGTGCTGGGCGATGCGGTCTGCTCGGTGATGGCGATCGGCATCGGCTTCGGATTTGGTGCCGGCGTGGTGGCGCGACTGTCGCTGCGCCCCATCGCGGCATTCATCGATCTCGTCGCGATCGCCGCGCCCGCCGCCGTCGTGACCTTGATGCAGCCCGACCTTCGTCATGTCGGTCTCGGGCTTCTCATCGTGATGTATGTCGCCGCGAGTTTCGAGATGGTGCGGCTGAGCTTCAATGCCTCGGTCAGCCAGATCATGCTCAGACAGCAGTTCGAGCGGCTCGCGCGGTCCGATCCGATGACCGGCGTCTTCAATCGTTCGGTGCTGACGGCCGACTTGCCCGCCATGCTCGCGGCCGGGATGGTTGCCGTCCATACGCTCGATCTCGACCGCTTCAAGGAAGCGAACGACCGCTTCGGTCACCCCGTCGGCGACGCGTTGCTCAAGCAGGTCGCCGGTCGGCTCAAGGCGCTCGCCGCGGCCGAGGATGTCGTGGTGCGGATGGGGGGCGACGAGTTCGTCCTGGTTCAACGCGCGGCCGCCGATGCGGAAGCGATCGCCCGGCGCATCGTGCAGTCGATCAGTGCGCCATATGATGTCGAGGGACAGCTGATCGAGCTCGGGGTCAGCGTCGGCGTTGCCGTCGCGCCGGATGACGGCCGCACCGCGGAAGCGCTGTTGTCGCGCTCCGACAGGGCACTCTATCGGGCCAAGGAGAGCCGCGGTGGCTATGTGCTTGCGCGGGAGGTGCGGATGCCGGATATGGCCGCAGCGTCGGGCCAGACTGTTTCCGAGGGGCTGGCCGCGTAAGGAGCGGTTGGAACCGCAATCGAGATGCGGTTAGATGCCTTCCCAGACAAGACTCGCCGGGGAGGAGCCTCATGAACAACGTCGAAACAGCCGACACGCCAAAGGACGCAACGGCGTCCGTCATTGCGCAGCAGACGGCGATGCTGAATGCGCTGCCGTTTTCCGACACGCGGGATTTCGACGATGCCGCGCGCGGCTTCCTCGGCACGATCGAGAATGCCGAGATCACCAACCCGCAAGGACGAGCGGTCTGGAGTCTGAAGCCCTACGGCTTCCTCGCGGCCGAACAGGCCCCGCCCACGGTCAATCCGAGCCTGTGGCGGCAGTCGCGGCTCAACATGCAGCACGGATTGTTCGAGGTCGTGCCCGGGGTCTACCAGGTGCGCGGGCTCGACATTGCCAACATGACGCTGATCGAGGGCGACAGTGGCGTCATCGTCGTGGACACCCTGACCTCGATCGAGGGGGCGCGGGCTGCGCTCGATCTCTACTTCAAGCACCGAGGCCCGAAACCGGTCGCAGCCGTCATCTTCACCCACACCCATACCGACCATTGGGGCGGCGCGCGCGGCGTGCTGGAGGAGGATGCGCTCGCCACCGGCCGCGTGCCGATCATCGCGCCGAACCTGTTCATGGAGCACGCGGTGTCCGAGAACATCATCGCGGGACCGGCGATGTTGCGTCGGGCGCAATATCAGTTCGGGCCGCTTCTCGCCAAGGGCGTGCGCGGGCAGGTCGATTGCGGCCTCGGCAAGTCGATGGCGGCGGGCTCGGTCGCGCTGCTGCGGCCGACTGACCTGATCATGGCGACCGGCGACAGGCGCGTGATCGACGGCGTCGAGTTCGAATTCCAGATGGCGCCGAACAGCGAGGCGCCGGCGGAGATGCATTTCTTCATCCCGCGCTACAAGCTGTTGAATCTCGCCGAGAACTGCACGCACAATTTCCACAACCTGCTGCCGTTCCGCGGCGCCGACGTGCGCGACGCGCTGGCGTGGTCGAAATATCTGAACGAGGCGTTGCAGCTCTGGGACGGTAAGGCGGAAGCGATGTGCGGCCAGCATCACTGGCCGGTGTGGGGGCGCGAGCGCATCGGCACGATGATCCGCCAGCAGCGCGACCTCTACAAGTTCGCCCACGACCAGACCATCCGCCTGATGAACCACGGCCTCACCGCAGCCGAGATCGCCGAGACGATCCAATTGCCGAAGAGCCTGGAGGGTGCCTGGCACGGCCGCGGCTATTACGGTCACATCCGACACAATGTGAAGGCGATCTACCAGAAATATCTCGGCTGGTACGACGCCAACCCGGTCAATCTCGATCCGCTGCCGCCGGTCGAGTCCGGCAAGAAGTATGTCGAATACATGGGCGGAGCGGACGCGATCCTCGCTCGCGCCCGCACCGATTTCGACAAGGGGGAATTCCGCTTCGTCGCGCAGGCGCTCGGCCATCTTGTTTTTGCCGAGCCCGACAATGCGGCGGCGCGCGCATTGCTGGCGGATACGCTGGAGCAGCTCGGCTACGCCGCCGAGAGCGCGACCTGGCGCAACGCCTATCTGTTCGGCGCGCAGGAATTGCGCCAGGGCATGCCGAAGGTGCCGGCGCGCCCGCCGATGCCGCGCGAGACGCTGGCCGCGCTGCGCACCTCGCAGCTCTGGGACGTGCTCGGCATTCGCCTCAACGGTCCGAAGGCGGAAGGCAAGCACATCGTGCTGAACTGGAGCTTTTCGGATACCGGCGAGACCTTCGTGCTCAACCTGGAGAACTCCGCGCTCACCTATACCGAGGGCGTGCAGGCGGAAGGCGCCGATGCCAGCTTCACGCTCGCGCGCGCGACGCTCGACGAGGTGATCGCGAAGCTGACGAGCTTTCCGGAAGCGGTGGCCGCCGGCAAGGTCAAGCTGTCGGGCAACCCGATGCGCCTTGCCGAGCTGATGGGACTGATGGACGAATTCCCGCGCATGTTCGAGATCGTCGAGCCGAAGCGGGCGGTGGTGGGGTAGGGCGGCGCGGCTCGCTCTTTCCTTCTCCGCTTGTGGGAGAAGGTGGCGCAAAGCGCCGGATGAGGGGTCTCTCTCCGCGGAAAAGCTCTTCGATGCGGAAGCAACCCCTCACCCAAGCGAGTATGCTGCTTGGTTCTTGAGCCCTCTCCCACAAGGGGAGAGGGCACTTTAACCGGCGACCGTGTAGAAAGTTTACTCCGCGCTGCTCACCAGCTTGATCCGCGGGGCCTGTTCCTCGGAGAGGCTGCGATAGGCGGCGAGATAGTCCAGCGCCATGCGGCGCGCGGTGAAGCGCGTCTCGAACTGCTTGCGGATCGCGGCGCGGTTCAGCTGCGGCAGGCGATTGACGACTCCGGCCGCGCTGATGACGTCCTCGACCACGAAGCCGGTGAGGCCCTCGTCGATGATCTCGGGCACCGAGCCGCGGTTGAAGGCGACGACCGGCGTTCCGCACGCCATGGCTTCGATCATCACGAGGCCGAACGGCTCCGGCCAGTCGATCGGCAGCAGCAGGCCGAGCGCGCCGCTCAGGAATTCCGACTTCTCGTGGTCGCTGATCTCGCCGATGAATTCCACCAGCGGATTGTTCTCGATCATCGGCCGGATCAGCTCGTCATAATAGTCCTGGTCGGCGCGATCGACCTTGGCCGCGATCTTCAGCGGAATGCCGCAATGGGTCGCGATCTTGATGGCGCGGTCGACGCCCTTTTCCGGCGCGATGCGGCCGAGCACGGCGAGATATTCCTGCTTCGCGGGCTTTGGCGTCAGCAGATTCTCCGGCAGGCCGTGGTGAATCGTCGTGACCCAGTTCGCCTGCGGCACCGGCCGCCGCTGCGCGTTCGAGATCGAGATGACGGGGACCTTCGAGAAGGTGTTGAACACCGGCTGATGTTCCGGCAGGTCGAGCCGGCCGTGCAGTGTGGTCAGGAACGGCGTCGGCTGCCGGTAGAACAGCGACCATGGATAATAATCCAGGTGGAAGTGGAGGAAGTCGAACTCCTCGTCGTCACATTTCTGCCGCACCCGCTCCAGCATCACCATATGCAGGGCATTGGGATCACGCACGGAACCGTCGAGGCGGAGCGCCTTCGGCCATAATGCATCGAGCTTGCCCGATGTCCGCGAGTCGCCGCTGGCGAACAGCGTGACATCGTGTCCGAGGGCCACCAGCTCTTCCGTCAACCAATGCACCACCCGCTCGGTGCCGCCATACAGCTTGGGTGGAACAGCCTCCGTCAACGGAGCAACCTGCGCGATGCGCATCTCACCATCTCCTTTGTGCGATCATGATCGTAGAAAGCCCCCGCGTACGGCATCGGCAATGCCAGCCAAGGGAACGTTCCCGCACTTGCGAAGTTCCTTCCTCCAAACGTTACATATTCGACACGTCGGGTGTCCGTCGCGATGATGCCATCACATCTTCGCAGATCGTCCGCATCCGCATGTCGTGATGACGTTGCCCGGGAACCGAGGCGAAGCGGTCGATGTTCAATCGATCAGTCACAAAACTGGAATCATCACGACGGGGTCGAGTGTCACATGGATCAGCTTTCTGGATACGCGCGCAGGCCATTTGCCTTTGTCTTGCGCTATCTTCGGCGTCGTCTCGCGTCGCATCTGGTGATCCTGACCGCGGTCGTGGCAGCCGTTGCCTGCTCCGTGGGCACGCAGTACGGCGTCAAATCCCTGGTCGACAGCCTGTCCGCCGGACCCGCACACGGCGGCAGCGTATGGCTGGCATTCATTTTACTCATGTCGCTGATTACCGCCGACAACTTCCTGTGGCGGATCGCGAGCTGGACGGCGAGCTTCACCTTCGTCCGCGTCACCGGCGACCTGCGCCGTGACATTTTCCGTCATCTGACAGGCCACGCGCCGAGCTACTTCTCCGACCGTATGCCTGGCATGCTGACGAGCCGGATCACGGCGACGTCGAATGCGGTGTTCACGGTCGAGAACATGTTCGTCTGGAATGTCTTGCCGCCGTGCATTGCCACAATTGCGGCAATCATGCTGATTGGAACCGTCAGCCCCTACATGGCGCTCGGCCTGATCGTGGTCGCCGGCGGCATGGTGATCGCGATGTTCCATCTGGCCGCCGCCGGCAAGCCGCTGCATGACGATTTCGCCGACAAGGCCGCCGTGGTCGACGGCGAGATGATCGACGTCATCAGCAACATGCCGCTGGTCCGCGCCTTCTGCGGCATCGGCCACGAGCACGAGCGTTTCGACGCGACGGTGAACCGGGAGCTTACCGCGCGCGGGCGCAGCCTGCGCTATCTGGAGAAGCTGCGGCTCACGCATGCCGGCGTGACCGTCGTGCTGACGGTGGCGCTGATGGCCTGGGCGATCACGCTGTGGCAGCAGGGCGAGGCGACCACCGGCGACGTCGTTCTGGTCTGCACGCTCGGCCTTTCCATCCTCAACGCCACCCGCGATCTCGCGGTGGCGCTGGTCGATGTCACCCAGCACGTCGCGCGGCTGACTGAGGCGATTGCGACCCTTCTGGTGCCGCACGAATTGCGTGACCACCCCGAGGCCGAGCCGCTGGTCAAGAGCGGCGCTGCGATCGCGTACAACAACGTCACCTTCGGCTATCCCGGCGGAGGGACGATTTTCGAGCGCTTCAGCCTGCGGCTCCAACCCGGCCAGCGCGTCGGCCTGGTCGGCCAGTCCGGCGGCGGCAAGTCGACGTTGTTCACGCTGCTCCAGCGCTTCTACGACGTGGGCGAGGGCAACGTCACGGTCGACGGTCAGGACATCTCCAAGGTCACTCAGCAGAGCCTGCGCGAGGCGATCTCCGTCGTGCCGCAGGACATTTCCTTGTTCCATCGGTCCATTCGCGAGAACATCCGCTATGGCCGGCCGAACGCGACCGACGATGAGGTGCTGCGCGCGGCGATCGCGGCGCGCTGCGATTTCGTCGAGAGCCTGCCCGAGGGGCTCGACACCATGGTCGGCGACCGCGGCGTCAAGATGTCGGGCGGCCAGCGCCAGCGCATCGCCATCGCGCGCGCCTTCCTGAAGGACGCGCCGATCCTGCTGCTGGACGAGGCCACCGCCGCGCTCGACAGCGAATCCGAGGAGGCGATCCGCGAGGCGCTGTCGCGCCTGATGCGCGGCCGCACCGTGATCGCGATCGCACATCGCCTCGCGACGCTGCGCAATTTTGACCGTGTGGTGGTGCTGAAGAATGGTAAGATCATCGAGGACGGTGCGCCCGACCGCCTGATGCAGGGCCACGGCCCCTATCGGGAGCTGGTGACGCAGGAGATGAGCCGGCTGTCGAAGTTCGCGGCGTAAACCCAACAGTCGCGTTCGCGTTGGTTGCGTTTCGAAACAAGGCGCAGGGGAACAGCTCATGGCAGCCGAAGCCGTAACCCAGATCATTTCCGTATCGCAGACGGTGGAGGCCGTCGCGGAGCAGACGTTCTATATTCCGATGACGGGGCCCGCCGCGCGTCCGCGGCGGTCCCTTAAGCACGACGACACCTTCATCGTGCTCGACAGCCATGGTGACATCGGCGCCTCCGCCGGCGGGCCGGATGGCCTGTTTCACCACGATACGCGTTACCTCGCCCGGCTGGAGCTCGTGCTCGACGACCTCCAGCCGCTGCTGCTGGGCTCGAACCTGCGCGACGACAATTCGGCGCTAACCGTCGATCTGACCAATCCCGACATCTATCGTCAGGGGCGCATCGTGCTCCAGAAGGATCTGCTGCACATCGTGCGCACGATCTTCCTGTGGCGCGGCACCGCCTATCAGCGCATCGGCGTGCAGAACCACGGCGACCGGCGTGCCGGCTTCGAGCTGACGCTGCTGTTCGACAACGACTTTGCCGATCTGTTCGAGGTCCGCGGCGAGCGCCGCCCGCGCCGCGGGACCGGCACGAGCAAGTTGCTCGGGCCGACCGACGTGCTGTTCGAGTATCGCGGTCTGGACGATGCCGAGCGCACCACGGGGCTGCATTTCGATCCGCGTCCGACGCGGCTGTCGGTGAACGCCGCGACCTGGCAGATCGAGCTGGACCCGCATGAATCGAGATCGCTGTTCGTGGCCGCGTCCTGCAACAGGCCGGTCGCGGAGAAACCTGCGCGCTTCTTCCGGGGCCTGCTGGCCCATCGCCGCGAAATGCGGCAGTCGACGATGGGCGCGGCCAGCATCGAGACCTCCAACAACATCTTCAACGAGGTGCTGTGCCAGGCCATGGCCGACCTCAACATGCTGATGACGGAGACGCCGCAGGGGCGTTATCCCTATGCCGGCATTCCCTGGTATTCGACCACGTTCGGCCGCGACGGCCTGATCACCGCGCTCCAGATGCTGTGGGTCGACCCGCGCGTGGCCAAGGGCGTGCTCAGGCGGCTCGCGCATTTCCAGGCCCATGCCGTCGATCCGCTCGCGGACGCCGCGCCCGGCAAGATCCTGCATGAGATGCGCGGCGGCGAGATGGCCGCGCTGCGCGAGGTGCCGTTCGCGCAATATTACGGCAGCGTCGATTCGACCGCGCTGTTCGTCCTGCTCGCCGGAAGCTATTTCGAGCGCACCGGCGACGAGGCGACGCTGATCGAGCTGTGGCCGGCGATCGAGGCGGGGCTCGCCTGGATCGACGGTCCCGGCGACCCTGACAGGGACGGCTTCGTCGAATACCAGCGCGCGACGGAGAAGGGGCTCGCCAACCAGGGCTGGAAGGATTCCTACGACGCGATCTTCCATGCCGACGGCCAGCTCGCCGAAGGCAACATCGCGCTCGCCGAAGTCCAGGGCTACGTCTACGCGGCCAAGCAACTCGCCGCGCGTTGTGCGCTGCGGCTCGGCAAGCCGGACCGCGTGCGCAAGCTCGGGGCCGAAGCCAAGGCGCTGGCGGCGCGCTTCGAGGAGGCGTTCTGGTGCGAGGAGCTCGGCACCTATGCGCTCGCGCTCGATGGCAGGAAGCGGCCTTGCAAGGTGCGGACCTCGAATGCCGGGCAGGTCCTGTTCAGCGGCATGATCCGCGAGGACCGCGCCCGCCTCGTCGCCGCCGACCTGATGCGGCCGCACTTCTTCTCGGGCTGGGGCATCCGCACGGTCGCGCAAGGCGAAGTGCGGTACAACCCGATGTCCTATCACGACGGGTCGATCTGGCCGCACGACAATGCGCTCATCGCACTTGGCCTCGCGCGCTACGGCCTCAAGCATTCGGTGGCGCATGTCTTCAAGGGGCTGTTCGACGCCGCGACCTACATGGATCTGCGCCGCTTGCCCGAACTGTTCTGCGGCTTCCGGCGCGAGAAGCGGCGCGGCCCGACGCTCTATCCGGTCGCCTGCGCGCCGCAGGCCTGGGCCAGCGCGACGCCCTTCACGCTGCTGGAGGCGGCGCTCGGCATCGAATTCGACGTCGCGCGATGCGAGATCCGACTGCGCAATCCGCATCTGCCGACGTTCCTGAACGAGGTGATCCTGCGCGATCTCAGGCTTGGCGAGTCCAGCGTGGATTTGCGCGTCAGCCGCCACGGCGACGACGTGGCGCTGGAGGTGTTGCGCACGCGGGGCCAGATCCAGGTCTCGATCGTGCTGGCGCGCTAGCGGCGCGCCGGGAGGAGGGTGCGATGCGTGCGATCGGAGCGTTGTTTCTGGCCCTGGCGATCGCGGCCGGCCTGACGATCGCCACCTCGCGTGCCGCGGAGGAGCCGCCGGCAGGCCAGAGCGAAGCGAACGCGCCGGCGACACAGCCGCCGGCCTCGGCCGTTCCGGTCACACCGAAGGACGCCGCTCCGCCGCCCTCGGTGACCATCATCGGCGCGAGCGAGGCGCATGGCGTGCTCGGCCGCGACGTCCGCAGCGCCGCGGACGAGGACATGGGCCGCATCGTCGACGTCATCGTGGATCGCGCCGGCCATGTGCGCGCTGCGGCGATCGATTTCGGCGGTTTTCTCGGGGTCGGCAGCCGCAAGATCGTGGTGGACTGGAACGCGCTGCGCTTCGGCAAGATCGCCAACAAGAAGGACAGCATCACGCTGGAATTGACCAAGGCGCAGGTCGCGGCCGCGCCGGAATACAAGGAAGACACGCCGATCGTCGTGCTCGGCGCGTCCGGCAGCCTTCAACCGCTGCAAGCGATCCAGTGAGGTGCAGGGAGGGCTGACCGCCCGTGCTGTTGTCGAGGAAGCCGAACCATGCAGATCGCGGTGGCCGCGTCGACCAGGACAACGTCGCCGCGCCATCGGCCGCAGGCCTTCCGGCGCCGTCGCGCCAGAGCCTGCGCGGCCTCGACTGGTTCATTTTCTTCCTGGCCGACGTGCAGACCGGATTCGGTCCCTTCATCGCGGTCTATCTGACGACCCAGAAATGGACCCAGGTCGAGATCGGCCTCGTGCTGTCGATCGGCGGCATCGTCGCCCTGATCGGGCAGATGCCGGGCGGCGCCATCATCGACGCGGCAAAATCCGAGCGGCTGGTCGCAGCCCTTGCGATCGCGACCATCGGCTTTTGCGCGCTGGCCTATGCCGCGATGCCGATCTTCCCGGTGGTGGTGACTGCCGCCGCCTTGCATGCGGCGGCGAGCTGCGTGCTGGGGCCCGCCATTGCGGCGATCAGCCTTGGCCTGGTCGGCCCGCTCGCGATCGGCGAGCGGCTCGGCCGCAACGCCCGCTTTGCCTCGCTCGGCAACGGCGTTGCGGCGGCGGTGATGGGCACCGCCGGCTATCTGTTGTCGAGCCGATCGGTGTTCCTGGTCACCTTCCTGCTCGCGATCCCGACCCTGATCGCATTGTCGCGCATCCGCGAGCACGAGGTCGACATCGCGCGCTGCCACGGCGAGATGCCGCGCGAAGCGGCTGACCGCGGCGACACCAATATCTGGCACCTGATCCGGCAGCGTCCGCTGATCGTCTTCGCGCTCAGCGTGCTGCTGCTACAGCTCGCGAATGCCGCGATGATGCCGCTGATGGCAAGCGCAGTGACGGCGCGGTCGAGCCAGTGGGCGACGGTGCTCGTCGCGGCCTGCATCATCGTGCCGCAGGCGATCGTGGCGTTGCTGTCGCCGACCGTCGGGCGCAAGGCGCAGATCTGGGGCCGGCGGCCGTTGCTCCTGATCGGGTTCGGCGCGCTGACGATTCGCGGCCTGCTGTTCGCAACGGTGCGCGATCCGTACCTGCTGGTCGCGGTGCAGGTGTTCGACGGCCTCACCGCGGCGGTGTTCGCGGTGATGATTCCACTGATCGTGGCCGACGTCGCCTTCGGCAGCGGTCATTTCAATCTGGCGCAGGGCATCGTCGGCACCGCGACCGGCATCGGCGCGTCGCTGAGCACGGCGCTCGGAGGTTATGTCAGCGACAAGTTCGGCAATGCCACCGCCTTCATCGGACTGTCCGGCGTCGCCGCAACGGGACTTCTCCTGATCCTGCTGATGATGCCGGAAACCCGGCGCACCGGCATGACCGCCACAAAAGAAATGGCCGGCTGAACGAATTCAGCCGGCCAAGTGGGTGGGGAGGAAGAAAGGATCAGGCGTCGAGATTGTGCAGGCGCTGGCGGTTGCGCAGCACGATCTGGCGGGCGCCGGAGAAGCCGAGAATGCCCTGGGCGTGAAGCTGCGACAGCGCACGCGAGACGGTTTCGAGGGTGAGGCCGAGATAGTCGCCGATATCGCGGCGGCACATCGGCAGCGCCATCATGCCGGCAACGGCGAGGCGGCGGTCCATTTCGAGCAGGAAGGTCGCAACGCGCTCCATCGCGGTCTTGCGGCCGAGCAGCAGCATGTGGTCCTCGGCGTGGCGCAGCTCGCCGGCCGTCATGGCCCAGAGCTTGCGGGCAACCTGCACGTCGACGCCGGCGGCCTTCTCGAGGCTGGCGCGCTTCACGAGGCGCACGGTGGTGTCGATGATGGCCTCGGCAGCAAGGCGGTGAGTGGGGCCGGATTCGAGGCCGAACACGTCGCCGGGAAGATGGAAGGCGCCGATCTGGCGGCGGCCGTCGGAGAGGAGCTTGTAGCTGCGCACGGCGCCGGTGACGACCTGGTACACGTATTCGGCCGGCTCTTCCTCGCCGTAGATCTCCTCGTCCTTGCGGTAGGAGAACTCGGTGGCGATGAGGCCGACATGGCCGGTGATCGCGCCGAACTGGTCGGTGACGGGATGGGCAGGGGCAATCTTGCCACCGATTTGGGTGTTGATCGCCTGGGTGTTGATCGTCTGGGTCAGCATCTGCGCCATCTCCGTTGTGATGGCGCATTGATACGCGGTATCGGGGGCTTCGAAAATTTCGAGCGATATCTTAAGGAGCTCTACCTACGTAGAATCCCTTAGGTCAGGCGCGGGGCCGACCCTGGATGGCGTGACGGATGCGCTTGACCAGGGTTTCGTCGAGAAGCGGCTTCAAAACCACGTCTTTTACGCCCGCCGCGGCAGCCCGGGTCGAGATGTTCTCGTCCGGATAGCCGGTGATCAGGATCACGGGCGTGTCGCCGTCGGACTTGCGCAGGCGGCCGGCGAGCTCGATACCGTTGATGTCGGGCATCTTGTAGTCGATGACGTAGCAGTCCGCTCCAGGCGCGCCGTCGGCATTGAGCAGCGCCGTGCCGCTCCTGAAGGTCCGCACGGCAAAGCCGTCGGTCTCCAGCAAGAACCGCAGGGATCCCAGGACGGCGGCGTCGTCGTCGACCACAAAGACGGTAGGTTTCGTGGAGGACGGCGGCCGCTCAAGATGTGAACTGACCTCGATCATCCTGCATTGCTAGCATAGCGTCCGGCAAGGAACTTGACTTGGCTCAAAAGCTACTTGCCTCAAAAGCTGTTTGGCTCAAAAGCTGCTTGGCTCACAAGCTGCTCGCCTCAATCGTTGAGCATGCCGGCGCGCATCGCCAGCCGGACCAGTTCGGACAGGCTGCCGGCCTGCATCTTGGTCATGACGTTGGCCCGGTAGACCTCGATGGTGCGCGGGCTGATGTCGTATTCGCGGGCGATCAGCTTGTTGGAAAGGCCCGCGACCAGCCCTTCCATGACCTGGCGCTCCCTCGGACTCAAGGAGGCAACGCGGGCGGCGATGTCCTGCGCGACGGCCTCGTTCTTGGCCGCGGGTTCGGCCTGGCGAATCGCGATCTCGATCATGGCGGTGAGACGATCGTCCTCGAACGGCTTTTCCAGGAAGTCGACCGCCCCGAGCTTCATCGCCTCGACCGCCAGCGGCACGTCGCCGTGGCCGGTCATGATCAGGATCGGAAACGGGCTCTGCTGCGCCTTCATCCGCTTCAACAGCTCGATCCCGTCGAGGCCCGGCATGCGCACGTCGGAGACGACGCAGCCGAAGGCGAGGCCGGGCAGGGCGTCGAGAAAGGCCTGCGCGTCATCGAACAGCGTGACGCCGAAGCCGGCGGACTCCAGCAGGAAGTTCAGCGAGTCCCGCATCGCCGCGTCGTCGTCGATGACGTAGATATGTCCCTTGGTCGTCATGAATCAATTCTCGTCGGCTGCCGGCAAGGTGAAGCGGAATGTCGCCCCGCCCGATGCGTTGCTCTCGGCCCACATGCGTCCGCTGTGAGCCTCGATGATCGAGCGGCTGATGGACAGTCCCACGCCCATGCCGGTGTCTTTGGTGGTGAAGAAGGTCTGGAACAGGTTTGGAATGACGTCGTCCTGGAAGCCGGCGCCGGTGTCGGACACCTCGACCTCGATCATGTCGTCGGCGACACGGGTGTTGGCGACGACCAGCTCGCGTTGCGGCGACTGCGCCATCGCCTCCAGCGCGTTGCGGAACAGATTGACCAGCACCTGCTGGATCTGCACGCGGTCGGCGAGGACGAGATCGGCGTCGGGATCGAGGCTGAAGCGGAGCTGCACGTTCTGCTCGCGCGCGCCGGCGAGCCCGAGCGCGCCGGCCTCCTCGATCAGCTTGGACAGGCTCTCGACCCGCTTCTCCGATTCGCCGCGGGAGACGAAGTCGCGCAGGCGCCGGATGATCTGGCCGGCGCGCAGCGCCTGCTCGGCCGCGCGATCCAGCGCGCTTTCGACCTTCGGCATGTTGGGATCGCTGCTGCCGGCCAGGAGCCGCCGCGATCCCTTCATGTAATTGCTGATCGCCGCCAGCGGCTGGTTGAGCTCGTGGGCCAGCGCGGAGGCCATTTCGCCCATCGCGGTCAGCCGGGACACGTGCACGAGCTCGGATTGCAGCTCCTGCAGCCGCGCCTGGGTCTGCTGGTGCTCGGTGAGGTCGCGCACGAAGCCGGTGAAATAGGGCTCGCCGCCGGACTGCATCTCGCCAATCGACAGGTGCATCGGAAAGGTCGTGCCGTCGCGGCGCTTGCCGGTCACGATGCGACCGATGCCGATGATGTGCGGATCGTTGGTGCTGCGGTAGCGGGCGATGTAGCTGTCGTGGCGGGTGCGGTCGGGCTCCGGCATCAGGATGCTGACGTTCTGGCCGATGGCCTCGTGCTCGGACCAGCCGAACAGGCGTTCGGCGGCGGTGCTGAACAGCTGGATGATGCCATGGCCGTCGATGACGATCATGGCATCGGGAATGGTATGGAGAATGGAGCGGAGATGAGTCTCGCGCGTGCGCAGCGCCTCCTCGACCTGCTTTTCCTCGTCGATGTCGAGAAGGATGCCGCTGAGATGGCGGGCGGCGCCGGCCTCGTCCCGAATCAGTCCCGCCCTGGCGCGGACCCAGTGTCCGCCGCCGGAGGCATCGCCGATCCGGAAGGACTCGTCGAAACCTCCGCCGCGCGCAGAGATCCTCTCGATGGCGTTCTTCAGCCGCTCGCGGTCCGTCTGCTCGAGTCGTGACAGGAAGAGGTCGTAGCTCGCCGGTTGGTCCCGCCCGACGCCAAGCAAGGTCCCGGCAGTTTCGGACCATTCCAGGTCCATCGTCCCGAGGTCGAGATCCCAGGTGCCGACGCCAAACCCCTCGATTCGAACGCGAAAATGTTCGCCTCGGCCGTCATCTCGCGGATGCATAACGCGGGTCGGCGACAAATGATGCTCCTGTTCCGGTGCGGCGGCTCCGGATGCCGTTACCGCTCCCGTAATGTCGCCCAAGCCCGGGCCCGAGGCAAGTTCCGTCGCCTGCCGATCGACGGTGCGTCGCGCTCGGGTGGCCACTTGATCTATCTCATCTCCATCTGCGGAGGCAGGCGTAAGTTTCGCCAAGATTGCTGCAGTGGAGA
The DNA here is from genome assembly GCF_054185205.1 of Bradyrhizobium sp. 14AA. NCBI lineage: Bacteria > Pseudomonadati > Pseudomonadota > Alphaproteobacteria > Hyphomicrobiales > Nitrobacteraceae > Bradyrhizobium > Bradyrhizobium sp. 14AA. Next base: position 13,009 of record NZ_JAVAYM010000034.1, on the reverse strand, counting down.
ATTCCGATGACATACGCGACCGTGATGGTCAGCCTGGCGCTCGACCAGTCCAACGAGGCGCGCCTCCAGGTCGCGGGCGAACTTGCCGAACGATTCGAGGCTGCCATCATCGGGGTTGCCGCGGCGCAGTTTGCGCCGCCGCTCTATTTCACCGACGGCGCCGAGGCGCAAGCGCTGATCAACGACGGCGAAGCCTCAGTCAAGCGGCGGCTTGCAGGCCTCGAGGCACAATTCCGGGCCGCCACCAAGGCTCGCGGCGGGCGCGTGGAATGGCGTAGCGCCCTGGATTTTCCGGCCCGATTCGTCCTGGCACAGGCGCGATGCGCCGACATCGTCGTCAGCGGCGGGCAGAGCCCGGCTTTCTCCGACGCGTTCGCGCTCGCAAGCCCCAAGGATCTGGTGATGCAGGCCGGACGCCCGCTTCTCGTGGTCCCCGACGGCGTCAACTGGCTCGATCTGCGCAGCGTGCTGGTGGCGTGGAAGGACACCGCGGAGGCGCGGCGGGCGGTGGCGGACGCGCTGCCGATGCTGCGCAAGGCGAGGGAGATCACCATCGTCGAAATTCCGGAGCAGGGCGACGACCGTTCGACGGTGATGGCCGGCGTTACCGACGTTGCCGCCTGGCTCGCCCGTCACGGCGTCACCGCGACCGCGCGCGTCTCGGAGGCGTTGCGGAACGAAACCGCCGCCGCGCAATTGGAGAAAGTCGCCGGCGATGTCGGCGCCGGCCTGATCGTTGCCGGCGCCTATGGTCATTCGCGGGTCCGCGAACTGATCCTGGGAGGCGTCACCCAGTACCTGGTCACGCAATCCGTCCGCAGCGTGCTGTTGTCGCACTGACGGCCGGCCAAAAGAGAAAATCAGGAGGACGCGCCGTGTACAAATTTCTCGAACAGACCGTCGACGGCTACATGACGCGCAATGTCAGGACGGTGAAGCGCGACATCGACATGCTCGCGCTCAGCGAGATGTTCGAACGCGACGATTTCAACTCCTATCCGGTCGAGGACGACGGGCAGGTGGTCGGCATCGTCACCAAGTTCGACATCCTGAGGTGCTTCGCCTTCACGCCGAGCCAGATGCTGCCGCGCTATCACGACCTGATGAGCCGCAAGATCGGCGACGTCATGACGCCGGAGTTCATCTATGTCAGCCCCGACACGCGGCTGACGCGTGTGCTCCAGATCATGGTCGAGCACCGCATCAGGAGCATCATCGTGCTCGACGGCGCGCAGAAGCTGGTCGGAATCATCGCCCGCGAGGACGTCATCACGGCGCTCAAGGCGACGGCGCGCGACTGACGCGGCCGCTTCTTCCCTTCTCCCCTTGTGGGAGAAGGTGGCGCGCTTTGGAGCGCAATTGCGCTCCTGAGCGCGTCGGATGAGGGGTATGTCTCCACAGAGACATCGCTCCCTGCCGCACCAACCCCTCACCCAAGTGAGTTTGCCTCGCTGCCCTCTCCCGCAGGGGGAGAGGGCACTTCAACTGGCGGCACCGAAAAAATACGGAGGAACCCCGAAAATGTCCGCTCGGCGCGACGAACTCAAGCGACTGTCTTGATTTCAATCAATTCCCCGCGAGGATGAATGTGGTTTCTGGCCCCGTGTTCTTTCAGAGAGAATCCGCATGAGCCAGCCCTCCATCTCCAAATCCATGACCATCGGTGAAAGCGGCCTGGCTGTCGTGTTCGCAGTCACCGCGTTCCTCTGCGTGATCGCCGCGGCCAAGGCGCTCGACGCGCCCTTCGCCTTCCATGCCGCGCTCAGCGCGGCGGCGAGCCTCGCCGTGGTCTTCGGCATCATCAACCGCTACTTCGAACGGCCGGCTGAGCTGCCTGCCGCGGAGATCAACGGGCGGCCCAATTACAACATGGGGCCGATCAAGTTCTCCTCCTTCATGGCGATGTTCTGGGGCATTGCCGGCTTCCTCGTCGGCCTCATCATCGCCTCGCAGCTGGCCTGGCCCGCGCTGAACTTCGATCTGCCCTGGACCAGTTTTGGCCGCCTGCGGCCGCTGCACACCTCCGCGGTGATCTTCGCCTTCGGCGGCAACGTGCTGATCGCCTCGTCCTTCTACGTGGTGCAGAAGTCGTGCCGCGCGCGCCTCGCCGGCGATCTCGCGCCGTGGTTCGTCGTGATCGGCTACAACTTCTTCATCCTGATCGCCGGCACCGGCTATCTGCTCGGCGTCACCCAATCGAAGGAATATGCCGAGCCGGAATGGTACGCCGACCTCTGGCTGACCATCGTCTGGGTGACCTATCTGCTCGTCTTCCTCGGCACCGTCATCAAGCGCAAGGAACCGCACATCTTCGTCGCGAACTGGTTCTATCTCGCCTTCATCGTGACGATCGCGGTGCTGCATCTCGGCAACAATCCGGCGCTTCCCGTCTCGGTGTTCGGCTCGAAGTCCTACGTCGCCTGGGGCGGCATCCAGGACGCGATGTTCCAGTGGTGGTACGGCCACAACGCGGTCGGCTTCTTCCTGACCGCCGGCTTCCTCGCGATCATGTATTACTTCATCCCGAAGCGCGCCGAGCGGCCGATCTATTCCTACCGGCTGTCGATCATCCACTTCTGGGCGCTGATCTTCCTCTACATCTGGGCTGGTCCCCACCATCTGCACTACACGGCGCTGCCCGACTGGACGCAGACGCTCGGCATGACCTTCTCGATCATGCTGTGGATGCCGTCCTGGGGCGGCATGATCAACGGCCTGATGACGCTGTCGGGGGCGTGGGACAAGCTGCGCACCGATCCCGTGCTGCGCATGCTCGTCGTCTCCGTCGCCTTCTACGGCATGTCGACCTTCGAAGGTCCGATGATGTCGATCAAGGTGGTCAACTCGCTCAGCCACTACACCGACTGGACCATCGGCCACGTGCACTCCGGTGCGCTCGGCTGGGTCGGCTTCGTGTCCTTCGGCGCGCTCTACTGCCTGGTGCCGTGGGCCTGGAATCGCAAGGGCCTCTACAGCTTGAAGCTCGTCAACTGGCACTTCTGGGTCGCGACCCTCGGCATCGTTCTCTACATCTCGGCGATGTGGGTGTCCGGCATCCTGCAGGGCCTGATGTGGCGCGCCTACACCTCGCTCGGCTTCCTCGAATATTCCTTCATCGAGACCGTCGAGGCGATGCATCCCTTCTACATCATCCGCGCCGCCGGCGGCGGGCTGTTCCTGATCGGCGCGCTGATCATGGCCTACAATCTCTGGATGACCGTTCGCGTCGGCGAGGCGGAAGTTCAGATGCCCGTCGCTCTTCAGCCGGCGGAATGAGGAGCTCCACCATGTCGTTCTGGACACGCCACCAAATCTTCGAAAAGAACTCCATCATCCTGATCGTCGGCATCCTGCTGGTGATCGCGATCGGCGGTCTCGTCGAGATCACTCCGCTGTTCTACCTCAAGAGCACGATCGAGAAGGTCGACGGGGTCAGGCCCTATACGCCGCTGGAGCTCGCCGGGCGCAACGTCTACGTCCGCGAGGGCTGCTATCTCTGCCATTCGCAGATGATCCGCCCCCTGCGCGACGAGGTCGAGCGCTACGGCCACTTCTCGCTCGCCGCCGAGAGCATGTACGACCATCCGTTCCAGTGGGGCTCGAAGCGCACCGGTCCCGACCTTGCCCGCGTCGGCGCAAAGTATTCCGACGACTGGCACGTCACCCATCTGACCAACCCGCGCGCGATCGTGCCGCAGTCGGTGATGCCGGGCTATCCGTTCCTCAGCCAGACCGAGGTGGACCCGGACACGATCGCCGACCACATGCGCACGCTGAAGGCCGTCGGTACGCCCTACACGGACGACCAGATCGCCAACGCGGGCGCCGACATGAAGGCCCAGGCCGACCCGGACAATTCCGGCAGCGACGCCTTCACCAAGCGCTACGCCAAGGCGGCCGTCCGCAACTTCGACGGCAAGGCCGGCACGCCGACCGAGATGGACGCGCTGATCGCGTACCTGCAGATGCTCGGCACGCTGGTCGACTTCAAGATCTACAACGAGAAAGCCAATCTTCGCTGAGAAGGCATCAACGATGAAAGCCATCCTGACACTCGACAATCTCGCGTCCGGTCTCGTGACCACGATCTGGACGCCGGTGTTCGTCGCGATCTTTCTCGCGATCATCGCCTACGCATTCTGGCCCCGCAACAAGGCCGCATTCGACGAAGCGGCACACCTGCCGTTGCGGGAGGAGTAAGAGATCATGACCGATCATCATAGCGACATCGATTCCGTCACCGGCAAGTCCACGACCGGACATCAGTGGGACGGCATCAAGGAGCTCAACACGCCGCTGCCGCGCTGGTGGGTGATCTGCTTCTATCTCACCATCGTCTGGGCGGTCGGCTACTGGATCGTCTATCCGGCATGGCCGCTGATTTCCAGCAACACTACTGGCGTGTTCGGCTATTCGTCGCGTGCCGACGTCGCAGTCGAGCTCGCCAATCTCGAGAAGATCCGAGGTGACAAGATGGTGGCCCTGGGCGCTGCCTCGCTCGCCGAGATCGAGAAGGACCCGGCCTTGCTGGCGCTCGCCCGCGCCAAGGGCAAGACCGTGTTCGGCGACAATTGCGCGCCGTGCCACGGCTCCGGCGGCGCCGGCGCCAAGGGCTTCCCGAACCTGAACGACGACGACTGGCTGTGGGGCGGTACGCTCGACCAGATCATGCAGACCATCCAGTTCGGTGCCCGTTCCGGCCACGCCAAGACGCATGAAGGCCAGATGCTCGCCTTCGGCAAGGACGGCGTGTTGAAGAGCGACGAGATCGTCACGGTTGCCAATTACGTGCGGTCGCTGTCGGGTCTCTCGACCCGCAAGGGCTTTGATGCCGCCAAGGGCGAAAAGATCTTCGCGGAGAACTGCGTGGCCTGCCACGGCGACGGCGGCAAGGGTAATCAGGAGATGGGCGCACCGAACCTGACCGACAAGATATGGCTCTATGGCTCGGACGAAGCAGCCCTGATCGAGACCATCAGCCAGGGCCGCGCCGGCGTCATGCCGGCCTGGGAAGGGCGGCTCGATCCCGCCACCATCAAGGCGATGGCGGTCTACGTCCACTCGCTGGGCGGTGGAAAATAGAGCGGTGACTGGCTTGTCCGATTTGCACCGCTCTCGCCGTTCCCTCCCCCCTTGCGGGGGAGGGGCAGGGAGGGGGGTGCCACACGGGGATTCCATCCGTCGTGCACCCGCTGCGCGTCAACAGTCGGCACCTTTTCCCGGGCCACCCCTCTCCCTAGCCCTCCCCCGCAAGGGGGGAGGGAACGCACCTTCGTTGGGGCGTCAGTCGAGTCTCAAGCCTTACCGGGGCGAACAAAAGTGCCCCCGTTTGAGCTGGATCAACTGACGCGGCGGCGTCGGGTCTAGGTTTAATCGCACCTCCCGAAAAGCGTTTGGCGATGAACAAGACCGTGAACCCCAAAGACCTCACATCGGAAGACGATTACGGGCCGCTCTACGCAGCCCGCAAGAAGGTCTATCCCCAGAGCGTCAACGGCACCTTCCGCCGGATCAAATGGGGCCTGATGGCGTTCTGCCTCGGCGTCTATTATTTCCTGCCCTTCGTGCGCTGGAATCGCGGCCTCGGCGCCCCCAGCCAGGCGGTGCTGATCGATCTTCCCAACAGCCGATTCTACTTCTTCTTCATCGAGCTGTGGCCGCAGGAGGTCTACTACTTCACCGGCCTTCTGATCGTCGCCGCCGTCGCGCTGTTCTTGATGAACTCCATCGGCGGCCGCATCTGGTGCGGCTATCTCTGCCCGCAGACCGTCTGGACCGACCTGTTCTATGCCGTCGAACGCCTGATCGAGGGCGACCGGCGCGAGCGCATGAAGAAGGATGCGTCGTCCGATCCGATGAAGCTTGAGCGCATCTCCGAGATCGTGCTCAAGCATTCGATCTGGCTGCTGATCGCCTGGTGGACCGGCGGCGCCTGGGTGCTCTATTTCAACGACGCGCCGACCCTGGTGAAGGAGCTCGTCACCTTCCAGGGGCCGATGATTGCCTATATCTGGATCGGCATCCTCACCGCGACGACCTATGTGCTCGCCGGCTATATGCGCGAGCAGGTCTGCACCTACATGTGTCCGTGGCCGCGCATCCAGGCCGCGCTGACCGACGAATGGGCGCTCAACGTCACCTACCGCTACGACCGCGGCGAGAAGCGCACGTCGGTCAAGAAGGCCGCCGAGCTGCGCGCGCTCGGCCAGCAGGTCGGCGATTGCGTCGATTGCTACCAGTGCGTCGCGGTCTGCCCGACCGGCATCGACATCCGCAACGGACCGCAGATGGAATGCATCCAGTGCGGCCTCTGCATCGACGCCTGCGACAACGTGATGACCAAGATCGGCCGGCCGAAGCGGCTGATCGGCTACGACAACGACATCAACATCCATCGCCGCCAGGAAGGCAAGGCGCCGATCTACCGCATCGTCCGCTCCCGCACCATCGTCTACAGCGTGATCATCGCGGCCATCGGCGGCTTCATGATCTACACGCTGGCGACGCGCAGCCTGCTCGACGTCAACGTGCTGCACGATCGCAATCCGGTCGCGGTCAAGCTCAGTGACGGCTCGATCCGCAACGCCTACACGGTGCGGCTGCTCAACAAGAGTGGCTATGACCGCGTCATCGCGATCGACGTGGAGGGGCCGGCCAACCCCACTATGCACGTCGTCGGCGCCGATTCGGTGACGCCCGATAGGCCGATCATCGTGATCCCGCGCGACTCCACCAGCGAGCTGCGGCTGCTCGTCACCGCACCGGCCGAAAACAATCCGGAGAAGTCGATTCCGGTCCGCTTCCACGTCATGGATATCGGACTGGGCGTCGCCGCGAGCGCCACCGACAATTTCGTCGCGCCGTAAGTCCAGGAGATCGTGATGTCACCCAAGCCGCTGACCGGAACCAAGGTCTTCCTGATGCTGGTCGCCTTCTTCGGAATCGTGATCGGCGTCAACGTGACCATGATGAAGCTCGCGATCGCGACGCTGCCCGGCACCGACGTCGACAGTCCCTATGCCGCGGGCCTCACCTATGACCGCGAGATCTCGGCGGCGCAGGACCAGGCCGCGCGCAAATGGAAGGTCAACGCTCATATCGAGCGCCGCAACGACGGCGGCGCCGTGCTTCAGGTCGACGCACGCGATGCGAGCGGCCAGCCGATCTCCGGACTGAAATTCGCCGGCCGGCTGGAGCGGCCGACCGACAAGCGCGCCGATCTCGCCGTCGAACTCTCCGAAGCCGGCATCGGCCTCTATCGCGGCAATGCCGCCTCCGTCGCGCCCGGCCAATGGGATCTGGTGATCGAAGGCGAGGCGCGGGGCACGCGCGTCTTCCTGTCGCGCAACCGCGTGATCCTGAACTGAAGGACTTCGCCATGCACGTCACGCGGGATTTCTCGCACTACGTTCGGACCGCGGGCGAGGGCGTCCAGCACATCGATCTCGCGGTCGAAGGCGTTCACTGCGCCGGCTGCATGGCCAAGATCGAACGCGGTCTCTCCGCCATCCCCGACGTCACGCTGGCGCGGGTGAACCTCACCGATCGCCGCCTCGCGCTGGAATGGAAGGCGGGCACGCTCGACCCCGGCCGGTTCATCGACCGCCTCGAGGAGCTCGGCTACAAGGCCTATCCCTACGAGACCGAGAGTGCGGAAGCGACCGAGGTCGCCGAATCGCGCTTCCTGCTGCGCTGTCTCGGCGTCGCCGCGTTCGCCACCATGAACGTGATGATGCTGTCGATCCCGGTGTGGTCCGGCAACGCCTCGGACATGCTGCCCGAGCAGCGCGATTTCTTCCACTGGCTGTCGGCGCTGATCGCGCTGCCGGCGGCGGCCTATGCCGGCCAGCCGTTCTTCCGCTCGGCCTGGCGCGCGCTGTCGAACAAGACCACCAACATGGACGTGCCGATCTCGATCGGCGTGATCCTGGCGCTCGGCATGTCCGTGGTCGAGACCTTCCACCACGCCGAGCACGCCTATTTCGACGCGGCGATCATGCTGCTCACCTTCCTGCTGGTCGGCCGCTTCCTCGACCAGAACATGCGGCGGCGGACCCGCGCGGTCGCCGGCAATCTCGCCGCGCTGAAGGCGGAGACCGCGGCCAAGTTCGTCGGGCCCGATGAGATTTCACAAGTGCCCGTGGCCGCGATCCATCCCGGCGACATCGTGCTGCTGCGGCCCGGCGAGCGCTGCGCGGTCGACGGCACCGTGATCGAGGGCCGATCGGAGATCGACCAGAGCCTGATCACGGGCGAGACGCTCTATGTCACGGCGGAGCAGGGCACGCCGGTCTATGCGGGATCGATGAACATCTCCGGCACGCTGCGGGTGCGGGTCTCGGCGGCCTCCGAGGCGACGCTGCTCGCGGAGATCACGCGGCTGCTCGACAACGCGCTTCAGGCGCGCTCGCGCTACATGCGGCTCGCCGACCGTGCCTCGCGGCTCTACGCGCCGGTGGTGCATGCGACCGCGCTCATCACCATTCTGGGCTGGGTCATCGCGGGAGCGTCCTGGCACGATGCGATCGTGACCGGTGTCGCCGTGCTGATCATCACCTGTCCCTGTGCGCTCGGCCTTGCGATCCCGACGGTGCAGACGGTGGCCTCGGGCGCCATGTTCAAGGCCGGCGTCCTGCTCAATTCGGGTGATGCCATCGAACGGCTGGCGGAAGCCGACCACATCATCTTCGACAAGACCGGGACGCTGACGTTGCCCGATCTCGAAGTGACGAACGCGGCCGACATTCCCGCTGATATCTTCGCGCTTGCCGGCCGGCTGGCGCTGTCGAGCCATCATCCGGTCGCCGCCGCGGTCGCGCAGGCTGCCGGAGCGAGATCACCCGTTGTCGGTGCGGTCGAGGAGGCCGGGCAGGGCGTTCGTGCCGTGGTCGACGGCATCGAGCTTCGCCTCGGTCGTCCGTCCTTCTGCGGCGCCGAGGTGTTGGTTGCGGACACAACCCGTCTCGATCCCGAGGCTTCCATCGTGGCCTTCAGCAAGGGAACCGAGAAATTCATTCTCTCGGTGCGCCAGGGCCTGCGTCCGGACGCTCAAGCCGTGATCGCGGCGCTGAAGGCGCGCAACATCGGCATCGAGATCCTCTCCGGCGACCGCGAACCGGCGGTGAAGGCGGCAGCGCATGCGCTCGAAATTCCGGAATGGCGCGCGGGCGTCACGCCGGCCGACAAGATCGCGCGGATCGAGGAATTGAAGCGGCGCGGCGCAAAGGTGCTGATGGTCGGTGACGGCATGAACGATGCGCCTTCGCTCGCGGCGGCCCATGTCTCGATATCGCCGATCTCGGCCGCGCATCTCAGCCAGGCCACCGCCGATCTCGTCTTCCTCGGCCGGCCGCTCGCCCCGGTCGTTGCCGCCATCGACGCGTCGCGCAAGGCGCTGCATTTGATGCGGCAGAACCTCTGGCTTGCGATCGGCTACAATGTCCTCGCCGTGCCGATCGCGATCAGCGGCGTCGTGACGCCCCTGATCGCGGCGGCGGCCATGAGCGGATCGTCGATCCTGGTGATGCTGAACTCGCTGCGCGCCCGCAGCACCTCGCGGGAGAACCTGTGATGGAAATCCTGGTCATTTTGGTGCCGCTGGCGTTGATGCTCGGAGGGGCCGGGCTCGTCGCCTTCCTGTGGTCGCTGCGGAGCGGCCAGTACGACGATCTCGACGGCGCCGCCTGGCGGGCGATTGCCGACGACGAGCCGCCGCAGGAAGCCCCGGTCAAGCGCTAACGTTTCAAGGCGTAGGTGAGCAAGGTCGCGACCGCGAGCGCCACTCCGATGCCGGCAACGCAGGCGTGCCAGCCGAAGGTGTCGAACAGCCGTCCGAGCACGGCTGTGCCGATGAGACCGCCACAGAAGTAGCAAGCGAGATAGGTGCCGCTGGCGACGCCACGATGTTCGCTTGCGGCCTTTCCGACAAAGCCGGTGGCGGCGGCCTGCGCGAAGAAGGTGCCGACGCCGACCAGGACCATTCCGGCAAGCACCTCGCCGAGGTGTGGGGCCAGCATCAGCGGCAAGCCCAGCCCCGCAACGGCCAGCGAAGCCCAGATCGTCGGCCGCGTGCCGAGGCGTGCCGTCACCTTGCCGGCCAGCAACGTCGTGACCACCGACGGCAGGAACACGAAATAGACGAGGCCGAGGTCCATCATCCCAAGCGACAGCGGCGGCCGGACCAGCACGAAATTGACGAACGTGAAGGTGCCGATGAAGGCGAACAGGATGCAGAAGCCGATGCCGAAGGCGGCGCGCAGCGGCGGATTGCGCCAATGCGCGGTCATGGCAGCAAACGGTGATTCCGCAGGGCTCATCGCATGCATCGGCGGCACGCGATTGATCGTGAAGTAGACCAGCACTGCGCCAGCCAGATTGAGCGCCGCGAAGGAATAGAAATTCCAGGCGAGGCCAAGGCCGTCGGCGATCGCCGCGGAGATCAACCGGCCGACGAGGTTGCTGGCGACGTTGCCGGTGATGTAGGCGGCAAACGCGCTGCCGGCGTCCGTGGCGCTGCACTGTTCGCCGAGATGAGCGAGCGTGAGCGCAAAGGCGGAGGCCATACAGAGGCCCTGTGCGACGCGCAGGGCGGTGAAGACGGCGAGATTTGGTGCGGAGGCGAGCAGGCTCGTCGGGATGGCCAGCAGCGTCAGGCTGAGCAGGATGCCCGTCCGCCGGTTGATGTGCGGACTGAAGAAGCCGACGACGAGGCTCGCTGTCGCCATGCCGAAGGTGCTCGCATTGACGGCGAAGCCCATCGCCGCCGGCGTGACGCCATAGTGACGCGTCAGCGAGGGCAGGATGGCCTGGGTCGCGAAGAGGTCGACGACGGTCAGGAATGCAGTCAAGCCGATGACCAGCGAGCGGAGCGCGAGGCCCGGCGAATGCGCATCCATCGGCATCGTGATCGGCTTCATCCGTGCGGACAGATCAGTCATGGCGCGGTATCTCCGGTGGAGGATGTGGCGCCCGGCACGCGGGACGGCATGGGGATCTTCGGACGCCACATCCGGTCACGAGTGCGCTGGGGCTGGAGGCGCTCGTTACATGTTGTGGTCGTGCGGATCCTTGCGGACGTCGCCGACATAGAGAATGACGGTTTCCCTGCCGAGGTTCTTCCACCAGTGCGAGATGCCCGAGACTTCGGGTCGGATGTCGCCGGCCTTGTGCACGATCGGATCGACGCAGTTGGAGGCGTGTTCGACGATCTCGCCCTGCTGCACGAAGATCAGGGCGGGGCGGTCGTCATGGCTGTGCCAGGGCACGATGCCGCCGGGCTCGATGGTCAGCTTGCGGAAGCGCAGCTCGCGGCCCTCGATATGGGCCGGCTGCTTGCCAAGGTCGATGGCGCCGAGCGTGACGTCGGTGACGCCGACCGGCTTATAGTCGACCATCTGCTGTGCGTTCGGCTTGATCTTGTCGGCGGGGCATTCGCCGGCAAACGCCGGCTTTGCGGCAAAGGTCAGCGTGCCCAGTATGGCAAGGCTCGGCCAGACCGTGCGCGACAAGGTGTGATGTCTGGACATGGACGTCTCCTGTGTTGGCCGCAACCGCGATGGTCGCCGGCAATGTCAGGAGTGTCGTCGAGAGGCCGTGCGTTCTGAAATGCCCGTTTGCTCTCGGTGCGATAGCCCGGAGCTATGGCAGCGCGATAGGCGCTTGCTATCGAACCGATTGGGGATCGGCATTTCCGCTTGTGCTGTTTCGGACGTTCGATGGTGCAGCGCCCGATTGGCGGGCGTTCACGTCAATCCGGAGGAGCATCTCATGACGAAACTGTCCAAGACCTTGATTGCCACGGCCGCGTTCGCGGTCATCGCCACGTCGGCCTTCTCGGAGGCCACATGGGATTTCAAGGCCGGCATGGCCTATATGTATGGCGGGCCCGGCAAGATGTCGGCGATGGCCATGGCGCCTGCCGAGAAGAACCACGAGGCCATGATGAAGAGCGCCAGGAAGGTGCCTGACAACACCGTCTTCTTCATGGACAACGGCACACTGTACTCCACCTCGGGGCGGCTCGATCCGACCGGTAATTTCTACGTGAACTGAGCCGGTCCTGGCATCGCGGCCGCCCCTTGCGGGCGGCCGAACCGGGAAACTAATATTCGCCCTAGGGAATGCCGGAGCAGAACATGACGTCTCTCTCGCCAGCCGACGCCGAGCGGCTCAGGTCTGCCTTCCAGCGCTGCCGCGACATGGACGGCACGCTGAACGAGCAGCTCCGCGCCTATGCCGATGCCAGCCGCAAGGTCTTCCCCGCCTATGGCGAGGCCGTCGACCGCCTGGTCGCGCGATTGGGCGGGAACGGCGGCGGCGAGACCGCGCCGCGCCCGGGCGATGCGATGCCGCCATTCATGCTGCCTGACGAGGCCGGGCGTCTCGTCAATTTGCCCGCGCTGCTGGAGAGCGGTCCGGCGGCGGTGATGTTCTTCCGCGGCCATTGGTGCCCCTATTGCCGGCTCAATGTCCGTGCGGTGGTCCAGGCGCTGGACCGCATCGAGGCCATGGGGGCGCGGGTCGTCGCGATCACGCCGGAGACGCAGGAATTCGCCCGGCAGCTCAAGGTCGAATCCGGAGCACCGTTTCCGATCCTGAGCGATCTCGACAATGGTTATGCGTTGTCACTGAATCTCGCGATCTGGCTCGGCGCCGAGATCCAGGGCCTGCTGTCCTATCAGGACATGGCGAAATTCCACGGCAATGACGGATGGATGCTGCCGATCCCGGCCGTGTTCGTCGTCGGTCGCGACGGGATCGTCAAAGCGCGGTTCGTCGACCCGGACTTCCGCAGGCGCATGGAGATCGACGATCTGCTCGCGGCGCTGGAGAGCGCGAGCCGGGAGAACTAGCCGCTCACACTTTCTTCCCTTCTCCCCTTGTGGGCCTGTTGCGTAATCCGCCAGTTGTGATTCCCTAGGGCAAAGCCTTGGGGGAATGACGATGGCGGTGAAGCGGACAGGACAGCCGAGCTTTGTGGAAGCGCTGATGCCGAAGGGCGCCGGCGCCA
>NZ_JAVAYM010000153.1:0-457 GCF_054185205.1 Bradyrhizobium sp. 14AA | reverse complement strand
AAGCACGAGCCGCCGAAGCCGGGACCGGCATGCAGGAACTTGGTGCCGATGCGGTTGTCCAGGCCAATGCCGCGCGCGACCTCCTGCACGTTGGCGCCGACTTTTTCGGAGAGGTCCGCGATCTCGTTGATGAAGGTGATCTTGGTCGCGAGGAAGGCGTTGGCGGCGTATTTGATCATCTCGGCGGTGCGGCGCGCGGTGAACATCAGCGGCGCCTGGTTCAGCGACAGCGGACGGTAGATGTCGCCCATCACCTTGCGGCCGCGCTCGTCGGAGGTACCGACGACGACACGATCGGGGAACTTGAAGTCGCGGATCGCCGCACCCTCGCGCAGGAACTCGGGGTTGGAGGCGACGACGACGTCGGCCTTGGGATTGGTCTCGCGGATGATGCGCTCGACCTCGTCGCCGGTGCCGACCGGCACGGTCGACTTGGTCACCACCACGGTGAAGCCGG
>NZ_JAVAYM010000152.1:0-458 GCF_054185205.1 Bradyrhizobium sp. 14AA | reverse complement strand
GCGGAGCAGAAGCAGCCGGCAGAACCACTCGGCGTGGTTTTCGTTGGAGCATTCGGACTGCTTGGCCAACTGCTGGCGGTCGCACTGCTATTCGTAATTCCAGTGATTCCCGTCGTCTACCTCTTCCTCGACCGCGAGAACCAGTCACAGCCCGCCGGCTTCGAGCAGTGAGCGGGCGATGTCGTAGGGCCAGGTTGCGGAACTTGAGGGCTGTGCCCCGGAGCAACCTCGACCCCGGGAAGCCCCGCACGAAATTCGGCCGTCAACTACTGCCTGACAGGCGATCCGACCCTGTTTCGGAAAGCTAACACCTCACCGCACGCCCCGAACAGCACGCGAAACCCCACGTTCTCCGCCAGGGCACAACAGAATCATTACTGGCAAAGAGACAAACCACCATCCACCACCAGCCTCGATCCAGTCACGTAGCCAGCGTCTTCGCCCACACCAGCATCGAC
>NZ_JAVAYM010000151.1:0-458 GCF_054185205.1 Bradyrhizobium sp. 14AA | reverse complement strand
AAAGATTGGTAGAAAAACGCTTATTGAAGAAAGTATCTGGTACATTCATTGAAGAATTATTAGAAGAAGCTAAATTAATATAATAGATTTTTATCGTTTGATATCTCTAGTAAAAACTGGTTTCATTACAGTGATTATAAAAATGGGTAAGCATCTATGAGGGTTTCCTTGGTATGTTTGCTATTGAGATCATAATATGAAACTCTGTATAACATCTTTTAACGAGGCCTAAAGTAATAGGCCTCTATTTATTTTGTTTGGAGAACGCACTTTCATATTCCTATAAGTTTATAAATAATCTGTTGTGAAATTTATAATCATTTGTTGCTATTTGAATATAATCAATACTTGAAATAGAAGATATATTTCAATCGTATAGAATAGATGCCAATCTGTTCATTCAATATGTATGCTTCGGTTATTGTTTGTCTTTGTTGTAGAGATTGAGGAGTTGTTCA
>NZ_JAVAYM010000150.1:0-459 GCF_054185205.1 Bradyrhizobium sp. 14AA | reverse complement strand
CCATCGGATCGGTACACGGCTGGTGCGTCAGATCCAGCAGAGGGTAGATCGACCATTGGCGACCAAGGCTATTGCTGGTTCTGACGCTGAGAGTTTCATTCTTTCCTTGGGTGGAGAGGTGTACGCATCGTGTCCGCCCTTCGAGCTGTCTCGCCGTCATTTTGGACGAGCGGTTGAGGTATTGGAGGAGGTCAGCCTTGGCCCGGGCGGCGCCATCTCGGGCGCAACCCTGGCCCCCGGCGTGCTCGAGATGCTGTGGGAGCAGATGTACGTGTGGATGCATGCATCATGGTCCCCGGTCGATGACAGCGAGGCGGCCCACGAGGCGCTGCGTCAGGAGCTGGAAGACCTCGACTCCGAAGCCACTCGAGTAGCGCTTGTTGATGGTCAACCCGCGGCGGTGGCCTTCGTTTTTGTGGACGAGAACCCGACCGTGGTGGCAGAAACCGTGCAGGCTGA
>NZ_JAVAYM010000149.1:0-459 GCF_054185205.1 Bradyrhizobium sp. 14AA | reverse complement strand
TACGACACCCTCACCGCCTATCTCGCCGACAAGGACGTCGACAACAACGCCATCCGCGTGAACGCGACCACGGCCCTGCCCACCACCAAGGGCAAGCCGATCCAGGACGCGGAGAAGACCTACGGCCTGATGATCCACATGTCGGAGGCGCTCGGGGTCAACTGCACCTACTGCCACAACACGCGGGCGATCTCGAACTGGTCGCAGAGCACGCCGCAGCGGACCACCGCCTGGCACGGCATCCGGATGGTGCGCGACCTCAACGGCAACTACCTCGAGCCGCTGCTCTCGACCTTCCCGCCGAACCGTCTCGGAGCGCTGGGCGACGTGCCTAAGGTGAACTGCACCACCTGCCACAACGGCGAGAGCAAGCCCCTCAACGGCGCCCACCTCGTCGAGGCCTACCCGGAGCTGACGAAGCCGACCGAGACCGTGAGCGCGGCCCCGCCGGCCGTCCCG
>NZ_JAVAYM010000033.1:0-70490 GCF_054185205.1 Bradyrhizobium sp. 14AA | reverse complement strand
AGGCGGAAGATGTTATCCAGGATCTTGGCGTTGTTCGGCTCCTGCTCGAACTTCACCAGTTGATTGTCGACGGTGTCCAGGCTCTCGCTGGTCTCCGTCAAAAACTCCCGCAACAGATCATCCATGAGCTACGCCTTACTGATCTGGGCCTCGACGCTTGAGCCGCGCTTGGCATCGACGGAAGCCCTATTTTGGATCGTTAGACATCCCCTTTCACGGTCCCGTTAATTTCATCCTCCGTGCTAATACGGATATTGAAGACAAGTTTGCCGTTCGACTGCATGCGACTGCGTTTTTCGGCAGAACCGGCTCTGCGCCGCGACGGCGGGAAGCGTTAGGTAAACGTGCCGATAACGGCGAGACGACGCGCGCCGGAAAAGCCCTGCCCGCGAAGGACGATAGGCAGGCCCCCGGTGAAATGGATCCGGGCCGCCCACGATCGCGGGTGCTCCCGCGAGGCTCGTTTGCTGTCGCGCCTAAATTCGCAAGGACTGCGTTTGCGGTAAACGAACGGTTACTCCACGTCCGCCGCGCTGCATGCCGCGCTAACCGAGGCGCGCGGCCGAGGCAATTTCGCCGTCGGGCCGATGCTCGGCCAGGCAATCCTTGATGGCGGCGAGCAGCGCGTACGGCGTAAACGGCTTGCGCAGACAGCGCGCCGCGCCGAGTTCCAGCGCCATCCGGAGGAAATCGGGTGCGGGCGAATTCAGGTTTGCGAAGGCGTAGCCGGACATCGCGATCAGCGGAATGGCCGGCGCCCGCTCGTGGAAGATCCGGATCGATTCGAACCCGCGCATGTGCGGCATGAAGATGTCGATGATCATCAGATCGAACCGTCCGTGTTCGAGCGCGCGCAGTCCGGCTTCACCGCCTTCGGCGATCGTCACCCGAAAGTTGTTGCGCTGGAGATAGACCTCGATAGCCATGCAGACCATCGGATCGTCATCGACAACGAGAAGATGGCGCAGACCTTCTGTCCCCGTTTGAGCTTCCCGTTCCGGCGATTCAATAATTGAACCGTGGGGCACGCCTTTCTCCTTTGCTTTGAATCGAGAAATGAACCATCGCGAACGTCGTTGGCGGAGCGAGGAAGACGATGGCCGCGAAATCTGCGGCCACGCGGCGCCAAGGTTCGGAGCAATAGGGTTCGGAGCAATAGTGGATGACTGTGAGCACTCGTCCAGCGGACGAGGCTGCGCGGGTCGGCCGGCGTCCGTTGGCAGCGCGGATGCAATGCTTCCGGCTCATGAAAGCCCCCTGCCGCTTTTTCCTGCGCAATTCTTGCAGGACTGGCGCGCAGCTTCACAAAGCGAATCAGCACGCCGCTCTCATTTCCGCCGCAAATGCCACAGCGTGTCTGCCCTCCAACGGGTATATGGACGGCGCCACAACCTTTAGAGTATTTTCTGTGGCCGTGCAACTGAACCACGTAGGAGTACGGCGCCGATCGGAGATCCAACGCGCCGGGCTGACCCGCATGACCATGAGCCGCCACCAACCCAACGAGTTGCTGCAAATGCTCGACGCGGTCGATTACGATCTGCTGCGCCCCCATCTGGCGACGGTCGAAATGGTCAGGGAATCTGTCTTGGCCGAGGCGGGCTCCGCAATGAGATATGTCTACTTCCCGCATCGCGGATCGGTGTCGATCACGGTGGGCCTTTCCGAAGGACAGGTGATCGAGGTCGCGATGCTGGGCCGCGACAGCGTCGTGGGCGGCGCCGCCGCGCTTGCCGACGGCATTGCATCGGCCGACGCCGTCGTGCTGTTCCCCGGCACTGCTTCCGTACTTGAAATCGCGGCTTTCCGGACTGTCGCTGCCGCAAGCGCGACGTTTCGAAGCCTGATGATCCGCAATGAGCAGTCGCTGCTCGCACATGCGCAGCAATCGCTGCTTTGCAATACGCTGCACCCGGTCGAGGCGCGGCTGGCGCGCTGGCTCTTGCGTGCCCGCGACCTGTCGGACAGCGAAATCCTGCCGCTGACCCAGGAGGCGCTGGCGCAGATGATGGGCGTGCGGCGCAACGCCATTTCACTGGTCGCACATGCGCTCCAGCGGGCCGGAATCATTCACTACACCCGCGGACAGATCGAAATCCTCGACCTTCACGCGCTGCAAGCGACGTCCTGCGACTGCTATGCGGCCGTGAAGTCCCACCACTCCCGCCTGATGGAACCCCTGGGGTGACGACGGCGCGACGCGATCCATCTGTATGCTGGCGTGCACGCAGCCTCCCGGGTAATCGACCGCGGTCGGACATCTTGTCCCAATTGCCAATATATCCCGGCGCGAACATGATGGAACTTACCCGCGCAGGACGTGAGTTCGCGTCCCTCGACTTTGGCTGGCGCAGGAGACGGGAGGCAGCTCTTGGAAACGATGGTGCGTCCCTCCAACGGTTTCCTGTCCGCGCTGTCGGCGGACGATTTTGAATTGATCCGCCCGCACCTGCGCACCGTCGACCTGCCCTCTGACGCGGTGCTGGTGGAGGCCGGCGAGACACTCAAGCGCGCCTACTTTCCTCATCGCGGCGTCATTTCGCTGGTGGTGAAACTCGCCAAGGGCGAGCATGTGCAGGTCGCCATGATCGGCCGCGACAGCTTGCTCGGGACGCTCTCGACCATGGGCGATGCCTGCGCGCTGAATACGGCCATCGTTCTGGTTCCCGGCGTCGCCTCCATGATGGATCTCGACCGGTTGCGCATCGCGGCCGACCAGAGCGGCACCTTGCGGGCGTTGCTGACCCGCCACGGGCTGGCGGTCTACGCGCAGGTCCAGCAGACCGCGGGCTGCAACGCCGCCCATCCGGTGGAGTCGCGGCTGTCGCGCTGCCTGTTGCACACCCATGACCTGTCGGGCGACTACCGGCTGCTGCTGACCCAGGAGGCCATGGCGCAGATGATCGGGGCGCGGCGCAACAGCGTGTCGCTGGTCGCCAACACCTTGCAGCACGCCAATTTCATCCACTACAGCCGGGGACACATCCAGCTCCTCAACCTGGACGGCCTGCGCCAGACGGCGTGCGAATGCTACGCCACCGTGAAGGCCCAGTACGACCGGCTGCTCGGCCCGCGCTGACCGGCGCCATCGCGTGGTAAACCGGCGGCTAACGCCGGCCAGCAAACGCCAGCCGTCCCGCTACCGGAACTGAAATTCGAATGCCGTAGACACGACCTGTGGCTCGCGCCCCGGCGCGAGCCGCGCGACAGACGAACCGTGATCAAGGCAGGCAAGACCATGTTTGAAGTGACCGTCGCGCCTGCGCGAGAGGCGACCGATGCCGTGCCCGCGCGCGAGCCGGGCGCGTATGAGGCGCTGGTGCGCGAGATCGGCGAGGACGGTGCCCGTGAGGTGCGCGACGTGTTCTGGAGCGAGACCTGCGCGCGCCTGCAACTGTTCCGCACGCTCCCGCTCGCGCAGCATCACGCCAGGATCGCGCGCGAAGCGCATTCGCTCAAGAGCGCGGCCGGGACGTTCGGCTATGTCAGGCTCGCGGCACTGGCCCTGCGGCTGGAGAAGACCGCGGAGAGGCTCGGCGATGCCGAATTCCGCGATCTCCTGAACCTGATGGACGCCGCCTACGCCTCGGCGCGCGCGCAGGAACCTCAGGCCTAGATTCTTATTTTGACGCGTTTTCGTCACGCGAACCGGATCTGCTTCGCTCGAAAACGCTTCTGCGCAGACCGCGCTAAACCCGCCGTACTTCTACGGTTTGGGATTTTTAGAGATGGCTAATCATAGGTGGCGATAGTCGCGGGAAACCAGGAGGGTTTCCATGTTCACCTACGAGACTGCGGACCAGAAGGAAGTCCGTCGCTTCCGCATTGCACAGTTCAACGGCCGGATGGCGACGGTGAAGGCTGGCGAGTCCACGGTGACCGGCTTTGTGCGCTCGGTGCTCGAGCAGGAATCCAGCATGCCGCCGCGCTGGATCATCACGATCATTCCGAACGCGCCGAAGGAAGAGCTCAAGCCGCTGCGGCCCTCATCGCGCGCACGTCCCTTCGCCGAAGATTATTTCTGAGCGCGACCGGCCTTCCCAAGGCCGCGCCGCCGGCGCGGCACAATAGCCTCAGTCGATCGAATGCAGCAGCGCCGCACGGACGAGGTCCGCGGTGTTGCGCGCACCGAGCTTGCGCATCGCCTCGGCGCGATGGCTTTCGAACGTGCGCGGACTGATCTGCATCCGAAGCGCGCCCTGCTTGTTCGAATAACCCTCGCTGATCAGCCTCAGCACTTCCCGCTCGCGCTTGGTCAGCCGCTTCTGGCCGGACAGGCCGAGCAGTTCGGCGCTGGGCACGCGCTGCGGCTGCGCCGCGCGGGCGCCCTTCGATTCGGTGTCCTCGGTCCTCGACGGGATCGGCAGGCCACCCTTGTGGGGGCCGGCGAGCTGCTTGACCAGGCCGCAGACGCGCTCGGTCTGCGCCAGCGCGTTCTCCACCACCCGCTGCAGATAGGCACGGTCACCGGTGACAGGCGCGAGCTGATCGCTGTGATGCTTGATCTCGCCCATATAGAGCAGGAGCGCAGTCAGGGGGCCGTTGAGCTCGCGGGCGATGGCGGCGGCCATTTCGTCGGCCGCCTTGGCACGGGCGGCGTTCAGACGGACGAAATCGAGCTCTTCAGTTGGAGCGGCGCTGCTTTCGTACCATTCCGACGGCCGCGAATCGGTGGCCGTATCATTCTGTGACCCCATGTCACTCGTTTACCGGAACCCGGGCCGATCTGTGGTTAACTTTTTGCTCCGTAAGACTACGGTGATTTTGGCGGTTTTGCGCTAAAACGTCGGCATCGGCACAATTTATGCTTGCGCGGGGCTGTCGTTGACCACGCAAGGGTTGAGATTTCTGCTCACATCATGGGCGGACAGGCGGACACCTCCTTAACCACCGCCTCCCGGCCGGACCCGCGCCTCCCGGATTTTACGGATATATTAACGGCGACTTGCTTTTGTTCATGACGGTTGAGAGCGCGCAAATGCCTCCACGCATTGGGCCCGCTAGCCTGCGGGACACGCTGCGAAAGATTGCGTGCCATGAACGAGATCGATCGGCTGTCGGAATTCCTGCAGAGGCTGACGCCGCTGTCGCGCAGCTGTCTGCTCAGCGAGCTCGAGCGGCTCGAGCTGTGCGGCATCGACATGCCGGGCTCGGCCGAGATCCAGTCCCACCTGCGCGCCGAGTTTCGCAAGGACGGGTCGACCCAGGCGCGCGTCACCAGCCCCTCGCGCTATTTCTTCGCGCCGCTCGAACTACTGCTGATCGACGGCGCACCCGAACATGCCAATGCGGGACGGATCTCGCGCAACACCCTCACTCCGATCTGGGAGTGGATCTGCCGCGACCTGCTGCCGACCATGGCGCGCGACTACATCAAGGCGATCGGCGACCAGGTCGCCGCCAACAACCCGAAGGAAGTGCAGAAGATCGCATCGATCTTCCAGACCAAGGTCGTCAAGGTCCTCGAGAACACCCTCGCCTCACCGGAGAGCACCGAGCTCGCACGCGGCAAGCTCGCGCAATACACGGCCTCGCGGAGCGCCTTCGACGACGTGAGGAAGATGCAGCATGTGCTGCGCGCCGGCGCCGCGCTGCCGAAATTCAACGAGAAACTGCCGGAGAAGATCACGAAATTCGGCGACGGCCAGGTCGCCCAGATCACCGCGCAACTCGACGCCTTCAAGAAGTCCCACCCCGAGGCGCTGCCCTTCGCGCTGGCGCTGGTGGCAAGGCGGCTGAAGACATCCTGGGAATTGGTGCGCCTTGCCACCAAGGCCGCCGCGAGCAAGAGCGCCGCCGACATCGCCGCCGCGCCCTATGCCTGCGTCGTTCCGATGGTGCTCGACCGGCTCGACGACAAGCGCCTGGCGCTGCGCGTCGCGCTCCGGCACAACCGGGTGCTGATCGCGCGCGACCTGCTCGCCGATATCTACGACACCGAATACGCGCTCAAGGTCCGCATCGACGGCATCGAACATTGCGAGTGGGGCACCCGGCTCCAGCAATTGATGGACGCGATCGCGGCGCTGGTGTCCGCCGAGGTGAGCCGCTTCCCTTCCAATGTCGGCCACATCCTCGGATCGCGCCGGCTGCGCAGCCACGACACGCTCGGCGGCAAGCTCTCCTATCTGGCCTGGAAGGGACGTGACGCGATCGAGGACGGTGCAGCTGCGTTCCGCAAGTTGATCGGGCAAACCTGATATCGCGCGACGCGACTATTCGGCTCGCGGCAGGCACAGGAAGCGATCCATAAATCGCCCTGACAGCACGAACCTGAACCACCAATACATCATTCGCCGCGTCGTCATTGCTGTAGTCCTCGACAGCCCACCACCGGCTGTTCGGAGCAATAGCGCAGGTGCAGCAATACAGATGTGATGTGCTTCACATTCGCGCCGTGACGCCCGCGCGCATTGTCGCAGAACCGTCACGAGCGAAGGCGGAACATGCGCGCATCGCGCGAAAATGAGTTCTTCCGCCGCGCATCGCGCTTCTATTCTCAGATCCATCGCATGAGCATTGGGAAGGAATTCGCGATGAGATCGAACCGACGGACATTGACGACGGCGGCGTTGCTTGCGGGCGCGCTGGCACTCACATCGGCGACCATGGCGCAGACAGCGCCGCAGGAAAATGCCGCGCCGACTGCCGACAACGCGGTTCTGCTCACCATTTTCTTCAAGCACGACCAATCCCGCCCGTTGAATGAGCTGAATGCGCAACTCGACAGGCAGGGCTTCCGCAAGGCGTTTCCGCCAGCCGGCATCGAGGTGGTGAGCTGGTACGTGATGATGGGCATCGGCCAGGTGGTCACGCTACGCCTGCCGGCTTCGCGGCTGCGCGAGGTCAACCGTGTCATCGAGGATACCGCCTGGGGCCCGTACCGCACCGAATTCTATCCGACCTACGACTACAAGGCGGTCGGACTGGCGCAACACGACAAAGCCACAGGCAATTGAGGCCGGCATTATTCAATTGGGCGAAGTGCGTTCGGCTTCGTCCAATTGCAGGACACCGACCGCACGCTCGCGCGCACCTCGTCTTTCGAGAATCTCCTGCAATGACGGCGTCACGCGCCTGTCACGCGCACGCAGACGTAAAGACTTCTCGAAGAATATCCGAACAATTTTAGAAGTGATGCGCGCTTTAACGTTACCCAGATAATTCAACAATCGGCTGAAGCCCTCCATATTTGAAACTGCTCACGTCGCTAACACCGGTCGCGGAACGGGAGTAGTTTGCGATGAACGATGGGATTGTTGAACTCGTCGGCCGAAGGCCTGTGACCTTCGGACGACGAAAGGTCACGCCGCGCGCCTGCGTGGCCGATAGCAAGCGTCACTTGCGCGCCTTCCTCAGCGAGGTGCTCGAGGATCTCGGCTTCGTCACCAGCGAATGCGCCAGCGCAGACGAGCTGCAAACCGTGCTCGCCAGCGAATTGCCGGACCTCATCCTGCTCGGCGTTGCCGCCGACGGTATCGAGCCGGGGAGATTTCTCGAGATACTGGTTCGCGAGGAATTTGCCGGCAAGGTCCTTGCCGTCGGCGCCCGCGAGTCGATCATCGTCAAGGCCGTGAAGCAGGTCGGCGAGGAATACGGACTTGCAATGCTGCCGCCGCTCACCACGCCCTTTGCCGCGGAAACGCTGCGCGAGCGCGTCGCGATGCTGCTGCCGGAGGAGCCGGCGCCGAGCCCGGCGGTGCATGTCGGCGAGGCCCTGCACGCCGGCTGGCTCGAGCTCTGGTATCAGCCCAAGATCGACGCGCGCACGCTGATCCGTAGCGGCGCCGAGGCGCTGGTGCGAATGCGCCATCCGACCTGGGGCGTGGTGCCGCCGGCCTATTTCATCCCGGAGCCGCAAGATCCGCATTTCCGCAGCCTGTCGGAGTTCGTGATCGGTCGCGCGATGCAGGACTGGCACTATCTTCTCGAACAGCAAAGCCCGGTCGATCTGTCGATCAATCTGCCCGCTTCGTATCTGAAGGAGCCGCAGGCAGTGCGCGATCTCTGCCGCCAGGTGCCGACGCATCCGGCATTCGGCGGGTTGACGATCGAGATCGACAGCGAGGAGGCGACTCGCGATCTCGACCTGCTGGTCGACGTCGCGCGCGAGGTGGGCTTTCACAATATCGGCCTGACGATCGACAATCTCGGCGCCAACTGGCCGGCGCTGATGGGGCTGGACAAGCTTCCCTTCGTCAATCTGAAGGCCGACCGGCACTTCGTCACCGACAGCGGCAATGATTGGCTGAAGCGTACGGTGTGCCGTCACATCGTCGAGCTGGCGCACGGTTATGGCGCGCGCACCGTCGCCGAAGGCGTCGAAAGTCGCGGCGACCTCGTCGCCGCCAACGAGCTCGGCTTCGACCTCGTGCAGGGCTTTCTGTTCGGCAAGCCGATGCCGCTGAAGAAATTCGCAAGGAGCGCCCTGACGCGGACGGTGATGGGGTGAGCGCGCTGACAGCGCACCCACCGAGCGACGCAATCGCGCAACTACGCGGTGACGGCGCGGCGATCCGTCTCCGGCTGCATGGCGCCCGGCTCCTCAGGCAGGCTCCGTTCCTCGGCCCGCCCGAGGTGAAGTGCGAAGCCGCTCCCCCCTGGACGCTCGCGGCCAGCGCGGAGCTGCATGCTCGGAACGAGGTAATCGCCGCCATTTTGGCGCCGATAGGGAATGGGCGAGGTCGTCGCAAGCGTCCTCATCCTGTCGCGCAAGCGTTCGGCAATCGATTCGAATCCGGCTTCGTCGAGCCGGTCGGCCTGATACACCACGAACGGCGGAAGGACGTCATATCCGGGATAATAGAGAATGCCGTGATTGATCGGGAACAGCAGGTCGTCGATCGGTCCGTTGATCCCGCGGGCCGAATAATGCTCCTGCCAGCCACCGGTCGTCACGATCAGCATCGCGCGTTTGCCGGCTAAGGTGCCCTCACCGTAGCGGTCGCCCCAGCGCTTGTCGCTGTGCTCGCCGACACCATACGCGAAACCATAGGCATACACGCGGTCGACCCAGCCCTTCAGGATCGCGGGCATGCTGAACCACCAGAGCGGAAACTGCAGGACCAGGACATCCGCCCACAGCAGCTTCTCGATCTCGCTCCTGACGTCGGCGGTCAATGTGTCGGCCGCGAACGCCTGCTTGGATGCCGCAGCGGGCGCAAGGCGCGCGTCGGTCGGCAGCGACGGGAAGTCGGCGCGGTCGACCTCGGACTTCCAGCCTTGAGCATGGAGATCGGACACCAGCACCTCGTGTCCCTGAGCCCTAAGCTCTGCGACGGCCACGTCTCGGAGCGAGCCGTTGAGGGAGCGCGATTCCGGATGAGCAAAGACGATCAACACTTTCATGATCAGCACCGTTGGGTTGATGATTTCGCCTGGCAGATAGCGCAGCGGCCCGCGATGCGGTAGATGTGGCCAATGGATATGATTGTGCCGGAAAATGGATAGATCGGAGGTCACGCTCGAACGCATGCGCAGCTTCGTGCGGGTCGCCGAGCGGGGAAACCTGTCCGCGGTCGCGCGCGAGCTTGGGTTCGGTCAATCGACGGTGACGCGGCACATTCGCGAGCTGGAGCAGGCCCTCGGCGTGTCGCTGCTCACGAGAACCACGCGCAGGGTCGCGATGACGGAGGAGGGTCGCAACTACTATGCCGACTGCGTGCAGATCCTGCGTCTGGTCGAGCAGGCGGGTGACGAAGCACGCAGCACGCGCGGCGCGCCCGCTGGAACGGTACGCGTCTCGTGCACCGCGGCTTTCGGCGTGCTCCACGTCAGCCGCTTCATTTTCGCGTTCCAGGACCGGCATCCGGACGTGTCGGTGGATCTTAGCCTGACCGACGAGCGGATCGACCTCGTGAAGGAGGGTGTCGATGTCGCGATCCGCCTGGCACCGCTCGCCGAGAGTTCGATGAAGCTCAGGCCGCTTGGCCAGTCGCAGCGGGTGCTCGTGGCCGCACCCGCCTATCTCGCAGCACGTGGCAGGCCCATGCGCCCACAAGATCTCGCCAGTCACGAGGGCATCAGGATGTCCAACGTCGCCGGCAGCGATGCGCTCGTGCTGCAAGGACGCCGCGGCGGTCGCCATGCGGTGCCGTTCGGCGGACGGCTGCGCGTCGATCACGGGCTCGCCGCACGAGAGGCGCTCGCGGCCGGTCGCGGCATCGCAGCTTCACATCTATGGCTCGTCGGCGACCTTCTTGCTGCCGGCAGGCTCGAACGCGTGCTTGCTGACTATGCGCTGCCTCCCGTTCCGCTGAACATGCTGATTGTGCCGGAGCGGTCCGGCGTCGCGCGGGTGCGGCTGCTGGTCGATTTCCTGGCCGAGCAGATCGCGCGACTACCAGGAATCGAAAAACCGCAACCGGGCAGGAACTAGCGAGCGATCCTCACGCAAACCGGCGCGCGAAGAAGACGCAGGCGACCACGAGCGCGGTCGCGGCGATCATGCTCCAGGCGACGGGCTCGTGCAGCAGAAGCCCTGCGAGCGCGAGGCCAAAGAACGGCTGGAGCTGCTGCAGCTGACCGATGCGGGCGATGCCGCCGATCGCGAGCCCGCGGTACCAGAAGATGAAGCCGACGAACATGCTGAACACGGAGACGTAGGCGAGCCCGATCCAGGCCGGCGCGCTGACGCCGCTCCATGTCGCCGGCCAGGTTAGAATCGCGACCGGCACCATCAGCGGCAGCGCGAGCAGCAGCGCCCAGGAGATCACCTGCCGGCCGCCGAGCCGGCGCGACAGCGCGGCGCCCTCGGCATAACCGTGCCCGCACAGGATGATCGCGGCCACCATCAGGAGATCGCCGGTGAGCGAAGCCGCGCCGCCGTTCGACAAGGCAAAGGCGGCCACCGTGGCATTGCCGAGGATGGCGAACAGCCAGAACAGCGGCTGCGGCCGCTCGCCGCCGCGCAGCACGGCGAAGATCGCGGTCGACAGCGGCAACAGCCCGATGAAGACGATCGAATGCGCGGAGGTGATGTGCCGCAGCGCCAGTGCGGTCAGCAAGGGGAAGCCGACCACGACGCCGATGGAGACGATCGCGAGCGAGGCGAGATCCTTTTGCTGCGGCCACGTCTGACGGAGCAGGCCGAGCACGGCCACACCGATCAGCGCCGCGATGACCGCGCGCGCCGACGTCAGGAACAGCGCGGAGAAGCCGCCGACGGCGACGCGCGTCGCCGGCAACGAGCCGCTGAAGATGATGACGCCGAGAAGCCCGTTGCCCCAGCCGCTGCCTGCAGATTGCATGTCCGTCTCGCTTTTGCCGAGCCGCGACCTTCCGCCTTTGCCGGTAGCAAGACCAGCGACAATCCAGTACAATCCGGCAAAACTGTATGGGTATGGAAGGCAACACACTTGGACGGCGACGCGCAAACCAAGGGCCGCGACGGGACACGCACCGCCGATGTGATGAGCGCGATCCGCGCCAAGGTCGCCGGCCGCGCACTCAGCGCCGGCGACCGCCTGCCGTCGATCCGCAGCCTCGCCGCGACGATGGGTGTTTCGCCTTCGACCGTCGTGGAAGCCTATGATCGTCTCGCGGCCGAAGGCCTGATCCGCGCCCGTCGCGGCTCGGGCTTCTATGTGTCACCGACGGCTACGCCGCCGCTGGCGCTTGCAGACGTCGAGCCGCGCCGTGACCGGGAGGTCGATCCGTTCTGGGTCTCCAGGCAATCGCTCGATACCGACGCGGCCGTGCCGAAGCCCGGCTGCGGCTGGCTGCCGCCGGAGTGGATGCCGGAGCAAGCCTTGCGCCGCGCCACCCGCGCGCTCGCCCGCACCGACGCGAACGTGCTCACCAACTACGGCAGCACGAGCGGCTCGCTCACCCTGCGCCGACTGCTGCTCGCGCGCCTCGCCGAGGACGCGATCGAGGCGTCGGTCGACCAGCTGATGCTGACGGGTTCGGGCACGCAGGCAACCGACCTGATCTGCCGCTTCCTGCTCCGCCCCGGCGACACCGTGCTGGTCGACGATCCCTGCTACTTCAATTTTCGCGCGCTGTTGCGGGCGCACCAGGCAAAGATCATCAGTGTGCCCTATACGCCGTCGGGCCCTGACGTTGCACGCTTCGAGCAGATCCTCGGTGCCGAACGGCCGCGGCTCTACATCACCAATTCAGCGCTGCACAATCCGACCGGCACGACCCTCTCGCTCCAGACCGCGCACCGGCTTTTGACCGCAGCCGCAGCGCACGACCTCACCATCATCGAGGACGACATCTTCGGCGATTTCGAACCGTAGCGCTCGCCGCGCCTTGCCGCGCTCGACGGATTGAACCGCGTGATCCGGATCGGCAGCTTCTCCAAGACGCTGTCGGCCTCGGTACGCTGCGGCTACATCGCCGGGCGAGCCGACTGGATCGAGCATCTCGTCGACCTCCAGGTCGCGACCAGCTTTGGCGGCCCGAGCCCGGTCGCGACCGAGATCATCGCCAGGGTGCTGGCCGGCGGCAGCTACCGCAAGCATATGGACGAGCTCAGGCAGAAGCTCACGCGGACGCGTCGCGATGTCGCGCGAAAACTTCAGGCACTCGGCATCGAGCCCTGGCTGATGCCGCGCGGCGGCTTCTTCCTCTGGTGCCAGCTCGTCGATGGACAGGACAGCACGGCAGTCGCGCGCGCCGCGCTGGAAGAAGATGTGGTGCTGGCGCCGGGCAACGTGTTCAGCGTCTCGCAGACCGCAACGGGCTTCATGCGCTTCAACGTGGCGCACATGAACGAGCCGCGGATGTGGGACGTGCTGCGGCGGGCGTTGAAGGCGCGCCCGGCGCGATCAGCCTAATACAACGGCTCCTCATACACCGGCTCGCCGTCGAGCAGCAGCCGCTTGATGGCGGCGCGGCCTGAGGGCAGCACGGCGGCGACAACGCGCAGCTTCTGCTGGTTGCGGGCCTGCTCGAGCTTCCTGCCCTCGCCCTCCGGCACGAAATAACTTTCGAGGCCGTATTTGATCGTCAGCTTGTCGCAGAAGATGGGGCCGGTCGAACCGCAGGAATAGCTGACGCGGCCGCGGATCAGGATTTCGGGCGCCGTGACCGCGACGGGCCCGGCATGCACCGAGACAGCCTCGTACAGCCCGTTGGCATTCGGCGCGAGCTTGACGAACACGACGGGGTTGCGCGTCTCGGACGGCTTGCCGGTGAGCGCGCCTGCGGGCAGTTGCGAGATGTCGTAGCGAAGCACGACATAGTCGCCGCGCAGGAGATCGCGGGGATCGACCGGCTGCGTCTGCAAGGTCACCTCACGGCCTTCGCGCAGGATCTGCATGCGATCGGCCACCATCACGACCAGCAGCACGCATTGCAGCAGGATGGCGACAGCGAACAGCACGGCTTTCGGGATGCGCTGCCAGAGCTTTGTGAGGGACGCGATCATCGCCCGGTCCTCGGCAGCACGCGATTGAGCGCGGTCGCAAAGGCGACCGCAGCGACGCCGGCCGCCGCAAGGAAGGCCGAGCGGCGCAGCAGCGAGCCTTTCACCGCCCAGGTGATGCCGGCAATGACACCTGCGATCCCGAGCCAGCCGGCGACGATGCGCGGGCGGACGTCGTCGAGCATGCCGGAGACGACGAGGCACAGCATGGCGCAGAGCAGCGCGGCATAGGCGAACCACGGCTCGCCCGCCCGGGTCGCCGGCCAGATCGGCGCCGCGATCAGGACGAGGCCAATCGCACATGCCGCGAGCACCTCGCCTTTGCGTTTCGTGATGGCAGCGGACGCGAGCGCAAGAGCGACACCTGCAGCCCCGCAGAAAATCGCCCAAAGCGGCTGGGCCCGCTCCGCGCCGGTCCGGAAGTGGATGATGTCGTCGACCGTGACCACCTCCAAGAAGGCGACGACCGCCAGCGAAAACGCTCCGTAGATCGACAGAACACTGCCGAGGCGAAGCGCTCTCGGCGACGGCCTTGCTGCAATCGCGAGCCCGGCGCCGAACAGCAAGGCCGCACCGTTGGCGAGCAGGAACGACGGCTCGGCCCCATCGAAGTCGAAGCGAAGGGACGTCGCGCCCCACCACGGAAGCACCGCGATCGCGACGAGATGAGCCGCCGCACGGGAATTCCAGGCGAATGCGAGCGCGGCGGCGAGGAGCCAGACCGCCACGAACGGAAGATGCAGGACGTCGGGCGCGTCGTAGGTCCGCATGCAGGTCCAGATGCAGGCGGCGACGAGGCCGACCGCGAGCGCACCGCGCGAACCGGTCAGCAGCGCGGCGGCAAATGCCCCGATCGACCACAGCAGCATGCCGCCGGCAAAGTCGTCGCCGAGATGGTACATCTGGCCGACCAGCGCGATGCCGGCGCCGAAGATGATCGCGCCGATGCTTGCGCAGAGGTCGGCAAGAACCGTGCGGCCCGCGTTGGCGAACCACGCCCCGAGGCCGCTGGCGACTCCCATGCCGGCGAGCAGGATCGCGAACCGCGCCAGCCGCGCGATCTCGGTCCAGTGCGCCGCGACGA
This sequence comes from Bradyrhizobium sp. 14AA, assembly GCF_054185205.1. Classification (NCBI taxonomy): domain Bacteria; kingdom Pseudomonadati; phylum Pseudomonadota; class Alphaproteobacteria; order Hyphomicrobiales; family Nitrobacteraceae; genus Bradyrhizobium; species Bradyrhizobium sp. 14AA. The sequence continues at coordinate 56,031 of NZ_JAVAYM010000033.1, read as the reverse complement.
AGGCAAGGAATGCGGCTGCGATCAACAGGCCGCCGACGATGCCGACGACCACGGCAATGTTGATGCCCGCAGGGAGCGGCGGCAACGCGCCGCGGATGGAAGCGGCCGCGGCCGGCGCGATCACGCCGTCGGCTTCCCATTGTACAAGATCGGCTTCGAGGCGCTGCCGGTAGGCTTTGTCGAACATCGTCGTGGATCACCTAACTGCCGGCGGGCGGCCTGCCGCCAGTCAGCCGGCGGGATGTTGCTTGGTCGGATCCCGCCGATGGCGGGTTCAAGACCGCGTTGGCTGCGGAGACATAGACGGTTGCTGCGCAGCTCTTTCCAGCTTGCAGGAATGATCTCGCTGCCCCACAGCTCGATCATCTTTTCATATTCTGCAAAAGAGATGCTCAGATAACGCCAATGGTTGGAAGACCCTCACAGCTGTAACTTTCAGTCAACACGGCCATAAACGGCCACACGGCAGCGAGGGAGGACTGCAACCATGGAAGGCATCGCCGTCAAGGTGATGAGAGCGCTCCTGTGTCTCGTCGCCGCGACGACGCTGGCGCTCCAGGCGGGCGCCGCGGGGGCGCAGACGGCCGCGGAATCCTGGCCGAACCGCGCGATCACCTGGGTGGTGCCGTTCGGGGCGGGCGGCGTCACCGACCTCGTCTCGCGCAAGATCGCGGAGCTGCTGCGGACACGGCTTGGGCAGCCCGTGGTGGTGGAGAACCGGCCCGGCGCTGGCGGGACCATCGGGACGGAGTTCGTTGCCCGGGCCCAGCCCGACGGCTACACCGTGCTCTACGCCTCCGGCGGACCTATGACGATCCAGCCGAACCTCGGGCTGACGAAGCTCAACTACGACCCGCTCAAGAGCTACGTCCACGTCCGCGGCGTGAGCTCGTCGAACCAGATCCTCGTCGCGACCGCGGCAGCGCCCTACAGCACGCTTGCCGAGTTCGTCGCCTACGCGAAGGCCAACCCGGGCAAGGTCAATTTCGGCTCCCCCGGCCCCGGCACCGCCCAGCACCTCGCCGGCGAGATGTTCCAGGCGGCCGCCGGCATCAAGCTGACCCACGTGCCCTACAAATCGGGCTCGAGCCAGATGACCGACATGATGTCGGGCATCCTGGACGTCTCCTTCGACTACCTCACCGTGCTCAGGCCGCTGATCGACACCGGCAAGGTCAAGGTGCTCGGCACCACCGGCGCGGCACGGCTGGCCGCGCTGCCCGACGCGCCGACGGTGCTCGAGGCCGGCTACCCGGACGCCGTCAGCGTCGGCTCGACCTGGGTCTCGGTCCCGGCCGGGACCGACCCGAGAATCGTGGGCAGGCTCTCTGAGGCGCTGATCGCCGTGCTCGCCGACCCCGCCATCGTCGCGGACCTCGCCACCAACGGCCAGGTGTCGATCGCCGACAAGGGGCCGGCCGAGATGGAGCCGTTCATCGTCGAGGAGACCGCACGCTACAAGCGGGTGATCGAGAGCGCGGGCATCGGTGCGCGTTAAAGCATGATCCGGACCCGAAGGGCCGCGTTAGCGCAAAGTGCGCCTAAAGCGCGATGACGATTCATCCTCATCGCATCGCGCTTTAGTTCGCCTTGATCCCGGCCTCATTGATCAGCTTGCCCCATTTCGTGCTTTCGCTCTGAATGAAGCGCCCGAACTGCTCCGGCGACATCGGAGCCGGCTCTGCGCCGAGGGTCCGGATCTTCTCGACCACCGACGGGTCTTTCAGGGCCTTGACGAAGGCCTCGTTGAGTCTGCCGACGATATCGGGCGGCGTTCCTGAGGGAGCAACGAGCCCGAACCAGCCCACGGCTTCGAAACCGGCAATGCCGCTCTCGGCAAGAGTCGGCACATCGGGTAAGGACGCAAGACGGCGCGCCGAGGAAACGCCGATGGCGCTGAGCTTGCCTTCGAGGATCAATTGCCGCGATGCGGGGATATCCAGCACCGCGAAGGGGACATGTCCGGCGAGGACATCGACCGTTGCCGGCGCGGTCCCGCGATAGGGAACGAGCTCCATGGCGATCCCCGCCTTCTGGGTGAACAAAGCGGCCGTCAAATGCATGGCCGTCGAATTGCCGCCATGTCCAATCGACAGCGCGCCCGGCTTTGCCTTGGCGAGCGCGATCGTCTCCGCCGTGTTGTGCGCAGGCACGTCCGCGGACGCAACGAGCACAAAGGGAATTTCCGCCAGCAGGGTGATGGGCGCGAGATCTTTCGGATCGAACGGCATCGACGAATTGAGGTGCGGGTTCACCGTCAGGGCGCCTGCCGGCGCGACGCCGAGCGTGTAACCGTCGGGCTTGGCCTGCGCGACCGCGGCCATGCCGATGTTGCCGCCCGCACCAGCGCGGTTCTCGATCACCAGGCTCTGCTTCAGCTCGGCGGTGACCAAGGGCTCGAGCGCACGGATGACCGTATCGGCACTGCCGCCGGGCGGGAAGGTCACGACGATCTTGATCAACTGCTCCGGATAGGCCGCCTCAACGGCTCCCAGCGGCAGCATGGCGAAAGTCGCGGCCGTCAGCGCGGCCAGAGTGCGGCGCCTTGCAACGTGAAACACGTTCTTCCTCCTCGATGCATTTTTTGTTGGTGAGCCACCAGGCTGGCGGCGCCGTCAGACGGGCAGCTTGACCTTCCCTTCACGCCGCCGCGCCGGTGAGGCGCGCCAGCAGGCCCGGCGGATCTTCGGGGGCGGCGTGCCCGCGCCAGGCGATATGCTGATCGGGCCTCACCAGCACCAGCTTCTCCGCATAGGCGCCGTTCGCCTCATCGGGTGCGACGTCGATCAGCGCGAACGGCACGCCGCGCGCCTCTGCGGCCGACTTCAGCCGTGATACATCGATCGCGGCATCGAACCGCAGCAAATTGTAGCCCGGTCCGAACGCGTCATAGAGCGATCGCCCGTCGCGCAAGAAGAGATGCGGCGCGCGTGCCCCCGGCACGGTGGAGGGCGTAAAACTTCCCATCGCATAAGCCGGTGGCGTCTCGCCATCATAGGCGATGATCGGCGAGGCATCGTAGTAATAGCCGAAATTGAGGCCGGCACAGCAATATTGCTGCACGTTGAGACCGTAGGCCGCTCTCGCAAGTGCTGCGCGCGCCGCATGGCCACGCGGCGTGTCGTCCTCGATCTCCACTGAGACGCCACCGCGCTGCGCCATCATCTTCATCGCATGGTCCATCGCAAAACGTGACACCTGTTCGGTGATGGGCTGGCGTTCCGCCTCATAGGCATCGAGGATCGCAACCGGCGCCCAGCCGTTCAGATGCGCCGCCAATTGCCAGCAGAGATCGACGGCATCCGCGATGCCTGCATTCATGCCGTAGCCGGCATAGGGCATCCACAGATGCGCGGCGTCGCCACAGATAAAGACCCTGCGGTCGCGGAAGCGATCGGCCACCAGCCGGCGCCCGACCCAATCCTCCTTGCTGAGAACCTTGTACTCGAAGCGCTCGTCGACGCCGAGAATGGCGCGGATCGACCAGTCGCGATCGACCGAGTCGAACTCGGGCTCATCGGGCTTGAGGTGGTTGTGGATCAGCCAGCGATCGTGACCGTCGATCGCAACCGTGGTGCCGGAGCGGCGCGGGTTGAGCGAGAGCACCATCCACGCGGGCTTGTGCGCGCCCATCAACTCCTTGAGTTGCGGCGCTTCGATGAAGGTCGATTGCACGCGCTGGATCACCGGCGTCCCCGACAGGCTCGCGCCGATCGATTTGCGCACGAGGGAACGGCTGCCGTCGCAGCCGATCACGAAGCTGGCTTCGATGCGGAGCGAGTTGCCGCTGTCGAGATCGCGCGCCAGCGCGACCACCTGATCGCCGTCCTGCTCGATGTCAGTGATCTCCGTGCGCGCCAGTATCGTGATGCGCGGCTGGGCGGCGGCGTGGCTGAACAGGATCGGCTCGAGATAGACCTGGTTGATCCGGTGCGGCGGCTCGGGCGTCGGCCACCAGGTATCGGGGCCGCCGGTCGCGCTATAGCGGCGCGCGCGGGAGGGAATGTCGATACGGCACAGCTCGATGCCAGTCGCCGTGGTCCGGTAGGAGCAATCGTTTGGGAAGTCGGCAGGGAGTCCCGCGTCGCGCAGCTTTGCAGCCACGCCGAGCCTTCGGAAGATTTCCATCGAGCGCGCCGACACGTGATTGCATTTGACGCTGGGCGGATCGCCGGCGTGGCGGATTTCCGCGACGACCACGTCGATCCCACGCGAAGCCAGGTCCATGGCCGCGGTCAATCCCACGGGCCCGGCGCCCACGACCAGCACCTGTGTCCTCATCGTCTCCATCCCCAGTATCGCCGCGGATTCGTTGACCGCACAGCATGCATTTTATTGCAGGCTCGCTTATGCGATAAGCCGGAAAGAACTTATCAATTCATGAGCTTTGCCTATGAATGTGACCTTGCGACAATTGCGGGCCTTCACCACCGTCTATCGCACGCGCAGCATCACGCGGGCTGCGCACGAGCTGGGCATCACGCAATCGGCGGCGAGCCTCTTGATCCAGCAGCTGGAAGCTCAGCTCAGCGTCAAGCTGTTCGACCGCTCCACGCGGTCGGTGCAGCCGACGCTGGCCGCCAATGAGGCGTTTCACGCAGCCGAACGCATGCTGAGCGATGCGCTGGGCCTGTCGCGGCGCATGCGCGACCTCGCGCAAGCGCGCGCCGGCCGCGTCGCCTTCGTGGCCTCGGCCGGCGCCGCGTCGGCGCTGCTGCCTTTGGTGCTCGCGAAATTCCGCGCAGGTTATCCCGACATCGAGATCGACATGCGCGACGTCGCCGCCGACGATCTCGTTCCGCGCCTGATCGCAACCGACGCGGAGTTCGCGATCGGCAGTGTGGAAGGCGAATTTCCAGAGATGACCATCGAGACGCTGACCCGCGGACGGCTGAGCGCGATCGGCCGCCGCACCGCCGACTTCGCCGCGCGGCGTTCCCTCACATGGGACGAGCTGGCGCAGATGCCAACCATCGCGATGCGCCGCGAGACGCGGATCCGCATGCAGATCGACCAGGCGCTCGGCGCGCAAGGCAAGCAGCTCGCCCCCACCTACGAAGTGACGCTGATCAACACCGCGCTCGCCATGACCGCACAAGGCCTCGGCCTCGCCATCCTTCCCGCCACGATGCTGCCGGCCGACCAGTTTCCAACACTGATTGCAAGACCGCTGGTGCGCCCGGCGATCACGCGCCCGGTGTCGCTGCTCCAGCGGCAGGGCCGAACGCTGTCGCCGGCCGCGCAGGCATTTGTGGGCACGGCCCGAACGGTGCTGGCGGAGCAATCGGGATGAGCTTCGTCGACGTCAGGCTGATTATTCGGCGCTGATTTGGTGATGGCGGAGAGGGAGGGATTCGAACCCCCGATAGGCTTGCACCTATGCCGCATTTCGAGTGCGGTGCATTCAACCACTCTGCCACCTCTCCTGAAGGCGCCATGGTAGGAGCAGGGCCCCTGTGGTTGGGGGCGTTAATAGGCGAGGATGGCGGGCCAGACAAGGCGCGGGCGACGAAAATCAGACCGGTTTTCCGCAGGTCCGACGATGTCGCGGGCGGGAACGGGACCATTTGCGGATTTCGGCGGCAGTTTGGGCAAACTGGACGCGAACTGTTCCGTCGATCTCTTGGCGATGTCCTGGCGCGAGCGCCGCGGCGGCGGCATCGGCCCCGAATCACGCATCCGGTGCAAACCCAGAGAACGGGTGGGACCGCCAGACGCGGTAAACACTGGCGGTCCCGGTGCCGCTCATTGAAATGCTGGCTGGGAAGGGCGGCTTCGCCGGCCAGGTGAGACGACGATTCGACCCTAGCGTGCGGCTGATGCGCCGCAACGCAATCCGGTCCTTAACCTAACCAGTCAAGGTTACCCCTTGTCGGATTTGCCGCCGTCCTTGTTGTTTTCCTTGGCCTTTTTCTTGCCGTTCTCCGTAGTGTCCCGGTCCTTGCCGCTGTCCTTGCCGCTGTCCTTGCGGCGGTTGGTGAAGCGGGCATTGCCGAGCCCGGTGCCGATGGTGAGCACGCCCCAGCGCTCGACATCCTGCATGAACGGCACCTCGGAGAGGCCCTGAACCACGCCGTCATTGTGCATCAGGATCGCGGTGTCGTGCTCGCCGATGACGGGGATGCCCTCGACCAGGCTCGCCGGCAGGTTGAACTTGCTGCTCTCCCAATTGCCCGGCAGGTTCTGCGCGCCCTTCTCGATCGAGCCGTCCGCATTGATCACGCCGGGACAGGCGATGCCGACGAAAGGCGCGAGCTTGAAGCCCTCCTCTTCGGCCCCGGCGATCAGCCCCTTCAGCATCTTGGTGAGCCGCTTCACCGCGCCCTCGCGCGTCGGCTCGTCGTCGGCATGACGCCACAGCTCTGACGTCACGACCTTGGCCTTCGACAGGTCTTTTGCCTTTTTCCAGCCGGTCTCGACGAGGCCGCAGCGGATGTTGGTGCCGCCGATATCGACGGCGAGGATGCTGTCATGGGCCTCGAAAATCCAGGACGGCGCCAGATGCAGCGTGCCGAGCAGGCCGGCTTCATCGGGGTGATGGCGGATCGGCACCATGTCGATCTTGAAGTCCTCGGATTTGAGGATGATCTCGGTGCGCGCGATCGCGAGCTCCCCGAGCCGGGAATCGCGGAATCCGCCGCCGACCACGATGCGCTCGGTCTTGGCCCAGGCCTTGGTCTTGAGGAAACGGCGCGTGACGTAAGCGAGCTCCTGGGCAAAATCCTCGATGGCGCTGTGCACGACCGCGGAGGCCTCGGTGTCGTCGCCGACCAGCATGGCATCCAGCGTCTTCTTGCTGATCTCCTCCGACGGCTCCTTGCCGAACGGGTCCTCGCCGGTCTTGCGCAGCGGCTTGCGCCAGCGGTCGAGGATCTCGCGGAACGCACCCTTGCTGGCGCGGTCGCCGAGAAAGCCGTCCTCGTCCTTGATCTCGATGTTGAAGCTGTCGACGTCCACCGACGGCAGCCGCTCGGCGCCGTGGTGGGCGATGCCCGTCGTCTTGACCAGATCGTCCGTTGCCATGGGAGCCCTTGCCCGCTTACCTGTTCCGGCGGACTAACTGCGGGGGAACCCGTTTGTTGCAAGGCCGGTCGAGATTCGGCTGAAGGCCGCGAGCGCGGCCAAATCCTTCAAATCCGGGCTCTTTTGGGCAGTTTTCCTTGACTCTCCGAGCCCGGCGGCTATAAGTCCACCAACCGGCGCGGGGCGTTTCTCGCGCCGCCTGTTTTTGCGTGGGTTTTCAAAGGGATAACTCCCGCCCGCACAAAACTCTGGTAAACCCATAGCGACTGACAAAAAGCCGACCCCGACGATATCCGTCGCGAGGCCGGGATTGAACACGGAGAAAAAAACGATGTTCGCAGTCATCAAAACCGGCGGCAAGCAATACCGCGTCGTGCCGGATGATGTTCTCGAAGTAGGCAAGATCGAAGGCGAAGTCGGCTCGATCATCCAGCTGAATGAAGTTCTGGTGGTCGGCGGCGACACGCCGGTCCTGGGTATTCCGACGGTGGCCGGCGCCTCCGTTGCGGTCGAGGTGCTCGACCACAAGCGCGGCCCCAAGGTCATCGCGTTCAAGAAGCGCCGCCGCAAGAATTCGCGCCGCAAGCGCGGCTATCGCGACGAGATCACGGTGCTGCGCATCTCCGAGATCCTGACGGACGGCGCCAAGCCCACCAAGGGCCCGCGTCCGAAGAGGGAGAAGGTGGTGAAGGAAGCCGACAAGGAAGCCGACGCCGCATAAAATCGATCACGCGCATTCACGAATTGATGCGTGAGAGATTTTGAAATGATTCCGTCAAGGAATTGACCTAGAATTACGCAGGATTTCGGAGACGAGCCATGGCTCACAAAAAAGCAGGCGGTTCATCGCGCAACGGTCGCGATTCCAAGGGTAAGCGCCTCGGTATCAAGGCGTTCGGCGGGGAAGTTGTGATTCCCGGCAACATCATTGCGCGTCAGCGCGGCACCACCTGGCACCCGGGCCTTAATGTCGGCATGGGTACGGACCACACTCTGTTCGCCAAGATCGAGGGTCGCGTCACGTTCCAGGCCAAAGCCAACGGCCGCACCTTTGTATCGGTACTCCCGATTGCAGAGGCGGCTGAATAGACGGTGGATCAATTTGGAGTCCGCCGGGTCCTACCAAACCGGCGGAGTCCTAGAGATCACAGAGATCGAAGGCTCCAGGGGGAGGCGGGAAACCGGCCTCCCCTTTCGTTTGACTTGCTCACTTTCACTTAGTGACTTTCACGGAGCCGGACATGTTGCAGGATTTCTCGAGCGCGACCTTGCGGGAGGCGAGACCTGATGTCGTCGCCACCGAGCGGCTGACCTTGCGGCGGCCGACACTCGCCGACGTCAGGTCCATCGCCCGGCTCGCCAACGACCGCCGTGTCGCGGAAAACACCCGCCGCCTGCCGCATCCCTATTCGCAGGACGACGCCGTCGAGTTCGTCCGCGCCACCGCCGAGATCGGCAGCGAGACCGTGTTCCTGATCGAGCACGACACCGGGCCGGTCGGCATGGTCGGCATCGACTGCTCCACATCAGGCAATGCCGAGCTCGGCTATTGGCTCGGCGTCGAGCACTGGGGCAAGGGCTTTGCCACCGAGGCCGCGCGCGGCGCGATCGACTTCTTCTTCGAGGAGTTCGAGGACGAGCATCTCCATGCCGGCGCGCGCGTCACCAACCCCGCCTCGCGCAAGGTGCTCGAGAAGTGCGGCTTCCAGTGGAGCGGCGTCCAGCTGCACCGCTTCCTGGCACTGGGCTCCTCGACGCCGGTCGACTGCTTCCGCCTCTCGCGCGGCGTGTGGGCGTCGCTGAAGAGCTGGAGCAGTGCGAGACGGATGAGGTAGGCAGCCGCTGCCACACCAATGGTGTCGTCCCGGCGAAGGCCGGGACCCATAACCACAAATGCCGGTGGCGCGAAGATTCCCACTCCGAATCTTCGCCAAACTCCTCCCTGGGGGTATGGGTCCCGGCCCCCCGTGCGCAATTGCGCACTAGGCCGGGACGACGACTGAATATGTGGCGACACCTACGCCGGCGGATTCACCTCGGCGCTCTCGCGCCCGAGATCACGCTCACGCAGATAGATATAGAACCCGGCGCCGATGATGATCGCCGCGCCGACGATGGTGGCAATCGACGGCACATCGCCGAACACGACGAAGCCGAAGATCACGGCCCAGACGATCATCGAATATTGATAGGGCACGACGACGCTGGCCGGCGCCAGCTTGAGCGAGCGGTTGACGCAGAACAGCGCGGTCACCGAGATGAGCCCGGCCATCGCGAAGATCACGAGGCTGCCCGGTGTCGGCGGCACCCAGTTGAAGGCCGACAGCACAGCCCCCAGCGAAAACGTGCCGATGAATTGCGACGACGCCATCACGATGTCGGGCGTCTTGCGCAGGCTGCGCGTGATCAGCATCAAGGTTGCGAAGGACAGGCTGCCGCCGAGCGCGATCAGCGCCGGCAGGCTGACGGTCTGGGCCGACGGCCGCAGCGCGATCAGCACGCCGCAGAAGCCGATCAGGATCGCGGTCCAGCGCCGCCAGCCGACCTTCTCGCCCAAGAAGATCGCCGACATCGCGGTGACGAAGATGGGGCCGGCCAGATAATAGGTGATGACGTCGGCGAGCGGCAGATAGACGGTGGCGAGGAAGAAGGCGGCCACTTCCAGCGTCGACAGCACGACGCGAAACAGCTGCAGGCGCGGCCGCTCCAGATGCAGGAACTGGTGACGCTGCTTCCAGATCAGCGGCGACAGCAGCAGCAGCGCCGCGCAGGCGCGCAGGAACAGCAGCTGCCCCACCGAATAGGTGCCCACCAGGAACTTGCCCATGGCGTCGCCGAACGAGAACATGAAGATCGAGAGCACCATGAGTCCGATGCCGGCCAGCCGTGCCGAGCGGTCGTCATAGGCGGAGAGATTCTTGAAGAAGGGCATTGGGCGTCGTTGTAATGGCATGGGCCACAGGGACAAGCCCGCCACGCTGAATTGAACGGATTGTCGCACTCTTCGCATCACGGTAGCGATAAGCAACGCCCGAACGAGAGAGCACTGACATGACCGATTTCGATCCCTCCCAGCATCGCATGATCCCCGCGCAACGCTGGTTTGAGGATTTCGTGGTCGGCGAGCGCTTCGTGCTGCCGAGCCGGACCCAGACGTCGGCGGTGTTCGCCGCGTTCCAGACCGCGAGCGGTGACACCCATCCGGTGCACTATGATGTGGAATATTGCCGCAGCCGCGGCATGCCGCATCTGCTCGCCCATGGCTTCCAGACCCTGATCCACACCGCGCCCGGCGCCGGCCTGTTTCCGTTCATGGTCGAGGACTCCCTGGTCGGCTTCCTCGAGCAGTCGAGCCGGTTCCTCAAGCCCGTGTTCGCCGACGACACCATCTACCCCGCGCTCGAGGTCACCGAGCTGGTGCCGGGACGCACCACCGGCGTGGTGACGCTCACAAGCACCGTGTTCAATCAGCGCAAGGAGCTGGTGCTGGAGGGGATGCAGAAATTCCTGATCCGGCGCCGACCGACAGGTTAATCACGGCACCAAAATCGCCGAAATTCGGCCGATTTGCTGGTCAATCCGGGTTGCCGCGCGGGACCGGCTGGCCTACCTATGGCCCATGAAATTCCTCGACGAAGCAAAGGTCTATATCCGCTCCGGTGACGGCGGGAACGGCTGCGTGGCGTTCCGCCGCGAGAAGTTCATCGAATTCGGCGGTCCCTCCGGCGGCAATGGTGGCCGCGGCGGCAATGTCATCATCGAGGTCGCCGACGGCCTCAACACGCTGATCGACTACCGCTACCAGCAGCATTTCAAGGCCCAGAAAGGCGAGAACGGCGCAGGCTCGGACCGCCACGGCGCCAACGGCAAAAATATCGTGCTGAAGGTCCCCGTGGGCACGCAGATCTTCGACGAGGATCGCGAGACGCTGATCCACGACTTCACTGATGTTGGCGAGAAGTTCGTGCTCGCCGAAGGCGGCAATGGCGGCTTCGGCAACGCGCACTTCAAGTCCTCGACCAACCGCGCGCCGCGCAACGCCAATCCCGGCCAGCCCGGTGACGAGCGCTGGATCTGGCTGCGGCTGAAGCTGATCGCGGATGCCGGTCTCGTCGGCATGCCCAATGCCGGCAAGTCGACCTTCCTCTCCAAGGTCAGCGCCGCCAAACCGAAGATCGCCGATTATCCCTTCACCACGCTGCATCCGCAGCTTGGTGTCGTGAATGCCGACGGCCGTGAATTCGTGCTCGCCGACATTCCGGGCCTGATCGAAGGCGCGCATGAAGGCACCGGTCTCGGCGACCGCTTCCTCGGCCATGTCGAACGCTGCCGCGTGCTCCTGCATCTGATCGATGCCACCTGCGAGCATGCCGGCAAGGCCTACAAGACGGTGCGCAAGGAGCTCGACGCCTATGGCGGGCTCCTGACCGACAAGATCGAGATCGTCGCACTGAACAAGATCGACGCGGTCGAGCCGGACGAGCTCAAGAAGCAGAAAGAGCGCTTGAAGCGTGCCGCCAAGAAGACGCCGCTGCTGCTCTCCGGCATCACGGGCGATGGCGTGAAGGAAGCGTTGCGCGCGCTCGTCGAGGTGATCGGCGAGGCCCCGGTCTCGGCCAAGGCGAAGAGCGCGGCCGAAGCGGAGCCGTGGTCGGCTTGATCGTCTCCCGGCGAAAGCCGGGACCCATATTCCCCAGGGAGCAGTTTGACGAAGACTCGGAGTGGGAGTCTTCATACCGCGAAGATTCGTGGTTATGGGTCCCGGCCTTCGCCGGGACGACATGTGAATGTGTGGCTGCACGCACGCGCTTCTCTGGCGGGTTGCCATCGCCCTCCCGATATCGCAGCATCAAACAATCAAGAAACGGCGGGAATGACGCATGGCGCGCGCGAAGAACGTTCTCTGGATCATGTGCGACCAGCTTCGCTATGATTATCTCGGCTGCACCGGCCATCCCACGCTGAAGACACCGAACATCGACGCCATGGCCAGGCGCGGCGTGCTGTTCAGCAAAGCTTACGTGCAATCGCCGATCTGCGGCCCGTCGCGGATGTCGTTCTACACCGGCCGCTACATGCGCTCGCACGGCTCGCACTGGAACGGCTGGCCGCTGCGTGTCGGCGAGCCCACGCTCGGCGATCACCTGAACAAGATCGGCGTGCGCAACGTGCTGGTCGGCAAGACCCACATGGCGCCCGATATCGAAGGCATGAAGGCGCTCGGCATTCCCCCGGAATCGATGATCGGCGTGCATGTCGCCGAATGCGGCTTCGAGCCTTACGAGCGCGACGACGGCCTGCATCCGACCGGCCGCCCTCGCCCGAAATACGATGAGTATCTGCGTCAGCAGGGTTTTGAGGCCACCAACCCCTGGGAGCACTGGGCCAATTCAGGCGCGGCGGAGGACGGCTCCTTGCAGAATGGCTGGCTGCTGGTGCACGCCGACAAGGCCGCGCGCGTGCCTGACGAGCATTCAGAGACGCCCTACATGACGCGGCGCGCGATGGACTTCATCAGCGAGGCCGAGACCGACGGCCGGCCGTGGTGCCTGCATCTGTCCTACATCAAGCCGCACTGGCCCTACATCGCGCCAGAACCTTACGCCAGCATGTACTCGACCGATGACATGATCCCGGTGATCCGCTCCGAACGCGAACGCTCGAGCCCGCATCCGGTGTTCGGCGCCTATATGGACATGCGCTACTCCCGCAACATGGCGCGTGACGATGCCCGCGAGAAGGTGATCCCGACCTATATGGGCCTGATCACCCAGATCGACGACCAGATGGGCGTGCTGATGAAGTTTTTGGAGGCGCGCGGCCTGCTGGACACCACCATGATCGTGTTCACCTCCGATCATGGCGATTATCTCGGCGATCACTGGATGGGCGAAAAGGACCTGTTCCACGAGCAGTCGGCCAAAATTCCGCTGATCATCATCGATCCCTCGCAGGAGGCCGACGCCACGCGCGGCACGCGCAGTGACGCGCTGGTGGAAGGCATCGATCTCGCGCCGACCTTCGTCGATTATTTCGGCGGCAAGGTGCCGGGCCACATCCTCGAGGGACGTTCGCTGCTGCCCCTGCTGCGCGGGCCGACGCCGGGCGATTGGCGCAAGGTGGCGTTCTCCGAATATGACTATGCCATGCAGGACGTACGGCTGAAGCTGAACCAGCCGATCGAGCGCTGCCGCCTGTTCATGGTGTTCGACGGCCGCTGGAAATACATCCACGCCTCCGGCTTCCGCCCGATGCTGTACGACCTCGAAACCGATCCGGAAGAGTTTGCGGATCGCGGCGACGATCCCGAGTGTGCCGGCATCATCGCGCGGTTGCAGGCCGAGCTGTTCGACTGGGCGCTACATCCGAACGACCACATCACCACGCCGCGCGAGAAGATCGCGGCCTATGCGGACAACCAGCTGCAAGTGAAGGGCGGGGTTTTGATCGGCATCTGGGACGAGAAAGAGCTTGCGGCGATCAAGGACGGGATAGCGCAGCGCGCAAAGATGTAAGTTGCTCTCCGCGAGTCTGCATCGTCGATAGAATCCAACATCCATTCACGCCGTCATTGCGAGCGCAGCGAAGCAATCCAGACTGCCGCCGCGGAGACAGTCTGGATTGCTTCGTCGCAAGGGCTCCTCGCAATGACGGGAGGAGAGACTCAATTCTCGATCTTGTAGCCCGTCGCCTTGACGATCGGCTGCCAGAACGCCCTGTTCGCGGCGAGCTCTTTCGACAGTCCTTCCGAATTGCTGCCGACCGGAATGAGGCCGATCGCGGTCAGCTCCTCCTTCACCTCGGGCTTGGCCAGCGCAGCGCTCGCGGCGGCACCGAGCTTGCTGGCGAAGTCCGGCGGGCTGCCGGCAGGAAGCCACATGCCGTACCAGGCGTCAGCGACGAGATCGATGCCACTCTCCTTTAGCGTCGGAACGTCGGGTGCGAACGGCGAACGCTCCGCACTCGACACCGCGATGATCTTCACGCCCTTGGCACGATGCTGCGGCAGCGCATCCGCCAAAGTCGTGATGCCGAACGAGATATGACCGCCGATGATGTCGTTGAGGATCGGCGCACTGCCGCGATAGGGCACGCGGGTCAGGGGAATGCCAAGATCCTTCTCGAGCTTGGAGCCCATGAAGTGCGGGATGGTGCCGTTGCTCGGCACCCCGAACGAGGTCTTGTCCGGATGCGCCTTCAGCCACGCCACGAAGCTCTTGAAATCGGTGGCGTCGATCGCCGGGTTGATCACCAGCGCGAATTCGAACCGCGCGAGCAACGACACCGGCATGAAATCCTTGGCGGTGTCGAAGCTCGGAATCGTCTCTACCATCGGCAGCAGGTACATGGTGGGTCCCGTGGTCACCAGAACCATGCTGCCGTCGGAGTTCGCGCCCTTCACCGCCTTGATGCCGATCAGGCCGTCACCACCGGTGCGGTTCTCGACCACGAGGGTCCGTTGCAGCGTTGGCGCCATCTCCTGCGCGATCAGCCGGCACAGCGTGTCGCCGCCCGCTCCCGCCGCGAACGGGAAGATGATCTTGCTCAGCCCGGCCTGCGCCTCGCCAGCCTGCGCCAGCAGCGGCAGGCCAAGACATCCCCCAAGACATCCGGCCATGAATTTGCGGCGATCCATTCGCGTCCTCTCCAGCCCATTATTGGCTGGAGGCATTAGAACCGGGCCGTTGCCCAAGACAAGAGCCGTTTACCATCCCGCCCGCCTTGCGCCGGCCATCGTCCTGCTGCAAAAGCAGGCCTATCGGCGCCGCTTCTCGCTCCGCCGTTTCCAATGCAGAACAGATCGTCCAAGCGCGCCAACACACATACACACATGGCCAGCCCCGAACTCAGTCAATTCCGCCGCATCGTCGTCAAGGTCGGCTCCGCGCTGCTGGTCGATTCCGACAAGGGCGAGGTGCGGGCGTCCTGGCTCGCCGCGCTTGCCGACGACATGGCCAAGCTGCACCGCGAGGGCCGCGACGTGCTCGTGGTCTCCTCCGGTTCGATCGCGCTCGGCCGCAGCCGGCTCAAGCTGCCGCGCGGCCCGTTGAAGCTCGAGGAGAGCCAGGCTGCGGCCGCGGTCGGCCAGATCGCGCTGGCGCGGATCTGGTCGGAGGTGCTGGGCGCGCACGGCATCGGCGCCGGCCAGATCCTGGTGACGCTCCAGGACACCGAGGAGCGCCGCCGCTATCTCAATGCGCGCTCCACCATCGGCAAGCTGCTGGAATGGCGCGCGATCCCCGTGATCAACGAGAACGACACGGTCGCCACCAACGAGATCCGCTACGGCGACAATGATCGCCTCGCCGCACGCGTCGCGACCATGGCGAGCGCCGATTTGCTGGTGCTGCTCTCCGACATCGACGGGCTCTACGACGCCCCTCCGAAGAACAATCCGGACGCAAAGCTCATTCCGGTGGTCGAGAGCATCTCCTCGGAGATCGAGGCCGTGGCTGGTGATGCCGAGTCCGAGCTGTCGCGCGGCGGCATGCGCACCAAGGTCGAGGCGGCCAAGATCGCCACGACCGGCGGCACGCATATGCTGATCGCCTCCGGCAAGATCGAGCATCCCCTGCAGGCGATCGCCGACGGCGGCCGCTGCACCTGGTTCCTGACGCCGGCCAATCCCATCACCTCGCGCAAGCGATGGATCGCGGGCACGCTGGAGCCGAAGGGCACGCTGACGATCGATGCCGGCGCCGTGACGGCGCTGCGCGCCGGCGCCAGCCTGCTGCCGGCCGGCGTGATCAAGGTCGAGGGCCAGTTCGCGCGCGGCGATGCCGTGATCGTGCGCGGCCCCGACACCAGCGAGGTCGGCCGCGGCCTGATCGCCTATGACGCCGAGGTCGCCGAGCGGATCAAGGGCCGCTCGTCCCCCGACGTGATGACCATCCTCGGCATCAGCGGACGGTCGGAGATGATCCATCGCGACGATCTGGTGGTGGGGGGATAGGGACGGCGCCTCCGTCATTCCGGGATGGCCCGAAGGACCAGACCTCAGGTGCGCAATTGCGCACCGGGGAATCTCGAGATTCCGGGTTCGGTGCTGACGTACCGCCCCGGAATGACGTTGGACTGGGCCAGTGACCCAGCCAGCAGCGCGAACCGGGCCCCAGCCATACCCTCCCCGCCCTTCGCAAAACCGGGATTTCCGTGCTAGGACACGCCCTTAGCAGAAGGTTGAAACCCCAATGGCCGCCCCCCTCAAAGCCGTCGACGGCAATGCCGATCTTCAGGTCCTGATGTCCGATCTCGGGACCCGTGCCCGCGCTGCGGCGCGCAAGCTGGCGCTGGCTCCGCCGGAGCAGAAGAACCGGGCGCTCGAGGCCATGGAGCGGGCGATCCGCGGCAACGCTGCGGCAATCCTCGCGGCCAATGCGGAGGACGTCGCCGACGCGCGCGCGTCAGGCAACGCCACCTCCTCCTTCATCGACCGCCTGACGCTGACGCCGGCGCGGGTCGAGTCGATGGCCGAGGGCATCGGCATCGTGCGCGGCATTGCCGATCCCGTTGGCATCGTCACCGAGAGCTGGCAGCGCCCGAACGGCATGACCATCGAGCGTGTGCGCGTGCCGCTCGGCGTCGTCGGCGTGATCTTCGAGAGCCGGCCGAACGTTGCGGCGGACGCCGGCGTGCTGTGCCTGAAGTCGGGCAATGCCGTGATCCTGCGCGGCGGCTCCGACAGTTTTCGGTCGTGCCGCGCGATCCATGAATGCCTCGTGCAGGGCCTGCGTGAAGCCGGCCTGCCCGAAGCTGCGATCACGCTGGTGCCGACGCGCGACCGTGCGGCGGTCGGCATGATGCTGTCCGGATTGAACGGCGCCGTCGACGTGATCGTGCCCCGTGGCGGCAAGAGCCTCGTCGCCCGCGTCGAGCAGGAGGCGCGCGTGCCGGTGTTCGCACATCTCGAAGGCGTCAATCACGTCTATGTCGATGCCAGTGCCGACCTCGCCATGGCGAAGTCGATCGTGCTCAACGCAAAGATGCGCCGTACCGGCGTCTGCGGCGCGGCCGAAACGCTGCTGGTCGATCGCGCCGCTGCTGCGAACAATCTGAAGCCGCTGGTCGAGATGCTGATCGAGGCCGGCTGTGAAGTGCGGGGCGACGAGACCGTGCAAGACGCGGATGCGCGTGTAAAACCTGCCAGCGAAGACGATTGGGATACGGAGTATCTCGATGCGATCATCGCGGCGAAAGTGGTGGACGGCGTCAATGGCGCGATCGCGCATATCCAGAATCACGGCTCGCATCACACCGACGCGATCGTGAGCGCGGACGAGGCGGCTGCGAAAAAATTCCTGAGCGAGGTCGATTCCGCGATCGTGCTGCACAACGCCTCGACGCAGTTCGCCGACGGCGGCGAGTTCGGTTTCGGCGCCGAGATCGGCATCGCGACCGGCCGCTTCCACGCCCGCGGCCCTGTCGGTGCCGAGCAGTTGACGAGCTTCAAATATCGCGTTCACGGCACTGGGCAGACGCGGCCGTAAGCAACGTCGCGGGGCGGGCATTGAGTAACAAATTCGTCGTGCCGCGTTTCGTGGCGCAAGCGGTCCCGCCCCACACGGAGGGCATGCGCATCGGCCTGCTCGGCGGCTCGTTCAACCCGCCGCATCAGGCACATCGCGCGATCAGCCAGTTTGCGCTCAAGCGATTGCAACTCGATCGCATCTGGTGGCTGGTAACCCCCGGCAATCCGCTGAAGGAGAACGGCAATTTGCATGAGCTCGGCGCGCGCATGCAGGCCGCGCGCGACGTCGCTGATGATCCCAGGATCGAGGTGAGCTGTCTCGAATCCGTCATTCGCACCCGCTATACTATCGACACGATCAACACCTTGCGCCGCCGCTTCTCGGGCCTGCGCTTTGTCTGGATTATGGGCGCCGACAACCTCGCTCAATTCCATCGTTGGCAGGACTGGCGGCGCATCGCCGGCCAGGTGCCGCTTGCAGTCATCGACCGCCCGCCGCAGAGTTTTCGCGCCCTTGCCTCGCCGGCCGCCCAGGCGCTCGCGCGCTACCGCCTGCCCGAGAACAAGGCAGCACTGCTTGCGGATCAGCCGGCGCCGGCCTGGGTGTTCCTGAGCGGATTGAAGCTGAACCTGTCCTCGACCGGCCTACGGAACCCGGACGGGAGCTGGAAAGGTACGATGTGAGGCGGAGTGTGCGGATTTGGGGCTCTCTGGCATATTGAAACCCTTAACCCCACATGATGTAGTGTAACCAGTGAGCGCAGGATTCGGCGTTCGCGATACAGTGAAAGGAATGGTCCCTGACCACATCTGTATTGTCCAAGTCTGTTTTACCCAAGGTTGTTAAGCCTACGCGTAAAACATCGACCAAAGCTGCGGCCTTGAAGGCGCAACCCGACGCCGACAAGACGCTGAGCCTGATCCTCTCCCGCCTCGACGACATGAAGGCGGAAGAGACGGTCACCATCGACCTTCGCGGCAAATCGGCGTACTCCGACTACATGATCGTCACCACCGGCCGGGTGAACCGGCACGTCGGCGCGATCGCGGAAAACGTCGCCAAGGGCCTCAAGGAAAACGGCATCAAGAACATCCACGTCGAGGGCTTGCCCAATTGCGACTGGGTGCTGATCGATTCCGGCGATGTGATCGTGCACGTGTTCAGACCCGAGGTCCGTGAGTTCTACAACCTCGAGCGGTTGTACACGCAGGGCCCAGGGGCGGCGAAGGCGATCTAGGCTCACCTAAGCCGATTTCGAATCGGCTGACGCGCATGCTAGCGTCGTGCGCGCGCAAAATGCGCGCGGTCTCGAGAACACGACTCCGAAGAAGCCATGCGTGTTGCTGTCATTGCGGTGGGCCGGCTGAAGCAGGGCCCCGAACGGGAGCTTGCCGACCGCTATTTCGAGCGGTTCGACGAAGCCGGCCGCAAGCTCGGATTCCGCGAGCTCAGCATCCACGAAATCCCCGAGAGCCGCGCACGCGATACCGCGACGCGGATGGCCGAAGAGGCCGCGGCGATCTCCGCGCATATTCCGGAGAAATCGATCCTGGTGGCGCTGGACGAGCGCGGCCAGAATCTCGACTCGACCGTATTCGCACGGCATCTCGGGCGCTGGCGCGACGAGGGTGCCGGTCATACTATCTTCGTAATCGGAGGGGCGGACGGACTTTCGCCCGAATTGCGCCGTAAGGCCAAGCTCGCGATCGCGTTCGGCTCTGCGACCTGGCCGCACCAAATGGTCCGCGTCATGCTTCTGGAACAGCTTTATCGGGCCGCCACCATTCTGGCCGGCCACCCCTATCACCGCGCGTGATGCGCGCCACAACGAGCACCTTTGCCTAAAGCGATGCGAGCGCCTGTCCTCACCCTGCTGCTGATCGCTGGCCTCTCCGGCGCAAGCCTCGCGCAAGCTCAGACGCAAGGTCAGGCAATTGCGCCGGCACAGCAAGCCGCGGCCGTCTCGCCCGATGCGATCAAGCAGCGCGAGCAGGAGCTGGAGGCCGCCCGCGCCAGGCAGAAGAGCGCGGAGGAAGCCCAGGCCAAGCTCAAGGCCGAGATCACCTCGCTCGGCCAGGACCGCACCCAGCTCAACCAGCAGCTGATCGACACCGCCGCCAATGTGCGCACCGTCGAGACCAAGATCGACGAGACCGAAACGCGGCTGCGCGCGCTGAATGGCCGCGAGCAGGCGATGCGCAGCTCGCTTGATTCGCGCCGCGCCGACATCGTCGAGGTGCTGGCGGCGTTGCAGCGTGCCGGCCGGCGCACGCCACCGGCGCTGCTGGTGCGGCCCGAGGATGCGCTGCAATCACTGCGCACCGCGATGCTGCTCGGCGCCGTGGTGCCGGAATTGCGCGGCCGTGCCGAGAAGATCGCAGGCGAGCTCGGCGAGCTCGTGGCCTTGCGCAAGACCATCGCCACCGAACGCGACCAGCTCGCCTCCGACCGCGACAAGGTCCGCAGCGACCAGACCCGGCTGACGGCCCTGGTCGACGAGCGGCAGCGCCAGCAGGCCTCGCGCGAAAAGGACCTCGATGCCGAGAATTCGCGCGCCATCGCGCTCTCCAGGCAGGTCGGCGATCTCCAGGGGCTGATCGCCAAGATGGAGCAGGATCTGCAGAGCGCCGCCAAGGCGGCGGAAAAGGCGGCCGAGGCCGCAAGGCAGGCCGAGGCCAAGGCAGCGGCAAACGCGGCCGCCAACGTCAAGCCCGGCCCGGGCGCTTTCAAGGACCGATCCCGGACCACCCCCGCGATCGCCTTCGCGTCGGCCAAGGGCCTGCTGCCTCTTCCAGTTAACGGTAACAAGATCAGGGATTTTGGTGGTTCCGACGGGGGCGGTGGGGTCCAGAAGGGCATTTCACTGGCCACCAAGCCCGGCTCCCAGGTCACAACGCCGTGTGACGGCTGGGTGGTCTATTCCGGCCCGTTCCGCAGCTACGGACAACTCTTGATCCTCAATGCCGGGGGCGGGTATCATGTCCTGATCGCCGGGATGGAGCGCATTTCGGTCAACATCGGCCAGTTTGTGCTCACGGGGGAGCCGGTCGCGATCATGGGGTCGACCTCTCAAGTCGCCTCCATTCTCGCCACGAACGCGAGTCAACCTGTGTTGTATGTCGAGTTCCGCAAAGACGGCACTCCAATCGATCCAGGCCCATGGTGGGCCGCAAATGAAGGCGAGAAGGTTCGCGGATGATGCGCAAGACTTCAGTAATCCTCCTCAGCGCGGCCACCGGTGCAGCGCTGACGCTGTTCGTGACGCAGCCGCGCGCGGTGTTCATGGGCTCCAGCGCGCGAGCCGCCACCGCGGATACCTATCGCCAGCTCAATCTGTTCGGCGACGTCTTCGAGCGCGTGCGCTCCGACTATGTCGAGAAGCCCGACGACACCAAGCTGATCGAATCCGCGATCAGCGGCATGCTCACCGGCCTCGATCCGCATTCGAGCTACATGGACGCCAAGAGCTTCCGCGACATGCAGGTGCAGACCCGCGGTGAGTTCGGCGGCCTCGGCATCGAGGTGACGATGGAAGACGGCCTGATCAAGGTGGTCTCGCCGATCGACGACACGCCGGCCTCGCGCGCCGGCGTCATGGCCAACGACATCATCACCAATCTCGACGACGAAGCGGTGCAGGGCCTGACCCTGAACCAGGCGGTCGAGAAGATGCGCGGTCCCGTCAACACCAAGATCAAGCTCAAGATCATCCGCAAGGGCCAGGACAATCCGATCGACGTCACCCTGGTGCGCGACAACATTCGCGTCCGCTCGGTGCGCGCCCGCATCGAGGCCGACGACATCGCCTATATCCGCATCACCACCTTCAACGAGCAGACCACCGAAGGCCTGAAGCGCGAGGTCGCCAACCTCTCGAATCAGATCGGCGACAAGCTCAAGGGCTACATCATCGACCTCCGCAACAACCCGGGCGGCCTGCTCGAGGAAGCGGTCACCGTCTCCGACTCGTTCCTGGAGAAGGGTGAGATCGTCTCGACCCGCGGCCGCAATGCCGAGGAGACCCAGCGCCGCACCGCGCATGCGGGCGACCTCACCAAGGGCAAGCCGGTCATCGTGCTGGTCAACGGCGGCTCAGCCTCGGCGTCCGAAATCGTCGCCGGCGCGCTGCAGGACCACAAGCGCGCGACCATCGTCGGCACGCGCTCGTTCGGCAAGGGCTCGGTGCAGACCATCATCCCGCTCGGAAGCGGCAACGGCGCGCTGCGCCTGACCACGGCGCGCTACTACACGCCGTCGGGCAAGTCGATCCAGGCCAAGGGCATCGTGCCCGACATCGAAGTGCTGCAGGACGTGCCGGACGAGCTGAAGTCGCGCACCGACACCAAGGGCGAGGCTTCGCTGCGCGGCCACCTCAAGAACGACGGCGACGAGAAGACCGGCTCGCAATCCTACGTGCCGCCGGACGCCAAGGACGACAAGGCACTCAAGCTCGCCGACGACCTGCTCCACGGCATCAAGAACAGCGCCTCCGCGGCACCGACCCCGGGCGGCGACAAGGGCACGACGACCGACAAGCCCAAGGCCGCAAACTAAGGCTTCAAGCCAAATCTCGGCATCACGCGATCCCATGAAAAGGGCGGCTCCAGGAGCCGCCCTTTTTGCTTGGAACTCCTGACATCCCCGGCCTATCCCGGCCTGCCGCCGCTTGACCTCGACGTGGTATCGTCGGTGGTAGTGATTCGGGATCGCGCATGACTGAAACGGCCGATGATCTGAGCGCCCCGCTCGGACAGGACAAGCCGCGCCGGAAACGCCGGCTGCGGCTGCCGTTCACGGCCATGCAGGCGCTCGCCGTCATGCTCGGCCTGCTCCTCGTGACCTTTGCCGGCTTTGCCATCTTCAACAAGGACCCGCTCGGGGGCGAGCCGATGACGCGGATCGCGATCCGCGAGCCCAAGGCGACAGACAAGGCCACCGAGGAGAAACCGGCGGCCTCGGGTCATGGCGGCGAGAGCAAGCAAGAGAGCAAGCACGAGACCAAGGAGGCGCCGAAGCAGGCGGGCGAGCAGAAGACCGTCACCATGATCGACGGCTCCACCGGCACGCGCCATGACGTCGTGATCGGCGCCGGCGAGGCCGCCGACAAGGGCGAGGCGTCGGCCTCCGCGCCGCCGCCCGTCATGGCCGGGATCGATCCGAAACTGCTGGAAAAGTCGCGCTATGGCATGATCCCGGCGGTTTCCGGGGACCTCAAGCCGTTCAACGTCTACGCGGCCGATGCCGACCGCGCCAAGGCCGCCAAGATGCCGGTGGTCGCGATCGTGATCGGCGGGCTCGGCGTTGGCGCCGCGAAGACCACCGATGCCATCATGAAGCTGCCGCCGGCGGTGACGCTGGCCTTCACGCCCTACGGCGCCGACCCCGGCAAGCTCGCCGAGCGGGCCCGCGCCCAGCGCCACGAGATCTTCCTCCAGATCCCGATGGAGCCCTACGACTTTCCGGACAACGATCCGGGACCGCAGACGCTGCTGACCGCGCTCAGCGCCGACCAGAACATGGACCGCCTGTACTGGCACCTCAGCCGGATGCAGGGCTATGCCGGCATCACCAATTTCATGGGCGCCCGCTTCGTGGCGACGGAGCCGGCGATGCAGCCGATCATCCGTGAGGCCGCCAAGCGCGGCCTCGGCTTCTTCGACGACGGCTCCTCGCCCCGCAGCATCGCGCCCCAGGCCGCGGCGAGCCAGGCGATGCCGTTCGGCAAGGGCGACATCGCGATCGACGTGGTGCCGACCCCGGCCGAGATCGACCGCGCCCTCAACAAGCTGGAATCGGCGGCACGCGAGCGGGGCGTCGCCGTCGGCACCGCCTCGGCCCTGCCCGTCTCGATCGAGCGCGTCAACGCCTGGACCAAGACATTGGGCGACCGAGGTATCCTTTTGGTGCCATTGACAACCGCGATGCTGAAATCAAAATCCAGCTAAATCAACGGATTGGTACGGCACGGGTCTCGCGGGGCCGCATCAAGCCGGACCTAACGCAGGCGAGAGGGTCTGGCGGAATGGCGCGTTACGAGGATCTGCCCTACCGGACCTGTGTCGGGGTGATGCTGATCAACACGAAGGGCCTGGTGTTCATCGGTCGCCGCGCCGGTGGCATCGAACATGTCGACGACACCCATGTCTGGCAGATGCCACAGGGCGGCGTCGATCCCGGCGAAGACACCTGGGAAGCCGCCAAGCGCGAACTCTATGAGGAGACCAGCGTGCGCTCGGTCGAGCGGCTCGGCGAGGTTCCGGACTGGCTCACTTACGACATTCCGCGCACGGTTGCAGGGCGCGCCTGGAAGGGCCGCTATCGCGGCCAGCGCCAGAAATGGTTCGCGGTGCGCTTCACCGGCAAGGACAGCGAGATCAACGTCGAGAAGCCCGGCGGCGGCGGCCACAAGGCCGAATTCGTGAACTGGCGCTGGGAGCCGATGAAGAACCTGACCGGGCTGATCGTCCCGTTCAAGCGCCCGGTCTATGAGCGCGTGGTGCAGGAATTTTCCGCGCTCGCGGATGAATAAATCAAATCGTCGCTCCGGGTTCGATGCTAAGGCATCGCCGGAATGACGATGAGAGATGCCCGCGTGACGAATGAGAAGCCCTACCGCCCCAACGTGGGCATCGCCCTGTTCAATGCCGAAGGCCGCGTGCTGATCGGCCATCGCTTCAAGGGCGACGGACCCGAGATCATCCTGCCGGGCCTCGACTGGCAGATGCCGCAGGGCGGCGTCGACGAAGGCGAGAATTTGCGCGATGCCGCGATGCGCGAGCTCTGGGAAGAGACCAGCGTCAAGAGCGCCGCCTATCTTGGTGAGACCGATTGGCTCACCTACGAATTCCCGCCCTATGACGGACCGCAGACTCACCGGCTCGCAAAGTTCCGCGGTCAGCGCCAAAAATGGTTCGCGCTGCGCTTCACCGGCCGCGACGACGAGATCGATCCGCTGACGCCGCGCAACGATCAGCCGGCGGAATTCGACGCCTGGCGCTGGGAGCGCCTCGACCGTGTCGCCGATCTCGTGGTGCCGTTCCGCCGCGACGTCTACCAGGCCGTTGCGAAGCAGTTCGCTGCCTTCGGGAACTAGAACCGCGAAAACAACCCCATGCACAGTAGAACTGGGGTTGAAATGATTAGAGAATTTTTTCCGAGAATTTGCGCGTGAGGAGCACACCTCTCTCTCATTCCCTCCCCCTTGTGGGGGAGGGGCAGGGAGGGGGCCACACGGGGATTCTATCCGTCGCGCGCACACGTCTCGGTGCATCACCAACAACGAGCACCTTTTGCCGGGCTACCCCTCTCCCTACCCCTCCCCCACAAGGGGGGAGGGAACGCACCTTTGGTCGGACCCGAGTAGGGGCTTATCTCATCACCCTAATTGATCGGGCCCACCGTGAACGGGCCGATCGCGATGACGTGACAGTCGCTGTCGCGCTTGGCGCAATCGGCGAGCGCGGAGTTGACGGCGGTCTGCTCGTCCGCGGCTTTCAGACCGAGGCCGGGACGACCGGCGGTGCCGACCGCGACCGCATTCCAGCCCATGGCGTCACCAAGCTTACGCACCACCTCGCCGCGCGTATCCGCAACGATCGAGGCATTGGAAGCGGCATTGAAGAAGCCGGTGATCCTGAACAGGCTCGGGATCGGCACGACGAAATTGTCGTCGATCGCGACGACCAGGCAGGCCACGCCGGCGATGGCGCCGCACGATTCCAGGGAACGCCGCGCCGCGTCCTCAGTGGATGATGCGCCCAGCACCATGAAATATTGTCCGCCCGGGCCAAGCGCGACCGAGCGGGATTTCGCGGCCGGCACGAACATGTTCTCGAGCCGGACTTTCTGCGGCTCACGCACGATCGGAAAATCCTTCGACGCGAATGCCCGCTCGGTCATGGCGTCATGCCGGAAATACGGCGCCGGCGGCATCGGCGGCTTGCCGTGGGAGTAGACGACATTGTTGCCGACCGCATAGAGCTCGCAGCGCCGCGGCGATTGCGCGGCATCGGCGCGCTTCTGGCACTGCTCGAGCGCGCCGTTGCGCGCGGCCTCCTCGTTCGGCTGGTTCAGCACCGAGCCCGTGAAGCCGCCGACATTGAGCGCGAAGGCCTTGTAGTCGCCCGCCGCGGAATAATCGCCAGCCAGATAGTTGCGGACGCGCTCGTTGATGAAGGGCACGCTGTCGGCAGCAAGCTTGCCCGTCATCGGCGCTGCGGATGGTGACGGCGCGGGCATCGGCGCTATTGCAGCGCCGGCATTCGACGGAGCCATCGGGGCCATCGGCGCCTTTGCGACCTGGGTCGGCGTTGGGCTCGGCGCAGCGCTTGGCGTGGCGGCCGGCGTCGAGGCGGCGGTCGCCGTCTGCTTGAGCTTGGTGTTGTAGAGGAAGCCGCTGACAACGATGGCGACGATCGAGACCACGGCAACCACCAGCGGCCACATCCACACCGGTGCGGCGGCCACCTTGGAAGCCGCCTTCTTCACCTGCGGCGTGGCGTAGGAGCCATCCTCGCGCCGCATCGCCACCATGTAGGCGTGCACGGGCGTCGGGATGTTCTTGACCTCCTGCGCGCCGATATCGGCAAACTGCACCGACAGCTTGTTGGCGACCTGCTCGTGCACGGCGCGGGAGACGCAGATGCCGCCGACCTCAGCGAGGCCCTCCAGCCGCGCGGCGATGTTGACGCCGTCGCCGAGCAGATCGCCATCGCGCTCGACGACATCGCCGATGGTGATGCCGATGCGGAACGACATCTGCCGGCTCGGCGGATAGGCCATGTTGCGGGTACGCAGGGATTCCTGGATGTCGATCGCGCAGCGTACCGCATCGACCGCGCTCGGGAATTCCGCCAGCACGGCATCGCCCGCGGTGTTGAAGATGCGCCCGCCCGCCTTGGCGATGAAATCGTCGACGACCTCGCGATAGGAGGCAAGACGCCGCAGCGTCTCCTCTTCGTCTTCCGCGACCAGCCTCGAATACCCGGCAATATCGGCTGCGAAAATCGCCGCGATCTTGCGCTTCATCTGTGACCGGCCCCGGAACAAATTCGCGGGCGCAGAATGCCGCTATCTCCGGCGCGGTGCAACAAAGTTTCAGCGCCCGCCACTTCCGTGACGAGCGCTGAACCTGTTCAGGAATTTTGAGCCTGAGCCCCGGAGCGATGCCCCGGGGCTTAGTGCATAGCCGTGGAGCTGAGCTGCTGCTGGATGCTCTTGAAGTGGTCAAGCCGCGCAATGGCCTGATCGAGCTCGTCACCTTCGTGCTCCTTCAGGGCCTCTTCCATCTCCGAGATGGTCTCGGCGAACCGCGCACGGTCGAGCTCGTCCAGCGACGTCGCGACGTCGGCGAGCACGGTCAGGCCGTTTTCGGAGACTTCGGCGAGGCCGCCGAGCACGATGACCTTCTCGTGCCTGCCGGCGGTGGTGATGGTGAGAATGCCGGGCCGGATCGCAGCCACGACCGGCGCGTGCCCGGCCAGCACGCCGAAATCACCCTCGACGCCGGGGATGTCGACCTGATCGACCTCGCCCGAGAAGGCGAGCTTTTCCGGCGAGACGAGATCGAAGTGGAAGGTGGCCATGGAAAGAACCTGCGAATAGCGAGTGGCGAATAGCGAGTGGCGGTCGGGAGCAGCGGACTATTCGCTACTCCCCATTCGCCATTCGCTTCTTAAGCCGCTTCAGCGGCGAGCTTCTTGCCCTTCTCGACGGCTTCTTCGATGGTGCCGACCATGTAGAAGGCGGCTTCCGGCAGGTGGTCATACTTGCCTTCGCAGAGGCCCTTGAAGCCCTTGATGGTGTCGGCGAGGTCGACGAACTTGCCGGGCGAGCCGGTGAAGATTTCGGCGACGTGGAACGGCTGCGACAGGAAGCGCTCGATCTTGCGGGCGCGGGCCACCGTCAGCTTGTCCTCTTCCGAAAGCTCGTCCATGCCGAGAATGGCGATGATGTCCTGGAGCGACTTGTAGCGCTGCAGCACCTGCTGGACCATACGCGCGGTGTCATAGTGCTCCTGACCGACGACGAGCGGCGAGAGCATGCGCGAGGTCGAGTCGAGCGGGTCCACCGCGGGGTAGATGCCCTTTTCCGAGATCGCGCGGTTCAACACCGTGGTCGCGTCCAGATGCGCGAACGAGGTCGCGGGCGCCGGGTCGGTCAAGTCGTCGGCCGGAACGTAGATGGCCTGCACCGAGGTGATCGAACCCTTCTGCGTGGTGGTGATGCGCTCCTGCAGCGCGCCCATGTCGGTTGCGAGCGTCGGCTGATAACCCACCGCCGAAGGAATACGACCCAAGAGCGCGGACACTTCCGAGCCGGCCTGGGTGAAGCGGAAGATGTTGTCGACGAAGAACAGCACGTCCTGGCCCTGGTCGCGGAAATGCTCGGCGACGGTCAGACCGGTGAGGCCGACGCGGGCGCGCGCGCCCGGGGGCTCGTTCATCTGACCGAACACCAGTGCGCACTTCGACTTCACGCTCGGATCCGGATTGTGCGGATCGGCATTGACCTTGGACTCGATGAACTCGTGATAGAGGTCGTTGCCCTCACGGGTACGCTCGCCGACGCCGGCGAACACGGAGTAACCGCCGTGCGCCTTCGCGACGTTGTTGATCAGCTCCTGAATCAGCACGGTCTTGCCGACGCCGGCGCCGCCGAACAGGCCGATCTTGCCGCCCTTCGCATACGGAGCAAGAAGATCGACCACCTTGATGCCGGTGACGAGAATTTCAGCTTCGGTCGACTGGTCGGTGTAGGTCGGCGCTTCCTGGTGGATGGCGCGCACGCCTTCGGACTTGATCGGACCGGCTTCGTCGATCGGCTCGCCGATGACGTTCATGATGCGGCCGAGCGTGCCGTCGCCCACCGGAACCGCGATCGGCTGGCCGGTGTCGGTCACTTCCTGGCCGCGGACCAGACCTTCGGTCACGTCCATCGCGATCGTGCGCACGGTGGACTCACCGAGATGCTGCGCAACTTCCAGCACGAGGCGGATGTTGCCGTTCCTGGTTTCCAGCGAATTGAGAATGGCCGGGAGGTGGCCCTCGAACTGAACGTCGACGACGGCGCCCATGACCTGGGTGACGCGACCGACCGGGTTAGCTGCTGTAGCCATGAAGCTCTCCTTCGAAATTCTTTACTTGAACGACCGTCGTTAGTTCGTGCGTCAGACCGCCTCGGCGCCGGAGATGATCTCGATCAGCTCCTTGGTGATCTGGGCTTGACGGGTTCGGTTGTAGATCTGGGTTTGCTTGCGGATCATTTCGCCGGCGTTGCGGGTGGCGTTGTCCATCGAGCTCATCTGCGCGCCGTAGAACGAAGCGTTGTTTTCCAGCAGCGCACGGAAGATCTGCACCGCGATGTTGCGTGGCAGCAGGCCGGAGAGGAGTTCGTCCTCCTCCGGCTCATATTCGTAGGACGTCAACGGCGCGTTCGCCGCCTTTTCCTCGACGATCAGCGGAATGATCTGCTGCGCGGTCGGGATCTGGGCGATCACCGACTTGAACTGCGCATAGAACAGCGTGCAGACGTCGAACTCACCGTTGTCGAAACGGGCCAGCACCTTCTTGGCGATGTCCTCGGCGTTGACGAAGCCGAGCTGTCGAACGCTGCGCAGGTCGAGATGCTCGACGATCTGCTTGTCGAACAGGCGGCGGAGCTGCTCATAGCCCTTGCGGCCGACGCAGAAGAATTTGACTTCCTTGCCCTGCGCGATCAGCGCCTGGGCGCGCTCGCGGGCAAGGCGCACGATCGAGGAGTTGAAGGCGCCGGACAGGCCGCGCTCGCCGGTGCAGACCAGCAGCAGGTGAACCTGGTCCCTGCCGGTGCCGGCCAGCAGCGCCGGCGCGCCGGGCGAACCCGCGGCAGCGCTGGCGATATTGGAGATCACCGCACTCATCTTGTCGGCATAGGGCCGCGCCGCCTCGGCCGCTTGCTGGGCGCGGCGCAATCTGGACGCCGCGACCATCTGCATCGCCTTGGTGATCTTCTGCGTCGCCTTGGTGGAGGCGATGCGGACGCGCATGTCTTTAAGTGACGCCATTCTTCGTTCACCCCGGCGGTTCGACTGAAGCGTCGGACCGCTAGCCTGTCCCTATCGCAATGCCCGGCCGGGCGCCGGGCACGCTTCTTATTGTCTTGCCTCTCGTGAAGCGGTCGTGGCCGGAAGCTCCGGCCACGCAGCAATCAGGCGAAGCTCTTCGCAAAACCTTCGACCACCGACTTCAGCTTGGCGGCGGTGTCGTCGGAGAGATCGCGGCTGTCGCGGATCGCATTAAGGATCTCGGCGTTCTTGCCGCGCAGCAGCGACAGCAGACCGTCCTCGAACGCGCGCACCTTGTTGAGCGGGAGCGGATCAAGATAGCCGTTGGTGCCGGCCCAGATCACGCAGACCTGCTCTTCCATCTTCAGCGGCGCGAATTGCGGCTGCTTCAGCAGCTCGGTCAGGCGCGAACCGCGGTTGAGCAGGCGCTGGGTCGAGGCGTCGAGATCGGAGCCGAACTGCGCGAACGCCGCCATTTCGCGGTACTGCGCGAGCTCGCCCTTGATCTTGCCGGCGACCTTCTTGGTGGCCTTGGTCTGCGCGGAAGAACCGACGCGGGACACCGACAGACCGACGTTCACCGCGGGACGGATGCCCTGGAAGAACAGGTCGGTTTCCAGGAAGATCTGGCCGTCGGTGATCGAGATGACGTTGGTCGGAATGTAGGCCGACACGTCGTTGGCCTGGGTTTCGATGACCGGCAGCGCCGTCAGCGAGCCCGAGCCCTGGTCCTTGTTCAGCTTCGCCGCACGCTCGAGCAGGCGGGAGTGCAGATAGAACACGTCGCCGGGATAAGCTTCGCGGCCCGGCGGGCGGCGCAGCAGCAGCGACATCTGGCGGTAGGCAACGGCCTGCTTGGACAGATCGTCATAGATGATGACGGCGTGCATGCCGTTGTCGCGGAAGTACTCGCCCATGGTGCAGCCGGTGAACGGCGCGATGTACTGCATCGGCGCCGGATCCGACGCCGTGGCGGCAACGATGATCGAGTATTCGAGCGCGCCCTGCTCTTCCAGCACCTTCACGAACTGGGCGACGGTCGAACGCTTCTGGCCGATCGCGACGTAGACGCAATACAGCTTGATGTTCTCGTCCGGCTGCGCGTTGAGCGGCTTCTGGTTCAGGATGGTGTCGAGCGCGATCGCGGTCTTGCCGGTCTGACGGTCGCCGATGATCAGCTCGCGCTGGCCACGACCGATCGGGATCAGGGCGTCGATCGCCTTGAGGCCGGTCGCCATCGGCTCGCTCACCGACTTGCGCGGAATGATGCCGGGCGCCTTGACGTCGACGCGCATGCGCTTGTCGGCCTGGATCGGGCCCTTGCCGTCGATCGGGTTGCCGAGCGCGTCGACGACGCGGCCGAGCAGGCCCTTGCCGACCGGCGCGTCCACGATGGCGCGGGTGCGCTTGACGGTCTGGCCTTCCTTGATCTCGCGGTCGGCGCCGAAAATAACGATACCGACGTTGTCGGTTTCGAGGTTCAGCGCCATGCCGCGGGTGCCGTTCTCGAACTCGACCATTTCACCGGCCTGGACGTTGTCCAGACCGTAGACGCGGGCGATGCCGTCGCCGACGGACAGCACCTGCCCGACTTCGGAGACTTCAGCTTCCTGGCCGAAATTCTTGATCTGGTCCTTGAGGATCGCGGAAATTTCCGCGGCGCGGATGTCCATCAGCCTGCCTCTTTCATCGCGTGCTTGATCGAATTGAGTTTGGTGCGAAGCGAACTATCGATCATCCGGCTGCCAAGCTTGACGACGAGGCCACCGATGATCGAGGGATCGACATTCACGTTGAGCGCGACGTCCTTGCCGGTCACCGACTTCAGGGCAACCTTGAGGGCGTCGAGATTCTTGTCCGAGAGCTTTTCCGCCACGGTCACATCGGCCGTCACCTCGCCCTTGAATCGGGCGACGAGGGCGCGATAGGCGCGGATGACGTCAGCCACCGCGAACAGGCGGCGATTGGCGGTCAGCACTTTGAGGAAATTGGCGGAGATACCGGCGATGCCGGCCTTGTCCAGCACGGCCGAGAGCGCCCTGGACTGGGCATCGGCCGCGAACACCGGGCTGCGGACGAGGCGCTTGAGATCGGCGCTCTCGTTCAGCAAGGCCTCGAATTTATCGAGATCGGCCTTGACCTCATCGACCACTTTCTGGTCGCGGGCCAGTTCAAACAAGGCCGTTGCATAACGGCCGGACACACCGGAAACGGACGTATCTTCTGCAGCCACAGACGCGCTCTTTTTGCTGTCAAACTCGCAAGGGAAAAACCGTCGCCACGAAGCGGCGCCTAGCGATCCAAGCCCTTGGAATTCAAGCGGGACTTCGATTTACGACCGACACGGGAGGTGCCGGGCTCGTTAAAATCGCGGCTTTGCTAACATAGCAGGCGCGCACGTGCAACATGACGCCAAATTAAAGGCATGAGGTTCTGTCGCCAGTTCGTCGCAGTGCGCGGCAGTTGATGGGCGATCCGGACAACGACCTGCCACGTCACGGAATTGCCGCGAGCCTTGCGGCGGCGCGCGGCCCATTGGTTCCTGCCCTCAGCGCATAGCGGCCATGAACACAGATCGCAGAGGCGTGAATCCGGCCCTGTCGGCTCCACTCGCCGAATACTTACCCAATTCTAAACGCCGGAAGCGATGACTTCGCTTTACAGTATTAGAAAGTAATACTCAGGTTAACAAATCGTTAAAGCAAAACATTACGGAACATCGGCTGAATATCCGAGCCGGTAACAAGATATGTCACGACGACACAGAACGGATTTACTGCCCAATTCACGCCTTATTAGGAATCGAAACGCCAATCCGCTCACAAACTGATGGGGGCTCCACTAGCCACATATGTGGCAATACTAGATTAGGGACCACTAAATGCTGTCATTGAAGACGCTGGGCTCTGTGACCCGGCCGCGCACGGCGATCGCTTTCGTCGCCGCAACTCTCATCGTCGGTGGAACTGCCACCGAGGCTTCCGCCAAATCCAGGCATCACCGGCACCATCACCGCCACCACGCCCAGGCCGATACCAACGCGACCCCCGATTGGCGCAACGCCAATGCGTCGATGACGCCGTCGTCGGGCTCGGGCCACAGCTTCTCGGGCATGGCCTCCTATTACGGCAACGAGTCCGGCAGCCGGACTGCCTCGGGCCAGCGCTTCAACCAGAACGCCATGACCGCAGCGCACCGTTCGCTGCCGTTCGGCACCAAGCTGCGCGTCACCCATGGCGGGTCGAGCGTCATCGTCACCATCAATGACCGTGGCCCGTTCATCCGCGGCCGTGTCCTCGACCTCTCCACGGGCGCAGCCCGCGCCATCGGCCTCACCGGCGCCGGCGTCGGCCGCGTCACCGCGGAAGTCGTCTCCTAAGGCGCAAGCAGCGCCTCGGATCGCGCGCGCAGTTTTCATCAGTTTGATGCGCGCATGAAACAAGCCCGTGGTCTTGGGGGACCACGGGCTTTTTTTCGTCCCGTCATCCCGCATGTGTCCCGGACAAGCGGCAACGCGCGAGCGTTGCTGCGCAGAGCCGGGACCCAGAAGCGGCGGGCTGCTTTGCGACATGGGCCCCGGCTCTGCAGCGCAGCGCTGAAGGGCGCCGCGCCGCGTCCGGGGCACACTGGGGCCCTACAAGAAGCTCTGCGGATCGACGTCGACTTCGAGCTTCTGATTGCCCTTCGGCTTCGGGCAGACCGCGAGCCAGTTGCGCAAGTAATCCGACAGATCAAAACCGCGCGCCGATTTCACCAGGATGCGGAAGCGGTAGCGGCCCTTGATGACGGCAAGCGGCGCCTCCGCCGGTCCCAGCACCACCACGCGCTCGTCGCGCGGCGCGAGCGCGACGAGACGGCGGCCAAGACCTTCCGCGCTCGGGCGGTCGCCCGCGGAGATGATCAGGCTCGCGAGCCGTCCGAACGGCGGATAGAGCGTGCGTTCGCGCAGGTCGATCTCGCTGTCGTAGAAGGCCTCGCGGTCGCAGGCGATCAGCGCCTTCATCACGGGATGATCGGGCTGGTGGGTCTGGAGATAGCCGACGCCGCGGCCCTGCTCGCGCCCGGCGCGGCCAATCACCTGGTTGAGCAATTGCCAGGTGCGCTCCGCCGCGCGCGGATCGCCATTGGACAGGCCGAGATCGGCATCGACCACGCCGACGAGATTGAGCCGCGGAAAATTGTGGCCCTTGGCGACGAGTTGCGTGCCGATGATGATGTCGACGCGGCCCTCCGCGATCTCGGCAAGCTCGCTACGCATCGTCTCGATCGAGGTGATGAGATCGCTCGACAGCACCATGGTGCGCGCGTCCGGGAACAGTGCGGCCGCCTCCTCCTGCAGGCGCTCCACGCCGGGACCAACGGCGACCAGCGATTCCTCGGCCGAACAGTTCGGGCAGATATGCGGGCGCGGCATCGAGAAGCCGCAATGGTGACAGACGAGGCGCTGGCGAAAGCGGTGATCGACCAGCCAGGCATCGCAGATGGTGCAGGCGAAGCGATGGCCGCAACCACGGCACAGCGTCAGCGGCGCATAGCCGCGACGATTGAGGAACAGCAACGCCTGCTCGCGCTTTTCGATCGCGGTTCTGATCTCGCCAGCCAGGCGCGGCGAGATGAAACGGCCGCGCGCGGGCGGCTCGCGGCGCATGTCGATGGCCTCGATATGCGGCATGTGCTGACCGCCGAAGCGCGAGGGCAGCGCGATGCGCTGATAACGGTTCTTGCGCGCATTGACCTCGGACTCGACCGACGGCGTTGCGGAGGCCAGCACGACCGGGATCTTGGCGATATGCGCGCGCACCACCGCCATGTCGCGGGCATGATAATGCACGCCCTCGTCCTGCTTGTAGGCCTGGTCGTGCTCTTCATCGACGACGATGAGGCCGAGATCGGCGTAGGGCAGAAACAGCGCCGAGCGCGCGCCGACCACGACCGGCGCCGTGCCTCCGGAGATCGCCGCCCAATTGCGCGCGCGGGTGCGCGGGGTGAGCTCGGAATGCCATTCGATCGGCCGCACGCCAAAGCGTTGCGCGAAGCGGTCGAGGAACTGGCCGGTGAGCGCGATCTCCGGCATCAGGATCAGCGACTGCCTGCCGCGGCGGATCGCCTCCGCAACGGCCTCGAAATAGACTTCGGTCTTGCCCGAGCCGGTGACGCCATCGAGCAGCGCGACGTGGAAGGTGCCGTTGGCTGCGAGCGCGCGCATCGTATCGGCGGCGGTGCGCTGGAGCGGCGAAAAATCCGGCCGGCCGAAATCCGGATCGGGGGCCGGCGGCGGTGGCGGCGGCGGCATCGGCTCGACCGTGAGCGTGCCTTCGTCGACAAGCCCGTCGATCACGCCGGCCGAGACGCCCGCCTCTTTCGCCGCCTCGGACTTGGCGTGCAGCAGCCGGTCCGACAGCACCTCGATCAGGCGCTGCCGCGCCGGCGTCAGCCGCTTTGGGGGATCGCCGACCAGGCGCACGCCGGCGCGCACCCGCTCGGGGCCGAGGTTCTCGCCCATCCGCAGGCACATGCGCAGCACCATGCCGCGCGGGCTCAGCGTGTAATTGGCGACCCAGTCGACCACCGAACGCAATTCGGGCTTGAGCGGCGGAATGTCGAGCTTCTCGCTGACCTCCTTGAGCCGGTTGTGCAGGCGCGGATCGGGGTTGGCGTTTTCCCCCCAGACCACGGCTAGCACCTCGCGCGGGCCGAGCGGCACACCGACGAGATCGCCCGCCTTCAGCTCCATCCCGCGCGGCACCTTGTAGGAATAGGTCTGGTCGAGCGCGACCGGCACCAGCACGTCGACCATGCCGGTCGCGTTGGTGGGGGCGGTCGTGCGGCGCGACGTGTGATCCATGAACTGGCTTGGCAGAGGACTTGGACGGAGAATCGGAACCCGGGGGCGGAAAGCTAGCGCCGTGGGGCGGCCTTAGCGAACGATAAACGAGTGTGATGCGATATACTGTGCGGAATCATTACGTCCAGAGCGCATGAGCAAAGCGGCCCCACCCATCGAGCTCGCCAGCGCCGATCCCTCGATCGCGCAGGAGATGGCACGCTGGCTGTCGCACCTCGGCGCCGAGCGGCGGCTCTCGCCGAAGACGCTGGAGGCCTATGGCCGCGACTTGCGGCAGTGCCTGGATTTCCTTTGCAGCCATTGGGGCGAGCGCGTGACGCTCAAGCGCTTCTCCGCGCTGGAGGCCACCGACGTGCGCGCCTTCATGGCGATGCGCCGCGCCGACGACATCGCCGGCCGCTCGCTGATGCGCGCGCTGGCGGGCCTGCGTTCCTTCGGACGTTTTCTCGAACGCGAGGGCAAGGGCAAGGTCGGCGCATTGTCGGCGATCCGCGCCCCGAAAGTGGCCAAGACCTTGCCGAAGCCGCTGCCGATGGCGTCGGCCAAACGCCTGGCTGATGCCGACGAGCGGGCCGGCGAGGATCGCGAAACCTGGATTCTGGCGCGCGACGCCGCGGTGATGGCGCTGCTCTATGGCTCGGGCCTGCGCATCTCCGAAGCGCTTGGCCTGAAGCGCCGCGAGGTGCCGCGGCCCGGCGAAGGCGACGTGCTGATCGTCACCGGCAAAGGCAACAAGACCCGCATGGTGCCGGTGCTGCAGAACGTGCTGGAGCTGGTGCAGGAATACGTTTCGATGTGCCCGTATCCACTGCCGGCGGAAGGGCCGATCTTCGTCGGCGCGCGCGGCGGCCCCTTGAGCCCGCGCATCATCCAGCTCGCGATGGAGCGGCTGCGGGGCGCGCTCGGCCTGCCCGACAGCGCGACGCCGCACGCGCTCCGCCATTCCTTCGCCACGCATCTGCTGTCGCGCGGCGGGGACTTGCGCGCGATCCAGGAATTGCTCGGACATTCCTCGCTCTCGACCACGCAGGTCTACACCGGCATCGATTCCGAGCGGCTGCTGGAAGTCTATGCCAGTGCGCATCCAAGACGCTGAAGAATTGGCGCTGACACACTGACGTCATAACTGCCTTGCCTCTTGCGCGGCGCCCGCGGTTCGGTCAATCGTGGGGAACCGAGCCAGGAGGGATTTATGAGCGCACATGAAAGCATGGAGCACGCCGAGCACGCCGAACACGCGTCCGGCTCGAACAAGAAGATCGCCCTGCTGATCGCCGTGCTGGCGCTGTTCCTGGCAATCTCGGAGACGCTCGGCAAGGGCGCCCAGACCGAATCGATCAGCAAGAACGTCGAGGCCGCCAATCTCTGGGCGTTCTTCCAGGCCAAGAGCATCCGGCGCACCGTGGTGATCACCGCGGCCGAGCAGGGCAAGCTGACACTCGGCACCACGACCGACGAGGCCGCCAAGGCGAGCGTGCAGAAGCAGGTCGACGACTGGACCAAGACCGCGCAGCGCTACCGCTCCGAGCCCGAGACCGGCGAAGGCACCGAGCAGCTCGCCGAGAAGGCCAAGCACGCCGAGCACGAGCGCGACGAGGCGACCGCGAAGTACCATCACTTCGAGCTCGCGTCCGCCGCCTTCCAGATCGGCATCGTGCTGGCGTCCGCCACCATCATCACCGGCATGATCGCACTCGCCTATGTCGGCGGCATCCTGACGCTCGCCGGCCTCCTCATGACCGCACTCGGCCTGTGGTGGCCGCATCTGGTGCATTTGCATTGAGGGGTTGAGGCGCACTTGCTCCGCTGTCGTCCCGGCGAAGGCCGGGACCCATAACCCCAGGGAGAAGTTTGGCGAAGGCTCGTCGTTCGGTACTTATGCCGTTCGCAATCGATAGATCACGCGGTATGGGTCCCGGCCTTCGCCGGGACGACACCTGAGAGTTGGCGAAAGCTTTAGCTCACCAACCGCCACCGTTACCACCGCGACGCTCAGCGCGCTTCGTGCACGCTCTTGCGGAAGCGCTGGATCAGGCGCAGCGTGCGGGAGGACCAGCCTTCGCCGTTGCCGGTGATCAGCTCGCGGATGCGGCGCTTGATCGGATCGACCAGCTCGGCGGCCTTGGCACGCACCTTCAGCACCAGTTCGTAGAGCCGCTCGAACCAGTGCATCTCCAGCAGCTTGTCGCGCGTCACGTCGAACACGAAGGCGGTGACGCCGACGCCGGCGAGCTTTGCGAACACGATCGTGAAGACCGCGCTGGTCCAGTACTCATGCGTGAGCAGCCACAGGCCGACCAGCTTGAGCGGAAACAGCGGGATGATCGGCACGGCGAAGACGATCAGCGTCATCGCCGGCGACAGCGCATCGACGCGATCCGACAGCCACTGCTTGAAGCGCGCAAGTGGGATGATTGCGACAACCCGCGCGACGATCGGCTCAAGATGGTCCCACAGCCAGGCTTCGATCAGGAAGATGATCGCAAGCAGGACCCAGACCGGTTGAAGAAGGCGGCGCAGCATGTGTTTCCCGCCCGATTCGTCGCTAGGCGCGAACCTACATATGGATGGCCCGCTTGCCGACTGCAAGCGCGGCTTCCTTGACCGCCTCCGAGCGGGTCGGATGGGCGTGGCAGGTGCGGGCGAGATCTTCCGCACTGCCGCCAAATTCCATCAGAACGCACGCTTCATGGATCATTTCGCCGGCCTCAATGCCGATAATGTGCACGCCGAGCACGCGATCGGTCTTCGCATCTGCGAGAATCTTCACAAAGCCGTCAGTGGTCTGGTTGACCTTGGAGCGGCCATTGGCGGTAAAGGGAAACTTCCCGACGGTATAAGCCACGCCCGCCTGCTTCAGTTCTTCCTCGGTCTTGCCGACGCAGGACACTTCCGGGGTGGTATACACGACGCCTGGGATAACGTCGTAATTCACATGGCCGGCCTGGCCGGCGATGATCTCCGCGACCGCAACGCCTTCGTCCTCGGCCTTGTGCGCGAGCATCGGGCCGGCGACGACATCGCCGATGGCATAGACGCCCTTCAGGCTGGTGGCGAAATGCGGATCGATCTGCACGCGACCGCGGGGGTCGAGCGCGACGCCGGCTTCCTTCAGGCCGAGCGCGTCGGTGTAGGGCACGCGGCCGATGCAGACCAGCACGACGTCGGCTTCGAGCGACTCAGCGGCGCCGCCGGCTGCGGGCTCGATCGTCGCCTTCAGCGTCTTGCCTGACGTGTCGACGCCGGTGACCTTGGCGCCGAGCTTGAAGGCAAAGCCCTGCTTTTCCAGGATGCGCTGGAATTGCTTGGCGATCTCGCCGTCCATGCCGGGCAGGATGCGATCCAGGAATTCGACGACGACGACTTCAGCGCCGAGTCGCTTCCACACCGAGCCGAGCTCGAGGCCGATCACGCCGGCGCCGACGATGAGCAGCTTGCCGGGCACCTTGTCCAGCGACAGCGCGCCGGTGGACGAGACGATGCGCTTCTCGTCGATCTCGATGCCCTTGAGACGCGCGATGTCCGAGCCGGTGGCGATCACGATGTTCCTGGTCTCGACGACCTGCGACTTGCCGTCGGCGGAGACTTCCACCTTGCCGGTGCCCAGGATCTTGCCGGTGCCCTTGAGCACGTCGATCTTGTTCTTCTTCATCAGGAACTCGACGCCCTTCACGTTGCCGTCGATGCCCTGCTGCTTGAAGTTCATCATCGCCGGCAATTCGAGCTTCGGCGCGGAAACGCTGACGCCCATCTTGGCGAAGGAATGCCCGGCTTCCTCGAACATTTCGGAGGCGTGCAGCAGCGCCTTCGACGGCATGCAGCCGACATTGAGGCAGGTGCCGCCGAGGGTTGCGTTCTTTTCGACCACGGCGACTTTCATGCCGAGCTGGCTGGCGCGCACCGCGCAGACATAACCGCCCGGTCCGGTGCCGATGACGACGAGATCGTAGGTAGCCATGAGAGGAAGTCCCGTGAGTTTAGCGTGATGAGGATGTGTCAGCGTCCGCCGGTGCGTCAGCGTCCGCCGGACACATCGAGAATGGCTGAGGTGACGTAGGAGGCCTCGTCCGACATCAGCCAGACGATGGCGTTGGCGATTTCGTCGGCGGTGCCGACGCGCTTCATCGGCACCATATGGGCCAGACGATGGGCGCGGTCAGGCTCGCCGCCGGCGGCGTGGATTTCGGTGTCGATCAGGCCGGGACGGATCGCGGCGACGCGGATGCCTTCGCCCGCGACCTCGTGGCCGAGGCCGACGGTGAAGGAATCGACCGCGCCCTTCGACGCGGCGTAGTCGACATAAGTGTTGGGTGCGCCGAGCCGGGCTGCGACCGACGACAGGTTGACGATGACGCCGCCCTTGCCGCCATGCTTGGTCGACATCCGCTTGACCGCTTCGCGCGCGCAGAGGATGGAGCCGGTGACGTTGACCGCCATCACGCGCTGGATGCGCTCGGCCGACATCTCGTCGACCCGCACGCCGCTCTTGCCGACGATGCCGCCGTTGTTGACGAGAGCACCGAGCGTGCCGAACTTGTCGGCTTCCCTGAACAGCGCGAGGATGTCGCTTTCCTCGGCCACGTCGCATTTCACCGCGATGGCCTTGCCGTTGCTGGCCTCGATCTCGGAGACCACCTCGTCGGCGGCCTGCTTGTTGCTGGCATAGCCGACCACGACGCGGAAGCCGCGCGCGGCCGCCGCAATCGCGGTCGCCCGCCCGATACCGCGGCTGCCGCCGGTGATGACAACGACTTTATCCGTCACGCGCGCCTCCATGGTTCGACACGCGCCGTCGCGATGGGCGACGGCGCTCGCAGAGCATCAGGGATCAGAGATCGAGCACCAGGCGAGCCGGATCTTCCAGGCTTTCCTTGACGCGAACCAGGAAGGTGACGGCTTCCTTGCCGTCGATCACGCGGTGATCGTAGGACAGCGCTAGATACATCATCGGGCGGACCTCGATCTTGCCGCCGACGACCATCGGACGCTCCTGGATCTTGTGCATGCCGAGGATGCCCGACTGCGGCGCGTTCAGGATCGGGGTCGACATCAGCGAGCCGTAGATGCCGCCGTTGGTGATGGTGAAGGTGCCGCCCTGCATCTCGTCGATCTTGAGCTGGCCGTCACGGGCGCGGCGGCCGAAATCGGCGATGCCCTTCTCGATGTCGGCGATCGACTTGTGATCGCAGTCGCGCACCACGGGCACGACGAGGCCCTTGTCGGTGCCGACGGCGACGCCGATGTGATAGTAGTTCTTGTAGATCAGGTCGGTGCCGTCGATCTCGGCGTTGACGGCCGGGATGTCCTTCAGCGCCTGCACGACGGCCTTGGTGAAGAAGCCCATGAAGCCGAGCTTGCTGCCATGCTTCTTCTCGAACGCATCCTTGTAGTGGGCACGCAGCGCCATCACGTTGGTCATGTCGACCTCGTTGAAGGTCGTCAGCATGGCCGCGGTGTTCTGCACGTCCTTGAGGCGGCGCGCGATGGTCTGGCGCAGGCGGGTCATCTTGACGCGCTCTTCGCGGGCGGCGTCATCGGCTGGCGACGGTGCGCGCACCTGAACGGCGGCGGCGGGCTGGTTGACCGGGGTCGGCGCGGAGGCCGCACGCTCGATCGCGGCGAGCATGTCGCCCTTGGTGACGCGGCCGTCCTTGCCGGAGCCCGGAACGGTCGAGGCATCGACGCCGGTCTCGGCGGAGAGCTTGCGCACGGACGGGGCGAGCGGCGCGTCGGCCGGCGGCGCCTTCGCGGCCGGAGCCGGTGCGGCAGCAGCGGGCGCGGCAGCGGCAGGCTTGACGGGCGCAGCGGCGGGCTTTGCCGCACCGGCACCGTCAGTGATCTGGCCGAGCAGCGCACCGACCGCAACCGTCGCACCGTCAGCAGCGATGATCTCGCTCAGCGTGCCGGCGGAGGGCGCGGGGACTTCGATGGTGACCTTGTCGGTCTCGAGCTCCACCAAGGGCTCGTCGACGGCGACGGGATCGCCGGCCTTCTTGAACCAGCGGCCGATGGTGGCCTCGGTGACGGATTCGCCGAGCGTCGGCACACGAATTTCAGTCATGGTCTTTTCCTTAAGGAGATCGCCGGTGCGGTCGTGAATTCAGGTGTCATCGGCCTGCGAAATGCAGGCCATCCAGCGAGCCGGGACGTTCGCATTCGCGTCACGGTTACTGGATGCCCCGCTCCGGTGCGCTGGTTGCGCACAAGGCGGGGCATGACGCAGTTCAAAAAATTCAGCTCAGTGCTTCGTCCAGGAACGCCTTCAGCTGCGCCTGATGCTTGGACATCAGACCCGTGGCGGTCGCGGCGGAGGCGGCGCGGCCGACATAACGCGGACGCCGGCTCACACCGTTCACCTGGTTCAGCACCCATTCCAGATAGGGCTCGATGAAGTGCCAGGCACCCATGTTGCGGGGCTCTTCCTGGCACCACACCACTTCGGCCTTCTTGAAGCGCGACAACTCGGCCACCAGCGCCTTCAGCGGCACCGGATAGAGCTGCTCGACGCGCATCAGGTAGATGTCGTCGATGCCGCGCTTCTCGCGCTCCTCGTAGAGGTCGTAATAGACCTTGCCGGAGCACAGCACGATGCGGCGGATCTTCTCGTCGGGGACGAGCTTGACCGCCTCGTTCGGCAGCATCTGGGCGTCATCATAGAGGATGCGGTGGAAGGTCGTTCCCTTCGCAAGCTCCTCGAGACGCGACACCGCCCGCTTGTGGCGCAGCAGCGACTTCGGCGTCATCATGATCAGCGGCTTGCGGATCTCGCGATGAAGCTGGCGGCGCAGCGCGTGGAAGTAGTTCGCCGGCGTGGTCGGGTAGACCACCTGCATGTTGTCTTCGGCGCACATCTGCAGGTAACGCTCCAGACGCGCCGAGGAGTGCTCCGGT
Source organism: Bradyrhizobium sp. 14AA (assembly GCF_054185205.1). Taxonomy (NCBI): domain Bacteria; kingdom Pseudomonadati; phylum Pseudomonadota; class Alphaproteobacteria; order Hyphomicrobiales; family Nitrobacteraceae; genus Bradyrhizobium; species Bradyrhizobium sp. 14AA. The sequence continues at coordinate 13,760 of NZ_JAVAYM010000033.1, read as the reverse complement.
CCCTGGCCCTCATAGCCGTGCGGCAGCAGGCAGATGAGGCCGGACATGCGCAGCCATTTGCGCTCGCCCGAGGAGATGAACTGGTCGAACACGACCTGCGCGCCGTTGGCGAAGTCGCCGAACTGGGCTTCCCAGAGGGTCAGCGTGTTCGGCTCGGCGAGGGAATAGCCGTATTCGAAGCCGAGCACCGCTTCTTCCGACAGCAGCGAGTTGATGACCTCGTAATGGCCCTGCTCGTTGCCGAGATGGTTGTACGGCGTGTAACGGCTCTCGTCTTCCTGGTCGATCAGGACCGAGTGACGCTGCGAGAAGGTGCCGCGCTCCGAATCCTGTCCGGACAGGCGGACGTGGTGGTTTTCCTGCAGCAGCGTGCAGAACGCCAGCGCTTCGCCGGTCGCCCAGTCGATGCCGGCGCCGGTGTCGATCGCCTTGGCGCGGTTGTCGAGGAAGCGCTGGATGGTGCGGTGAACGCGGAAACCATCCGGCACCTTGGTGATCTTGCGGCCGATGTCCTTGAGGATGGGCAGGTCGACGCCGGTGACGCCGCGCCGCGCATCCTCTTCCTGATCGGCGATCTTGAAGCCGGACCACTTGCCGTCGAGCCAGTCGGCCTTGTTCGGCTTGTAGGAGGTGCCGGCTTCGAACTCGGCGTCGAGCCGCGCGCGCCAGTCGGCCTTCAGCTTGTCGACTTCACCCTCGGTGACCACGCCTTCGGCGATCAGGCGCCTGGAGTAGAGGGTGAGGGTCGAGGCATGGGCCGCGATCCGCTTGTACATCACCGGCTGAGTGAATGCCGGCTCGTCGCCCTCATTGTGGCCGTAGCGGCGATAGCACCACATGTCGATGACGACGGGCTTGTGGAACTTCTGCCGGAATTCGATCGCGACCTTGGCCGCGAACACCACGGCTTCCGGATCGTCGCCGTTCACGTGGAAGATCGGCGCGTCGATCATCTTCGCCACGTCCGACGGATAGGGCGAGGAGCGCGAGTAGCGCGGATAGGTGGTGAAGCCGATCTGGTTGTTGACGATGAAGTGGACGGAGCCGCCGGTGCGGTAGCCCTTCAGGTCGGACAGGCCGAAACATTCGGCGACCACGCCCTGGCCGGCGAATGCCGCGTCGCCGTGCATCAGGAGCGGCAGCACCGAGATGCGCATATCCGGCGGATCGCCGTGCTGGTCCTGCTTGGCGCGAACCTTGCCGAGCACGACGGGATCGACGATCTCGAGATGCGAGGGGTTGGCGGTCAGCGACAGATGGATGCGGTTGCCGTCGAACTCGCGGTCCGAGGAGGCGCCGAGGTGATATTTGACGTCGCCGGAGCCTTCGACCGCGTCGGGGTTGGCCGAGCCGCCCTTGAATTCGTGGAACAGGGCGCGGTGCGCCTTGCCCATCACCTGGGTCAGCACGTTGAGGCGGCCGCGGTGCGGCATGCCCAGCACGATCTCCTTCACGCCGAGATTGCCGCCACGCTTGATGATCTGCTCGAGCGCGGGGATCAGCGATTCACCGCCGTCCAGACCGAAGCGCTTGGTGCCGGTGAACTTGGTGTCGCAGAATTTTTCGAAGCCTTCGGTCTCGACCAGCTTCATCAGGATGGCGCGACGCCCTTCGCGGGTGAACGAGATCTCCTTATCCGGACCCTCGATGCGCTCCTGGATCCAGGCCTTCTGCGCGGCATTGCTGATATGCATGAACTCGACGCCGAGCGTCTGGCAGTAGGTGCGCTCGCAGATCGCGGTGATCTCGCGCAAGGTGCCGTATTCGAGGCCGAGCACGTGATCGAGGAAGATCTTGCGGTCGAAATCGGCTTCGGTGAAGCCGTAGGTGCGGGGATCGAGCTCTTCACGGTTGCGCTGGGCTTCGATGCCGAGCGGATCGAGCTTGGCATGGAAGTGACCGCGCATGCGGTAGGAGCGGATCAGCATCAGGGCGCGGACGGAGTCGCGCGTCGCCTGGAGCAGATCGGCGGAGGAGAGACCGGCGCCCTTGTCACCCCCCTTGGCCTGCGCTTTGGCGGCGATCTTGGCACCGACCGCCTTCTCGACCTCGGCCCAGTTGCCGTCGAGGGCGGAGGTCAGGTCATCCTGCGGTGTCAGCGGCCAGTTGGCGCGCTCCCAGGACGGACCCTCGGCGTTCTTGCTGATGTCACCGGGGTGGTCGTTGAGGCTCTTGAAGAACTCCTGCCACTCGGCGTCGACCGAGGACGGGTCCTTCTCGTAGCGGGCGTAGATTTCGTCGATGTAGGTGGCGTTGGTGCCCTGCAAAAAGGATGAGAGGGCAAAGGCTGCGTTCGCGTCCTGGCGAGACATACTTGAGTTCCTGGCGATTTCGGTTCGCGCATAACAAACGGCGCTGGCGCTGAGCTCCCCGGCAGAGGCTCAGCGCGACAGGCACCATTTATCCTATTTGCTGCGAAACTTCGCCCGGAAAAGCACGAAGAAGTGAATTAGCCCTTCAACTTTTCGGCAAGCGTATGGCCGAGCCGCGCGGGCGACGGGGACACTGTAATCCCTGCCGATTTCATCGCCTCGGTCTTGGAACCGGCATCGCCCTTGCCGCCCGAGATGATCGCGCCGGCATGACCCATGCGGCGGCCGGGAGGTGCGGTAACACCGGCGATGAAGCCGACCATCGGCTTCTTGCGGCCGCGCTTGGCCTCGTCCTTGAGGAACTGGGCGGCATCCTCCTCGGCGGAACCGCCGATCTCGCCGATCATGATGATCGATTCGGTCTTGGGGTCGCCGAGCAGCATTTCCAGGACGTCGATGAACTCGGTTCCCTTGACCGGGTCGCCGCCGATGCCGACCGCGGTGGTCTGGCCGAGGCCTTCCTGGGAGGTCTGGAACACGGCTTCGTAGGTGAGCGTGCCGGAGCGGGAGACGATGCCGACCGAGCCGGTCTTGAAGATGTTGGCGGGCATGATGCCGATCTTGCACTCGCCGGCGGTCATGACGCCCGGGCAGTTCGGCCCGATCAGGCGCGACTTGGAACCGGCCAGCGAACGCTTCACGCGCACCATGTCGATAACAGGAATGCCTTCGGTGATGCAGACGATCAACGGGATCTCGGCGTCGATGGCTTCGCAGATCGCATCCGCCGCGCCCGGCGGCGGCACGTAGATCACCGACGCGTCGGCGCCGGTCTTCTCACGCGCATCGCGCACGGTGTCGAACACCGGCAGGCCCAGATGCGTCGCGCCGCCTTTGCCCGGCGAGGTGCCGCCGACCATCTTGGTGCCATAGGCAATCGCGGCTTCGGAGTGGAAGGTGCCGTTCTTGCCGGTGAAGCCCTGGCAGATGACCTTGGTGTTCTTGTCGATGAGGATGGACATGAGGTCTGCTTTCGCGAAACTAACAGAGTGAGAGGGTCAGTGGATGCGGCGGTAGACGCCGGTGAGCACGTCGGCCCAGCCTTCCGCGTCCGGCGAGAACTGGATCTTCAACGAGTAGGAATTGTCGTCGATGATCTCGTAGACGTGGCGCGCATTGCCGCGGAGCGAGCCGCGCACCAGCGTCAGGGTCTTGCCGACCCACCCGCCGGAAGCGGGCGAGGGCGGCGTGTAGCCGAGCGAGTCGTACCAGAACAATTTGTAGGTCCGGTCGTCGCGGTCGAAGGTGAAGAGGCCGTGGGTGGCAAAACTCTGCTTGCCGTCGCGCATCTGGACCGCGTCCTGGATCAGGTAGAATCCGTTGAGGTCCATGCGCGCGACGGTTCGCGAGGTGGCCGGCCCGCCCGCCGTCCAGCGCGACGGGAAGACCACCTCTTCGCCATCCCATTCGCCGGCGAACGCGGCAAGGCGCGCGTGCTCGGGGAGCGGAGATGATGCGGCGAGATGGTCCTGGGTCATGGCCTTAGCCTCCCTTGACGGCCTTCACGATCTTCTGCGCGGCGTCGTCGAGATTGTCGGCCGGCACCACGTTCAGTCCGGATTCCCGAATGATCTTCTTGCCGAGCTCGACATTGGTGCCCTCGAGGCGGACCACCAGCGGCACGCTGAGGCCGACTTCACGAACCGCAGCCGTGACGCCCTCGGCGATCACGTCGCACTTCATGATGCCGCCGAAGATGTTGACCAGGATGCCCTTCACGTTGGGATCGGCGGTGATGATCTTGAACGCGGCCGCGACCTTCTCCTTGCTGGCGCTGCCGCCGACGTCGAGGAAGTTCGCCGGCGCCATGCCGTAGAGCTTGATGATATCCATCGTCGCCATGGCGAGACCGGCGCCGTTGACCATGCAGCCGATGTTGCCGTCGAGGGTGACGTAGTTGAGGTCGTACTTGGACGCCTCGATTTCCTTGGCGTCTTCCTCGGTCTCGTCGCGCAGCGCGAGCACCTCGGGATGACGGAACAGCGCGTTGTCGTCGAACGACACCTTGGCGTCGAGCACGCGGAGCTGGCCCTGCTTGGTCACGACCAGCGGGTTGATCTCCAGCATCGACATGTCCTTGGCGACGAAGGCCGCGTAGAGCTGTGCGGTGAGCTTCTCGGCCTGCTTGGCGAGATCGCCGGACAGCTTCAGCGCGTTGGCAACGGTGCGGCCGTGATGGCCCATGATGCCGGTCGCGGGATCGACCGAGAAGGTCACGATCTTCTCGGGCGTGTTGTGCGCGACGTCCTCGATGTTGACGCCGCCCTCGGTCGAGACGACGAAGGAGACGCGCGAGGTTTCGCGGTCGACCAGCAGCGAAAGGTAGAACTCCTTGTCGATGTCGGAGCCGTCCTCGATGTAGAGGCGGTTGACCTGCTTGCCGGCGGGACCGGTCTGGATCGTCACGAGGGTGGCGCCGAGCATCTGCTTGGCGAACTCGGTGACCTCGGCGGCCGACTTGGCGATGCGCACGCCGCCCTTGTCGCCGGCAGAGGCTTCCTTGAACTTGCCCTTGCCGCGGCCACCGGCATGGATCTGGCTCTTCACCACATAGACCGGCCCCGGCAGCGCCTTGGCGGCGGCTTCCGCGTCGGAGGGCTTCAGGACGGGCACGCCCTTGGAGATCGCTACGCCGAACTCGCTGAGCAGCGCTTTGGCCTGATATTCATGAATATTCATATGGTCGCTCCCTGAACCCGCGGGCGGTGACCTCAAGGGCCCACCTCAGTCTTGTGGCTGGCATACCATATACCACAGGAACTGCAACCCGGATTCTTTGACTTCGAGATCTCTGGACTGCTGAAACCGGACCCCACCAGCCTTTAACAAGACTTGCAGCCGGGCCCCGGAAGTGAAACCGCCGAAGACCGGTTTCCAGTCTTCGGCGGGAATTGCTGGCGCTTAGCGGCCGAGAAGATCGGGGGCGATCTTCTTGCAGGCGTCGACCAGGCCCTGTACGGCGCCGACCGACTTGTCGAAGGCCTCGCGGTCCTTGCCGGCGAGCTCGATCTCGACGACGCGCTCGACGCCCTTGGAGCCGATCACGACGGGCACGCCGACATACATGTCCTTCACGCCGTATTCGCCGTTCAGGTAGGCGGCCGAGGGCAGCACGCGCTTCTTGTCACGCAGATAGCTCTCGGCCATCGCGATCGCGGACGCCGCCGGGGCGTAGAACGCCGAGCCGGTCTTGAGCAGGTTGACGATCTCGGCGCCGCCGTTGCGGGTGCGGTCGACGATCTCGTCGAGGCGCGCCTGCGAGGTCCAGCCCATCTTGACGAGGTCGGGCAGCGGGATGCCGGCAACGGTGGAGTACTTCACCAGCGGCACCATGGTGTCGCCATGGCCGCCGAGCACGAAGGCGGTGACGTCCTCAACGGAGACGTTGAATTCGTCGGCCAGGAAGTAGCGGAAGCGCGACGAATCCAGCACGCCGGCCATGCCGACGACCTTCTTGTGCGGCAGACCGGAAGCCTTCTGCAGCGCCCAGACCATCGCGTCGAGCGGGTTGGTGATGCAGATGACGAAGGCGTCGGGGGCGTACTTCTTGATGCCGGCGCCGACCTGCTCCATGACCTTGAGGTTGATGGAGAGGAGGTCGTCGCGGCTCATGCCGGGCTTGCGCGGCACGCCGGCGGTGACGATGCAGACCTTGGCGTTGTCGAGTGCTTCGTAGGAGTTGGCGCCGGTGTAATGCGCGTCAAAACCGTCGACCGGCGAGGACTGCGCGATGTCGAGCGCCTTGCCCTGGGGCACGCCCTCGGCGATGTCGAACATCACGACGTCGCCCAGTTCTTTCAGGCCGATGAGGTGAGCCAGCGTTCCGCCGATCTGACCGGAGCCAATCAAAGCAATCTTGTCGCGCGCCATGTGAGCCTGTCCTTTAGACACGTAAGGAGGGAAAACTGAGACGGGTGGTTATCCCTTTCGCCTCCCCCGTTCAAGTCGCCGGTTGCCCAATTGTCGGGCTTGCCGCGTATACAAGCGCACAGCCGTCATTACGGGCTCGTCGCGTCGCGACGCCCCGGAATGACAGCGCTGGCAAATAGGACTTAAGTCTCCACCAGGCCCTTGGTGGAGCCGCTGGCGGTGGAATCCTTGCGGCCGTGAGGCAGCGCCAGATAGGATTTCGAGCTCATTTCGATCAGGCGTGAGGCGGTCCGCTTGAACTCGTTGGCCTCGTTGCCCTCGTGGGCAAGGTAGAGCGAAATCGGGTTGGCATCGGCCGAGGCCATCAGTTTCACGGCATTGTCATAGAGCGTGTCGATCAGCGTGATGAAGCGCTTGGCGGCATTGCGCTGGGAGAGGTCCATCACTGGAATATGGTCGACCAGGATGGTGTGATAGTCGTGCGCGAGCCTGAGGTAGTCGGATGCACCGAGCGGCTTCTCGCAGAGATCGGCGAACGAGAACCGCGCCACGCCATGGGCCGAGCAAGGCACGTGCAGGATGCGGCCCTTGATCGAAATATCGCGCGACCTGCATTTGGCGCCGCCGGACATTTTCGACCAGGCGCGGTCAAGCGCGGCGTCGGCATCGCCGTCCGCCGGCGTCAGCCACATCGGCACGCCCTGAAGTTTTTCCAGCCGGAAGTCGGTGCGCGCATCGAGCCGCGCGACGTCCATGTGGTCGGTGATCTGCTTGATGAAGGGCAGGAACAGCGACCGGTTCAGGCCGCCCTTGTAGAGATCGTCGGGCGCGACGTTGGAGGTCGCGACCACGACGGTGCCGAGCTCGAACAATTTAGCGAACAGACGCCCCAGGATCATCGCGTCCGCGATGTCGGTGACGTGGAATTCGTCGAAGCAGAGCAGCCAGCTCTCCTCGAAGATCGCGTTCGCGGTGAGCGCGATGACGTCGCCGTCGGCGATCTCGCCGCGCGCGATGCTCTGGCGGTAGTCATAGATGCGCTCATGCGCGTCCGCCATGAATTCGTGGAAATGCGCGCGCCGCTTGTGCTCGACGGAAGAGTGCTGGAAGAACAGATCCATCAGCATGGTCTTGCCGCGGCCGACCTCGCCATGGATGTAGAGCCCGCGCGGCGCATCGTCCTTGTCGCCGCCGCTGAACAGGCGGCTGAGCAGGCCCTGCTTGCGCTGCGGCTTGTAGTTCGCCAGCCGCAGATCCAGCGCGGCATAGGCTTCGGCAACTTCGGCTTGCGCGGCATCGGGCTCGATCGCGCCGGAGGCGACCTCGGCCTGATACGCTTCGCCGAACGGGGAACTGGGGGTCGAGAGCATGGCTCCTTACCGCCAGAGATGGGCGGAAATTGCAAGCCGTGAATTGGTGGACGGGGTATGCGGTTTCGTGTCCCGGACGCGCTGCCGCACGCAGTGACGCTGCGCAGAGCCGGGACCCACTATTTCGTACATCGCCATCGCGGAACGCTGGGCCCCGGCTCTGCGGCCGGGGCACGAGAGTTGCGCTACTCACACAGCTCGTAGGCATCCTCGACGATGTACGGGCCACCGCCCGTGGACGCCCGCGACGAGAACAAGACAAAACGCTCGGCCATGAATGCCTTGCTCGGGAAGTAGCCGCGCAGCGAGAGATAGTCGGCGACGTCGCGGTCGGAGGCGTCGTGCAGACGGGCGAGCGTGACGTGCGGGATGAACTTGCGTCCCTCCGGATCGAGACCGATCCGCTGCATCATCCGCTCGAGCTCGGCCTGCAATTCCATCAGCGGCTTGCTCGGTGCGATCGTCGCGACGACTGCCCTCGGTTTGCGGCCGCCAAAACTCGTCAGCCCCTGCACCTTGACCTCGAACGGCTTGCGGTCGACGCGAAACAGCATCGAGGCGATCTCGTTGGCGTACAGGCCGTCGATATCGCCGATGAAGCGCAGGGTGACGTGATAATTTTCGGGATCGATCCAGCGGGCGCCTGGAAGGCCACCTCGCAAATTGGAAAGCGTCTGGCAGACCTCGGTCGGGATTTCCAGACCAGTGAACAAACGCGGCATCGTTCAGCACTCCCGATGCTTGGGCATGATCCCAGAGAGAGACCATATCCAAATTTTAGAGCCGGCGACGAATCATCTGTACTCTAATTCCTATCGCAGTTGTGTGACTCTGCGAAGCATCGCGCGCCCCACCCCGGGAAAACCCTGGGAATTACGGCTGGCGCTGCCTGCTTTTCAACGCCGTTGCTCAGCGATCGTGCCAATGAATGCCTCCACCGTGGGCATGATCTTGCCGACGATGATGTCGACGCCTTTCGCGGTCGGATGAATGCCGTCGGCCTGGTTGAGCTTGGCGTCGGCCGCAACTCCGTCGAGAAAGAACGGATAGAGCGGCACGTCGAATTTTTTCGCCAGATCCGGATAAATCGAATCGAAGCGCGCGGCGTAGTCGGCGCCGTAGTTCGGCGGCGCCAGCATGCCGCACAGCATCACCGCGATCTTGCGAGCCTTGAGGCGCTGGACGATGTCGGTCAGCGCAGCGCGCGTCAGGCCGGGGTCGATGCCGCGCAGCGCGTCGTTGGCGCCGAGCTCGATGATCACGCCGTCGGTTCCGTCGGACACCGACCAGTCGAGCCGGTCGCGGCCGCCGGAGGCGGTGTCGCCGGATACCCCGGCATTGGTCATGTCGACATCTATACCTTTGTCCTGCAAGGCTTTTTTGAGTTTTTGGGGGAATGCCTCCTGGGCCGGGAGGCCGAGGCCGGCGCTCAGGGAATCGCCGAGGACGACAAGCTTGACCGGTTTTGTCGCGCCCGCCCGGGCCGGGTTCGCCATTGTCATGAAGGCGAGCATCAACACGGCTATGTGCATGAACAATCCGTAACGCCTCTCGACCGCGCGTGCGGAGTTGCCATATGACCGGACCATGGACACTCGCATCGATCCCTCTTCACTCGCCGGCACCTCGCCGGACACCATCGCCATCTCCAACGTCAATCTCTCATTGGGTACGGGGGCTGCACGCGTTCACATCCTCAAGGATATCAGCTTGCGGGTGGCCTCGGGCGAGACCATTGGCCTGATCGGCCCGTCAGGCTCGGGCAAATCCACGCTGCTGATGGTGATGGCGGGGCTGGAGCGTCCTGATAGCGGAGAGGTGGTGGTATCAGGCACACCTTTCAATGCCCTCGATGAGGACGCGCTCGCCCGCTTCCGCGGCCGCCAGGTCGGCATCGTCTTCCAGTCCTTTCATCTGATCCCGACCATGACGGCGCTGGAGAACGTCGCCGTGCCGCTGGAGCTCGCCGGCAACCCCGATGCCGCCAGGCGCGCGGCGCAGGAGCTGCAATCGGTCGGGCTCGGCGATCGCCTGCATCATTATCCGACGCAACTGTCCGGCGGCGAGCAGCAGCGCGTGGCGCTCGCCCGCGCGCTGGCGCCCGATCCCGCCATCCTCGTCGCCGACGAGCCGACCGGCAATCTCGATGAAGCCACCGGCAAGCAGATCGTCGATCTCCTGTTCAGCAAGCATGCCGAGCGCGGCATGACGCTGGTGCTGGTGACGCATGATTCCTCGCTTGCGCATCGCTGCGATCGCGTGATCCGCCTGCGCTCCGGGCGCATCGACACGCAGTCCGCACCGGCATGAGCGCCCCGGCCGAACCGTTTGCGAAGCCGGGCGGCGTCGCGCTGTCGCTGCGCTACGCGCTGCGCGAATTGCGCGGGGGCTTGCGCGGCTTCTACGTCTTCATCGCCTGCATCGCGCTCGGCGTCATGGCGATTGCCGGCGTCGGCTCGGTGTCGGCGAGTCTCAGCGACGGTCTCGCGCGCGAAGGCCGCACGCTGCTCGGCGGCGACGTCTCCTTCGTGCTGTTCCAGCGCGAGGCCAAGCCGGACGAAGTCGCCTTCCTGCGCTCGCGCGGCACCGTCTCGACCGCCGCGACCCTGCGCGGCATGGCGCGCTCGGCCGATGGCCAGCTCGCACTGGTCGAGATGAAGGCGGTCGACGACACCTATCCGATGCTGGGACAGCTGACGCTGGCGCCACAGCTGCCGATGTCCGACGTCCTTGCAGAACGCGACGGCGCGTTCGGCGCGGCCGCCGATCCGACGCTGCTGGCGCGGCTGTCGCTGAGGACCGGCGACCGCGTCACCATTGGCTCCGCGACCTTCCAGATCCGCTCGACCGTCGAAGCCGAACCCGACAAGCTTGCCGGCGGCATCGGCTTCGGACCGCGCTTCCTGATCAGCGAGGCGGGCCTGCGCGCCACCGGCCTGATCCAGCCCGGCAGCCTGGTGCGCTGGGTCTACCGGGTGAAACTGCCCGATGCCGCCAACGGCGAGCGCGCCACCGAGGCTTTCATCGCGGATGCGCGGAGCGCCGCGCCGCAGGCCGGCTGGGAGATCCGCAGCCGCTCCAATGCCTCGCCGCAGCTCGAGCGCAACATCAGCCGGTTCACGCAATTCCTGACCCTGGTCGGCCTCGCCGCACTGCTGGTCGGCGGCGTCGGCGTTGCCAATGCCGTCAAGAGCCATATCGACCGCCGGCTCGAGGTGATCGCGGCGTTCAAGGCCGTCGGCGCCACCGGGCGCGACGTGTTCGGAATCTATCTCGCGCAGGTCCTGCTGCTCGCGGGCATCGGCTCCGTGATCGGACTTGCGCTCGGCGCGGCGATGCCGTTCGCCATCGTCGGCCTGTTCGGCAAGCTGCTGCCGCTGCCGGTGGTGCCCGCCGTGCATGCCGACGAGCTTGCGCTGTCCTTCGTCTATGGGCTCCTGACGGCCCTCGCCTTCGGCCTGTGGCCGCTCGGGCGCGTGCACGACGTCCCCGTGGCCGCGCTGTTCCGCGACACCATCAGCTCCCAATGGCACCGGCCGCGCTGGAGCTATCTCGTCTTTATGGCCATCGTGATTACCCTGCTCATCGCGGTCGTGATCGGCTTGTCGTTCGACAAGCGCATCGCCGCTGTATTCGTGGCCTCCTCCGTCGTCGTGTTCGCCCTGCTGCGCGGCATCGCCGCCCTGCTGATGACAATCGCGCGCCGGCTGCCGCGGACGCGTCTGCCGATGCTGCGGCTTGCGATCGCCAACATCCACCGGCCGGGCGCGCTGACACCCTCCGTCGTGCTGTCGCTGGGCCTTGGACTCGCCGTGCTCGTCACCATCACCCAGATCGACGGCAATCTGCGCCGGCAGTTCCTCGCAGCCCTGCCGGACCGCGCACCGTCGTTCTTCTTCATCGACATCCCGAGCACACAGGCCGAGCAGTTCGACCTCTATCTCCGGCAGATCGCGCCGGGCGCGACGATCGAGGACGTGCCGATGCTGCGCGGGCGCATCGTCGCCGCGCGCGGGCTGCGCGCCGAGGAGCTCAAGCCCACCACCGATTCGGAGTGGGTGCTGCAAAGCGACCGCGGCCTGACCTATACCGGCGAATTGCCGAAGGGTTCCAAGGTGGTCGAGGGCGAATGGTGGAGCGCCGACTATTCCGGCCCGCCGCTGGTCTCGATGGAGAAGAAGATCGCGGACGGACTTGGCCTCAAGCTCGACGACGAGGTCGTGGTCAACGTGCTGGGCCGCGACATTCCGGCCAGGATCGGCAATCTGCGCACCATCGACTGGCAGGGGATGGGCATCAATTTCGTGCTGGTGTTCTCGCCGAATGCCTTCAAGGGCGCGCCGCATACCCACATCGCGACGCTGACGGAAGCGGGCGGCGATGCGGCCGGCGACGGCAAGATCATCAAGCAGGTCGCGGACGCCTATCCGATGGTGACGAGCGTGCGCGTGCGCGAGGTGATGGAGACGGTCGGATCGGTCGTGACCAATCTGGCGCTGGCGATTCGCGGCGCCAGCGCGGTGACCCTGATCTCGGCGATCCTGGTGCTGGGTGGTGCGCTCGCCGCCGGCCACCGGCACCGGGTCTATGACGCGGTGATCCTGAAGACGCTGGGCGCGACGCGGCTGCGGCTGCTCGGCGCCTATGCACTCGAATACCTGCTGATCGGGCTCGCGACCGCGGTGTTCGGCGTATTCGCGGGCAGCATCGCCGCCTGGATGATCGTGACGCGGCTGATGACGCTGAGTTTCGTCTGGCAGGCCGGCAGCGCGGCCGGTGTGGTCGCGGCCGCTCTCGTCGTCACGGTCGGGCTCGGGCTCGCGGGCACGCTGCTGGCGTTGAACAAAAAGCCCGCGACGGTGTTGCGGAATTTGTGACAAATGGTAGCGGGTCGCCGCAGGAGGGCGGAATCGCACGATTCCCGCGATTAACCACGACCGCTCGTCAGGTTCGCGTCAGGATTGCCGCCAAGGGCGACATTCAGCCGCGCGTGGAAGGTTGCGGCGAATGTGTTAGTTTCCCACATATCCAATGGGTTCGGAGCCCCCGATTGTTAGCCAAAATTTAGTCGGCAGACATCGGTATCCGAGATAGAGTTTGACGAACCGGCGGCATGGCGACCCTCATGCCGGACCGGCCAACCAACGGGAATTCGACCATGTCGGACCTAGACCGTAACTACGCTTCTCCTTTCGGCAGGGCCGCCGGGCGTGTTGACGCCGCGACGGTCGATGCCGGCCTGCGCGCCTACATGCTGCGCATCTACAACTACATGAGCATCGGCCTGGCCATCACCGGCCTTGCCGCGCTCGGTGTCTACATGGCCGCCGTGACCGACGTTCCGACCGCGGACGCCGTCCGCGTCGGCAAGCTGTTCCTGACGCCGTTCGGCTACGCGATGTTCGTCAGCCCCCTGAAGTGGCTGTTCATGCTCGCGCCGCTCGCCATGGTGTTCGTGATCTCGGCGGGCATCAACCGTCTCGCTCCCTCGACCGCCCAGATCCTGTTCTGGGTGTTCTCGGCGCTGATGGGCATCTCGCTGTCGTCGATCTTCCTGGTGTTCACCCACACCTCGATCGTGCGGGTGTTCTTCATCACCGCGGCGACCTTCGGTGCGCTGAGCCTCTACGGCTACACCACCAAGCGTGATCTGACCGGGATGGGCTCGTTCCTGTTCATGGGCCTGATCGGCATCATCATCGCGAGCCTGGTGAACCTGTTCCTGGCCAGCTCGATGCTGCAGTTCATCGTGTCGGTGGTCGGCGTGCTGGTGTTCGCGGGCCTCACCGCCTGGGATACCCAGCGGCTCAAGAACGACTACATCTACGGCTACGCCTCGGCCGGCGGTGACATCGCAGAGCGTGCGGCCATCACCGGCGCGCTGTCGCTGTACCTGAACTTCATCAACCTGTTCACGCTGCTCCTGCAGCTTCTCGGCCAGCGCGACTAAGCGATAGGCCAGAGAGAACGGACACGAGCCCCGGCCGAAAGGCCGGGGTTTTTGTTTGGGGGCCGTGGCCTCTCCTCGTCATATGTGGACGGCCCCTATTGGCAAGCGCTTTTTGAAGTATCGAACGAGTTGGTCTGCTTCGGTCATATGTCCGGCCTGTTGGTGCGGGGTTTATGACCGCTGGCCCTGATGAAATCC
>NZ_JAVAYM010000148.1:0-461 GCF_054185205.1 Bradyrhizobium sp. 14AA | reverse complement strand
ACGCCCTTATTTCTTGCGGAGCTCGACGATGTCGTGAACTGCGGGAGCGCCGTCGGCGACGCTCACATGCGCAAAATGGTCGTCAAATATATGATCGACCCTGACGTGGCCGATGAGGTCTCGGCGATAAGCGGGGCCGCTTCCTTTGTAGCCGGAGCCGGGCAGCGTCTTCACGCGATAGACGTCAAGCACCTGTCCGACTGTCGCGCCATCTGCTTTGCCGACACACACGATCGTTCCGGTCGTGTCCTTGCCGATGATCGATCCACGCATAAAAAAGCTGTGGCCGATGCCGGTCGCCAGAGCGGGGACCGCGCCGGCGAGGGCGATACTCGCCATGGCCATCGATATTGACTTCTTGAAGCGCATCTCGATTCCTTTCAATTCATGTCTCGTGCACCCAGGCCGGTGTTCGTCGCTTGGTTGCGAGCGATCGTGCCGGTCTCGTTCTGCAGCGAGGT
>NZ_JAVAYM010000032.1:0-76424 GCF_054185205.1 Bradyrhizobium sp. 14AA | reverse complement strand
TGCCCAGATCAATCGCCGCTCTGATAAACTTCGCCATGGACGGCTCCCCTCTTTGTGGCGCTCCGGCGACCACGTTTTGGCACTTGATGCCGTTCAGGTGGGGCCGTCCACAACATCATTGCGAGCGCAGCGAAGCAATCCAGAATCTTTCGGCGGTGACGGTCTGGATTGCTTCGCTGCGCTCGCAATGACGGAGGAGAGAGCAGTAACAAAACACAAGGAAACGCCATGATCGAATTCTTCTTCGACTGTTCCAGCCCCTGGACCTATCTCGCCTTCCACAACATCCAGCCGCTGGCCGGGGAGTGTGGTGCCGAAATCATCTGGCGGCCGATCCTGGTCGGCGGCATCTTCAACACGGTCAATCCGAGCGTCTATGCGCAGCGCGAGACGCCGGTGCCGCTGAAGGCGCGCTACATGAAGAAGGATCTTCAGGACTGGGCGCGCTCCGCCGGGCTGTCGATCAAGATGCCGCCGACGGTGTTTCCCGTGAACAGCGTGAAGGCGATGCGCGGCTGCATCTGGCTTGGTCGGGACATGGTGCCGTTTGCGACGGCCGTGTTCGAGACCTATTGGGGCGCCGACAAGGACATCTCGCAGGATGCCGTGCTCGCCGAGATATGCAAGAAGGTCGGCATCGACGAGCAAAAATTCTTCGCCGGCATCGCGGAACAAGGCATCAAGGATCAGCTCAAGGCCAACACCGAGGGGGTCGTTGCGCGCGGCGGCTTCGGCTCACCGACGATCTTCGTCAACAAGACCGACATGTACTTCGGCAACGACCGGCTGCCCCTGATCCGCGAGGCGCTGCTGCGCAGCAAGGCGAGCGCGGCCTGATGGTGCGCGCTGTCGTCTGCCGCGCGCTCGGTGCGCCGGAAACCTTGCGGCTGGAAGAGTTTCCGTCGCGCGCCCTCAAACCGGGCGAGGTCCGCGTCGCAATCCGCGCCGCCGGGTTGAACTTTCCCGACGTGCTGATGGCCGCGGGTGAATATCAGCTCAAGCCCGAGCTGCCGTTCACGCCCGGCATGGAAGCCGCCGGCGATGTCACCGAGGTGGGCGCGGAGGCGAGGGGTGTTGCGGTCGGTGACAAGGTCATCGTGAAGATGCGCCATGGCGCTTTCACCGATGAGGCCGTGGTGATGCCGTCGCAGCTGACGCCGATGCCATCGACATTCGATTACGCGGAGGCCGCGACCTATCTCGCCGGCCATGGCACCGCCTATCATGCGCTGATCGATCGCGGCCGGGTCGAGCCGGGCGAGGTGCTGCTGGTTCATGGTGCGGGCGGCGGCGTCGGTCTTGCCGCCGTCGAGCTCGGCAAGATGCTGGGCGCCACCGTGATCGCGACCGCCTCCAGTAACGAGAAGCTCGCGATCGCGAAGTCGCGCGGCGCCGACCATCTCGTGCGCTACGACCGCGAGCCGTTTCGCGACGCCGTCAAGCGCATCACCGACGGCCGCGGCGCCGACGTCGTGTTCGATCCGGTCGGCGGGCAGGTGTTCGAAGACTCGATGCGCTGCATCGCCTGGGGCGCGCGCCTCCTGGTGATCGGTTTCACCGGTGGCATCGGCTCGGCCAAGACCAATCTGCTGCTGATCAAGGGCGCGAGCGTGCTCGGCGTGCGCGCGGGCGAGGCGGTGCGGAAAAATCCGGCGCTCGGCGAAGTCCGGCTGAAGGCGCTGCTGCAATGGGCGGAGGAGGGCAAGCTCCGCCCCAACGTCTCGCATCGCCTGCCGCTGGAGGATTATGCGAAGGCGATGCGGCTGTTGCTCGACCGCAAGGCGATCGGGCGCGTGGCGCTGGTGACGGAGTGATGCTGCCGTAGGGTGGGTTAGCCCCGCAGATAAGCGAAGCGCATCTGCTCGGCGTAACCCACCATGCTTCCGCGTTCGCTGAACGAAGTTGGTGGGTTACGCCCAGCGACCGCGCTTTGCGCAGTCGCAAGGCTAACCCACCCTACGAAGCTATTTATATTCCCGCTCCGTCCACCACGGGAAATAGTCCGGCATATCCGTCGACACCTTGTTCTTGAACTGCGCCGGGCGCTTCTCCAGGAACGACACCACGCCTTCCTTGACGTCGTCCGAGCGGCCGCGGGTGTAGATGCCGCGGCTGTCGACCTTGTGGGCTTCCATGGGATCGTCGGCCCCCATCATGCGCCACATCATCTGGCGGATCAGCGCGACCGAGACCGGCGCGGTCTTCGCCGCGAACTCCTTGGCGAGCGCGCGGGCGGTCGGAAGCAGATCATCGGGGGCTACGACCTTGCTGACGAGACGCCCCGCAAGCGCTTCCTGCGCCGGGAAGACGCGGCCGGAATAACACCATTCCAGCGCCTGCGAGATGCCGACGATGCGCGGCAGGAACCAGCTCGATGCCGCCTCCGGCACGATGCCGCGCTGGGAGAACACGAAGCCGAAGCGCGCGGCATCCGAGGCAATGCGGATGTCCATCGCAAGCTGCATGGTGACGCCGATGCCGACCGCGGGGCCGTTCACCGCGGCGATGACGGGCTTGAGGCATTTGAAGATGCGCAAGGTCACCTGGCCGCCGCCGTCGCGCACCTGCGGATCGCTGTAATCGACCTTGCCGTCGGCGAAACGCTTCACCGGCCCGCGCCGCGCGTCGCGGTCGAAGGTGTCGGCGCCCGACGACAGATCCGCGCCTGCGCAAAAGCCGCGGCCGGCGCCGGTGACGATGATGGCGCGGACGTTGTCGTCCTTGTCGGCGGCGTCGAACGCGTCGATCAGCTCTGCTTGCATCTGCGCGTTGAAGGCGTTGAGCTTGTCGGGCCGGTTCAGCGTGATGGTGAGGATCTGCTCGGCGACCTCGTACTTGATCGTCTCATACGCCATGGTGGTTTCCTTCCCTCGTATTCTTGATTCAATTCTGTCATTGCCGGGCTTGACCCGGCAATCCATCCTCTCGAAGAGGATGGATGCGCGGGTTCGGCCCGCGCTTGTGCTGAGACGCTAGTGTGCCGGCGGCTTCGGCCAGGGCTTCTGTGCCCCCCGCAGGCCCTCGAACGCCTTGGCCATGCCGAGCACGCCGATGTCGTCGAAGCGGCGGCCGACGATCTGCACGCCGATGGGAAAGCCATTGGCGTCGAAACCGCCGTTGAGCGAGACCGCAGGGTTCTCCGACATATTCCACGGCACGGTATAGCAGATGTGCTCGAACGGCCTCATGGGATCGTTGGTGGGGGAGGCCCATTCCGCCGGATAGTTCACGTTCGGTGCGGTAGGCGAGATCACATAGTCGAGCTCGCAGAACAGCTTTGACGCCGCCGCGCGGATCGCCATGGTCTGGTTGAATCCGCGGATGACGTCGACACCTGAAAGCTTCGCGCCGGACTCGCCCCATGTGAAGATGTAGGGCAGCACCTTGGCCTGTTCGGCTGGCGTCAGTTTTGACAGATCGTCCCACATCCGCGCGCGCCAGAAATTATCGAGGCCATCGAGCATCTCGCGCGTCAGGATGCCGCCGACCTCCGTGACGACGGCGCCAGCAGATTCGAACGCCTTGGCGGCTTTCACGGCAACGTCGCGGACGGACCTTTCTGCCGGCAGGCCGACGCCGGCATCAAGCATCAACCCGATGCGCAGTTTGCGCGGAGACTTTTCCAGTCCCTTCCAGTTGAGCGGCTCGGCGGGCAGGCTCATGCCGTCGCGCCGGTCGGGCTTTGCGATCACGCTCATCATCAGCGCACAATCGTCCACCGTGCGGGTCATGGGACCTGCGACGCGGCCGACATAGGTGGGATCGATCGGAACGCGGCCGAAGCTCGGCTTCAGGCCGACGAGGCCGCACCAGCCCGCGGGCAGGCGGACCGAGCCGCCGATATCGGTGCCGAGATGCAGAGGGCCATAGCCGGCGGCCGCAGCAGCGCCGGCGCCCGCGCTGGAGCCGCCGGGGTTCTTGGAGAGATCCCAGGGGTTGCGCGCGAGCGCATGGAAAGAGGAGAGCCCCGAGGACAGCATTCCGTAATCGGGCATGGTGGTCTTTGCGAAGATCACCGCGCCGGCCTCACGCAGGCGCGCGGCGGGCGGTGCATCCTTTTCGGCGGGCACCAGCTTGACGCTGGCCGCGCCCAGCGGCACCGGCACGCCCTTGGTCGCGATGTTGTCCTTCACCGTCACGGGTACGCCGTCGAGCGCGCCGGACGGTTCGCCGCCGGTCCAGCGCGCGGTCGAGGCCTTTGCGGCCTCGCGCGCACTGTCGGGATCGAACGCATAAAGCGCCTTGAGATGTGGCTCCCACGCCGCGACGTGCGCGAGCACGTCCTCCAGCACCTCGCTCGGCGAGAACTGCTTGGCGCGATAGCCCGCGATCAGGTCGACCGCGGAGAGATCGTGCAGCGAGGTGACCGCCTCTTCGACGCTCTTTTTATGCATTGCTAGCCCACCGGCATGCGCGTTTCGATGATCCGGGCGAACATGCTGGCGCCGATCGGCAGGATCTTGTCGTCGAGCACAAAGCCGGGATTGTGCACGGGCACCGAGCCGTCATGGCCGACCCAGAAATAGGCGCCGGGAATGGTCTGCAGCATGTCGGCGAAATCCTCGCTGCCCATCTTCGGCTGGGTGCGGGTGATCACGTTGGCGGGGTTGACGATCGTGCGCGCGACCTCCTCGACCACCTTGGACTGCTCGACCTGGTTGACCAGCACGCCGAAGGTGTCGCGGATGTCGGCTTCGATCGTGCACTGATACGCGGCGGCAATGCCGGAGCAGATCGTGCGGATGCGTTCGGCGATCAGGGCGCGGACTTCGTTCGAGAAGGTGCGGATGGTGCCGCAGAGATGCGCTTCGCCGGGGATGACGTTGTAGGCGGAACCGGCGTGAATCTGCGTGATCGAGATGACGGCGGCCTGCAGCGGCTCGACGTTGCGGCTGACGATGGTCTGGATCGCCTGCGCCAGCGTGGTTGCGATGATCACCGCGTCCTTGGAACGCTCGGGCATCGCGCCATGCGCGCCATAACCGGTGATGCGAAGGTCGAAGAAGTCGGCGCTGGCCATCGCGGGGCCCGGCAGGATCGCGATCTCGCCGTGGTTGAGATCGGGCGCGTTGTGCAGGCCGTAGAGCTCGTCGCACGGAAACTTCTCGAACAGCCCGTCCTTGATCATCGCGCGGGCGCCGCCGAGGCCTTCCTCGGCCGGCTGGAAGATCAGGTGCACGGTGCCGTCGAAGTTTTTGGTCTCGGCCAGGTAACGCGCGGTGCCGAGCAGCATGGTGGTGTGGCCGTCATGACCGCAGCCGTGGAAGCGGCCCGGGATTTTCGAACTCCATTTCAGATTGGTGTTCTCTTCCATCGGCAGCGCGTCCATGTCGGCGCGCAGGCCGATGCGCTTGCCGCCCGAGCCTTTGCCCTTGATGACACCGATCACGCCGGTGCCGCCGAGCCCGCGATGCACCTCGATGCCCCAGCTCTTCAGCTTGTCGGCGACGATGCCAGAGGTACGCACTTCCTCGAAGCCGATCTCGGGATGGGCGTGGAGGTCGCGCCTGATAGCAGTGAGTTCGTCGGCGTAGCCGTCGATGCGGTCGATCGTGGGCATGTGTCCTGTCCGGTTAGCGTGAGGTGGGCGTGAAAGCGGGGCCGTTCGGCTTGATGCGGATGCCCGGACGCAGGCGCGTCCAGGGTAGCGAAGCGGTGTCGGCCGGCATCGCGCCGGGCGCGGCGCAGATCATCAGCTTTTCCGCGATCGGCTCGAAATCGGCGCGGAAGTGTACCGAGCTCTTGTTGACCAGGATCTTCTGCGCGGTCGGCTCGATGCCGACATAACGGTACATCGCCTGGTCGGCGAGCTGCGCCTTGTGCGAGGAGACGACGACGCGGACGTCGCCGATGCGCAAGGCTGCGGAGGGACCCATCTCCATCTCGCGGCCGCCATAGTAGGGACCGGGCGCGATGAAGCGGCCGTCGGAAAGCTTTTCGACGACGAAGGTCTCGCGATAGGGCTCATCGCCGGGAATGCCGGACTTGCCGCCGAGCGAGAGCGTCACGGTGGCGCCAACGCCGGCTGCATGCGCGGCCTTGGCCGATTCCGGATCGTAGATCACGCCGGTCGCGGCGCTCGCCTTGTTGCGCACCAGTGCGCGCAGCATGCCCGTGGTATCGGAATCGCCGCCGGCGCCGGGATTGTCCTGGGTGTCGGCGATGATGATCGGCTTGCTCGCGCTCTTCGAAAGTTCCATGGCGTGGCGCACGCCGTCGTCGGGCGACCAGATCTTGCCGTCGAAATCGTCCTCGTGGCTTTCGATCAGTTTCACGATCGCATCCGCGGCGCGGTCGGCGTCCGCTTGCGTCTTGCCATAGGCGAACACGCTCGGCCCGCAATCGCGGAAATCGGCGGCGGGGAAGCCGGGCGCGAAGGACAGCGTGGGAACCGCATCGCTCTCGAGCGCGGCGAGCTTGTCGTAGATGCCCTTGGTTGGCTGGTCGTTGGTGCACTGCCAGCTGATCGGGATCAGGAACGGCAATTGGCGGAACGCTTTTGCGAAGCGCTGCTTGGTCTTCAGCAGCAGCGCGAGATGTCGCGCGCAGGCGCGGCCGGTCTCGGCCATGTCGACATGCGGATAGGTGCGGTAGGCGATCAGCGCATCCGCATGCTCGATCATCTCGCTTGTCACGTTGGCGTGCAGATCGAGGCTGGTGACCAGCGGAACATCCTTGCCGATGACGCGGCGCACGCGCGCCAGAATCTCGCCTTCGCCATCGTCGAGATGCTCGGTGACCATCGCGCCGTGCAAATCGAGATAGACCGCGTCGAGCGGGCCGGCGGCTTGGATGCCGTCGACCATCACCTTCACGATACGCTCGAAGGCGTCTTTCGTAACGTGTGCTGAGGGGCTCGCTCCGCAGGCGATCGTCGGAATGAGTTCCCAGCCATTGGCCTCGGCGCTGTCGGCGAAACCGGCAAGGCCGACATTGATGCGGCGCATCACCTTCTGCACGTCGGGGCCTTGCGTCATCGCCGGCCAGCCACCGCCATGCTGGAAGTCCGCAAATGTCGCCTTGGTCGGAGCGAAGGTGTTGGTCTCGTGCAGGAAGCCGCCGACGGCGATACGTGTCATTCAATTCAGTCCGGTCAATCAAGAGTGCGCGACGTTAGCCTCGGCCCTGCGGCGAGGGCAAGGAGGGAAGCAATTCGAAAGCGCATGGGATCAAGCTGTTTTGGGAATGCTGCGGATGCGGTGTTCGTTGTGAGCGTAGCAACGCACCACACCCTCGGTGTCGTCCTGGCTTTCGCCAGGACGACACCGGAGAACGCATCACGCGCTTGCCCCCACGCCCTCCGACACTGGCCGGAAGTTCGCAAAGTCCCAGTCACGCCCCGGTGCGGCTTCCAGCAGCGCCTTGGTGTAGGCCTCCTTCGGATGCGTCAGCACCTCGGCGGCGGGGCCCTGTTCGACGACGCGGCCGTGCTGCATCACCACCACTTCGTCGCAGATCTGGGCGGCGACGCGCAGGTCGTGGGTGATGAACAGGATGGCGATGCCGAGCCGCTTCTGGATCTCGTCGAAGAGTTCCAGCACCTGCGCCTGCACCGAAACGTCGAGTGCGGAGACGGCTTCGTCGGCGACCAGCACGTCCGGATCGAGCGCGAGCGCGCGAGCGATCGCGATGCGCTGGCGCTGGCCGCCGGAGAACTGGTGCGGATAGCGCGACACCGCGTCGGCCGGCAGGCCGACGAGCTCGAGCAGCTCGCGCGCGCGCTTGATCGCGTCAGCATGCGGGACGCCGTAATTGATCGGGCCCTCGGCGATGCTCTCGCCGACGGTGACGCGCGGGTTGAGCGAGCGGTAGGGATCCTGGAACACGATCTGGATCTTCTGCCGGTGCGGCTGCAGCAGCCGCCGCGAGATGTCGGCGATCTCGCGGCCGGCGAGACGCACTCCGCCGGAGGTCGGGTCGATCAGGCGGACGATGCAGCGGGCCACGGTCGACTTGCCGGAGCCGCTTTCGCCGACGATGCCGAGGGTGCGGCCCTTGCGCAGCGTCAGCGTGACCTTGTCGGCCGCGACGACCTCGCGGCCTTTGCCGAAGAATGCGCGCTCCTTGTAGACCTTGCTGAGGTCGTTGGCCTCGAGCGCCACGGGCTCGCGGCTCTCCTCGCGCGGTGGCCGCGGCACCAGGCTCGGCACCGAGGAGAGGAGATTGCGGGTGTATTCCATGGTCGGATTGCGCAGCACGGTCTCGAGCGGGCCGGTCTCGACCAGGCGGCCCTGCCGCATCACCGCGACGCGGTCGGCGATCTCGGCCACCACGCCCATGTCGTGGGTGATGAACAGCACGGCGGTGCCGTGATCGCGCTGGAGGTCGCGGATCAGCGTCAGGATCTGCTTCTGCGTGGTGACGTCGAGCGCGGTGGTCGGCTCGTCCGCAATGAGCAGCTTGGGCTCGAGCACCAGTGCCATCGCGATCATGATGCGCTGGCGCTGGCCGCCGGAGAGGCGGTGCGGGTAGGAGGCGAAGATGCGCTCGACCTGGGGCAGGCGGACCTGCTCCATCATGTCGAGGATGCGCTTCTTCCGCGCTCTCGCATCGAGCTTGGTATGCGCGCGCAGCACCTCGTCGATCTGGCGGCCGACCGGCACCACCGGATTGAGCGCGGTCATCGGCTCCTGGAAGATCATCGCCATCCGCGTGGCCCGCAGCTGTCGCAAGCGGCGGTCGGTCGCGGTGAGGATCTCTTCGCCGACCAATTTGACGCTGCCGGCGGTGGGAACCAGCGTGCCCTTCGGCAGCAGGCCCATCGTGGTGAGCGAGGTCACCGATTTGCCCGAGCCGCTTTCGCCGACGAGGCACAGCGTCTCGCGCTCGCGCACCTGGATCGAGATGCCGTCGATGATCTTCGGCCCGCCCGGCTTCTTGCCGACGGAGACGACGAGGTTGTTGATGTCGAGAACGGTGTTGGTCATCACTTGATCGGTCATCACTTGCCTTCCCGCTGCTTCATGCGGGGATCGAGGGCGTCGCGGGCGGCGTCGCCGATCAGGTTGATGCTGAGGATGGCGATCGAGAGCAGCAGGCCCGGCCAGAAGATCAGCGACGGCTTGATCTGGAAGTACTGGCGACCCTCGGCCATGATGTTGCCCCAGGTCGGCGTCTCCGGCGAGATGCCGGCGCCGAGGAAGGAGAGGATGGCCTCGGTGAGGATCGCGGAGGCGCAGACATAGGTGCCCTGGACGATCAGCGGTGCGATCGTGTTCGGCATCAGGTGCCGCCACATGATCTTCGGCAAGGACGAGCCGACCGAGATCGCGGCCTCGACGTAAGGCTCCTCGCGCGCCGACAGCACGACCGATCGTACCAGGCGCGCCACGCGCGGAATCTCGGGGATGGTGATCGCGATCAGCACGGTCCAGAGGCTGGCGCCGGAGAGCGACACCACGGCGATCGCGAGCAGGATGCTCGGCATCGCCATCAGGCCGTCCATGACCCGCATCAGAACGGAATCGACCAGCTTGAAGAAGCCGGAGACGAGGCCGATCGCGAGGCCGATGACGATCGACAGGATTGCCGAGCCGATGCCGATCAGCAGCGAGATCCGGCCGCCATAGATCACGCGCGACAGCAGGTCGCGTCCATAGGCGTCGGTGCCGAGCAGGAATTGCGCGGACGAGGGTTTGAGCCGCTGCGACGGCGCAAGCTGGATCGGATCATGCGGCGCGATCAGCGGCGCGAGGATCGAGATCACCACGATCAGCGCGAGCAAGACCGTTGCCGTGGCGATGATCGGCGTCGAGGTCAGGAATCCGAGACGTGGCCGCAGCGGCGACGTGATCGGGATGGACGACTGGGGAAGGGTATCGACCGACATTTTTGTTCTTGTCCTTGCCTCAGTACCGGATCCGGGGATCGAGCAGGGTGTAGGCGACGTCGATCAGAAGATTGACGACGACGTAGATCAGCGACGTCAGCAGGATCATCGCCTGGATCACCGGATAGTCGCGCGCCAGCACCGCATCCACGGTGAGGCGGCCGATGCCGGGGATGTTGAACACGCTCTCGGTGACGACGACGCCTGAAATCAGAAGCGCAAAGCCGGTGCCGATCACGGTGATGACGGGCACCGCGGCGTTGCGCAGCGCATGGCGCATCATCACGGCGACCTCGTTGATGCCTTTTGCGCGCGCGGTACGGACATAGTCCTCGCCGAGCACGTCGAGCATCGCCGCGCGCGTCATGCGCGCGATCAGCGCGATGTAGATGAAGGACAGCGCACAGGTCGGCAGGATCATGCGCTCGAAGAACGCTCCGAAGCCGGCGCTGATGCTCTTGAAGCCCTGCACCGGCACCCAGCGCAAATCGATCGCGAAAACCTCGATCAGGACGTAGCCGACCACGAACACCGGCACCGAGAAGCCGAGCACCGAGAGACCCATCACGAAGCGGTCGATCCAGGTGCCGTGCTTCCAGGCCGCGATCACCCCTAAGGGGACGGCGACGATGACGGCGAGGATGATGGTCGACAGCGCAATCGAGATCGACGGCTCGACGCGCTGGCCGATCATCTTCATGACCGGCAGGTTGGAGATCAGCGAGGTCCCGAGATCGCCGTGCAGCAGCTTGTTCACCCAGGTGATGAACTGCACGATCAGGGGCTCGTTGAGGCCGAGCGAAGCGCGGATGCGCTCCAGCCGTTCCGGCGTCGCGTTGTCGCCGGCGAGAATCGCGGCGGGATCGCCGGGGGTGAGGCGGAGCAGGAGGAAGACGAATAGCGCGACGACGCCCATCACGGGCACGGCGGCGAAGATTCGGCGAAGGAGATATCCGAGCAAGTTGGATCCGTCAGATTAGAGTCAAATCGGCAGCAGCGGTCATGGCCTGTTCTGCCACCAGCCTAACATTTCAGCAATTCCCGTGCCATCAGGGCCACAGGTTTTGCAGTGCGGCCAGTCGTTTTGGGACCCTCTTCATCGAAGGCCAATCCAATCACTCCAGCGTCGCCAGCAGCCCCGCCATCAGGCGGCCGCGTTCGACGAGGCTCTCGACCTCGATATACTCTTCGAGCGTGTGGCCGTTGGCTCCGCGCACGCCCAGGCCGTCGAGCGTCGGGATGCCCATGGCGCCGGTAAAGTTGCCGTCGGAGCCGCCGCCGGAGCTCGCATGCGGCAGCTCGGCGCCGAGCAATTTGGCGATGCCGCGCGCCTTTTCGTACAGCGCCATGGTGCCGGCATCGGGTTCCCACACCGGCCGGGTGACGCCACGCGTCACCTTGAACGTGACATCATTGGTTGTGCCCGACAGGGCCAGCATCCTCTCGACGCCGCGATCGAGATCGGCCTGGCGCTTGGCCATCGACAGCGCTTCGCCGGTCGCGGTCGTGGCAACGCAATTGACCCATTGTCCGCCATGCACGACGCCGACCGAGAAGGTGCAGTCCTCCGTCGTCATCGCGTCGATGGCGAGGATCTGCCGGGCCATTTCGCGGATCGCCGAGCGTCCCGCCGACAATGTTGCGCCGGCGTGGCTCGGCCGTCCCGTGGCCTCGAGATTGAAGCGCGCAATGGCGTAGCGTCCGGTGGTGACGCCGTTGTCGGGGCGGCCGGGCTCGGGCACCAGCACGTATTTGTTGCGCGCGGCCTCTGCCTCAATGATGTCGCGCGTCGAGGGCGTTCCGACTTCCTCGTCGGGCGTGAACAGCACCGTGATCGGGAGCGGCGTGGTGAAGGAGGCGCGTGCCAGCTGCCGGATCGCTTCCAGCGAGAGATAGTTGCCGCCCTTCATGTCGTAGATGCCGGGGCCGTAGCACCTGCTGCCCTCGCGTCGCCATTTCAGCTTCTCGATCGTGCCGACCGGATGCACGGTATCCATGTGTCCCGCGATCAGGATGCCCGGCTCGCCCTGCTTCGGATGCGGAAAGCGCGCGCGGATCACGCCGCCGAAGCCTTGCCGGCCGCCGATGCGTTCGATCGTCGCACCCATGATCGCCATATCCCGCGCTGCGATATCGAGCATGCGGTTCACGGCACTCGCGTCCCAGGTCGGGCTCTCGCATTCGACCCAGCCGCGCAGGCCTTCAAGCATCGCCTCGGAATCGAAGGGAAGATTGGCTGGATTCATCTCAATGTCTCTCAAGCTTCGAAAGATGGAACGCGCATTGCATTGGCGCTGGACAGGACAAGCGGAGAGCGTTGTAGAGCCAAACCGATCCTTGTGGAGCCCGTGCGCACGCCGCGAGGGGCTGCAGCGAAACCGGATTGACGCGCTCGGCACTGTCTGCAAGTCTCGAAAAGACAAAGGCATTGCATGAGGTTAGTTCGCCCAAAGAACGAACCGGATGCTCAATCAATAACCTGCCTTTGAACAGTTTCACGTCAGGAGAAACTTTTTATGTTCCACTTCATGCGCCGGGGGCCTCGCGCGTTCGCCTCCAAACTTGCGCTGTCGGTCGTCGCGCTTTCGACCGCACTGGCCTCGCCAGTGCTTGCAGCCGGCAAGACCATCACCGCGGTGATGCATTCCGATCTGCGCATCATCGACCCGATCTTCACCACGGCCTACATCACGCGTGACCACGGCTACATGGTCTACGACACGCTGGTGGCCACCGATTCGAACTTCAAGATCCAGCCGCAGATGGCGGACTGGAAGATCTCCGACGACAAGCTGACCTACACCTTCACGCTGCGCGACGGCCTGAAGTGGCATGACGGTGCGCCGGTGACGGCGGAAGACTGCGTCGCCTCGCTCAAGCGTTGGGCCGCGGTCGACGGCATGGGCCAGAAGCTCATGGATTTCACCGCGAGCATCGAGGCGACCGACGCCAAGACCATCACGCTGAAGCTGAAGGAGCCCTACGGCCTCGTGCTCGACTCCATCGGCAAGCCGTCCTCGCGCGTCGCCTTCATGATGCCGAAGCGCCTCGCCGAGACGCCGCCGGACAAGCAGATCCCCGAGCAGATCGGTTCGGGCCCCTTCAAGTTCGTGCAGTCGGAATTCCAGCCCGGCGTGAAGGCGATCTACGTCAAGAACACCGATTACGTGCCGCGCAAGGAGCCGTCGAGCTGGACCTCCGGCGGCAAGGTGGTGAAGGTCGACCGCGTCGAGTGGATCACGATGCCGGACTCGCAGACCGCGGTGAACGCGCTGCAGTCGGGTGACATCGACTTCATGGAAAACCTGCCCTACGACATGCTGCCGGTGCTGGAAGCGAACAAGGAGCTCACGATCGAGGTCTCCAACAAGTTCGGTTTCCAGACGCTCGGCCGCATGAACTTCCTCTATCCGCCGTTCGACAATGTGAAGGTGCGCCGTGCTGCCTTGCTGGCGATGAACCAGAAGGACGTTCTCGACGCGCTCGTCGGCAACGCCAAGTACCAGAAGATCTGCGGCGCGTTCTTCGTGTGCGATACGCCGCTCGCGACTGACGTCGGCGCCGAAACCCTGGTGAAGGGCAACGGCATGGCGGAAGCCAAGAAGGCGCTCGCCGAGTCCGGTTATGACGGCACCCCGGTCGTGGTGATGGCGCCCGGCGACGTCACGACGCTCAAGGCGCAGCCGATCGTGGCCGCCCAGCTGCTGCGCGAGGCCGGCTTCAAGGTCGACCTGCAGGCGACCGACTGGCAGACGGTGGTGAGCCGCCGCGCCAGCCAGAAGCCGCCGAAGGAGGGCGGCTGGAACATGTTCTTCACCAACTGGGTCGCGGCCGACGTCTCCAACCCGATCGCGAATCTCTCGATCGGCGGCCAGGGCAAGAAGGGCTGGTTCGGCTGGGCGGAAGACGCCAAGATCGAGCAGCTCAAGGATGCCTTCGTCCGCGCCCCCTCGACCGACGAGCAGAAGAAGATCGCAGCCGACATCCAGAAGGAAGCCTATGAGCAAGTGATCTACATCCCGCTCGGGCAGTACCTCCTGCCGAGCGGCTGGCGCAAATCGCTGACCGGCGTGCTCGACGGCCCGGCAACGCCGCTGTTCTGGAACGTCGACAAGTCGGAATAGGCAGTAAGTCGGAATAGGCAGTCGCCTGCGTGTGAAAAACAAACGGCGCCGCGGGTCTCCGCGGCGCCGTTTTCCATGAAGCGATAGCTGTTCGATCCGTTCTAGCAGTGGCTGTCGCGCACCTGCTCGAGCCCTTCACTCGCGAAGGGCAGGCTGCTGTCCTGCCGCTCCTCGGAAGACCGTTCCTGTGGGGTGGGTCGCTCGACCTCCCATGCGGGCTGATCCGGTCTGTTGTCTCGTTCCATCTCGGCATCCTCTCGATTGCTGCAGGACAACATGGAGGCCGCCGGGAAGTTCCTCACGAGATGGGACGATGATGCGGCTTGAACAGCCGTCCCTTCTCCACCACCAGCACGATCGCAAGCGCGGCGAGCGTCGACAGGAAGAAGCCGACCGAGAACGGCAGCAATGTGCCGTCGAAGCTCTGCCCGATCGCCATGCCGACCACTATACCGATCAGCGTCGTGATCGAGCCGTAGAGCGAGGAGGCGGTGCCGGCGATGTGGCCCTGCGGCTCCATGGCGAGCGCGGTGAAGTTGGCGACCATCATGCCGAACGAGAACATCATCAGGGCGGAGAGCACCATGAACAAGGAGAGCGGCAGCACGCCGAGAATTTCCGTCAGCAGCATCACGGCGGCGACAACGGTGTAGAGCGTCAGCGCGCCGTGCGAGATCACGCGCATGCCGAGCCGGCCGACCAGCTGCGAATTGAGGAAGCCTGCGACGGCCGTGCCGGCCGCGATCGCGGCGAAGGCGAGCGGAAAGTAATGGCCGAGGTGATAGACGCCGGTGAACACTTGCTGGGCCGAGAAGACATAGGCAAACAGCGCGCCGATGACGCTGCCGGCGGCGGTGGCGTAGCCGATGGTCTGGCGATTGGTCACGGTCTGCCGGAACGCCGAGAGCACGTCGGCGGGCGCCAGCGACCTGCGTTCCGATTCGGGAAGGGTTTCCGGCAGCCGCAGTACGCACCATGCGAGCGCGAGCAGGCCGTACAGCATCAGCACGACGAAGATGCCGCGCCACGCCGTCACCAGCAACACCGCCTGCCCGAACGAGGGCGCGATCACCGGCACCGCGATGAACACCATCATGGCCAGCGACATCACGCTCGCCATGCGGCGGCCGACATAGCAATCGCGTACGATCGAGGTCGCGATCACGCGCGTTGCCGAGGTGCCGAGCCCTTGCAGCGCGCGCGCCAAGAGCAGCGTCTCGAACGAGGGCGCGGCGACCGCCAGCACGCTCGCGACCGCATAGACCGCCATGCCGCCGAGCAGCACCGGGCGGCGGCCGAAGCGGTCCGACAGGGGACCCATGACGAACTGGCCCGCGCCGAAGCCGATCAGGAAGGTCGACAGCACCAGCTGAAGATGGTTGGCGACGGGAATCTTGAAGGCCGCCCCGATATTGGGCAGCGCCGGCAGCATCATGTCCATCGCAAGCGGATTCAGCGCCATGATGGACGCGATCACGATAACGAATTCGGGAAAACCCATGGGCCGGTGTCCCGAGGACACCCAATCGTCGGCATTGACGTCGGACAAGAAGCGCACCTCTGAAATTCAGAAGCCTTATCTATCCCCGATGTTGCGTTGCACAACCCTTGTTTCGGGATGGCTGTCAGGCGGAGCAGAGTGCTGGAAAGGCCTCGACGCATGCGAAGCCGAAATCATGGCAGCCCGCCTGCATCGTGGCCGACCCGCCAAGGGCGGCTCTGCCCCCGTCTCGACCCTTGACGTGGATCGGCTCAATGTGACCCCCGTCTTGACTCTATGTTCACTATTTGTTCTTATGCTGCTCGTCCAGCCAGGGAGCGAGCCATGGACAATCGTATCAACGAAATCCGTAAGATCATCAGGGCGTTACGTGTGAGCATGCGTGAGGCTGAGGCCATCATGCATGAGCAGATCAATCGCGACGAGGACTGCACCTTTGTCGCCGGGGAGATCCTCAAGATGCGTAACGTCATGAGCGGCCTGGCTCAGGAGCGGATTGCCTTGGGCGATACCGATCCGATCGTCGTGGCCAGCCTCTTTATTCCCCACCGCTTGCCAGCTCATCGAGCGGCCCGCCCGTTCAAACGTCAGCTTGTTCCTCCTGGTTCAGGACGTCGGCAACTCGCGAGATAGCCAGATGTCATGGATAACCTCCGGCGGTTTCCGGCGCCGTGGGTGATGGAGGAAGAAGAGGAGTGCTTCCGCGTGAGAGACGCGAACGGCTTCTCGATCTGCTGCGTCGTCCACCGACAAGACCTGCATGGGTGGGGCTACCAACACGCTGGCAACTACCTCTCGCGCGATGAGGCACGGCGGATAGCGAAAGCGATCTCAAGGTTGCCCGAATTGCTCAAGCGTCCGCAGCATTGAGGGCGAACACCATTAAGTTCGCTTTTGCCAGGTGCAGTCTTCGCGTGTTCAATCCGGCGCGTCAGCCTTTTGCTTTCGGCCCTTAATGACGTTGCCGACGATTTCCGGGCCGCGAGCCCGGCGAAGAGGGAAAGCGCCACGGCGCCTTCCCAATCAAGGACAATCGTAGAGACATCACCTACATAGAGGATCCGCAGCAGCACCTTCGATTTCACGACGACATACAAGAAGAAGCCAACAATGCCGCCCGCGAGAACTTGCACGCTGGCGATGAATGTCGCTTCGGCGGGCGGTATGGCCCGCAGATCCGAGAGGTTGAAAGCTATCCGCAAGTAGGCGCCGAGTGCTCCCGCCAGGAACGTGCAGAGGATAGTGCGGCCATCCAGCACGAGCTGCTCGGCATTGCTGTTCCAGACGCCCAAGTGCGCTGTCGCCCAGAACGCAAACCGGTAAAACCCAAAGAAGATGGCGCCCGGCAACGCCATCAGGAGAAGTGGCGTCCAGAGCAGAAATCGCATCTCGGTGGCGGTGAACGATCGATCAGCAGGAGGCACGGTGCTCAGGGATTTTCCGGCATTGACGCAACCTGAGATTACAACCCTCGTGAGTGGCTGTCATTCGCAGACTCCGGCTGCAACGTCGGCTTTTTCGCAAAGGGCAGCATCATGAAGTCCAGGCCAAGATCGCTTGCATCCGAAACTGCTGCTTTACGCCGTAAGAAACGGTGATGAGGAAGTCGCCGCTAGCTACGGTGATAGTGCACCTAACTGAGCCGGACGCGGTCACCCTAACGCTATGGGACATGCTCGGATACATCGACGAGGTATGACGGCCGACACCGTAGCCCGGCATCCTGCTGCGCTCGTCCGCCCGCCTCGGGCCGTCTCAAGATGGTGCGGGCAGCCGGGATCGAACCGGCACAGCGCTTGCGCACCGAGGGATTTTAAGTCCCTTGCGTCTACCAATTCCGCCATGCCCGCTTGATCCAACGAGATCAAACACTTAAGTCCACCTCTGGCCGTCTGGAATTGGTGCTTTGCGGGCCGGAGGGGCGTTCTTCCTTAAGCGAGCCGGGCCCACAAGGCAAAGCCTCAATCCGGACATCTGTTGCTGCTTTAGGCATTCTCAATCCACGGGGACTATTCATCCGGCATGGTTGCTTTGATTCAATATCGCCTGCGCGCTTGCTGCGGGGCCGTCGGGCTGCTCGCGGCCGGCCTTGCACTGTCCGGCTGCGCCGGCGTGAGCGAGACGATCGCCCCGGCCTTTGCCGACCCCGCCAAATATGAATTGTGGGACTGCAAGCAACTCGAGGCCGAGCGCAAGGCGCACGCCAACCGCACCGCGGATTTGCAGAGACTGATGGACAAGGCGCAGACCGGCGCCGGCGGCGCCGTGGTGTCCGAGCTTGCCTATCGCAACGAATATATCTCGGTGCGCGGGCAGGCGCAGATGACCGAAGACGCCTGGCGTCGCAACAAGTGCCGGGAAACGCCGCCCGACGCCAAGCCGACGGCCTCCGCCCCGCAGCCGCCGGTGATCAAGCCCGCCCCAACGAGATCCGGCAGCGCCGCGCGCTGAGCCGGCACGCTTGCATCAGCCTCAGGGCCGCCAGCCGTAGATCCAGTCCTGCCGCGCCAGCATGCGCTCCGGGCCGAGCGCGCGGATCGCAAGATCGCGCGCGATCGCGAGCGGCCCGCTGAAATGATAGATGCGACCCTGCTGCCGCGCGGTCCGCTGCACCCGCCGCACGCGCGCCTCGCGCGCACGGCCGTATTGCTTCAGCGCGGCCGTGATGCCCGCAGTCCCCTCGGTGGTCTCAAAGCTCAGATGCTGCGCCAGCACGGCAGCATCCTCGATCGCCATGCCGGCGCCCTGGGCTGCGAACGGCAGCATCGCATGCACGGCATCGCCGAGCAGCGCGACCGGACCCTTGCTCCAGGGACAGCCGTCGGGCACGCCGAACAGCGCCCATTTCCGCCAGCTGTCGACCGTGGCGAGCATCATGCGGGCCGAGGCCGGCCAGCGCGGCGCGGCGAAGGCGTCCATCACCTCCAGCGGATCGCCGGGCGTGCTCCAGCCCGGCCTGTTCCAGGTGCCCGGCAGCACCGCGACCACGTTGATCTGGCGTCCGCCCGCGATCGGATAGGCGACGAGATGGGCGTTCGGGCCCATCCACAGCTGGACCCGGCGCGCCGTGTAGTCCTTCGGCAGTTGCGTGGCATCCAGCGTGCCGCGCCAGGCGATCAGCCCGGAGAAGCGCGGCTGCACCTCGGGAAACAGATGCTGGCGGACCGTCGACCAGATGCCGTCGGCGCCGATCAGCGCGCTCGCCAGATCGCTGCGGCGGATCGTGCCGCTGCGGTGGACCACCGTCAGCCCCTTGGCGTGCGGCGCGACGTCTTCGAAGGTCGCGCCGAGTTTCAGGTCGATGTCAGGATGATCGGCGACTGCACCGGCGAGCGCGGATTGCAGGTCGGCGCGGTGCACCACCCAATAGGGGGCGCCGGCGCGCGCGGAGGCGGCTTCTCCCAGCGGCATGCGCAAAAGTTCGCCGCCGGCCCGCGCGCTCATGATCGAGACTGCTTCCGGGGTGACGGCGCGCTGCTTGAGGCGCTCAGTGAGGCCAAGATCGACCAGCACGCGGCTGGCATTGGGGGAGAGCTGCAGGCCGGCGCCGACTTCCTCGAGCCGCTCGGCCTTTTCCAGCACGACGATGCGGAAGCCGCGGGCCGCGAGCGCCAGTGCGGCCGTCAATCCACCGATGCCGGCACCGGCGATGACAATCGTTCGGGAGAGCGCCACCCCTGACCGATGGAAGCGGTCAGGCCACCTTGTCCTTCAGGACGCATTCCGGCGGACGGGCTTCGCCCGCCTTCAGGTCGGCCGCGAAGCGGTACAGCGTCGAGCAGTAGGGGCAGATGATCTCGTTGTCGTTGCCGAGGTCGAGGAAGACGTGCGGATGATCGAACGGAGGATTAGCGCCCACGCACATGAACTCTTGCGAGCCGATCTCGATGACGGGGACACCGGCATCGTTGTGGAAGTGCGGGACGACATGGTCGGACATCGTAGTTCATCCTGGAGTGGCAATGGCGACAGACACAATCAAAAACTGACGCGGCATCTTTAAGGCGCCGCGGACCATACTGGTGGGTGTAGATGATTGCTAGTCCAGCGGAACCGAAAGGCTCGCAATTGCCCCATGCTCATTTGCTCATGCAAATTCGACACAATCTTGCGGCCTGAGAAAAGCCCTTCTTTCGTCGGGGACGTTGTGTCGCAATTTTGGCATACTATGTCTGCGGGCGAGCGTAATTGCGGCGAAAGACGAATCACTAGACGTCAATGATCTCAGGACCGTCCAGGCCTTCCACATGAAGTGGCTGCGAATCAGCACAGCGTTGACCGGTATCGCGGCCTGCAGCTTCATGCTCGCACAGGTAGCGCCGCACGCCCGTGAGGCCGGCGCGCTCCTCGCCGCCCAGGACGATCCGGCCGCGCTCTCCGAGCTGAAGCTTGATGCGCTGCTGCGGCAGAACGACCGCCTGGTTCAGGACAACATCGAGGCCGCTCTCGTAGCGGGCGACGCCGATCTGGCCGACAGCTTCGTCGCGCTGGCGCGCGACCGCAACATCGCGCTCCCCGACGACCTGCTGAACCGTGTCAGCGACGCGGTCAAGGAGGAGAGTTCCACGCCGCATTTCGCAAAGCGCTTCGCCACGGGCCTCGTCACCGGCAACGCCGACGATGTCGCGAGCCTGTCCGGAACCGTGGCCGGCGATCTCTTCGTGATCGGCGACATCAGAGATGTCGTCCGCGAGGGCAAGCACCTCGCCATGGGCGAGGATACCGACCGTCTCGTGCTGGGCCTTGCGGCCGCCGGCCTTGCGGTGACGGCGGCAACCTACGTCTCCGTCGGTGGCGCAGCGCCGGTGCGTGCCGGACTGACGCTGGTGAAGGATGCACGGAAAGTCGGGCGGCTCGGCGGGGGGCTCGCGGCATGGGCCGGCCGGTCTGCGCGCGAGGTCGTCGATACGCCGATGCTTCAGAACGCAGTCGCCAAGGGTTCGGTGCTTCGTCCGGGGGAGACCGTCAGCGCGATCAAGGCGGCATTCCGCGCCGAGAAGGCCGGCGCGCTGGTCCGGCTCGGCAAGGACGTCACGCGCGTCGCCGAAAAGACCGGCACGCGCGGCGCCATGGACAGCTTGCGCATCGCCGAAGGCCCGAAGGACGTTGCCCGCGCGGCCCGGCTGGCGGAAGCACAGGGCGGCAAGACGCGTGCGATCATGAAGCTGCTCGGCCGCGGCGCGCTGCTGCTCATCGGGGGCATGTTCGATCTCGCGCTCTGGCTGCTCAGTGCGGCACTGACGTTGTTCGGTCTGCTGTCCTCCATCAAGGCGGCCACCGAACGGCTCACCCAGGCCTGGTGCGATCGCAGACGGGCGCGGCGCCTTCGCCGTGCCCAGATCGTCGCCGAAGCTGCTCTGGCGAACACGGCCGTCACGGCCTGAAGCGCGATCGTCATCGCGCCTCAGATTATTCTTTGAGCATGATCTCCGCGCAAACGCGGTTCCGCGTTTGTCGCGCTGAAAAAACCGCTGCACACTTCCGGATCGTGCTCTAAGATCACTCCATTCCCCTCAAGACCTGTGGAACTGATGATGCCGAGCTTTCACAACGGCGCCGTTGAAATTGCCTATCTCGACGAAGGGGAGGGCGATCCGATCATCCTGGTGCACGGCTTTGCCTCCAGCAAGAACGTGAACTGGGTCTATCCGACCTGGGTCTCGGAACTGCGCAAGAACGGCCGCCGCGTCATTGCGCTCGACAATCGCGGCCACGGCGACAGCGCAAAGCTCTACGAGGCGGCGCAGTACTCGATCCCGACCATGGCCGGCGACGTGCTGGCGCTGATGGACCATCTCGCGATCCCGCAGGCCGACATCATGGGCTATTCGATGGGCGGGCGAATGACGGCCTGGCTCGGCCTCAACGAGCCGCAGCGCCTGCGTTCGGCGATCCTCGGCGGCATCGGCATCGGCGGCCTGATCGAGGGCACCGGGCCCGGCGAGAACGTCGCGAAGGCGCTGGAAGCGCCAGGGCTCGACGACGTCACCGATCCCGTGGGCCGCACGTTTCGCGCGTTCGCCGATCAGACCCGTTCGGACCGCAAGGCGCTCGCCGCCTGCCTGCGCGGCACGCGCGACCTCATGACGGAGGACGAGGCTGCGCGCATCGACGTGCCCGTGCTGATCGCGGTCGGCTCGACCGACGACGTTGCCGGCTCGGCCAGCGCGCTCGGCGCCATCATTCCCGGCTCGGAAGTGCTCGACATTCCGAACCGCGACCACATGCGCGCGGTCGGCGACAAGGTCTACAAGACCGGCGTGCTCGAATTCCTGTCACGCCGCGGCTGAGGTCTCGTCGTCCCCAAACCGGCGCGACAGCGCCGTCAGCACCACGAAGGTCGCGACCCATACCATCCGCGCGCCGTAGCGGTCGTGCGGACCGGAGATGACGGCGCAGATGAAGGCGTTGCCAAGCAGCGCCAGCGTGACGGTCGCCGCCAGCAGCGTCAGATCGTCGAGCTGGCGCTGTGCCAGCGCACGCGCGAGCAGCACGACCAGGGCCAGCATCGAGGCCAGCGCGACGGGGACGTGCAGCCAGTTGACGTAGCTGAAATCAAGGGCCCAGTGCTGCTGCCGCGCCGCGCGCATCGGCGCGACCTGCGCCGGGATGTAGCGCTCGATGATGCCGTAGGTGTGCGGGATCCAGCCGTTGGCGCCTTCGCCGGTCGCGACATGCAGCAATTGCTGGCCCATCGCCCGCAGCGCCGCGCCGGCCTGCCAGGCCGGATAATCGGCGAGCGAATGCACGACGATATATCCCATCTCCTCGTTCATGCCGTCGAAGCGGCCGAGCGTGTTGAACATGCTCTTGCCCCAGAGGAACTCGTCGGCGGTCGCCGGCAATGCGTCGCGATAGGGACAGAGCTTGAATTTTTCGCGCGGGCAATGATCGCTAAGATAGCGCGCGACGATGCCGTCCTGCATCATGCGGCCGAAGGCGACGCCGTAGCCGCCGGGCGTCCAGGCCCATTTGCCCGACAGC
This sequence comes from Bradyrhizobium sp. 14AA, assembly GCF_054185205.1. Lineage (NCBI taxonomy): Bacteria > Pseudomonadati > Pseudomonadota > Alphaproteobacteria > Hyphomicrobiales > Nitrobacteraceae > Bradyrhizobium > Bradyrhizobium sp. 14AA. The sequence goes on along the minus strand of NZ_JAVAYM010000032.1, from coordinate 53,986 downwards.
GCATGGTTCGCCGACACCAGCATCAGGCCACCGACGACGATGGTGAGGCTCGCCCGCGCCAATCCGGCCAGCGGAAGGCGATCCCCAAGGAACGGCCGCGCCATCCAGCCGGCGACGCAGAGCCCGAGCAGCACGCCGAGCGTGGCGCTGTGGGTCGCGGCGGCAAAGGCGGTGAAGACGAACAGCGATGTCTTTTCGAGCGCCGAGGTGCGGCTCGCGCCGACGACCAGCAGGAACAGCGACAGCACCGACAGGCCCGCGAAGATGTCGGTGAGCAGCATGCTCGCCAGCCAGGGCAGGGCGGTCGACAGGATCAGGCAGAGGCTGATCGCGACGAAGCGATACGTCTGCATCAGGCCGAGCACGCGCAGGCTGAGCTGCAACAGCCACAGTGTCGCCAGCGACTGGACCGCGAGGTTGATCCAGAAACCGGAACTCTCGCCAAAGTGCAGATAGAGGCCGAACACGGTGGAGCGGCTGGGGACGAGATAGCCCTCGTACCAGCGCGCCAGATAGCCGCCGGTATCCCATTGCAACAGCGGATAGCCGTTCCAGAACGCCGGCGCGATCATCAGCAGGGGCAGGGCCACAGCGGCGAGCCGCAGCCAGAAGGTATCCGCCGCGCGCGCGCGCAATTGATCGGTGGTGATGCTCAAAGCCGTTTTGCCCTCGCTCGGACCATGCCCGCAATAACGGTCGGGAGAGAATTCACCAATAGTTTGACGCCGCCCGGCTTGAATTTGGCGAGACTCTGACCATTTTGAGCCGACCTTGTCGCCTGGGGGCGTCAGAAGAAAGTCTTGTGTTTCAACGCGTTGGCATGCTTTCGCGGGGCAAGGGGCTGTTCACTCTCAGGCAAGCCCGTCAGGACTTTGTCGCCTAGACTATGCTATAGAGCCGCCAAACGAGCCAATTCGAAAGAGCAGATCCCATGGCAGTGCATCAGGTCAATCCGGGAGGAAAGCTCGCATCGCTCGATCCGATCTGGGACCGGATCCGGGGCGAAGCGGAGGACATCGTCCATCGCGAGCCCGAGCTTGCGACCTTCATCTATTCGACGGTGCTGCATCACAGCCGCCTGGAAGATTCGGTGATCCATCGTGTCGCCGACCGGCTCGATCACTCCGCGATGTCCGGCGATCTCGTGCGCCAGACCTATGACGAGGCGCTGCGCGACGATCCCGATCTCGGCAACGCCTTCCGCGCCGATCTCGTCGCCGTCTACGACCGCGATCCCGCGACCTCGCGCTTCATCGATCCCTTGCTCTACTTCAAGGGCTTCCACGCGATCCAGACCCATCGCCTGGCGCACTGGCTCTTCCTGAAGGGCCGCAAGGACTTCGCGTACTATCTCCAGAGCCGCGCCTCTGCGGTGTTCCAGACCGACATCAATCCAAACGCGCGCATCGGCCGCGGCATCTTCCTCGACCATGCCACCGGCTTCGTCTGCGGTGAGACGGCCGTGATCGAGGACGACGTCTCGATCCTGCACGGCGTCACGCTCGGCGGCACCGGCAAGGAGAACGAGGACCGCCATCCGAAGATCCGCCACGGCGTCCTGATTGGTGCCGGCGCCAAGATCCTCGGCAACATCGAGATCGGCCATTGCGCGCGCATTGCCGCCGGCTCGGTCGTGGTGAAGCCCGTGCCGCACAACGTCACGGTCGCGGGCGTGCCCGCCAAGATCGTCGGCGAAGCCGGCTGTGCCGAGCCGTCGCGCACGATGGACCAGATGATCAACGCGATGGGACTTTGAACTCGTGAGTTAAGGGCCGGATTCTCCGGCCCTTTTCGTCCCCAAATTCTTTGGCAATTCATGCTGGCGGTTCGTCGCGTCTCGTCCTAAAACCCGCCGACCAATTTTGATCGGAGACTTGCCGTGGACGTCAAAGAAGTCAGAAAGCTGGACGCGTATCTGAAGCGCGTATTCGGCAACCCCAAGATTCGCGTCGTGCCGCGGCCGAAGAAGGATGATTCCGCCGAGGTCTATATCGGCGAGGAATTCATCGGCGTGCTCTTCGTCGACGACGAGGACGATGATCGCTCGTTCCAGTTCCAGATGGCGATCCTCGAGGACGATCTCGTCGATCAGGAATAGTCCGGCGGGAATCTTCCGGACTCACGCATCCATCGCGGCGAGCATGTCGGGGATCGTGACGAATTTCTCGCGGGGTTTGCCGAGCGCGGCTCCCCTGCGCTTCTCGGCCGCGTCGATCGCGGTCCAATCCGGATAGCTCACGATGCGGGCGACGCGGCCGGCGAGGCGCGCGAGCATCGCGTCGGGACTGTCCGGGCGCGGCCGCCGGCTGGCAATGTCAGCCAGCACGGCTTCCGCGGTGGCTATGCCGCAACCGCGATTGGTGCCGATCGTGCCATTCGGTCCGCGCTTGCTCCACCCGCAGACATAAAGGCCCTCGATCGCGGAGGGACCGATCGCGACGCGTCCGTCGATGTTCGCGTGCACGCCGCGATGCGCGTCATAGGGCACCCCGGCCACGGGCGCGGTTTTCCGGCCGACGCTGCGAAAGGCGAGGCCGCATGCGATGTCCTCGCGCGCGCCCGATCCATTCTTGAACGAGATCGTCTCGACGCGGCTTCGTCCTGTGATCGCGGTGGGCGACAGACCGAACCGAAAGACACAGCGCCGCGGCTTCGTCGCGGCCGCTTGCGAGAACGCGCGCAGCAGCGACAGCTTCTCGGCCAGCTCCGGCTCGTCACGATGTGGCGGCTCGAATTCATCAGGCGCGACGTCGCGGCTCTCGACCAGCGTGTCGCATGAATTCAGTTCGAGAAAATCGCGCAATTCCTTCGCGGTGAACTTGGCCTGCGCGGGGCCGCCGCGGCCGACGATGTGGATTTCGCGGATCCGGCTCTCTGCCAGGACATCGAGCGCATGACGGGCAATGTCGGTCTGGCGCAGCTCGTCCGCCGTCTTGGCGAGGATGCGCGCAACGTCGAGCGCGACGTTGCCATGGCCGATGACGACCGCCGCCTCATGGTCGAGATCGAACCGCAGATCCGCGAATTGCGGATGTCCGTTGTACCACGCGACGAAATCGCCCGCGCTGTGGCTGCCCGGCAGCGCTTCACCGGGGATGTCGAGCCCCCGGCTCAACTCGGCGCCCGTTGCGAGCACGACGGCGTCATAGGCCCCGCGCAGCTCCTCGACCGTGACGTCGTCGCCGACCGTGACGCCGCCGATGAAGCGAAAGCCGGGCGTGGCGGCGATGCGGTCGAAGGCCGCCGTAACCAGCTTGAGCTTCGGATGGTCGGGCGCAACGCCGAACCGCACCAGCCCGTACGGCACGGGAAGCCGTTCGAACATGTCGACGGCCACGGGCGCGCCGGAGCGCAACAGGGCTTCCGCCGTGTAGAAGCCGCTCGGTCCGCTGCCGACGACGGCGACGCGAAGCTCGCTTGCAGCGATTGCGGTCATCGGCCCAGTGCGATCTTGCGTTCGTCCGCGCCCGGCAGCGCCGGCAGGCGGCCGCTGATGACGGGAGTTTCAGCCGCGCGCTTGCGGTTGACGTCGATCCAGAACTTCTTGTCCGCGGCCAGGCGATAGTCCGGCTCGATCGCGCCGACCGGACATGCCGGCGCGCAGCCGCCGCAGTCGATGCAGTTCTCCGGATCGATGTAGGTCATGGTGTCGTCGACGTGGAAACATTCCACGGGACAGACGGTGACGCATTCCGTGTAGCGACAGCCGCGGCAATTGTCGGTGACCACATATGTCATCGTCAGGCTCCGCTGACCTGAACGAGGATGTCCGAGAATGTCGGGGCACGGCCGAGGTCGGCGAAGGCTGGAGGCGTCAGCACGTGGACCGTCGCACCCTTGCGATTGGAGCGCTGCCAGTAGCCTGATGGCGCCACCACGACTCCAGGCATGATGTCGGACGAAACGGTCGCGAAGGCTTCGAACGAGCCCCGATCGTTGAACACGCGAATGGGCGCGCCGGCGACGATCCCGCGCTGCGCGGCATCGTCGGGATTGAGAAGCACCGCCTGCTCTTCGCCGGCCTGCGCGGTTTGCGCAGGAAGATTGCCGTAGTTCGAGTTCAGGAAGGCGTGGCTCTTCGGCGAGATCAGGCTGAGCGGATAGTGCTTTGCGAGCGCGGGCGCGGTGCGCGGGTTCTCGTTCGGCGGGATGTAGTGGGGCAGGGGATCGACGGGGGTGGCGTCCTGGTCGCCATTGTAGCCCTGGCGGAACAGCGGCACCACGAAGTTGCCGCCGGCCGCGATCGTCGACTTGAACTCGCACTTGCCCGACGCGGTCGGGAAATTGCCCTCGCGATGCGGCGCCCAGTCGGCGGGCGCCGGCATGGTGAGGCGCGCATAGCCCTTGGCCTTGACGTCGTCGAGCGTGATGCCAGCGAGCACCGGGCTGCTCCAGTCGAGCGACGCCTCGATCATCTCGTCGTCGGTCCGGAAGAACGCGGGGTCCGTCATGCCCATCGCGCGCGCGAGCCGGCGGAACAGTTCGGTGTTGGACACGGCTTCGCCGAGCGGCTCGATCGCCTGGTTGTTGTAGGAGAGGTAAAGGTGCCCCCAGGAGAACATGATGTCCTTCTGCTCGAGCTGGGTGGTTGCCGGCAAAACGATGTCGGCATATTTGGCGGTGTCGGTCAGGAAGTGCTCGCTGACGACGGTGAAGAGGTCTTCCCGTTCAAGCCCTTTTTCGAGCTTGCCCTGTTCGCTCACCATCGCCATCGGGTTGGCGTTGTAGACGAACAGCGCCTTGATCGGCGGGTCGAAGCCAAGCTCGCCGGTCAGCGCAGCTCCAAGGCGCCAGGAATTGAGCACGCGCATCGTCTCGGGCTGCAGGTCGGGCCGCATCAGCACGTCCCATCTGACCGGGAATGCCCAGATCGGAAGCTGGAGCAGGCCGCCGCCGACATGCTTCCAGGCGCCGATCAGTCCCGGAAGGCAGGCGATCGCGCGCACGGTCTGGCCGCCGCCGGCGTGCCGCTCGACCGCGACGCCGATGCGCACGACGGCGGGCGGCGTGGTGGCAAATTCCCGCGCCAGCTTGACGATGTCGTCGACGGGAATGCCGGTTTCCTGCGAGGCGAATTCGGGGGTGTAGGTCGCGGCCCGCGCGGCCAGCTCCTCATAGCCAACGGTGTATTTGTCGACGTAGTCGCGATCGACCAGGTTCTCCCTAATGATGACGTGGATCATCGCCAGTGCGAGCGCGGCGTCGGTGCCGGGGCGGATCGGGATGTGCCAGTCGGCGAGCCGCGCGGTGCGGGTGCGGACCGGGTCGATCACCACGAGCTTGGCGCCGGCTTTCTTGGCCTGCTCGATGAACGGCCAGTGATGCGAGTTCGTGCTCAGCGTGTTGCAGGCCCACAGGATGATGTATTTCGAATGCACGAAGCTTTCGGGGTCGACGCCCGGCGTGTGCCCGATCGTCATCATGTAGGCCGTGCACGAGGCGGAATCGCAGAACGTGCGCTCCAGCACCGTCGCGCCCAGCTTGTTGAAGAGGGGATCGCCGACGTTCAGCCCGTTGATGATGCCCTGCGTGCCCAGATAGCTGTAGGGCAGGATCGCCTGCGCGCCGTGCTCGGCAATGATTGTTTTCCAGCGCGATGCGATCGTGTCGATGGCTTCGTCCCAGGAGATCCGCTGGAACTGCTTGCTGCCCTTCGGGCCGATCCGCTTCAGCGGATAGAGGACGCGCTTGTCGCTGTAGACGCGCTCCTCGTAGTTGTTGACCTTCACGCAGAGGCGTCCGCGCGTGAACGGATGATCGGGATTGCCGCGGACGGCGATGGCCTTGCCGTCCTCCACCGTGGTCAGGATGGAGCAGGTGTCCGGGCAATCGTGGGGGCACGCGCCTATTACCGTGGTCCGGGCCATGGGGGTTCTCCGCTTCCCGATTCAAGACATCAAAGGATGCGGCGGCCCGGCGCTCCCTGGCTTTTCAAAATGTGCGCTGTTGTTGTCCCGGACTGCTCTCGGTCGGTGGACGGCCGGCCGGATGTCTGGCATGCTAATTGCTGGACCCGGCAATACCTCTTACCCACATCGCGCTATCTGGCGGAGATTTCCGATGGGTATGCTTGGCAACTCTGTCGATAAATATGTTACCGGCAGAATGCTTCAGACGTCCAACGACCGGCGGTGGGGGCATCTCCTGGCCGAGCGATGGAGTCATGAGCCGGGCGATCTGCCGCCGCAATTGCCGCGCGACACCGAAATCGCAATCCTGCTCCGCGGCAATTCGGTCGTCGACCGCGAAGGCGCGGGCATGCGGCAGCGCACCTTCGGCAGGAAGGGTACCGTGTGGCTCTGTCCGGCCGGCATCCGCGAGGATTTCATCCGTGTCGAGAACCAGATGCAGGAATGCCTGCATCTCTTTCTTCCCGGCGAGCCGTTCGACGACACCATGCTCAGGGATCTCGACATCGATCCCTCGGGAATGTCGATCCGTTACGAGAGCATCGACCGGGACATGTTCATCGAGCACGTCGCGGACCGCATTCTCGCGGAGCTCGCGCAGGAGACCTCCACCGGCCGCCTTTTGATCGAAAGCCTGGGGCGCGCTTTGTCGGCCCATCTCGTGCACAGCTATGCGGCCAATTCGGTCCGGTTGAAGCAATCCTATGCCGTCCAGAAACCGCTCGACGCCAAACGGCTGTTGCGCGTGACGGAGTTCATCGACGCATCCGTCGAGCGCGATGTCACGGTGAAGGATCTCGCCTCGGTGGCGTGCATGAGCCCGGCGCATTTCTCCCGCAGCTTCAAGGCGGCGACTGGCGCGGCGCCGCATGAATATGTCAGCCGTCAGCGCCTCGATCTGGCCAAGCGCCTACTGTCCACCAGCGATCGGGCGCTGGTCGACATCGCTTACACCACGGGATTTTCGTCGCAGGCCAATTTCAACCGTGCCTTCCGCAAGGCCGTCGGGACGACGCCGAGCCTGTATCGGGCGAAGAAGGGACGGGATTGAGCGCGCCGGGCTATTGATAGGGCGTGTACTCGTGAATTCGGTCATGTCGGCTTTGCTCCGAGAGCGGCGGCCTTTGTGCACGCGCAGCAAATGACGCGATGAGCCACAGGACATCCTCCTAGCGGGCGCAATGCATCGTTACCGATTCTACTAATTTGAAAGTGAGGAGTTCGCTGCCCGATTATTTCTGAGGGGCCAGGGAGTTATGGCATTCCGCACGATGTATGAACCGTTGACGCCCATCTGCCGGCTTTGACTCAAATCAAATAGCTGCAATCACATATCGAATAATCTTTCTTAGAATTTGTATGCCCAGCGACGTCGGGTGACAGAACTCTTCCGTGCGCTGCTTGATTTGAGGTGCATCACTCCGAAGCACGGCTCTTGAGAAATGTTATTCGAATTTCACTGAGAAAACTCTGAACGGAAGGAAAGTGTTTAGCTCAGGAAAGGTACTATCATGTCTCGTCGAAGCATTTTACTTGCTGCCGTTCTACTCGGTATCGCATCTATTGTGACTTTTTCCTCCGACGCATTTGCGCGTCCCGGCCGTGGATTTGGTGGGGTCGGCGGCCCCGGAGTGGGAGTCGGTCGTCCTGGCGTTGGATTGGGTCGCCCCGGCGTAGGCCACGTCCATTACGTCCATCGCCATCCCGTAGCTCGTGGTGCGGCGGTAGTCGGCGTCGGTGCTGCGGCCGCAGGAGCATATTACGCCAGACCCCAATGCGGATACTACCCTTATCCACCGTGCTACTAGGTTCTTGCCGGCCGGACCGTCAGTCGAGTAGCCGGCGGACCGAACCGTTCGGCACTGCAGCACAAAAAGCAGCGTCAACGATAGGTGGCATCCAATGCGATCCGTGTCACGGTACGTAGCGGAGCAGTTCGGCTTGTCTCGCCAACATGAGCGAGTCGCAATGGCTGATCGCGTCCGCCGTTGCTCGAAATCTGCCCCTCGACCCGGCTTCCGAATTGCCTGCTGTTTGTCGATTGCAGTCTCGCTAGCGGGCTGTAGCGATCGGAGCGACGGATCGTCCAAGGCGCCGACGCTGGTTCGCACTGAAACGGTGCGGCTCCAGGATCGCCAGGGGTCGACCACGCTGACGGGCGATGTTCAGGCCCGAATCCGCGCTGAACTTTCCTTCCGCGTCAGCGGCCGAGTGATCGAGCGGTTGGTGGATGTTGGAGCCCACGTGAACGCCGGCGATGTATTGGCGCGCCTCGATCCGACAGAGCAGCAGGCCGATCTCGATGCCGCGATCGCCAAGGTGAAGGGCGCCGAGACCGAGGTCCGTGTCACGTCCGCCACCTTCACTCGACAAAAAACCCTTATCGCGCAAGGCTTCACCACGCGATCGTCGTATGAGCAGGCGCAGGAGGCGTTGCGCACGGCGGAAGCATCGCTCGATGCCGCCAAGGCCGAGGTTGGCACTGCGAAAGACAATTTGAGCTTTACCGAGCTACGCGCCAAAGCCAATGGCGTGATCACGGCCCGCAATATCGAGGTCGGTCAGGTCGCGCAGTCGGCGCAGTCGGCATTCACGCTGGCGGAGGACGGCGCACGGGACGCCGTGTTCGATGTGTATGAGTCGATTTTCTTCGAGCAGCCGGAGAGTAGCGACATCACTTTGACCCTGGTGTCGGATCCGGCCGTCAAGGCGCAAGGACGTGCCCGCGAAGTCTCCCCGACCATCGATCCGAAAACGGCAACGGTGCGGGTCAAGATTGCGATCGACAATCCGCCCGCAGCGATGACGCTGGGAAGCGCGGTCACCGGGACGGTGCATTGGAAACCAAAGAATCGCATCGTTCTGCCCTGGAGCGCGCTGACCGCCGCCGGCACCGCGCCTGCGGTCTGGGTCGTTGACTCCGCAAGCAACACGGTTTCGCTGAAGCCGGTCGTTGTCGATGACTATGAGAACGGAATCATCGTGATCAAGAGCGGACTGCAGCCTGGTGATCGCGTCGTCACCGATGGCGGCAAATTGCTCAGCCCGGGACAAACCGTCACGTTCGACGGGGAGAGCTCATGATGAAACACGGAATTCGTATCAGTGCGATGCTCGGCATCTGCTTTGCGGCGGCCGGATGCGAGGACCAGGCGGTCGCACCTCAACCGGTGCGGCCGGTATTGTCGACAGTCGTTACGCTGGGCCAAGCCGAAGGTGGCGTCATCGTCGGGACCGTAGAGCCGCAGTTCAAAACTGATCTGAGCTTCCGCGTGCAGGGACGGCTGATTGCGCGCCCGGTCTATATCGGCGACACGATAGAGAAGGGACAGACCGTGGCAGCGATCGACCCGACCTCGCTTGAACTCGCGGTACGCTCCGCGATTGCAGACGTGTCAAGCAGTCAGGCCAAGCTGACCAACGCCAGCGGTTTCGAGGAACGCCAGCGCACGCTGCTCAAGACTGAGGTCATCAGCCAGGCAGATATGGAAAGCGCCGAGCAATCCACCGCCTCCGCGCAGGCGACCTTGGTCCGCGCTCAGGCCGATTTGACCAAGGCGCGCGAGCAGCTCGGCTACGCCCAATTGAAGGCGGAATTCGCCGGCGTCGTCACCGCGGTTGGTGCCGAGGTCGGCCAGGTCGTGTCGTCCGGCCAAACCGTCGTGACGGTCGCGCGCCCCGAGATCCGCGAAGCTGTGATCGATGTCGCCGACGACGTGGCCAGCACGTTGCGGATCGGCCAGCCCTTCACGGTCAGCCTTCAGCTCGACCCCGCGATCCAGGCCGAGGGCCGGATCCGCGAGATCGCACCGCAGGCCGATGCCGTGACGCGCACGCGCCGCGTCCGCATTACGCTCGACAATCCTCCCACGACATTCCGGCTGGGGACGACGGTGATGACGCCCGTCACCAGCAGCCATCCGACGCTCCGATTGCCGGTGTCAGCCATTCTTGTCAAAGACGGCAAAACGCTGGTCTGGCTGGTCGATCCGTCCAAAGGCATGGTGGCATTGCGCGAGGTCACGAGTGCGGCAGACGACGGCAGCGGCGCGCGCATCGTGGCTGGCATCGAGGAAGGTTCGCGCGTGGTGACCGCGGGCGTGCACAGCCTTGTAGACGGCCAGAAGGTCCGCATCGATCAGGAAGCCAAGCCGTGAAGAAGTCGTTCAACCTGTCCGATTGGGCGCTCGAGCATCGTTCGCTGGTCTGGTATTTCATGATCGCGTTCATGGCTGCTGGGCTGTTTTCCTACATGCAATTGGGGCGCGAGGAAGATCCCGCGTTCACCATCAAGACCATGTTGGTTCAGGCACAATGGCCCGGCGCGTCCGCCGAGGAGATGACGCGTCAGGTCACCGAGCGGATCGAGAAGAAGCTCGAGGAGCTGGAATCGCTCGACTATACGAAGAGTCTGACCGTCGCCGGACAAACAACCGTTTACGTCAATCTTCGCAACGACACCAAGGCGCGGGACGTGGTTCCGACCTGGGTGCGTGTGCGCAACATGATCAACGACATCAAAGGCGACTTTCCAGAAGGCGTCATTGGGCCAACGTTCAACGACAGGTTCGGCGACGTCTTCGGCAACATCTACGCGTTCACAAGCGACGGGCTGAGCCAGCGTCAGCTACGCGACCGGGTCGAGTATGTCCGTTCCAAGGTTCTGACCGTGCCGAATGTCGGCCGGGTAGATATCATCGGCGCGCAGGATGAAGTCATCTATCTCGAATTCTCCACCCGCAAGATCGCTGCACTGGGGCTCGATGAACGCGCGATCCTGACCTCGTTGCAAGAGCAAAATGCTATCGCGCCCTCGGGCGTTCTGCAGGCGGGGCCGGAGCGGATCAGCGCGCGCGTCAGTGGACACTTCACGTCCGAGGCCAGCCTGAGGGCGGTCAATCTTCGGGTTAACGACCGGTATTTTCCGCTCACCGATGTAGCCACGATCACGCGCGGCTATGCCGATCCACCATCCAACCTGTTTCGCTTTAACGGAGAACCTGCGATCGGGCTCGCTATCGGCATGAAGGCCGGCGCCAATCTGCTGGAATTCGGCGCCGCGTTGAAAAAGGAAATGACCAGGGTCGTGGCCGACCTGCCGATCGGGGTCGGTGTGCATCTGGTGTCGGATCAACCTGTCATCGTGGATCACGCGGTGTCCGGCTTCACCAAGGCGCTATTCGAAGCCGTCGTTATCGTGCTTGCCATCAGCTTCCTTAGCTTGGGGATGCGGGCTGGTCTGGTGGTTGCGATCTCGATTCCGCTGGTGCTCGCCATTACTTTCCTGGTCATGGCGTCCGCCGGCATCTCGCTGCAGCGCATTTCGCTCGGCGCGCTGATCATCGCGCTCGGCCTGCTGGTGGACGACGCGATGATCGCGGTCGAGATGATGGTGGCGCGTCTGGAGGTCGGAGATACGCTAAAGAAGGCGGCGACCCATGTCTACACCTCGACCGCGTTTCCGATGCTGACCGGAACGCTGGTCACGGTCGCCGGTTTCATTCCGATCGGGCTGAACAACAGCAATGCAGGCGAGTTCACCTTCACGCTGTTCGTCGTCATCGCGGTGTCCCTTGTCGTGTCGTGGATCGTCGCGGTGCTGTTCACGCCGTTGCTGGGCGTCACGATCCTGCCGCATACGATGAAGAGCCACCATGGGCACAAGGGCCGGTTAGAGCTCGGCTTCTCCCGTCTGCTCGGCTTCTGCATGCGCTGGCGCTGGGCGACCATCGCGATCACGCTTGCGGTGTTCGGATTGTCGCTCGCCGGCATGGGCTTCGTGCAGCAGCAGTTTTTTCCGGCGTCCGATCGGGACGAACTGATTGTCGATTTTAGCCTACCGCAGAACAGTTCGATCGCCGAAACCGATGCGCAGATAGCTCGCTTCGAGCAGGAGGCGCTCAAGGGCAATTCGGGAGTCGATCATTGGTCGAGTTATGTGGGGCGAGGCGCGCCGCGCTTCGTGCTGTCCTTCGACGTGCAGCCGGCCGACCTGTCATTTGGTGAGATCGTCATCGTCACCAAGAGCCTGGAGGCGCGGGATCGCGTCAAGGCTGAGCTGCAGACCTATCTGAAGAAGACGTTTCCGGGTACCGACGCCTTCGTGAAGCTGCTCGAGATCGGGCCGCCTGTCGGCCGGCCGGTGCAGTTCCGTATGAGCGGTCCCGACATCGCCGGGGTACGGGAGTATTCCCGACAACTGGCAGGCATCCTGCGCAGCAATCCGCATCTCGGCGACGTGGTGTTCGACTGGGCAGAGCCTGCGCGCGTCGTCAAGGTCGATGTTCTGCAGGACAAGGCGCGGCAGCTCGGCGTCACCTCCGAGGACATCGCGACGGCGCTGAACGGCGTGCTGGACGGCACCACAGTCACCCAGGTGCGGGACGATATCTACCTGATCAAGGTGCTCGGGAGAGCCAAAGCCACCGAACGCCGTTCGATTGAAACGCTGCGGGATCTGCAACTAACCGGCACCAGTGGTCAGGCAGTGCCACTCGCCGCCGTGGCTACGCTGCGCTACGAAATTGAGCAGCCGACGATCTGGCGGCGGTCACGCCTGCCAACCATTACGCTGAAGGCGGGCATTCTGGATTCAGTGCAGGCGGCCACCATCGTCGATCAGCTCAAGCCGCAACTCGCGGCATTCACCGCAAAATTGCCAGCCGGCTATTCGGTGGTAACCGGTGGCAGCGTTGAGGAGAGCGTCAAGAGCCAGGCGCCGATCATCGCCGTGGTGCCGCTGATGCTGTTGATCATGGCGACGATTCTGATGCTGCAGCTGCAGAGCTTCCAGCAGCTGTTCCTGGTGTCTGCAGTTGCGCCGCTGGCCTTGATCGGCGTCGTGGCGGCACTGCTGCCGAGCCGGGCGCCGCTCGGCTTCGTCGCCATTCTCGGCGTGCTGGCGCTGATCGGCATCTTGATCCGCAACTCCGTGATCCTGATCGTGCAGATCGAGCAGTTGCGCGACGAAGGGCGGCACGCATGGGACGCCGTCGTGGAAGCGACCGAGCACCGGATGCGGCCGATCATGCTGACGGCCTTGGCGGCCAGCCTCGCGCTGATCCCGATTGCGAGCGAGATATTCTGGGGGCCGATGGCGTATGCGATGATGGGCGGCATCATCGTCGGAACGGTGCTGACACTTTTGTTCCTGCCGGCGCTGTACGTCGCTTGGTTCCGCATCAATGCGCCCGCCGATCCGCATGCGCAACCGTCCGAAGGCGTGAGGAGCGAAGACTCGCGCTTTACTACGGCTTCCTCTTAAAGATGACGTACACGTGGCCCACCGACAAAAACTCGATCTATGCATTTGAGGATGAGAAAATACGCCGCTTCAGGGAGAGGCTCGCACGGGTGTCAGCGAGATGGGATCGACAAGAATGCCGGGGGAGCATTGCTTCGCTGCCGCATTCAGGTGACAGAAATCGTCATGCAAGGCGCTCTAGCCGCTTCACAAATACGAACCTACAATTCCATTTTCGATTGAAGCGTCATGTTCAGCGCGGAAACGTTGACGCAATCAATAATTCAAGGGCGTCGGTGGGCCCTCGTTCGACGGTGATACGAGCGAACGGCCAACAATCCGCGGTATCTGCGATAATGCACTCGTCTTCACGCGACCCAGTTTAGTCACGCTACCTTCGTCGGCGCAGCGGAGGAGGAGGAGGAGGTACGTCGCGCTGCCAGATCGTGCCGTTATCAAACTGGATGAGCATGCCATCTGGCGAATAGACTGCACTCTGGTTGAATGCGTCGATCCAAATCCGGTTTGCCGGCCAGTACCAATCAGGCCACGCGCGGGATGGCTGTCCTGCCTCCGTCAAGAGATTAAGTTCAGTCCCGTTTTGGGTAATGTGAGCCGGCAGATCTCCCCGACACATCTGAACGCATTTGTAGATGCCGGTGAGATTGATCGATTGGGCCGACGCAGCGGACGGCGCAAGTGCTGATGTCATCACGGCGATAACGAGCGGCAATCGCTTCATACAAATCACTCCTTCGTTCAAATAATCAGGCGCGCCCTAACAAATGCGGCGCGAACAAACCAGGCTGCGCTCTCGAAACGAGAGCCGGATCACTGTGAATTTCGATTCTTGCTTGCGCCCCTCAGGCGCGTCGCGGTTGAGGGCGACTTCACCCATTCCGCCATCTGTATGCAGGTGAGAAGATCAACATAGCTTTGACTTCCGCCCGTCGAGGCTTCACCTTCGCAGCTATCGCGAATAGGGATGGAAGCCGTGCCCCAAACCGTGTTGAGCTGTTTCTGTGCAGCCGACTCATCGCGCATGCAGTCGGCAAAGCTCTGAGGTAGCGCCAGTCCCATTGCCTTGTCGTCGACAGTGGTAGATTTGCAAAGCGCCTCCACCTTCAATTCGGGGACGCGATCGGACACGGGCGTCAGAAGAAACTGACTTCCGAGGAGCGCTGCAGATAACGCCGCTATCTTCATCATAACCTCCTTTACGTCCTTCCAGTTGAACCGCATTTTTGCGCGCCGTCAGAAGGCGCTGCATTAGAACTGACCTGGTTGAGCCGGAGGGCTAGGCCAGTCGGATCGCAGGTTGTTCCTGTTGTTGCGATCAAATAGGTCTTGCCTGCAGACAAGGCCGCTCCTGCAGCTAACGGGCACCGGGACGATCTGGCGAACATCTGCGACCGTCCCGACTTTTGTCCGCGGCGTCTTGGCGACGACGGACGTCGCCAAGACGACATCCATGGCGCAAAGGACGGCAAGCAAGCAGGCCTTCCTCATGGGACCGGTGCTCCTTCGACGGCCAACGCAGCTGATACGACGACTGCGCCAGCCAAACAGGCAGTTGTTCAGTAGCAAGGTGGATACGGATAATATCCGCATCGTACACGTCCAGTACAGGAGGCCATGGTGTTGCAGAACAGGTGTTGACCCAGATCAAGGTGTTGACCCAGATCAAAGAGGAACGCACGATCAGGCACGGCCACGTCTTGTTTGGCTGCAACCCATCCTCGCCGTCTTTCTCGCGCGCGGACAAACGTTGCTATCATTGGCCATGATAGAAGTCGGATCACTGGCGCGCCTCGGAGCGTTGCTAGTCCGGTGCGACAGGCTTGAGGTCACCATGATGCCATCATGCCCCTGTTTTGCCCGACGGGTCAAGATTGATTTCGTAAAATACGAAAATGCTTATGCGGCAGATGCTTGGCTACTGCGCATGGGGTTGTTTCGAGGTTTTTGATTTGGAGGCACCAGCCCAAGCCGATCTCGCGGCAGGGCGGGGTGTCCTCGCTCAGCCCTTCGGCCCGCGCAACTGCGCGGTCAGCCTGTCCATCGCCTCCGCCGCATCGCGCCACTGCGACAGCCAGCTGCGGGGAAAGCGGAAGGTGAGGTCGGCGCCGCCGACGCGGCGCTCGGAGAGGCACATGCCGGGTGTCGCTCCATCGCGCGTGCAGCGCGCGGTCAGCGCCGGGCTTGCGGCGGAATAGAGGTCCTCGCTGCCGTAAGGCGTCTCGCTGCGGAACATCCGCATCGTCAGCCCGTCCTCGGGCCGCGTTGCGGCCTGATCGAGATAGCGCGGATAGATCGTGGTTGTGCGCTGCTCGGGCGAGAGCGCATCGTGATGCGCCGCGATCGACAGGAAGATGCGGTCGATCGATTGCACGGCCGCTTCCACGGTGTCGGCGGTGACGTGCTTGGGCGTGCCGGGCGGCTCCAGCGAGGGATAGAGGAAGTCGAGATCGATGCGCTCCTGCGGCCCGGAGTGGCGCTGGATCTTCATGCGGATCGCCGCCACCGGCAGGTTGAACAGCGTGCCGCCGACGCTCACCGGCAGCTTGTCCGGGGCGTTCGCGCCGCTCGTGCCCCAGGTCGGCCACAACAGATAGGCGACCAGCGTGACCGCGCACGCCGCAGCAATGCCGCCGAGCATGATCGGGACGACATGCGCGCCGGTGCGCGTGCGGGGGGACTGAGGGGAGGTTGTCGAAAACACCGTCATGAGTCGAATGAGCCGAAGTCGGCCGATGGCCGACGAATCAGCGGCGAATATGCCACGCGGCGGCGATTTCGCGGAGCGCTCCCGGCTGCGGGGAGCGGGGGAGGGCCCTGCGTGAGGCGGCCGGGGGCGTTAACCTTCCCTTAAGGATAATGTAGCGTTAACCAGTTCGATTTGTCACAGGAAGGCTCCAGCGTTGCGTAAGGGCGGACTGTTCCGATGACACCTGAAGCTCTCAATACCTTCTTCTCGATCTGCATCGGTTTCGCGCTCGCGGGCGCCCTCGTGAACGGATACCAGGCGGTCGCGCAGCGGCCCGCCGGCTTCGGCCTGTTGCAGGACGGCGTGGCGCCGAAGACCTTCGCGGCGGTGCCGTTCCTGGTGTTCGCGGCGCCCTTCATCATCATGCGCAACACGCTGCGCGGCATCCAGGTGGAAAGCCGCCGCGCGGAATTCGTCATGATGGCGACCCTCATCGCCGGCTTCTGGAGCATGATGAGCGGCACCTTCTTCCTGATGACGCTGCGCGCGGCCGGCGTCCTGGCCTGACGACTTGGCCTGACGCATCAGGCATAGCCCTTTGCCTGAAGGCGCGCGTTTCGCTATGCCAGCGTGAACGTGACAGGAGACCTCCATGGCGATCTACGAGCTCGACGGGCAGACGCCCGATCTTCCCGCCGACGGCGATTATTTCATCGCGGACACCGCCACGGTCATCGGCCGCGTGCGTCTGAAGCCGGGTGCCAGCGTCTGGTTCGGCGCTGTGCTGCGCGGCGACAATGAGTGGATCGAGATCGGCGAGGGCGCCAACGTGCAGGACGGCTCGACCTGCCACACCGATCTCGGCTTTCCCCTGGTCATCGGAAAGAACTGCACCGTCGGCCACAACGTCATCCTGCACGGCTGCACCGTCGAGGAAGGCGCGCTGATCGGCATGGGCTCGATCGTAATGAACGGCGCGAAGATCGGGCGCAACAGCATCGTCGGCGCCGGCTCCGTCATCACCGAGGGCAAGGAGTTCCCCGAACGCTCTCTGATCATCGGCTCACCGGCGCGCGTGATCCGCACGCTCGATGACGCCCAGGTGCAGAAGATGGGGAGCGCGGCCAGGTTCTATGTCGCCAACGGCCCGCGCTTCAAGAAGGGCCTGAAGCGGATCGGCTGACGGACGCGCGGGCGTCGCCCCGGTTCCATGCCGTAACAATACCGGTTGAAACTTTAAGTCTCCGATAGCGCCGCAACGGTATCGTGGGGTTGTTTCAATCAGGGAGAGCGGCGCCATGGACGCTGCGGCAATGGGTTCCGGGCTCGCTGCCGGAACCAATCTATTAAAAAAATTCGGCCGCTTTGCGCGCGGCACCGACACGCTGAGTGTTGCTGAAAAGGTCTACAGCATCGCGGGCTTTCTCGCGATCGTCACCACCTTCCTGCTCGTGATGTCGATCCAGTCGGTGCGGCTGCAGACGACCTATCGCCACATGCACGCTTCTTCCGCGGAGGCCGCCATCAATGTCGGACGCATCAACGCGCTGATCTACGCCGTCGTGATGGAATCGCGCGGCATCTACATGTCCGCCGATCGCAAGGCGATGAAGCAGTTCGCTGACGGGCTCGTGCGCCGCAACCGCGAGCTCGCCGATGCCGTGAAGAGCATGGAGCGGACCGTCAGCGACGACGATGCCGAGCAGTTCGCTGCTTTCCGCCAGCGCATCGCGCAGTTCATCGAATTTCGCCAGGAGCTGGTCCGGCGCGGGGTGGAGATCAGTCCGGCGGCAGCACGGGAATGGGGCGACAACGACGCCAACCGGACGGTGCGCAGCAAGCTCAACAGTGATATCGAGGCGCTCGAACGCATCTACCAGCAGCGCGCCCGCGAGGCGGACGAGCTCGCCAATGAGAACCGCTATGCGGCGGCCTATCTGTTCGCGCTCGGTCTCGCGGCGCTGATCCTCGCGGGACTGAATGTCGTCGTCATGCGCGGCTCGGTGGTCGGCGCTCTCGCCGATATCACGCAGGCGACCGACCGGATCGCGCAGGGCGACGTCAAGAGCGGGGTGCCGCATCTCGGCCGTCACGACGAGATCGGACATCTCGCGCGCGCCGTGCAGAACTTCCGCGACGCCGTGGCGCGCATCTTCGAGCTCGAGGAGCTCGAGCTCGGTACCGCGCAAGCGCGCGACGCCGCGATGACCGAGCGCGACAAGTTCAACGACAAGTACCAGGCCAAGAAGTGGCAGCTCTCGGCCGCGATCAACAGCATGCCGCAGGGCCTGATCATGCTCGACGGCAAGGCGGGCGTGGTTGCGATGAACTCCAACTACCGGCGGATCTACAATCTGCCCGAGACGATCCAGGCCGGATCGACGACGCTCAAGGAGATCCTCCAGCACCGGGTCAGAAGCGGCCTGTTCAGCGGCGACGTCGCGACATATGTCGCAGCGGTTCTCGACCGGATCACCAGGCGCGAGCCGACGGCCTACGAGATCGCCCTGAACGACGGCCGCATCATCAAGATCTATGAACGTCCGATGGACGGCGGCGGCTGGGTCTCCGTACAGGAGGACGTCACCGAACAGCGTCAGCGCGAGCGCATCCTGGAGCGGATGGAGCGCTTCCTCGCCACCATCATCGAGAACGTCGCCGAAGGCATCATCGCCAAGGATGCGCGCAATTTGCGCTACGTCTTCGTCAACAAGGCCGCCGAGAAGATGATCGGCTTGTCGCGGGGCGAGATCATCGGCAAGACGGCGCGGGAATTGTTCTCGGCGGAGGCGGCCGAACTGATCGAGCGGCGCGACCAGCAGCTTCTGGCCCAGAAGCAGCAGCTCGAACCGATCGTCGATACCATCGACAATCCCGCGCGCGGGCGCCGCGTGATCTCCGCGCGCCGTGTCCAGATCGGCGGCGCCGGCGAAGAGTCCCACATGTTCGTCACCATGGTCGAGGACCGGACCGAGAAGATGGTGGCCGCTGCATAGCGTTCGCGTTCTGCAAAAGGATCGCGACCTCTCCTTTCCGGCCCTGGGACGTGCGGCTTTCAAGCTGATGTGACGGGATTTGTTCCGGAACGTGTCCTGGTCGGGACCGTTGACGGATAAAGGAGCATTCCAATGGCGTCACCGCGTGCAAACGCTTCAATGAAGACGATGGTCTTGATCCTCGCCCTTGCGGCGATGCCGGCCGTATCCTTCGCGCAAGCGACGGGCGGCACTGCTGGATCGACAGGTAGTTCGTCGACCGGAGGTGTCTCCAATTCGCCGGCGCCGCCGCCCGGCACCAACAGTCTCGGTACGGCTCAGTCGTCCGGCCCGGGCTCCGGAGTCACCACCGGCACCGGCACCGGTGGGGCCGCTGATGCCGCTGTCAGTGCCGAGAACCGGCTGCTCGACAAGAAGATGAAGAGCATCTGCCGCGGCTGCTGATGCTCGCGCGGAAGTGAGGCAGCGAGGCTGTCAGGAATGCCCCCGTGACGTTAGCCTGATCCCGCTTTGAAGCGTGGAGCGTGTCCACGCGGAGGATCGAGTAAATGTTACGGAAGATGATGATGGCGGCGCTGGCCGTTGCGGCAATCGGGTTGTCGGCGCTCCCAGCGGCACAGGCACGGGGCGGTTTCGGCCACGGTGGCGGATGGGGTCACGGCGGCCATTGGTATGGCGGCGGCTTCTGGCCAGGGGTCGCGATCGGCGCCGGTTTCGCCGGCGCCGGCTATTACGGCGGCTATTACGGCTACGGCTATCCCTACGGAAACCCATATTACTATGGTACCGGCTACGACGATGGGTATGGCGGCTGCTATGTGGTGCGGAAGCGCGTGATGACGCCATCTGGCTGGCGTATCCGCCGCGTGGACGTCTGCGAATAGCCCCGCAACGACTGGCTGACGCAGGAAAAAACAAGGCCGTTGACGCAGTATACCGTCAACGACCTTGCCAGCCCCGGATATTGAAATCGGCTCACGCCATCCGGTAACGGGCAGCATCGCGCGGAATCATACGGGCGAATGTGATCCAGTTCACAAGTGGAAAAAATTAGAGTCGCGGAGGCTGACCTGTTCAGCCGCGCGAGCGCTTCCGCGCGCTGGCCTGGACACGGTGCCGTGCCGGTTTCCTGCGGGTAACCGAGGGTGTCTCGGCCTCGGTGGCCCGGGCGCTGGCAAAAGACTGCCGCAAGCCGTCGATGGACTCATTCAGCGCTGCGACCTGCTCGGACAGGCGCTTGGTGTCGGCCTGCTGCGACGCCATCAGCCGCTTCATCGTCTGCAGCTGATCCTGCACGACCTGGAGCTGGTCGATCGATTCCTGCTGGGTCGCCTCGAGCCCCCTGGTCTTCTCGACGAGCTGCTCGGAGGCCTGTGCGGTCCGCGCCTGCAACTGCCGCGATGCCACCACCCGGTCGGTCTCGGGTGCGGTCCCCGTATAGGCGCGCCAGATCGCGATCGAGGTCACCCCCGCGATCAGCAGGAGGAGGGCCGCGGCGGTCAGCGCAATCGGCTGGGCGCCCAGGCGAAGGAGGGGGTTGGACGGTGTGTCCTCTGCGAGATCGATCATCGCTGACAAAACCCAAAGTGAAACTTGGAGAATGGCGAAGACCGGCAACCTAGAGGCGGCCGGGGACGTCCCGAAAACGTTACGTTTCGGCAAGGAATGGGACCAAAAAGAGGCTGAGGGCAAAAAAACCAGTGATCAGCGGCCCTTGAGGCCTCCGAAGGCCCGGCCAGGGGCCGGGATCAGGGCTGAAACGACGAAAACGGCCCGGAATAGGTCTTCGACCGCGGCGCCGCGTAGGGTCCGAGCCGGGACGTCATCAGTCCCAGCCGCACCACCGATTCCGCCAGCGTCACCGCCGCGGCGACGCCGTCGACCACGGGCAGGCCGTGCGTGGTGGCGAGTTCGGCAGCAAGATCAGCCATGCCGGCACAGCCGAGCACGATGGCTTCGGCCCGGTCGTCGCGGATCGCGGCCGTGATCTCCGCGGAGATTTTTGCAAGCGCCTCACTATTGCGCTCTTCGAGCGCGAGCACCGGCACCTCGGCGGCGCGGACGCGGGCGCAGCGTTCAAAGAGGCCGTACTTCTTCAGATTATGCTCGATCGGCACGATGGAGACACTGAGCGTCGTCACCACGGCAAAGCGCGCCGCGATCAGGCTCGCCATGTGGAAGCCGGCCTCGCCGATGCCGATCACCGGTGCTTTGGCGGCGGCGCGCGCGGCGTCGAGGCCGGTGTCGTCGAAACAGGCGATGATGTGCGCGTCGGCACCGTCGCGGTCGGCTTCCCGGATGCAGCCGAGCATGCCGGGCACCGCAAAAGCCTCGTCGTAAAATCCCTCGATCGAGACCGGGCCCATCGCGGGCTGGCGCGCGTCGATCACGGTGCCGGGCAGGGCGACCGTGCGCGCGGCAGCGGCGATCTTCGCCGTCATCGACGCGGTGGTGTTGGGATTGACGACGTGCAGTCGCATCGCGATCAGACGAGCCCCTTCCTAGACAAGCGCTTTGTTAGACGAGTCCTTGGCCGGCGTCCGAGCCCTTGGCCGCCTGCCGCTTGTTCAGCACGTGGATGGTGCCGAGCGCAAGGGTGATCACCGTGAACGAGACCGCCGAGATCACGGTGCCGAGCGCATAGATGTCGGGATTGGTCACGGTGGTGGTGAGGCCCTGGAGATCGAGCGGCAACGTATTCACCGCGCCGATCGCCTGGCTGGAGCGCGCGAGTTCGTCCCAGGACAGCGTGAAGCCGAACAGGCCGATGCCGATCACCGAGGGCAGGATGATCGGCAGCACGACATGACGGAAGGTCTGCCACGGCGTCGCGCCGAGATCGCGCGCGGCTTCCTCCAGGCGCGGGTCGAAGCGGTTGAAGATCGCGAACATGATGAGAAGGCCGAACGGCAGCGTCCAGGTCAGATGTGCGCCGAGCCCGGAGGTGAGCAGGCCCATCGAGGTCTCGAAATTCTCGTTCCAGTGAGCCTTGATCAGATCGTCGACGATGCGGAATTCCAGCGAGATGCCTAGCGAGGTGATGATCGAGGGCACGATCAGGCTCGCGATCGCCGAGTAGAACAGGATGCTTTGCGCCCTGAACTTCCTCCGGAACGCCATGCCGGCGGCGACCGACAGCACGACGGTGACGATCATCACGATGATGCCGAGCAGCAGCGAGCGGCGGAAGGCCGCGCCGAGATCGACGATGCCGGTGCCTTGGAACAGTTTTGCGATCCAGAAGGTCGACACGCCGTTCATCGGGAAGGTGAGGCCGCCCTGCGGTCCCTGGAACGACAGGACGTAGATCGCGATCATCGGGCCGTAGAGGAACAGCACATAGGCCGCGAAGAAGACCGCGAGCACGTAGAAAGAGCGCGGGCGTCCCTCCTTCATTGCTCAGAGCTCCTTCTTGATGTCGACGATGCGCGACATCATGGTGATGATCAGGAAGGTGATGGCGAGCAGGATCACGGCGTTCGCGGCGGCGGCCGGGAATTGCAGCGCATTGACCCGCGTCTCGATGATCTTGCCGGCGGCCGCGATCTGCTGGCCGCCCATCACGCCGATGGTGATGAAGTCGCCCATCACGATGGTGATGACGAAGATCGAGCCGATCACGATGCCGGGCTTGGCGAGCGGAATGACGACGTTGACCAGCGTCTGGAAGCCGGTTGCGCCGGCGTCATAGGCGGCCTCGATCAGCGACTTGTCGATGCGGATCATCGAATTGAAGATCGGCACCACCATGAAGAAGGTGAAGAGGTGCACCAGCGCCAGCACGACGGAGAATTCGGAGAACAGCAGCCATTCCAGCGGGTGGTTGATCAGACCTGTTTTCACGAGGCCGGAATTGACGAGGCCGTTGCGGCCCAGCAGCGGAATCCAGGCGATCATGCGGATGACGTTGGAGGTCCAGAACGGGATCGTGCAGAGCAGCGACAATCCCATCTGCCAGGTCTTCGACTTCACATGGAAGGCGAGGAAGTAGGCGACCCAGAAGCCGATGAACAGCGTGATCGCCCAGACCATGAAGCACAGCTTCAGCGTCATCACATAGGTTCGCCCGATCGTGCAGAGATCGGGGAGCTGCGCGATGCAGCCTTCGAACGTGTCGGTGTAGCCGCGGCCCGAAAAGGCCGGCAGCAACTGGTATTCGTTGTAGTCCCAGAACGAGACGATGACGACGAACACCAGTGGAATGAGAAAGAAGGCGAGAAACACCAGCATCATCGGCCCGGCCTGGAGCCAGGAGATGAACGACGGCGACAGGCGCGCCGCTTTCGCGGCGCGCGTATCGGATCCCCGGACGAGGTCCGGGGATGGCTGTTGCAGGATGTCTCCCGAAGTGTCCATCACATCAGGCCGCGATGAACTCGTTCCACTTGCGGACCATGTAGTCGTTCTCGTCCATCACGGCGTTCCAGCAGGCGACGCCGCCCATGCGGTCCTCGTAGGAGCCGCCGTCGCGCACCGCGCCGGCCTTCTCGAGCAGCGAGCCGTCGGGTGCCTTGATGTCCTTCTCGGCCGCCTTGCCTTCCATCCAGTACGCCCACTCGTAAGGCTCCATGTGGGCCTTCGCGGTGGAGAGCACGGCGGAGTAGTAGCCCTGGCGGTTGAGATAGGCTCCGGCATAGCCGGACAGGAACCAGTTGACGAACTCATAGGCCCATTCGAGCTTCGCGCCCGAGACGCCCTTGGAAACGCAGAAGCCCGAGGCCCAGGAGCGATAGCCTTCCTTGAGCGGCTGGAAGGTGCAGGGGATGCCCATCGATCGCACCTTCGTCACCGCCGGCGACCACATCGACTGAATGACCGTCTCACCGGACGCCATCAGGTTGACGCTCTCGTTGAAATCCTTCCAGAAGGCGCGGAACTGGCCGGCCTTCTTGGCCTCGGTCATCACCTTCATGGTGAGATCGATCTCTTCCTTGGTCATGTTGCCCTTGTCGGCATATTTGTACTTGCCGGTGGCTTCCACGACCATCGCGGCGTCCATGATGCCGATCGAGGGGATGTTGAGGATCGAGGCCTTGCCCTTGAATTCGGGGTTGAGCAGCTCCGACCACGAGCTGATCGGCCGCTTGATCAGGTCGGGACGGATGCCGAGCGTGTCGGCGTTGTAGACGGTCGGGATCAGCGTGACGAATTCGGTCGCTGACGTCGCGAACTTCTTGGAGTCCTTGCCTTCGAGATAGAGCACCTTCCAGGGCGCGGTTCCCTGGTTGCCGATCTTCTTGCCGGCGGGCGTCTGGCCCTTGGTGAAGACCGGCGTGATGTTGTCGAATTCCTTGATCTTCCTGGCATCGAGGGCAAGGATGTTGCCCGACGGCACCAGCTTCTTCAGCGAGAAATATTCGGTGTCCAGCACGTCGAAGGAGTTCGGCTGGGTCATCACGCGCTTGGTGACGTCGTCGGTGGTCGCGGTGATGTATTCGATCTTGATGCCGGTGTCCTTGAGGCACTGCTTGGAGATGTCGTCGCCCTCGTTCACGGCGGTGCCGAGATAGCGCAGCACCTTCGCGTCGGCCGACTTCACATAGGGAAAGCCGGTGATGGCGCCGGAGCCGGCGGCAAGGCCGGCAAGACCCGCGGTGCCCTTGAGCAGCGTGCGGCGGCTGACGCCCTTTGTCCCAGTGGTCTCGGTCATATCAGTCACTCCTCTGTTGCGCATTCCAGTGATCGATCGGCGCTATTGCAGGCGTTGCGCCTTGGCGGGATCCCAGGTGGCCAGCACGCGATCACCCGGACGGAACGGGTGGACGTCGAAGGCGGCTTCGGGAAGGTGGGAGAACAGGGCGGTGCCGTCGTCGAGGGTGAGCGAGACGGCGATGTAAGAGCCCTGGTACTCGGTCTGGGTCAGCAGCGCCGGCGCGCCGAAGGCGCCGTCAGTGAACGGCACGATGCCGAGTTGATCGGCGCGCACGGCGATGAGCTTGCCGGCGTCGCTGAGGACGTTGTGGCCGCCGATGAAGCGCGCCACGAATTCGGTGCGGGGATGGTGGAAGATGTCGCGCGCCGAGCCCTGCTGCTCGATCTTGCCGTGGTTCATCACCACGATGTGGTCGGCGAGCGCCATCGCCTCTTCCTGGCCGTGGGTGACCTGGATGAAGCTGATGCCGAGCTCGCGCTGCAGCCGTTTCAGCTCACCGCGCATCTTGACCCGCAGGAACGGATCGAGCGCCGACAGCGGCTCGTCGAGCAGCAGGATCTGCGGTTCGGTGATCAGCGCGCGGGCGAGCGCCACGCGCTGCTGTTGGCCGCCCGAAAGCTGTGCCGGGAGCCGGCCTGCATAGGGGCTCATGGCGACGAGCTCGAGCAGCTCGCCGGCGCGCTTGTGCCGCGTCGGCTTGTCGATGCCGCGCATCTTGAGTGCAAAAGCGACATTGTCGATCACGCTGAGATGCGGAAACAGCGCGTAGGACTGGAACATCATCGCGGTGCCGCGTTCGGCCGGCGGAAGATCGGTGACGTTCTGCGCGCCGAGGATGATGTCGCCCGCGCTGACCGCCTCGTGGCCCGCGACCATGCGCAGGGTCGAGGTCTTGCCGCAGCCGGAGGGGCCGAGCAGGCAGCAATAGGTGCCGGCCGGGATCTTCAGATTGACGGTGTCGACCGCCAGTGTCGTGTCATAGCGCTTGGTGACGGCAACCAGTTCGAGAGCGGCGGGAGTGGCCATGGCGTGTCCGAGGAGGGGCGATGCTCCGGCTTTCTCCGCAAGGTCCGTGCCAACCGCCCGGAGACTGCCGGATTCCAAAACTGTGCAGTGGAGTCAGGTCGTTAGATCGAATCCGGCGTAGCGGCGCGGCTTGCCGAGTGGGCAACAATATGCACACAAAATGGGCGATGATTGTATAAAGTTTCGCCTGTGATTGGATACAGCTCGTCGACTAACATTCGAGGCCGAACGTCGCCGATCGAGCCCTCACACCCGAATCCTCGAAACTAATGGCCGCCAAGACCCGCCCGAAATCCGATGCGCCAGACGCGAGCGATCGCGTTAGCCGAATTCGGGAGGGCGTGACCGCGGCGATCCTCGAGCATCGCCTGCTGCCGGGCACCAAGCTCGGCGAGGACGAGATCGGCGAGATCTATGGCGCGAGCCGCACGCTGGTCCGCACCGCGCTGCAGCAACTCGCGCATGAGGGCATCGTCAGCATCGAGAAGAACCGCGGCGCCTTCGTCGCGCGGCCCACGCCTGCGGATGCCCGCGAAGTGTTCGAGGCGCGCCGCCTGATCGAGCCCACCATCGTCGATCACGCCGTCGAGTCGGTATCACCGGACTGGCTCGATCGCCTCCAGCAGCATCTCACCGAGGAACGCGAGGCCGAGCTGCGCGGCGACGCCCGCGCCTCGGTCCGGCTCTCCGGCGAGTTCCACCGGCTCATTGCCGAGATGAGCGGCCACAGCATCTATCTCGGCTTCCTCAAGGAGCTGATCGCGCGCTCCTCGCTCATCATCCTGCTCTATCGCCGCCACGACACGCCGGCCTGCGGCACCGATCACCACGCCGGCATCGTCGCTGCGATCCGCAAGCGCGACAAGCAGGCCGCGCGCGCGCAGATGCTGTCGCATCTGAACGAGATCGAGGCCGAGCTGTTCTTGAAAGATCCCGCCGCCGACGAGCTGCGGCTTGCGGATGTGCTCGGCGCCTGAGCGAGGCATGTCCGCCGGCCTGATGTCGCAGACGGCGATATCTCTTTGATTCAATTGCGGTCGACCGCGGCGACCTCTCATCAAAGCAGATGGCAGGACTGCATATTGCCGTCGTGGCGGTAGGTTGACGGAGACCAGACGTCGGCGTCAACTGGCGAGACGTTGCGTGCCTGCCATCACCCCTCGCTTAGCCCTGCACCTCAGCGGAGGCCGGACATGTCGGGTTTGAGGATGCCGGCCAGAGTGACCGGAATCGCCACACTGCTTGCGGCCGTTGCAATGATCCTCGGCAGCTCGTGCTCCGCACAAGCCCAACAGGATTCCGCCGTCCTGTTTCGTAACGTCCGGATATTCGACGGCAAGAACGCTGCGCTCTCGGCCGCGTCCAACGTCCTCGTCAGGGACCGGAAGATCGAGAAGATTTCGACCGCCGACATCGCGGCCACCGGCCAGGTGGTCGATGGCGGCGGACGTGTGCTGATGCCGGGACTGATCGACGCGCATTGGCACGCGATGCTGGTGCGCCCGACGCCGATGGCCGCGCTCGGCGATGTCGGCTACAACAATTTGCTTGCCGCCAGCGAGGCGACGGCAACGCTGATGCGCGGCTTCACCACCGTGCGCGACATGGGCGGGCCGAGCTTCGGCCTCAAGCGGGCGATCGACGAGGACCTCGTCGCCGGTCCACGCATCTATCCATCCGGTGCCATCATCACCGTCACCAGCGGTCATGGCGACTTCCGCCAGCTTTCCGATCTACCGCGAACGATCGGCGGCATGCTGAGCCGCATGGAGCAAATCGGCGGCAGCATGGTCGCCGACAGTCCGGATGAGGTGCGGGTGCGGGCGCGCGAGCAACTCATGCAGGGCGCCTCGCAGGTCAAGCTCACGGCGGGCGGCGGCGTGGCATCGCCCTTTAGTCCGCTCGACGTCTCCACCTTCACCGAGCCCGAGCTGCGCGCCGCGGTCGAAGCCGCCGACAATTGGGGCACCTATGTTGTTACGCACGCCTATACGTCGGTCGCAGTCCAGCGCTCGATCGCAGCCGGCGTCAGATGCATCGAGCACGGTCACCTCATGGACGAGGCGAGCGCCAAGCTAATTGCGGAGAAGGGGATCTGGCTGAGCACGCAACCGTTCCTGGACATTGGCGGTGCTGCCGCGCTGGGCCCAGCGGAGCAGGACAAGATGCGGCAGGTGGTTGCCGGCACCGATCGCGTCTATGCGCTGGCGAAGAAGTACCGCATCAAGACCGCGTTCGGCACCGACGTGCTGTTCTCGAAGGCGCTGGCGGACAAGCAAGGATCGATGCTGGCCGCGCTGACGCGCTGGTACACGCCGGCCGAAGCGCTGGCCATGGCAACGTCGGCGAACGCGGAGTTGCTGAGCCTGTCGGGCCTGCGCAATCCCTATCCCGGCAAGCTCGGCGTGGTGGAGGAGGGCGCGCTGGCCGATCTCCTGCTCGTCGATGGCAATCCGCTCGACAACATCGCCCTCGTCGAAGATCCCGCGAAGAACTTTGTGGTGATCATGAAGAGCGGCAGGATTTACAAGAACAGTCTCGCGCGCTGACGCTTGCGGCGCAGCGGGAGCGGCGACCACGGATTCTATTGCGGCTCCAATCCGAGATTCTTGATTGATTCGAGCCAGATCGGCCCTTCCTTTTCGTAGAGCGCAACCGAGGATGCGCGATCTATTGCCGGCGAGTCGACACCGAAGGCCTCGAGCAGCTTCTGCACACGCTCCGTCTTGCCGCCTTCGACCATCAGCTTGGCGAGCAGTTCGATGCGGTCGGTTGGCGTCGCGGCTGGCGCCACCAGCGTGGTGAAGCTGGTGAGCTGGAAGACATTGCCGGTGACCCCTTGCTCGATGAAGGTCTTGGTTTCGGGCAGTTTCTTCATGCGCACCGGTGTCGGCACGGCAATCGCGCGGCCGACGCCGGTATCGAGCACCGGAAGCGCGGCCTGATAGCTGCCGACCGCCGCCTGGATGACCCCGGCTGCAAAATCCTGCCACATCGGCGCTTCGCCGCGGTAATGCACGATGGAAATGTCGAGGCCGAATTGCCGGTTGAGCTCGGCGACCGCGATATGCGCGAACGAGCCGATACCGTACGACCCTGCCGTGACCTTGCTGCGACGCGCATACGCGACGAACTCTTCGAGCGTCTTTGCAGCGGTGGCGGAATGGACCACCAAAGGCAGATGTCCCGAAGGCGTCACCGCGACGATTGCGAAATCCTTGTCCGGATCATAGGCCAGTGATTTCAGCAGCAGCCGGTTACCGAGCAGGGTGGACGAGATCGTGTACATCAGC
Source organism: Bradyrhizobium sp. 14AA (assembly GCF_054185205.1). NCBI lineage: Bacteria > Pseudomonadati > Pseudomonadota > Alphaproteobacteria > Hyphomicrobiales > Nitrobacteraceae > Bradyrhizobium > Bradyrhizobium sp. 14AA. The sequence goes on along the minus strand of NZ_JAVAYM010000032.1, from coordinate 25,159 downwards.
GTGTACCCGTCCGCCGGGGAATCCTTCACCGATTGCGCCGCCAGCGCGCCGCTGGCCCCGGTCTTGTTTTCGACAACCACGGGCTGGCCGAGCTTCTGCGAGATATAATCGCCATAGGCGCGGGCGAATGCATCGGTGATGCCGCCTGCCGGCGTGGAGACGACGATCCTGATTGCACGGGTCGGCCAGGCTTCGGCCCAAGCCATTTCTGCAGCGGTCAGTGTCAGGCACGCAATTGCAGCAGCCATGGCGCCGCTAATTCTGGCACATCTCCACACATCGTCCTCCCTTTTTGCACTACGTCATTGGACGTCCCTGTCACACGAGCCTGGGAGGACGTCAACAAACAGGAATATCGTTTCGCTGTGTGAAATTAGTCCCGGCCAGCGGGAGCTGACCATGGCGACGTCGGCCGACGCCGAATTGCTCGGCCTGTCGGGCCTGCGCAATCCCTATCCCGGCAAGCTCGGCGTGGTGGAGGAGGGCGCGCTGGCCGATCTGCTGCTCGTCGACGGCAATCCGCTCGATAACATCCGTCTGGTCGAAGATCCCGCGAAGAACTTTGTGGTGATCATGAAGAGCGGAAGGATTTACAAGGACAGTCTTGCGCGCTGACACGTGCGCACACCGCTCGCATCCCGGGCCCGCAAAATTGGACCGCTTCTAGTCCCGATCGTCAGGAACCGGCTTATTGCACCGCGAAGGGGACGCGATCTGCGGTATTGCGGGAGGCCGCGCAGGGTTTGTCACAATAGGGCTTGTCACAATCTCGGGCCTGTCATCTGAGGCGTGACTTCTAAGCGTCTCCAGAACCAGAAAGAATTTCTCGGCTAGCATGAGTCAAGCTCGCTGACACGTTCATCTCGGTTTCGAGAACAGCGAGATTCGCTATCAATTCGGTCGCTTGCGAATCTCTGAAGCAATTTAGTTCGTGACGATACGCCGAATTGTGACAGCCCTTGCCGGATCTTTGTGCTTGGCGCGTCGTGTGGACGATGATGCGTTGCGACGTAACGTGACTATTCCTCGCGGGCCTGACCGGCTATATGCTGGCGCTCTGTCATTGAACTGTCATGTCACCGGAAATGCTAAAATCAGACGCAACACCGGCTCGCAAAGCTCCGAGCGCGCCGGACGGGACTCCTGTCTCCAAGGACAACAAGAGAACGCAAGTCGTCGCCGGCTTCCTTAGGCAGCCTGAAGCCGCCGAACCCGGTGCGGAACTGACGCCCTTCGAGAGCGCTGTGATTGATCAGTCGCCATCGCAAGGAGCGACACCTGCACCGGATTCATCACAGTCGAACGCTGGCGCGCGTCCCGCCGGTGAAATCGAGCTCAAGCTTCTCGTCGATGCCGATCGCATGGCGCATTTCAACGCCGCGCCTGTCATCGCGGCGAACGCGCGCAACAAGGGCGCGCGAAAACATCTCAAGTCCGTCTATTACGACACGCCCGAGCGCACGCTTCGGCGCAGCGGCCTCAGCCTGCGCGTACGCCAGAGCGGTGCGCGCTTCGTGCAGGCCGTGAAGACCGATGCTGCGGACGATCCGCTGCGCCGTGGCGAGTGGGAGGCGAGCGTGCCGTCGCTTGCGCCGGATGTCGCGCTGGCGATGCCGTTCATTCCGGAGAAGCTTCGCGCCCACCTCGAAGCGCAGCCGCTTGAAGCCGTCTTCACTGCCGACGTTCATCGTCATGCGCGGATGATCGACCTGCCGACCGGCACGGTCGAGATCGCCTTTGACCAGGGCGAGCTGACCGCCGGCGACCGGTCGATGCCCGTGAGCGAGATCGAGCTGGAGCTCAAGAGCGGCAGCGCGAGCACGATCTACGAGATCGCGCTGCGGCTTGCGGAGCACGGAGCCGTGAAGCCGTCGATCCGCACCAAGTCGGCGCGCGGCTTCGATCTTGCCGCCGACAAGCCGCCATCGGCGCGACGCCCGCGAAAACTTCGCCTCGATCCCCAGGTCACGTTGGATGAGGCCTTCGCGACGATCCTGCGCTCCTGCTTCCTTCACCTGCTTCAGTCGCTGCCCGCGGCCGAGGACGGGCGCAATCCGGAAGGTGTGCATCAGCTGCGCGTCGCGCTGCGCCGGCTGCGATCGGCGCTCGACCTGATGCGATCGGTCGGCGCGCTCAGCAATCTCGATGCGCTGCGGTCGGAAGCAAGATGGCTGGCGCAGGACCTGTCCGCCGCGCGTGACTGGGATGTGTTCCAGCTCCAGACCCTGCCGACGATCGCACAAGCCTGTCCTTCGGTCGCGGGCTTCGATGCGCTTGGCCGGGCTGCAGCCCGGTGCCAGTCGGATGCCTATCGCAAGGCGCATCATGCGCTCGACGACCGCCGCTGCGCCGTGTTCCTGATTGGCCTCGGTCAGTGGATCGAGACGCGCGGCTGGCGCAACGACGTTGCCGCCGAAGATCTCGGCCAGCTCGCCGAGCCCGCCGTCAATTTCGCGCAGCGCATCCTGTCGGAGCAATACGCCAAGGTGCTCAAGCGCGGCCGCCGCTTCAAGTCGCTGTCGGCCGACGAGCTGCATCGGGTGCGGCTCGCGACCAAACGGCTGCGCTATCTCGGCGAGTTCCTGCTGCCCTTGTTCGCCGATCGCAAATCCGTGCGGCGGTTCTCGCGCCGGCTCGCCGGTCTGCAGGAGGAGCTTGGCGCCTTCAACGACATGGCGGTCACGGCCTCACTGCTCGATAGGCTCGACGCCGAGCCCGACAGCGCCATCGCCGCGGCGGCGATCGCCGGCTGGCAGGCGCGTGCATCGATCGGCGTGCAGCCGTCGTTGCAAGGCTCGTGGCGGAATTTCACCGCCGCGCGCGTGCCGTGGTCGCGTCAGACTTCACAGGACTGACCGCACACTCCAAAAAAAGTTGCGCCCAGCCATTGGGGGATGGCTGGGCGCGCGCGAACCGGTCTGGGACGGGGAGGGGTGGGGATGTGACCGGGTCGCGTAACTCGTCCTCTCGTAACTACTGATCTCTTGCGCTGGCGGTGGAGACCGCCGGCCTGGTATCGCCGAGCGAGACCCAGACGTTGGGATCGCTCTGCGACTGGCGCTTGACGAAGCGGTAGCCGGTCTCCGTCCAGGCAACGACGTTCTCGTTCTGATTGTCGAGAACGAACTCGCCCTTGTCGGTCTTCACCGTCAGCACCGCGTGCCCTTCGCCCTTCTTGTCGCGCACGACGGTGATGAGCAGGGCCTCACGCGGCCATCCGGCATCCATCAGCATCTTGCGCTTCAACAGCACGTAGTCTTCACAGTCGCCGTAGCCGTCGGTCGGCAGCGACCACTTCTCGATCACGCCCCAGTGCTCCTGGTCGGTCAAAGGCTTGACGGTCTCGTTGACCCAGCGATTGACCTTGACGAGGTCGCGCCATGCAGCCTGCGACATCACGATGTCGCGCGGCTGTGTCGGCGCGCCCTGGCACTGGGCGGCATTGTCCGCACAGAATTCGACCCAGCCGATCGGTGCACGCGTGGTGTCACCGAGGCTCGCGTAGAGCAGGCGGCCTTCGCCGGCCTGCGCTGTCGCGCCGATCCCGAAGAGCATGGCAGCCAGCGCCAGCCCTTTCCCCTGTCCCCTGAAATCGAACATCGTGGCCCCCGTTTTTCTTGTTGGGACCACATTTCGCACGGAGCTTTTGAGTTGCCGCTAAATCGACCAAGTCAAGTCGAGACGAATACAAGTAAAAACCGCGGCGAATTCGATCTATACTTGAATCGAATTCTCGTAAAATTTGAAACAACTGCAATTGATTCAAATTTTATCTGTTAACGCGGAAACGCTGGCGGAACCGTTGTTTGCGCGCGCCCGCAACCCCGGCGTTAACCCGCGCGAACCGCGTCACGATCCACGAAAAGGGCGGCGTCCGCATCGCGGAGGCCGCCTTCGAGGCTGGAAATACAGTGGTTTTAGCGTCCTTGCGCTTTACCGCGCGGTAACGCTCTCTTCGAGTGTCTCGATCGGCTGCGCGTGGACGAACTCCAGCGCGAAGCCGTCTTCGAGGTTTCGGACCACGCGGCCCTGGACCCGGCCAAGCAGGACCGTCGATTTCAGCGGCGGCCGGTTCTCCGCGGCGATCGCGGCGCCAGACAGCGACAGGTCGATGATGCGGCAGGTCATCTTGGTGCCGTCCTCGAGCGTCAGCACCGCGATCGGGTTGCGCGGCACGATGCGGTCGTGGCGGCGGTCCTCCGGCAAATTGAGGATGTCGCGGTTGGCGAGCCAGGTCAGCTGAGCCGCGAGCTTGTCGCGCTTTCTGGGCGTCGCCCCGATCGTCATGGCAAAGCCATTGTCGATGATGCGGGTGATCTTGCCCTCGACCCGGCCGATATGGTCGAGATAGGCGACCACGCGGTCGCCGACATTGCCTATGCCGGGGGCGAGCAGAGCGAGGCCGCCCGGTGACATGTTGATCACCTGGCAGGGGAATTCACGGCGGTCCGGCAGCATGTAGCGGCCGAGCAGGTGCACTTTCACCCGCTGGAAACGCCGACGTTCCTCGGCGGCCGGAAGAAATTTTTTGTTCGCCAACGCCATTTTCACAACCCGACCCCCCGCCTGGCGGAGTCCGGGACGACCCTAAGGTGCATAGGGTTAATGCCGCGTTAGGATCGGTCGCGACTGTGACGGACAGACACAATGCGCTCGAAAAGCCACATCAGGGGCGGGCAGGCCAGCACCGTCAGCGCGCCGAGGTCCAGCGCGACCGCCGCACTCCCCGCCGATTTGGCGAGCCGGCCCGCGACGGCCGGCCCCACCATCATCGCGGCATAGAAGAGCGTATAGAAGACGCCCATGCCGATCGCCCTGGTCTCCGGGGCGAGCACGCGGGCGGCAAGGCTCATGATCGGGCCGGCCGGATGGCCGCCGATCAGCCCGATCAGCACGAGAATCGTGATCACGGCATCGGACCGGGTCAGCCAGGCCAACAGCCCGGCCACCGCGATGCTGGCCATGATCGCCAATATAAAGGGCCGCTTGAAGCGGTCGGCGAGATAGCCGCCGGCCGGCACCGAGATCACCGACAGCCACATCACGATGCTGATTGCCGAGCCCGCCGCCGCAATGCTCCAGCCGTGCTCGACCAGCAGCGACGGCCCGAACGAGAAGATCATGGCGAAGCCGACATTATAGAGACCCCAGATCGCGCCCGCGACGACCACCGCCAGCAGCGCGAGGGGATCGAGGCGGCCCGAGCCGGCCGCGCCGACCGAGGCTCCCGGCGGCGGCTGGTAGAACATGATCAGCACGACGCCGATTGCGGTCAGCGCACCGGCCGCCAGGAACACGGTGCCCGCGCCATGGGCGGTGCCGATCGCAGGCAGCACCAGCAGCGAGATCGCAACGCCCGCCGGCCAGGAGTTGACGAAGATCGCCATCGCGGTTGCGATCTCCTTTCCGGCGAACCAGTCCGCGGCCATCTTGGTGAGCTGCACGGTCAAGAGCACGCCGCCGGCGCCGGAGACGAGCCGGCCCGCCATCTGCCAACCCCAGATGTCGGTTGCTGCCATGACGAGGCTGCCGGCGGTCATCAGCAGCAGCGCGGCGATGGTCGTCGGCTTGTCGCCGAGCGTTCGGCCGATCGCGCCGCCCGGCAGCGCCAGCACGACGCCTGGCGTGAAATAGAGCCCGATCAGAATGCCGATATCGGCGAGGCCGACGCTGAAGGTCTGTTGAAGCAGCGGTGCGACTGCCGCCACACTCTGGAACTGGAACGCGATGGTGAGGCGCACGACGAACAGGATCGCAAGAATGCCCCAGCGATTGCGCAATGCGTCATCCCCCAAAAGTCCTGAGCGTGCGGTGGAGAGACGCCGGAGTCAATCGGGCGCGTCGTAACGTTGCGCCCTCACGCCTTCCTCGTCGCGCGCTGATAGAGCACGCCCAGCAGCGCCAGCAGCACCGCGGCCGACAGCCCGAGCGACCAGTGGATGCCGATCGCCGCGCCAAACAGGCCGACGGTGATGCCGCTGAACGCCCGCATGCCGAGCCCGGCCATGTTGTAGAGGCCGACGACGCGGCCGCGAATGTCGTGCGGCGCGTTCAGTTGGACCAGCGCCTGCGCCATGGTGTTGAACGACAGCTCGAAGAAACCCGCGAAGAACAGCAGCACAATCGCAACCGGGTAGATCCGCACCAAAGCGAAGCCGAGCAGCGCCATGCCCCACAGCATCGCGAGCATGATTGCGGTGCGCGGCGTGCCCTTGAGGCGTCCCCACGATTCCAGCGCGATGCCGGCGAGCAGCGCGCCGCCGGCGTCGGCCGCGAGCAGCACGCTGTAGGAGACCCCGGGATCGCCATGACCGAGATCGCCGGCAAAGCCCGGCATCTGCGCGTGATAGGCGTTGCCGATCATGAAGGAGGTGAGGCCGGCAAGCCATGTCATCGCCGTCAGCACCGGTTGCGTGCCGATGGCGCGGATCGTCAGCATGATGTCGGCAAGGCCACGCACCGCGAAGCGCCGGACCGCCACGCTCTTGTCCCGCACCGGGGCCCAGAACAGCCAGAGCAGCATCGGCAGATAGAACAGCGTGTTGAAGATGATGCCGTGCGAGGTGCCGAGCGTCAGCATGATCACGCCGCCGACCGCAGGCCCGACCAGGATGCCGAGATAGCGCGCCATCGCGTTCAGCCGCACCGCGCTCGGAAGGTCGGCGGGACCGACGAGGTCGTAGAGCAGCAGCTGGTTCGGCGTCTGCCACAACACGCCCGCGCAGCCGTGGATCACCAGCAGCAGCATCGCGTGCCACATCTGGATCGTGTTGGTGACGAAGAAGTACCCCCATCCGGCCGAAGCCGTGATGAACAGCAGCATGCCGCACTGGATGATGCGGCGCGGATCGAACCGGTCGGCGAGCCCGCCGACCGCGACCGAGAACAGCAGGAACGGCAGCCAGTGCGACAGCACGGCAAAGCCTCCCAGCGTCGGCGAATGGAATTTCTGGAACACCACCCAGTAGCTGATCACATGCTCGATATTGTCGGCCATCATCGCCAGCACGTAGGCCGTGAACTGGAGGCGGTAGGGCACGGATTTCATCGCCGCGAACGAGCCGGACGCGGCCACGGGATTTTGGGGAAGGGGGTTCAAGCGATCACCAGGAAAGGACTTTTGCGGCCTTACACGTTAGCCGGCCCGTGCTCAAGACACTTGGGTGTGTCCCGTAGCCCGGATGAGCGAAGCGATATCCGGGGCCGCATTTCCCCGCATGTCGCTTCGCTCATGCGGGCTACGAGACTGCACGCTTGGCACGAGCGCACATCTCACATACGCTTTCCATCAGCCCGCACCAATCAATCATAACAGACGGGCAGCGAGGAAGCCGCCATGGACCAGATTCGCGTCTGCACCCACGCAGGGCCGGGCTCGGAGCCCGTCATCCGCACCGTGCCGTGGCCGAAGGTCGGCAAGAAGGCCGCGCTGATCAAGGTCGGCGCCTGCGGCGTCTGCGGCACCGATTTGCACATTCTCAAGGGGCATTGGCCGAAGCCGCTGCCCTGGCCGTTCACGCTCGGCCACGAGCTCGGCGGTGTCATCGTCGAATGCGGCAACGAGTTCACCGAGGACTTCATGAGCAAGCCGCTGAAAGTCGGCTCGAAAGTGATGATCCCGCCACTGATGCCGTGCGGCCACTGCTATTACTGCATCCACTATCCCCAGACCGCGAACAAATGCCTGACGCCGGTCTATTACGGCCGCTATCTCGGCTTCGACAAGGCGCCGCACATGTGGGGCGGCTGGGCCGAATATGTCTATGTCGATCTCGAGATGCTGCCGGGCACCAAGATCTACAAGCTGCCCGACGACATGTCGCTGCGCCTCGGTGCACTGTCGGAGCCGCTGACCTCCTGCATCCGCGCCTTCAACCGCGCCACCCGCGCCGGCGGTTTCAGCTGGGGCGATACGGTGGTGATCCAGGGCTCGGGCCCGATCGGCATTCTCGCGGTCGCGGCGGCAAAGGAGATGGGAGCAGGGCGCGTGATCTGCGTCGGTGCGCCGGAGGAGCCGCGGCTGAAGCTCGCGCGCGAGTTCGGCGCGGAGGCGACGGTGAACATCGAGGAGCTGAGATCGCCGCAGGAGCGCATCGCGCGCGTGCGCGACATCGTCGGCGGCTTCGGCGCCGATCTGGTGATGGATTGCTCGGGACATCCCACAGCCGGCCCCGAAGGCATCGAGATGCTGCGCGACGGCGGCACCTATGTCGAGATGGGCCAGTTCACCGACGCCGGCTCGATCGAAACCTCATGGCACCGCATCTGCACCAAGGACCTCAACGTGCTGGGCTCCTGGGGCTTTACCGGCAACGATTTGCCGCTCGGCGTCGACATGCTCTACCGCACGCGCGACAAATATCCCTGGCTGAAGATGCAGACGATCTATCCGTTCACGGAAGCGGGCGTCGCGCAGGCGGTGAGGGATGCGATGGCGATGAAGACAGTGAAGTCGACGATCGTGCCGTGGCCGGAATTGGTGGAATAGGCAATGCCGCCCATCCCCGACGATCTTGCGCCGTTCCTGGTCGAAGCCAAGCGGCGCACCTATGCAGGCCTCGACGACGATGCCACTGTCGCCACACCGCTTCTCGCCGGCTCAAAACAGCTCGAGCACCGCGCGCCGCCTTATGCCTATCGCGATATCTATTTCGGGATGGGATTTTTCGTCGGGCAGGAGACGGTGTCGCACGACGGGCGCGTCGTCTGGTCGATGAGCTACAGCGGCGGCGCCCGCGCGGAGATCACGGACCGGGAGACCTTTCTGACGATCTACAAATTCCTGCGCCAGGCGCTGCTGGGCGTGAGCGTCGAGCAGCCCTACCGGGGACCGCGCCTGTTCGAGCAGGCGGGCATGGTCTATCGCAACGGGGTCTCGGGCGCGCTCGATCGGTTTCATGGTGTCGAGACGATTGCGCGGCATGATGGCGCACCGCTCTATGAGCTGAACTACAGTGGTGGCTTGTTGCGATAGTTTGCGAGTAGCCCGGATGAGCGCAGCGACATCCGGGTGCTTGTGGACGGAGTTGTCCCGCATATCCCTTCGCTCATGCGGCTACGCTTGGCCTCGGATGGAGCGCAGTCGGAACAGGCGATGCCCATAAAGTTCCATCAGGAATCCCCGAGTTATTCACGCTGAGGTGAAACTTAGGCCCAAGTTCCGGCTTTCACTCTCGCAGGAGAGGTGCCGTGAAGCGAATCCTGAGACCCGTCACTTACGTCTTGGCCGCCATCTACTTTGTGGTGGATGCAGTCTTCATGGCTGTGGCCAAGCCGATATCCAACTGGCTTGCGCGCCATTTCGAATTCAGGCGATTGCGGGCCTGGATCAGATCGCTGCCGCCTTATCCCTCGCTCGCCTTGTTTTCCGTGCCAGTGATCATTCTGGAGCCGATCAAGCCTGTAGCGGCGTACCTTGCCGCGACCGGGCAGGTTCTGAGCGCGGCGGTGACCTTCATCATCGGTGAACTGCTCAAGCTCGTGCTGGTCGAGCGCCTGTTTCATCTCACGCGCGACAAGCTGATGAAAATTCCGGCATTCGCCTGGGTGTACGGGAAGTTCGCCCAGGCGAGGGCCTGGCTACAAGCAACCGAAGCCTGGCGCGCCATTCGCGCCCTGAGCTTTGCAGTGAGAGACGCTGCGGCGCGGGCAAGAGCCTGGCTGGTCGGCGGCGTCAGCAAGCTGGTGACCTCGCGGGATTAGGGCCCGCGCGCATTTCTCCCTAAGCGAGCTTGCGCGCCGCGGCCGTGGCCCTGTCGCCGGTGTTCGGCGTGCCGGTCGGCTCGATCAGCATGAGGTGAACCTCCTCGCGCGCCACCGGGCGATGCTCGACACCCCTGGGCACGACATAGAGCTCACCCGGACCGAGCGTCACGGTGCGATCCCGCAATTCGATGTCCAGATGGCCTTTCAGGACGAGAAAGAAATCGTCGGTGTCGTCATGCTTGTGCCAGGTGAACTCGCCCTTCACCTTCACCACCATCACGTCGCAATCGTTGAAGGTCGTGACCGTGCGCGGTGACCAGAAATCCCCAAAAGTCGCGAGTTTGTCGGCAAGCGAAATGCTGTCGGCCATGGTTTCCCCCGTTGTCATGTCGTGAGGCTGGATTTGGGAGCGAATGGCCGGCGCAACAAGGTCGTATCCGTTAACCTGTCGAGGTGGCCGCAAAAGTCCGCTGCAACCTTCAGGCGCGGTTCTTTCCGTCAAGCCATGCATCACAGGCATGGTGCTTTCCGAGCGCTTGGCGTAAAGAGCATCCAAATCAAATCGCCCCGTGCGGCTGGCCTTCTGCCCCGCACGCCGGCTCAGGTCCGCCGGTCTACCGTTTGCGCGCCTGAATTAACCAAGGTTTTCCATCTCGTGTCTTTTCCGGCCCTGACCCCGCCGCTCGCCCGAGCTTTGGCCGAGCGGAACTATGATTCACCGACCCCCGTCCAGCTGGCCGTGCTCGCGCACGAAGCGGCCGGCCGCGACCTGCTGGTTTCGGCCCAGACCGGCTCCGGCAAGACCCTCGCTTATGGCCTTGCCATGGCCAGGGATCTGCTCGGCGACACCGAGCAGTTCGAGCAGGCCGGTGCGCCGCTCGCCTTGATCGTGGCGCCAACCCGCGAGCTGGCCTTGCAGGTCCAGCGCGAGCTGGCATGGCTGTATGGGCACGCGGGCGGGCGCGTCGTCTCCTGCGTCGGCGGCATGGATCCGCGCCGCGAGCAGCGCGAGCTGGCCGCCGGCGCGCACATCGTCGTCGGCACGCCCGGCCGGTTGTGCGATCATCTGCGGCGCAATCGCCTCGACATCTCGGAATTGAAAGCGGTCGTCCTCGACGAGGCCGACGAGATGCTCAATCTCGGCTTTCGCGAGGACATGGAATTCATCCTCGAGACCACGCCGGAGGCGCGCCGCACCTTGCTGTTCTCGGCGACGTTCCCGCGCGGCATCGTCGCGCTCGCCCGGCAGTATCAGCGCGACGCCTTCCGCATCGAGGTCGCCGGCGACGAGGGCGGTCATGCCGATATCGAGTATCGCGCGATCCGAATCGCACCCGCCGATAGCGAGCATGCGGTCGTCAACGTGCTGCGCTTCTACGAGGCGCCGAGCGCGCTGGTGTTCTGCAGCACGCGCGATCACGTCAGGCATTTGCAGGCGGCGCTGCTGGAGCGCGGCTTTTCCGTCGTCGCTCTGTCGGGCGAATTGACGCAGAACGAGCGAACCATGGCGCTGCAGTCGCTGCGCGACGGGCGCGCCCGCGTTTGCGTGGCGACCGACGTTGCCGCCCGCGGCATCGACCTGCCGAGCCTCGACCTCGTCATCCAGGCCGATCTGCCCAACGACCCCGAGGTCATGCAGCATCGCTCGGGCCGAACGGGACGCGCTGGCCGCAAGGGGACGAGCGTCCTGCTGGTGCCGCCTGCGCGGCGGCGCCGCGCAGAGCTGCTGCTCAATCTCGCAGGTGTCGACGCGGCCTGGGGAACGGCACCGCAGGCGGAAGAGATCCGCAAGCTCGATCACGAGCGCATGAAGGACGTGTTGTTCACGGAAGAGACGACCGCCGACGATCTGGTGCTGGCGCAGGCGCTATTGGCCGAACGGTCGGCCGAGGATATCGCCGCCGCGCTGGCGCGGCTCTATCGCGCGCGCCTGCCGTCGCCCGAGGACATCATCGATCCCGGCGAGCGAACCGGCCGGCCGCGCGACGACCGGGGGCGCGATAAATTCCAGGATAGAGGCGCGGGCGGCGACGATCGTCCCGCCAGGCCTCGATCCAAATCCGAAAAATCGTCGTCGCGTCACGGCATGGCGGAGGCGACCGTATGGTTCCGGGCCGCCATCGGACGACGGAAGAATGCGGAGGCGCGCTGGCTGCTGCCGATGATCTGCCGCCGCGGCGGCATCGACAAGCGCGACATCGGCGCCATCAAGATCATGGACACCACCACCGAGTTCGAGATCTCCGAGCGGGTCGCGGACTCCTTCGCCGTCAAGGTCAAGCGTCCGGACAAGGAAGACAGCATCCGCATCGAAGCGATGGCGGACGCCCCGCAGCGGCAGGCGCCGTCGGAAGAGCGGTCACATGCGCCGCGGCGCGAGAGGGACGACAGCGATCATCGTGAACGTCGCGACGATCGCCCGCGCGAGGCACGTGAATTCAAGCCGCGGGACAAGGGGCACGGCGAACGCAAGCCGAAATTCGACGATGCGCCGTCTTTCGGAAAGAAGAAGCACAAGAACAAGCCGGGCCACGCAGAGCCTTCGGTCACGCCGTGGCCCGTGAAGGGCGCGCCGGGAAAGAAGCCGAAGAAGAAAAAGCACCGCGGCTGAACTCCGGCCGCGCCCCGCCGTTACGTCGCGGCGAGGTCGCGCAGCATGTAGGTCGCGCCTTCGCCGTAGGATGCGAGCTTCCTGCACAGCTCCGCATTTGCCGCGACGGGCCGAAAGCCGAAACGTTCCCACAGCGGCCGCGTGGTGTAGACCGACACCAGCGCGAGAGTCGTGATGTGTGATGTGCGCGCCAGCGCCTCAATGCCGGCGACATAGGCGCGCAGGACGCCGCCGCGAAAGTCCGGCAGCACCGCGACATCGTGCACATAGAGGCAATCCGCATCGCCGGGCAGTTGTCGGAGGAAGCCGTCGAGTGGCGGAATCCGGTGCTGTGTCCAGGGATGCGAGAGGCCGTAGCCGACGATCGTATTGTTCGTGGCAAGCACGCGGCAGCCGTCAGGATAGAGCCGCATCTTCTCCGCGAACACGTCGGGACGCTCGGGCAGGTCGGGATGGATCCGCGCTGCGATCGCGCTCATCGCGGGCAGGTCGGATGCGCGCGCGGGACGCCAAAGCGGCTTGCTCACGTCGGTCGGTCTCATCTGTCCAGTTTATTCCGTCGCGATGCGGCGCAAAGCGAAAAATATCCTTGTCGCCGTCTCAGGAATACGAAGGCGCGTGCGGCGTCCTATCCATGCAAGCCCATTGCATGACAGGAGACACCATGACGTCCTCGATCCGCCTCGCGCTCACGCTCGCCGTCGCGCTCGCGATTGTTCCCGCCGCCTTCGCCGCGCCGCCGACCAAGACCGGCAAGACCGACAAGGGCAACGTGCTCACCGACGCCAAGGGCATGACACTCTATACGTTCGACAAGGATATGGACGGCAAGTCGGCCTGCAACGGTCCGTGTGCGACGAATTGGCCGGTGCTGAAGGCCGAGGCCAGCGACGCCGCGGGCGACGGCTACACCATCATCACGCGTGACGACGGCTCGAAGCAGTGGGCCTACAAGGGCAAGCCGCTCTACACCTTCGCCAAGGACCAGAAGCCCGGCGACATCACCGGCGACGGCTTTCTGAACGGCGCCTGGCATCTGGCGATGCCCTGACGGATCGCGCGCGGATCCGGTGCGTCGTCCTGCAGGGGCAGGCGCACCGGGCCGCACGCGGGTCGGCTATCTCGGGTATTCGAGCTGCATCGCGACGAAATCGCCCGTGTGCGGCCCGTAGCGCGCGTCGATGGCGCGCAGTGTCTCATCCAGCGCCTGCGCCGGCGGCAATACGGCCGTGGCCGGCGGCGTCTGCGTTGCCGGCCAGTCGGTCGCGATCCGGTCCGGCAGGATGCGAAGGCCGCTGCGGCTCGTCTGCGCATCCGCCGTTGAAGCGTAGGTGAACGCGCGGGAGCGATAGGTCCGCGACCATGCATCGGCGGTCAGCGCGAGGGATACCTCATCGATGCCCGGTGTCAGCGCAATCCCGAGTTGCTCGCGATTCCACAATGCCAGCGTGTTCGCGATCGCTGTCAGGGCGAACGGGCGCGTGAACCGGAACGCGTCGCTGCGATGGCGCGCATCCCATTCCGCAAGCCCGATGTCGCGGGCGACAGTTTCGGCCCTGGCGCGGCCGGCGATCGCCTCGATCAGGGTGAGGGCCATCGGCATCGACGCGGTGATGCCGGTGGTCGTGGCGACGCCGCGGTCGACGACCAGCCGGCGGTCCGCGGCATAGCGGATCGCGACATGCTTCTTCAGATCGGGCACGGAATACCAGTGCGTCGTGGAGCGCTTGCCATCGAGCAGCCCGGTGTTGGCGAGGACCATGGCGCCGACGCAGACGCCGATGACAATCGCACCCTTGCCGGCCTGGCTTCTGATCCACTGCAAGGCGATCGCGTCATCTTCAGGTGTCATCGCGGGCACGATGACGAAATCGGCGCCCTCGGGATGCGCGGCGTCGAACGCAGCGATCGTCGCGTGCGGCTGCACTTTCAGTGCTGGATAGAGTGTGACCGGCCCCGGCTGTGTCGCCAGTGTGACGACGTCGGCGACATCGGCGCGCGCGAGGATGCCGTAGGGCATCAGATAGTCCGTGGTCTCGCTTCTGTCGTTGATGCCGATGATGGCAATCAGCGGGCGTTTTCGCTTTGGCGGCTTCAGCGCGGTGAGCGTCGCCTCCACCTCGTCGCGTGATATTGCAGGCGCGCTTCCCCGTGCCGGCGAGCCCGGCAGCAACAATAGCCAGGTTCCGCCGACCGCCACGAGCAGCGCCACGCAGCCGAGAGCGCTCCACGCCAGAATGCGCCAACTCATGATGATGTCATCCGATCGTGGTTGTCTCACGCGGCGCGGAAGCTAGCCGCTCGGAGCAGCTCGCGAAATGACGCAAATCCAGCGAAAAAGGTCATGCCGCAGGCGCGATCATTTGCTTCGCAGCAGCAGCATTCCTGCACTGATCTCAAGTTGGCGCGTGCGATCGCGACAACTTCAAAGATGTAAAATGCGGCGTGCGCCGCTTCGCCGCATGGATTGAATTAATTTAGGCCGAGAGTCCGAAAGCGAACCGAACCTGTGACTTTCGTCGGCCATAGTCGGCTCAGCAAGGGGGCGGGGGCGGTTATCCGCAGCAACAATCCACCGCGTTGAAAATGACGGCGCAAGCAGTGGTGTCCCGGTGCTGCGCGCACCTGGACGCGTCGGGGAGTCTTCAATCCATTATCTAGTTTCGCTTGAAAGGATGAAAGCCCGTGAGTGATGCCAACGTGAAAGCCGATACGAATGCCGCTCCGCAGGACAAAGGAGCCAACGGAAGCGCAAAGCTCCAGTTCGACATACCGTTCTTCAACATGCAGACGATCTTCGGCGATCTCGCCGGACAGGGGGCGACACGGGCCCAGGCAAATTTTGCGCAGATGAAGGCGACGTCCGAGGCTCTCTGTGATGCCTGTTCGACCAATGCCAGGCGCACCGCCGACTACGGCACCAGGGTCATCGAGATATCCCGCATCAATACCACCTCCACACTGGAATTCCTCTCCGAGCTTGCCGATGCGAGGTCGTTTGCCGATCTCGTAAACCTCTCCACCTCCCACAGCCGCAAGGTCCTTGAAGAAACTTCGGCCCAGAACCGCGAGCTCTGGGATCTCGCCCAGAAGGTCGCGACCGAAACGGCCGAGCCGATCAAGCAGAGCTTCAACCGGGTCTTGCGTAGCGCTGCTTGAATCGAAGCGGTTGGCCGCGGATCGGCTGGACGAGCGTCTTCGCAAGAAGAGGCGCCGTCCGGCCGGTTGCGGCCCCTCATTGTCGAGGTGACGCCAAGCTGGAGGACATCAGGATGGGTATGGTCATGATCAAGTGCCCGGAAACGGGAGATGCCATTCCGACGGGCATCGAGATGGATCGCGAAAGGTTTCGGTGCAGCACGGTGTTCTTTTCGCGCACCTATTGCCGGGTGTGCGCGGCGACGCACGAATGGTTCGCCAGGGAGGCCTGGGTCTACGATTCGGTGCTGACGAACGGGAAGCCCGGAGGCGGACAGCCGTTACGCGCCGGCGCGGCGTGAAGCAGCCTTGACGCATCCTGCGTGACGATCCGGTCGATCCTGCGGCTCATCACCTTGTAGCACTCGCATGCGGCGGCCTCGAGCCGATGCCGGTCGATCTCGATGTGGCCGCGCCGACTGGATTTGATGGCCCTTGATGTTCGAAGAGCGCTCACCACGTGCGTGACCGTGGTGCGCCGGACGCCGAGCAATTCCGACAGCGTCTCCTGCGTCAAGGGCAGGACGTCGCCGCCATCCGTCCGATCGTGAATGTGAAGCAGCCAGCGGGCGAGGCGCGCTTCGACGGAATGCAGCGCGTTGCAGGCCGCGACGTGCTGGACTTGCGTCAGTATCGCCCTGCTGAGAATCTGAACGACCTTTGCGACGGCGGGACTGCGTTCGAGCGCCGCCTGAAACCGCGCGGGCGAGATCTGCCACGCGTCCCCGGCCACCCGGACGACCGCGGTCATCGGTGATCGGGTCGGGCCGAGCGCCGTCATGAGTCCGACCGCACCGTCGTTGCCGATCACGGCAGTTGCCGCCGTCTGTCCGTTCGGCAATTCCATGATGAGGGCGATCGCGCCGCTGCAGGGAAAGTAGAGATGCTCGATCTTGTCGCCCGATCGCACGAGGACTGCATCGTGCTGGAGCAGGACCTTCCGCAAATGCGGTGCAAGCAATGCGAAATCGGCCGGCGGCAACGCAGCTAACAAGCGATTACCAACTCTGGTCGCGTGCTCCATCCAGGAATCTTCCCTCGACGGAGGCCCGGCGGCGAGCAAAGACATCGTCTCCGACCGAGCCGCGTTGCCGCACTGACACCTGTCACGGCAAACGGACTAACGCGCATCAACGCCCAAGGTTCCAATGATCGCAGATGCGCGGGACGGTCTGTGCCATCAGCCAGTGCTCGCATCGCGCGTGCTTTATGCAGGTGGGGCCGGTATCAGGCCATAGCGCAGCATCGTCGCTTTCATCTGGGCTGGATCGGGTGTGCCGGCCGAGAGGAGCGCTGCCATGTCCCTGAAATATTGCGGTCCAAGCACGCCCGGGCTCAGGATGCACAGACATGTCGCGGGACTGCCCGACCGATTGGTGAAGCCGTGCACGATTCCGCGCTTGATGAAGACGGATTCTCCCGGACCAAGATCGGTCTGCGCGCCGTCGATCATCCACGTCGAGACGCCGTTGAGCCCGTAGATCGTCTCGTCCCAGCGGTCATGATAGTGCGGAATGGGCATCCGCGCATTCGGCTGCAACGTCATTTCGAACACATCGACGCTGCCGCCGGTGTCGTCCTTGGTGTGCAGGAAGCGGAGCTGAAGCGAGCCGATATCGATCGTGTCGGGCATGACTATTCTTCCAGATATGGCTGTTCTTCCAAATGAGAGACAGTTTCGAGCTTACGCCGAAGTGCGCGCCTAGCGCAGCCCCTCATACACCATCAGGCCGCGTGCGATCTGCAATTTGCGGATGGCGCGCGGCAGCAGTTTCTCCGGCTGGTGCAGGTAGCGCCAGGAGGTGAGGGTGAACGGGCCTAGCGCGCCGCATTCGTCGTCGAACGGCGCCAGCACGCCGGTCACGCTCACCGGCGTATGCGGGCGGGCGTTGAAGGGCAGCAGCAGCAGCTCGAGATGCGCCTTGCTGCCATCCTCGCGCGCGGCGGTGAGGCCGGCGATCGCACCCAGCGTCTCGTCGGCGACGATGGTCGTGATTTCCTCGATCTCGCCGCGGGCGGGTTCGGTAAACAGCGCCCCGAAGCTCCGGTCCTTGAGGTCGAGCCCTGCGAGCGCGCAGACGCGCGTGCCGGCGACGCGGAACGGGAAGCCGAGGTTTTGCTCGCAGGACAGCACGAAGATGTCGCCGAGCAGGCCGCGGACGGCGGCCGGGTCGATGTCGGCCCGGTCAGGGGCCCGCGCAGTGCCGCGCTTCTTGTCCCAATACGCGAAGAATGCGCGGCTCGACGGATGTTTCATGACTGAACGCTCGCCCCGGGGCGCTACCTCGCGGGACAAACCTGTCCCGCTTCAGTGCACCCGCGATCCCTTCTGTTGTTGTGCAGGAGGGGATTTGCAGCGTCCATGCCGCTGGGGCGTTTTCGCGCCCGTTAAGCCGGTCTTTGCGTCGTTAACGTTAAATTAACTATGCGCTTTGCCCCGGCAGCGCGCCTGCTAAGGTGATCGCGGTCGCAAGCCTCGCCGCTTTCTCCAGGTTCTCGGCGAGGTCTGTACACAGGCGTCAAACAGTTTGGTCACGGGCCGGGGAGGGGTGGGGATACACCTTCATTCCTCTGGCACGGAAGGCCGACACGGACAGGCAGGGCTTTCCCAGGGCCCTGCCTTTTCCTTTTGTGCACTTGCGCAAGGCTGGCAAAGGCGACTATCTCCAAGTGGACCGCTCCGATCGCGCTGAAAGCGAAGCTGCCTTGGATTCTCCGCACGATTCTCCGCCGCAAGGTTCTCAGCCGGACCTGCCGGCCGGCCATGAGGAGGCTCCGCGCGAGCCGATCCTGACGCTGCCCGCGGCGCTGACGGCCTATATCGTCCTGCTGGCGGTGATCCATCTGCGGGTGCTGCTGCCGCCGGAGATCGAGAACTGGACCATCGACGTCTTCGGCTTCATCCCGAAGCGCTACGATTCCTCGTTGCTCAACCTGCAGATTCCCGGCGGCACCGGCGCCAAGGTCTGGACCTTCGTCACCTATTCGCTGCTGCACGCCAATCTGACCCATCTCGGCTTCAACGTGCTGTGGCTGCTGCCGTTCGGCAGCGCGCTGGCGCGGCGCTTCGGCGCCGTCAGGTTCTTCCTGTTTCTCGCGGTGACGGCGGCGGCCGGCGCGCTCGCCCATCTCGTCACCCACGAGCATGCGGTCGCGCCGATGATCGGCGCCTCGGCTTCGGTGTCGGGTGCGATGGCGGCGGCGATCCGCTTCGCGTTCGTTCGCGGCAGCTTCCTGTCGTTCAGCCGTTCGGACGCCGATACCGCCGCAAGGGTTCCCGCGCTGCCGCTGTCGCGCGCATTGCGCGACGGGCGGGTGGTCGGATTCCTCGCAGTGTGGTTCGGCGTCAACATCATCTTCGGCGTCGGTGCGATCGGGGTCGATTCTGAGACCACGAGCGTTGCCTGGCAGGCCCATATCGGCGGCTTCTTTGCCGGCCTGTTGCTGTTCGCGCTGTTCGATCCCGTGCCGCGGGTGCGAAACGATGCTGCGGATGCGTCATCACAGGACGTTTCAGACCATATTTGAAGCGGCGCTTGCGAGGCGGCCCGAATTCATCCATCATTCGCGTGAAGAATGTTCCGAAGCGACAAGCCGATAGAGGCGGCGCTTCGCAAAGCGCGCGAGGGTGAAACCCGCGCCAAAACTGTTAGTTGAAGACTCGAAGAACAAGTTCGGACCGCCAACAGGCGGACGGCTCCGCTTCAGGGAGGCGACAATGACGGTACGTTCCATTCTCAACACCAAGGGCCACCAGATCATGAGCGTCGAGCCCGACGCCAAGCTGGCTGCCGCGATCAAGCTGCTCGGTGAAAAGAAGATCGGCGCGGTGCTGGTGATGAACCAGAGCCGGCTCGAAGGTATCCTGTCGGAGCGCGACATCGTCCGCGTGCTCGGCGAGCGCGGCGCGTCCGTGCTGGAGGAACCCGTGAGCCAGGTCATGACCCGCAAGGTCGTGAGCTGCAAGGAGACCGATACGGTTGCCGAGATCATGGAGATGATGACGACAGGCAAGTTCCGCCATCTGCCCGTGATCGACAACGGCAAGGTGGTCGGCCTGATCTCGATCGGCGACATCGTCAAATGGCGTGTCCGCGAATACGAGACCGAGCAGGAAGCCCTGCGCGACTACATCAAGACGGCCTGATCGCGCCTTACTCGCCCGCTTTCGGCGCGGTGCCCTCGGGCGCCGGCGCCAGCACATGGATCGCCTCCTGGATCGACTCCAGCGCGCGCTCGGCGGCGCGGGTGCCGAATGCGATGAGGTCGTCGGCGCGGTGGAAGTCGAACCAGCCGATCTGGCCGATCCGCGGTGTGATCAGCAGGTCCGGCGGATCGCCGGCGAGGCGGGCGCGGGTGATGCGGTCCTGCATGATGTTGAAGGCATCGACCATCACCGAGGAGATGCCGGGCCGGCCGCCGCCGCCGAAGAACTCGCGCTTCACGGTCTTCTCAGGCGAGAACAAGCGCGGAAAGCGCCGCTTGGTCGTCGTCTCTTCGACCGCAGCCGCCGCCGCCCCCGGCATCGCGCCACCGTGCGAATAAATCGTCGTGGAATGGGTGAAGATGTCGCTGGAAAGATTTGCAGCGATGACGATTTCAGCGCCGAGGGCGCGGGCGGCCGAGACTGGGACCGGATTGACCAGCGCGCCGTCGACCAGCCAGCGGTCGCCGATCAGCACCGGCGCGAAGATGCCGGGCAGGGCATAGGAGGCGCGCATCGCATCGACCACGCGGCCGCGCGTCAGCCAGATCTCGTGGCCGGTGCGGACCTCGGTCGCGACGGCGGCGAACTTGATGGGCAAGTCCTCGATCAGGGTCTGGCCGCACGCTGCCTCGAGCCGGGTCGCCAGCTTCTCGCCGCCGATCAGGCCGGAGCCATTGAGGCGGATATCGAGATAGCCGAGGATGGTGCGCATGCCCTGCAGGCTGCGGCCCCATTCTTCCAGCGTGTCGATCTTGCCGGCCGCATAAAGGCCGCCGACCACGGCGCCGATCGAGGTGCCGACCACGACGTCGGGCACGATGCCGTTGGCGACCAGGGTCCTGATGATGCCGATATGGGCAAAGCCGCGGGCGGCGCCGCCGCCCAGCGCAAGGCCAATGACGGGTCGGCGGGTTGGCCCGAGACCGATCTTCTCTCCGTTCGAGCCGTTCGCGCCCCGACCCTTCAATCTGTCCAGCACCGAAAGTCTCCTACGCCGGGGCCAGCCCGCTCCGTCAGATTAGGCACCGCCCTTGTGCTCCGCCATCTCAGGCGCGGAGCATGGTTTATGCCGCTTTGGGAGGGGCGCTGGGCAGGAGTATGGCGAGGGGCGGTTGCCTTAAGTCTAATCACGCAGGCGTCAGCCCGGTTCCACAGAACCGTACCGGGCCGTATTTCTTGGGGTTTCAGAGGCTTGAATTTGCCGCGTTTTCGGTGAAAAGCAGGAGGTATGACTCTCGGGGGTGACGGCATCATCGGATGGCGGCGCAGCGTATCGTTGCTGCCGGCGCTGACCCTTGCCGCCTGCCTCGTCACCTTGGGCCCGGTTACCTTTGGCCAAGGTGCTGCTCGGGCGCAGCTTTTCTCCGATCGGCCGCCGCCGGTGCCGCCCGCCTCGGTCCCCGATCCCGGCGGGGCTGTGAGCCTGGCGCCGCCCTCCGGCCCGGGCGCCGGCCCCCCCAGCCTGCCGCCGACCCTGACGCAGCCGACAACCCCCAGCATGCCGCCGCCCGCGGTCACGACCGTGCCGCCGGCCGCGCCGCTCAATGCGGCCGTGCCCGGTCAGGGCGTGCTGTCGCTGACCGCGAAATACGGCAAGGATTCCCCTGCGATCAACAGCGGCCTGGTCTGGCGCGTCTTTGCCGACCGTCCCGACGAGAACGGCACCTTCAAGCTGATCCGCGAGGATCGCAGCGCCACGCCCAACATCGTG
The DNA here is from genome assembly GCF_054185205.1 of Bradyrhizobium sp. 14AA. Lineage (NCBI taxonomy): Bacteria > Pseudomonadati > Pseudomonadota > Alphaproteobacteria > Hyphomicrobiales > Nitrobacteraceae > Bradyrhizobium > Bradyrhizobium sp. 14AA. Next base: position 3,727 of record NZ_JAVAYM010000032.1, on the reverse strand, counting down.
CTGCCGCCGGGTAATTACGTCGTGCACGTCGCCTTCGGCCTCGTCAGTGCGGTGCGCACCGTCAGCCTGAAGGCCGAGACCGACCGCGAATCCTTCGTGCTGCCGGCCGGCGGCCTGCGCATCGAGGGCCGGGTCGGCACCAGCCGCATTCCGCAGAACCAGATCTCGTTCGCGATCTACAAGGGCAGCCAGTTCGAGTCCGGAGAGCGCGCCTCGCTGGTGCCGAACGTCGCCGCCGGCGACGTCGTGCTGATCCCGGAGGGCACCTACTACATCATCTCCAACTATGGCGACGCCAACTCGGTGGTGCGCTCGGACATCCGCGTCCAGGCCGGCAAGCTCACCGACGTCACCATCACCCACCGCGCCGCTGTCATCACCCTCAAGCTCGTCAGCGACAGGGGCGGCGAGGCGCTCGCCAATACCGCCTGGTCGGTGCTGACCCCGGGCGGCGACGTCATCAAGGAATCGATCGGCGCCTTCCCGCGTGTCGTGCTGTCCGAAGGCGAATACCGCGCCATCGCCAAGAACGAAGGCAAGGTCTACGAGCGCGGCTTCAACGTCGTGAACGGCGTCGACGGCGAAGTCGAAGTCGTCGCGCGGTAGTTTGCTGTCCCAGCGCACCGCCGGAGTGGCGCTGCGCTGCGTCCGGGGCACGAGACCTTCTCATTTCCGATACCGCAGCGCCTCCACCTGCACCGCGAAGGCCGGCGGCGGCTGCCGGCGACGCGAGCGATTTCCGCAACATCGTACCGCGCTTCTCATCCAGCGCACGAGAATTCAATCAAACGCCGCTCGGTCTGCTCGGTGAGATCGCCTCCCCGAAGAAAGTGACGCCGGCGCAGATCGCGCTGGCTTGGCTGCTCGCGCAGAAGCCGTGCGAAGCGATCGCTATCCCGCGAATCTGCTAACGCGGGTCGACCGCTAACGTTGTCATCGAGGTCCGGTGAGCATTCGCTTACCGGAACTTTCGCGCCTGTGTACTGATTTGAATACCCCTGCCAGCGCTACCAAGCTGCATCGGAAGAGCGACAAACACCGTCATCGTCTGCTTATTCCGGACGCGTCGCGCGTTCACCACAGCGGTGCATGATACTCATTTCCGATAATCAATCTTATTCTCTTTCCATCCTGCTGGGTTATATGTCGGGCATCCGTCTAACGGAGGAAGCCGGAGCAGGCTCGTGCGTCTGCGAGACCGGCAGGGAGCAGGGGACCAAGCTCGTCGGCATGTTCGAAGTGATCCTCATCAGGCGTAAGCGGTTTGGCTGGCGGTGGCAGGTCTGCGACCAGTCCGGCAAGATATTTGCCGATGGCTTCGAGCGCACCCGGCCGTCCGCCAAATATCATGGCGAGCGCGCGTTGTTCTTCCTGCTGTCGCAGACCTACCACCTGCGCAATCGCTCGGCCGCGTCCAGCGAGGACTAGCTGCACGCAGCTTTTCGTAGCCCGGGCGGAGCTTCGCTCATCCGGGCTGCGAGTTCAGACATCGACGACCAGCTTGCCCTTGGCGGCGTGATCCCTGATCTGCACATAGGCCTCGCCAACATTCTCAAGTGTGAAACGCCTCGCATCGATGAGCGGCACGAGCTTGCCGGCTTCAACGAGGCGCGTGGCTTCACGCATGATCTCGCCATGATGCGCGCGGCCTTCGCCCGACAGCAGCGGCAGCAGCGTGAACACGCCGGAATAGGTCGCGGCGCGGAACGACAGCGGCGCCAGCGCGTGCGTGCCCCAGCCGAGCGCGCTCACCACATGGCCGAAGCGGCGTACGGCTTCAAAGGACGCGTCCAGCACCTTGCCGCCGACGGTATCGTAGACGATGTCGAAGCCGCGACCGCCGGTGTGCTCGGCGACGTAGGTTTCGACAGCGATGGTCCGGTCGATGAAGGTCGCGCCAAACCCTTCGATGGTTGCGCGCTGCGATGACGAGGCGGTCGCGAACACCTCCGCTCCGGAGGCGCGCGCGATCTGGATCGCGACATGACCGACGCCGCCCGCGCCGCCATGGATCAGCACCTTGTGTCCGGCCGCCACGGACGCGCGGTCGACCAGGCCTTCCCAGGCCGTGATGAAAATGAGAGGCAGTGCGGCTGCCTCGCGCATGCTGAGATTGGCGGGCTTGAGCGCCAGCAGGTCGGCATCGACGGCCGCGAATTCGGCCAGCGATCCCTGCACGCCGCCGACGCCACCCGTCATGCCGAATACGTCGTCGCCCGGCTTGAACCGCGTTACGTCGCGTCCGGTCTGCTCGACCACGCCGGCAAGATCGAGTCCGAGAATTGCGGGCAGCGGATGGCGCGCATGTGCCGCCGCGCCGGCATGGATCTTGGTGTCGAGCGGATTGACCCCACTCGCGCGCACCCGCACCAGCACCTCGCGCGGCCCGATCTCGGGTGTGGAGACGGTCGAGAGGCGTAAGGGAGCGTTGTGGGTTTCAAGGACGGCCGCCCGCATCGTCGATTGTCTCGCCATGATGGTCTTGCTCCGTTGCAGGCCTCCAATATGCACATGAATTTTTGCATGAGAAGGAATAACGATGTACGACTGCCGTGCAGTTTTGTATGGGGCGATCTCGATGGACTGGAGCGACCTGCGCATCTTCCTGGCGATCGCGCGCGAAGGCACGCTCGGAGCTGCAGCGCGTAAGATCGGCCAAACCCAGCCGACCATGGGACGGCGGCTGCGCGCGCTCGAAATGGCGCTGGGACAGACGCTGTTCCAGCGCACCGCCGACGGCTTTGTGCTCACTGACGAGGGCACTGCTGTGCTTGGGCATGCTGAGCGGATCGAGGAAGAGACGCTCGCGCTGGAACGGCATGTCAGCGGCGCGGAGACACAGCTCGACGGCCACCTGCGCCTGTCGTCATCGGACTGGTTCGGAACGGTGATGCTGTCGCCGGTCATCGCCTCCTTCGGCAAGCGCCATCCCGGGGTGACGGTCGAGCTCCTGACCGATGCGCGTCTCTACAGCCTGCCGCGCCGCGAGGCCGATCTCGTCTTCCGCATCAAGCGGTTCAGCGAGCCCGAGGTGGTCTCGCGAAAGCTGCTGCACATTCCGTACGCGCTCTACGGCAAGAAAGGCAGCAAGCTGCCAGGTGCCGGCGACGGCAGCGGCGTCCGCGTCGTGACCATGAATGCCGAATTCGCCGACATGCCCGACGCCGTCTGGCTGAAGCGTACGCTGCCGAACGCGGCTATCGCCGCGCGCAGCAACAACAGGCAGGTGCAGGCTGAGTTGTGTGCCGGCGGTAGCGGATTCGCAGTGCTGCCGCGCCCGCTCGGTGACCGCGATCGCCGCCTCGTCGCAGTCGACATCGGCGCGGCGCCGCCCGGCCGTGACACGTATGTCGGCTATCACCGCGACCTCAGGCGCCTGGCGCGTCTGCGCGCGTTGCTTGATCTCGTGATTGAGAAGCTGGCATGACGGTTTCGTAGGGTGGGCAAAGGCGCGCGCTTTGCGCGCCGTGCCCACCATCTCCTGACGATCACATTTGGCATGGTGGGCACGCTTCGCTTTGCCCATCCTACAAGGCCTTGCGCTAACCGTCGGCAAAACACCCAAGCCGTCGGTCAACGCGCGTCGAGAAAAATATTCCACTTTACCGAAATTCGGAATTGGCGGATAGTGCGCGCACTCCGGCCCAAGGAAGAGGGGCGTATCGCGATCGTCACGAACGCGGGCCGGGCGGCGGTGGACGCAGATGGCATCGGCGCGAACGGGTTT
>NZ_JAVAYM010000147.1:0-464 GCF_054185205.1 Bradyrhizobium sp. 14AA | reverse complement strand
TTAACTGAGGCTCAAAAAGAAGATATAAAAGAAAAGTACTCGGTTAAAAATATCTACGCTATAAGTAATTTTGTAAAAATATCTGAAAAACAAAGTGATTTTACATATAAAAAAATAGTGGGGCATATTTCGAGAATGGTAGCTACCAAAGGTCTTGATTATTTATTAGAAGTTGCCGAATTAGTAATACAGAAAGAAAAAGACGTAGAATTTCAAATATATGGAGAAGGTCCAGAGAAAAAAAGAATTCAAAATTCTATTGATAAAAAGGGATTAAATAACAATGTAAAACTTCTTGGTTATACTTCTAAACCAAAACAAACATTAGAAAGTTTTAAATGTGTTTTATCTACCTCACAGTATGAAGGACAAGGTTTAAGTATGATAGAAGCAATGCTACTCGAAAAACCTGTAATCGCATTTAATGTAAAATATGGACCTAGTGAATTTATTACTAATGGAAA
>NZ_JAVAYM010000031.1:0-83272 GCF_054185205.1 Bradyrhizobium sp. 14AA | reverse complement strand
CGATCGTCAACGGCGCCGGCAAGAAGGCCGACATCGAGGCGCGCGTGGCCCAGATCAAGGCGCAGATCGAGGAAACCACCTCGGACTACGACCGCGAGAAGCTCCAGGAGCGTCTTGCCAAGCTCGCTGGCGGCGTCGCGGTGATCCGCGTCGGCGGCGCGACCGAGGTCGAGGTGAAGGAGCGCAAGGATCGCGTTGATGACGCGATGCATGCGACCCGCGCGGCTGTCGAGGAAGGCATCGTCCCCGGCGGCGGCGTCGCCCTGCTCCGTGCCTCCGAGCAGCTCAAGGGCCTGCGCACCAAGAACGACGACCAGAAGACCGGCGTCGAGATCGTGCGCAAGGCGCTGTCGGCTCCCGCTCGCCAGATCGCGATCAACGCCGGTGAAGACGGTTCGGTGATCGTCGGCAAGATCCTGGAGAAAGATCAGTACGCCTATGGCTTCGACTCGCAGACCGGCGAGTACGGCAACCTCGTCACCAAGGGCATTATCGATCCGACGAAGGTCGTTCGCACCGCGATCCAGAACGCCTCCTCCGTGGCGGCGCTGCTGATCACCACCGAAGCCATGGTCGCCGAGCTGCCCAAGAAGGGCGGCGCCGGCCCGGCGATGCCCCCGGGCGGCGGCATGGGTGGCATGGGCGGCATGGACTTCTGAGTCCGGCCACTCAGGCGAACCACGGAATGCGAAACCCCGGCAGCGATGCCGGGGTTTTTGTTTGTGTGCCGAGCATGTTCGACAACTCTGCGGAGAGCAACCTGCTTAGTAGCGGATATCGAACATCTGCCGATTCTGGGGCGGGCGGCCAGCTCCCCACGTCGAATCATTTCGTCGCGTGCTCATCTCAATCGATCTCCTTTTCGCGGAGCCACCGGCGTCCCTCATATGCTGCGATCCTACGATCGTTCTGCCAAAGCTCAACCGCGTGGTCGCTTGCAAGCTTCCGCACCCGCTCCGTGGCGGTCCCTTCGTCCGAACAGATAAACTCGACAAAGCCTACGAGATGCCCGTCGCGTCTGACCATGTAGACAGTGTACCGTTCCATGCAAGTCGCCTCTCCACGTTGTCGGTTCAGAGCCTACTCGGCAGGGTGCTCCGGACATCGGGATGTCCTCGATCGCGCGGCCAGAGTTGCCAAGGAGAACTGACGCCACGACCGATCGTCGGGGCATCGGACATTCCCGTAAGCTGGCAACTCATATGGTCCGCAATGGTTTACTTCTTTGAAGCAATGAGCACGTCAGCATAGCCCATTGCGGCACAGAGCTCGTTCGGCTGACTAAGATGCGACATCCCGTTCTATTAGCCGCGCTTGTGCGATCCGCAGCAGCGAGTCGGCGCAAGCAGCAAGACTGGCCAGTCCAGGTGACATTGGCCTGCTATGCCCGTGGGTAGCGTGGGTCCTATGATTCCCAATCCAGCGTTGACCAAAGCTAGGCGGAACAGCCAAAGCCGAGCGGATCATCACATTGTCGCGTCTCGTTACTCGTCGGACTCAGCGGGGCGGAAACGTACGCGATGATCGACTTGATAGCGGTGGCGGGGCATCTTTCGCGCTTGACTGCGCGCGGGTCCCTCAATGCAGCCTCCGGAATAGAATCGTCAGGAAACGCACTTTGCAGCGCTCTATTCGGAAGACGATACCAAAGATTATTGTTGACGAGCCCAAAGGCTTGCGAGCCGTGCGACAAGGCTCGCTTCAGGAGGCTATGGCGCGGGTCAGGTTCGATCAATTTCAAAAGCAAAGACACGCGTTGCGGCTCCTTGTCACCGCACTGCCCAGTAGCACGCAACCAGGATGCCGGTGAAAACGAGCCCGGCGCAACATCCCAAGACGATTTCCATTGGGTCACTCCCTGATTGTTGCGTAGTTCTTCCGGCGGCCGTTTCATGTCGCCTCGCAGATCGACGGGACGGACTCAAACGCAGGTGATGCGTCCGGTCCGCCCCTGCATCACCAAGCCCTGGATTGGTGATGGTATGCCGACCGAAGCAAGCTGCGTGCCGCGACGAAAGAGCTGGATTTATAGACCCTGCGCATCAACGGAGTGTCAGCTCACGGACAATGGTACCAAAGCTGACAAACTCACAAAGCTCGCACCACGCGCTGTCAGCGTCGCAAGAGCCGCCTGAACGCGTCTCGCATTGCGCTTGTCCAAAGCGTGCCGATCTGCGCCAAATCCATGGCGCGTGAGCACGGATTCACTGCTAGCAAAGCCGACGTCCAGTTTCAGCGAGGGAGAAAACATCGCTGATCCGCTTGATAGACTTGCGGAGATCGCGACTGGAGTCGGCTCTGTTCCTTCTTTCAAACCGGTCAGGCCGTTGATAACGGTGTCGGGTGTTCGACCATGTTGTCGGCATCTGACGTCACCGATCGAGCGAGATTGGCAATAGCCGTCTCCGAGGCCGCCGGAATTGCAATATGTCGGCGAGAAGGAAGCATGTGCCTTGCGCGGAGCTCACGGACTACCGAGAGCTGGCGGATCAGAGCCGGGCTTCGATCAAATGAACGAGTTGCGCCCCGATGCGATAGAGCGCCTCCCGCGTGTCGCGGAAGCGCGGCTCCTCCACCGGAGTGATCGGAAGCGGAAGGTCTTGGTCCGCAACCTGGCCCAGCACATAGGACGCGAGCACGCCGCCGAACACAGTGCCTGGCGCAATTCCGCGGCCGTTATATCCATTGAACCCGATTACGTTGCGGTCCAGCTTGTGAAAGCGGGGTAGGTTGTCCGAGGTCATACCGATCGTCCCGAACCAACCGGCCTCGAATTCGATGTCGGCGAGCTGAGGAAACAGCTTGCCCAGCGAGCGGATTGCCCACGCCCTGTGCACTGCTGTACTGCTCCGCTCGAGAGCACCGATGCTGCCATAAACCAGCCGACCTGCACGGTCGAAGCGAAATGAACTGAGCACCTGTTTCGTATCCCAGGCTCCCTGGCGTTCGGGCAAGATCGATGCTCTCAAATTATCCGAGAGAGGTTGGGTCGCAAAGTTGAAGTAAGGCAGTTCGATCTGCTCCTGCCGGACCTGCGACCAGGGTCCTCGTGCGTAGGCATCGGTGGCAACAATCACCCAATCTGCACGCACAGATCCGGCTGCCGTATTGACCTTCCAGCGCGAGCCGCCGTCGCTGGCGGTGAGAGCGGCACTCTGAGTGAATATTTTCGCGCCCGCAGCAAGCGCGGCACGAGCCAAACCACGAACATAGGCCAGCGGCTGAATTGTGCCAGCGCGTTTATCCAGCAGTGCACCGGCGTAGTCGCCACCACCGATCCTCCGGCGCGTCTCCTCGGCATCGAGAATCTCGACCGGCGCACCACGTCGCTGCCATTGTTCAGCACGAGCCTCGATTTCTTCCAATCCCCTGCGTCCGACTGCACAGTGCAACGTGCCCGTGGGCTCTTGTTCGCATTCAATGCCATGTTGCGCGATAAGATCGAACACTCGCCGCGGCCCACGGCTGAGCAGATCGATCAGGCGCTCCCCATGGGTTAGTCCCAGCGTCGCTACGAGAGTGTCCGGCATGACCCACATACCGGCATTCACGAGACCGACATTGCGTCCGGAGCCGCCGAAGCCGATTTCAGACGCCTCGAGGACCGCGACCCGCGCTCCTCCTTCTGCAAGGTGGAGAGCGGACGAAAGCCCAGTATATCCGCCACCGATGACGAGGATATCGACGTCGATCTCGCCGGCCAGACGACCGGTCTGAGGTGCATGCGGAGCCGTCAGTTCCCAGAGTCCGTGCGATGTCGGATCGTCTTGCATCAGGTAAACTCCCTCGGCTGCAATTGTCCGTCACGTCGGAAATGCGCCGACAAGGCTCCCCGAGCTGCGAGGCCATGGCGGAGGAAATCCGGAGGTACGGCGCAAGCTTGCGAATAATTCGCGGGAGGTCAACTTTGATTGCCGATTGAAGCCTAGGCGCGAAGCTCGCAAGGCGGATTGGCATGAGGAAGGCAAAAGCCCCCGTTGCGCGAAACACCGCGATTACTTCTTCACTGCATCCGGCTCGACCGCAAATCGGCGAAGAGGGCCTGATCCTAGTTGTCAGCTCCCGAGCCGGGCAGCCGAGCTGGCGATATCCTGCCGGAACGTGCTGTGACAACCTCATCCATGCGGGTGGCGGCTGGACGCACGCCGCTGCAGAGCTTGAGACGTCGCCGGCACCATTCGGCGCTGCGCGACCTCGATAAGCGATAGCATCAGCAGTGGGGGCGCACCCAACGCTTGGCTGACAACACATATCATCCGCGCTCGCGCCGGGAGAAACCAGAGATATCACTTGATAATCAAGCCAGACCAAGCCGTGGATTGAAGTGACGCCGTATTGGAGCGCAAATTCGACCAGCCCACGGAGCCTTCTTCCGCGGTCAGACCAACGGCAAATGCTTCCGCCCCTATGTCGAACAGCAACTCATTCTGGTGGACGAGCCGCAATGGGGCGCTGACAGCCTTGACGCAGCAATCAACTTGATTGCTTGCTGCTCGGCCATTCGCGCCGATATCGAACTACGCACGGAAAAACCTCCGGCCGCCTGCGCGCGACCGGAGGTTTGCAGATAAGAGCCGTCCGCGTTAGTGGCGCTTGCCGGCCGTCGGCGTCCCGCCGTCTGAAGACTCGTCAGCTGCCCCCTTGTTCGGAGCGATTCCAGTGGTGCCGGCTGCACCCTTTGTGCTCTTGGCCGGCTTCATCCCCACTTTTCGGTCCGCAGCGCCGAGCTGAGCGGTCGAATCCTCATCATCGCTCATGCCGCCCTGTATGCTCTTGCCTTGCATGCCGCCGCGATTCTTGGCGCCGGTCGAAAGGTCTTGCGCGAGCACCTGGCCCGCAAGCAGAGCCGAAAGAACACATGCGACTACAGAGGTCTTCACCAACTTCATCATCTCTCCTGGACTTGTTCGCGATTGAACGATTCCATCACTCCGACGCCATTCGCGTTCACCGGATCGTTCAACGCGTCAATACTGCGAACGGCGCCGTCAGCACGGAACGTGATTTTTGTGGTCATCGTTTAGAGATTTTAAGGCGATTTCGCGGAGCTACCGTCCTATGGGCAGCGCGGCGACCATCTGCACAAGCAACTCAACTGCCGGACCGAGATTCTCAAGGGCCATGAACGGCACCGGAGGACGCTTCGTGGGATCCGCTGATGACTTATGAATTTTAGAGGCGGATACGAGCACAGAGCAGCTTGCATAGTCTCACCACAAGCTTGCCCGAAGCAACAATGCAGTAGAAGGCCCCGCGAGCCAGTTCATCGAGGAATGCCGCCCCCGGTCCCACCTGTGGGCGTTGGACTGGAATATATGTGAACGCAATGATGCGCAGGATTCACATCGTCTGACCTCGCCCGACGCCCACAGTCTTACTCGCATGTCATCTTTGGCCGGTCAGTTGGCGAGGAGTTCATTGGTAAAGAACGACGCCGCGGGTTTTGGATGATCGATCGCTTGTTCGGTCTTGAGCAACTCGATCGCTTGTTCGATGAGCTTCGCGTCGACCCAGCCGATGGGCTTTCCTTCCTCGGACACCATCGCGTCAATCGTTGCCCTGACTTGTGCTTCGATGACGTCCACCGACGGGCCGACTTGCCAAACCTTGGCGATGGCATTCGCAGCAGCCCTCGGATCACTTCGTGTGGCCTGGATGCCCTCGTTAACAGCAGCGAGATAGCGCATGAGCACATCCGGCTTCTTGGCAATAGCGGCATCGCTCGTGACTGCGGCCTGCCCTGGAACAACAAGCCCATATTTTGCGAGATCGAGAATCGGAAACTTGATTCCGGTCCGCTGCTCGAGGACGGGCAGGTCACTGGTGCGATAGATACTCACGGCGTCCACCTGGTTCTGCAGGAACTGGGGTACGCGCGATTGCGCGTCCATCTGCACCTTCTTGATCTTGGTGCAGTCGATCTTGTTCACCGCGCAGAAGGTTCCGAGATAGGATGTCCCCGTCTCGCCGACGGCATGTGCCACGACCTTGCCCTCGAGATCCTGCGGTTTGAGGATGGGCTTGTCGGGATGCGAGATCATGACGACGGGCGTCTTTGGATGGTACAGCGCGATGATCTTGATCGGCATGCCCTTCTGGATCGCGGAAGCAGCGAAGATCCCAGGCATGATGACAATGTCCTCCTGGCCCTGAACGAGCGCGCCCAGTGCCGCCTGCGAACCCGCACCTTCCCCCATGCGTACGGCGAGGTTCTTGGCAGTATAAAAGCCTCTGTCCTGCGCAAGGTAGAAGTGCCCATACTCGCCCTTGAGCTTCCAGCTGAAACGCACTCGCACATCGTCGGCCGCCAAGGCAGTCGATGAGAAGACGATAGCTGCGAGCAGCGCCATGGCTGCCACCACGGTGCTGTTCCGCGCCGTGTTGCGGTGCCTTGCAGTCATAAATTCTCCTTCGATTTCCACCATCTCTCGCGTGGGCTGACGCCTCCAAGCCAAGCTGAGCGTCACACCGTCCAAGCGCAGACCGGCTTTGCGAATCGGACGATCAGGACGTCACCAGCAGGCCGCCATGCTTGCGAACACGGCGGCGTGCAGCGTTACGAACGCTAGCCGAACTGATTCGCTAGTGAGGACGTTGGTAATTCGACGCAGCTCAGCATCTTCAGTGATGAGCCGGCGAACATAGTCATGTCGGTTCAATCAGGAGCTTTGATGGCGCCGCGTGATTGAACGCCGCGCCATCTTGCTGTGCGAATGAGACCAGGTACTAGAACTTGACCGAGACACCCGCGCTGGCTGATTTTTCCGTGCAGCTGTTGGTGCTGACGCCCGTTGCCGCGACGGTGCAGGTGCCGGGAGTGGCATTCGCATCGAGGCCATACTTGTTCTGCCAGTAGCGATAGGCAACCCAGACGTCAACGAAGTGACTGTATTTAGGGCCCATAAACGCCTTGCTGGCGTCAAACGTCAAGCGGATCGGCTCGCTGTTCAATTCGATCTTGCTGGCGTTGCTGAACCGTCCAACGCCGGACAGCGCAGGGAGCGTGTTGATATCGCCCTTCGCTCCCGTCACGGAAACACGGCCGCTGATGGCGAAATACCTGATGCTTTCGGGGAGGAATCCCAGATCCATGTAGTAATTGGTTTCAACCTTCCAAGTGGGTGGGAACCTTCTGTTGCCATCCAAGAGGCAGGTCACGTCCGGAGAGCCTGGACTGAAGAGGCCACACTGAAGAAACGATTTGTGGCTAGCGAGCCCTGCGACAACCAGGGGCGCCACGTTGATATAGCCCTTGTACGGAAGATCGAAGGCGAATTGCAGACCGCCAACGACGTTGTTCGTTGTGGGTGCAAAGTAGCTATTTGCAGTACCGAGATCGACGCCGACCTCGAACGAAATATTCCGCAGCGGTCCGATCTTGAAGGCGTTCGTGTTGAATATCTCATTCCAGCCGAACGTGCTCCGCTCGATGCCGTAGAATTCCGTCACTCCAGCGCAAATTCCCTGGGGACCAAAAGGCAGAACACCAGCGGGCGAGCAAGGGGAGGCAGGATCGTTGTGATCGGATTTCAACATATCAACGTTGAAGAAGTTTGTGCCGTAAGCCCATATGTCGAAATGGGTGAATGAATAGACCTGTTTTGCGGTCTTGCCGTTGATGGTCCCGTCCGGCCGGGTGCTAAACGCACCGGGATCCGTGGCCGTGAACTGGTAGGAGTAGGTGAGCCGGTTGTCATTCACCAGGAAGAACGGAGCGTCCGCAACGGGTTTTGGCTTTGCCTTGGCTGGTGCCTGTTCATCCGCAGCTCTTGCAGTACATGCGCAAGCGATCAGACTGACCGCAAGTATTGTTCGACTCACAAGTTTGGCAGAAAGCATGTTTAGTCCCCCTCTTCAAAAACGAGCTGCCCGTCGGGCATACTCAACGCGATAGTCGGAATGCGACGCGGCCTCGGAAATGGCGGCGGCCACATCAATGCGGACCGCACCCAATTCCGCATGAAGTCCCTGAATAGGCTCACGCCCGCATGATTTGGGACGCAAGTCATCTCCCGCAGAAAATCATCCTGCGGCATTCATGCCTGGTTCTCTTGACAACTGACGCGCCTACCCTTGCTCAGTGGGCGACGAGCACGCCTTTAGCCTCAAAGATATCGCGGATCTGGCGGACGTAGCCATGATAGACCTTGTCCTCGTGGACCTTGCTCCACTGTCTGGGACGGATCATATCGATTTTTAGGTCAAGATCGATTCGACCGGGGCGCGGAGACATGACCAGCACGCGATCGGCGAGGAATACAGCTTCGTCAATACCGTGCGTGATAAACAGAACCGTGTTCTGAACCCTCAGCCACATAGACTGCATGTCCATGATCATCTGCTCGCGAGTTAGCGCGTCAAGCGCACCGAAGGGCTCGTCCATCAACAGCAGGCCCGGCTCCTGGATCAGAGCGCGGCATATCGCCACTCGTTGACGCATGCCGCCCGAGAGCTCCGATGGAAACTTGTTGCCGAAACCCTTGAGGCCAACTTGCTCAAGTAGCTCCTCGGCACGCATTCGGAACTTTGAAAGATCGAGCTTCTTGATCTCGATCGGCAGCAAGATGTTGTCGAGCACGGTGCGCCAGTAGAGCAGGAGATCCGACTGAAAGACGACGCCGATCTTGGGATGCGGCTTGCTGATCGCGTCCCCGTCAATGGCGATCTTGCCGGTCGAGACGGAGACAAGGCCCGCGAGCATTGAAAGCAAGGTGCTCTTGCCGCACCCGCTCGGCCCCACCACAGCGACGAAGGTGCCTGGCTCGAACTGAAGGTCTATCCGCTCGATGGCGACGACATCATCATCTTCGCGGGTCTTGTAGACCTTCGAAAGCTGCGAAATTTCGACTGCCGCACCTGATGTTTGGATGGCATTCATCGTACTGCCTCGCTGTAACTGTGCATCGTTGTTATCAATCGTCACCTAAAGGCATTTCATTTGGCGTCGTCACGCTTGTAGGAAACGCGCGCCTCGACCACATCGATGATGTAGTAAAGGATCACGCCGAGCAGTGAGATCGTCACTACGGTCGCGAAGTTAAGCGTGGTATCGAACAGTGAATTTGCCTGAAGCTGCAGATAGCCAAGCCCCCGTTCGGCTGCCACGTACTCACCGATGACCGCACCGATGACGGCGAGAGATATGGCCACCTTGAAGCCGCCGAAGATGTTGGGCAGCGCCGCTGGCAGACGCAGCTTGAAGAAGGTCTGCCACTCGTTTGCGCCCATTGAGCGGACCAGGTTGACGAGATTCTTGTCGAGGGACTGCAGGCCGACGACGGTCGATATCACGATCGGAAAAAACGAGATCAAGAAGGCAAGCACGATCTTCGGTGCCCAACCGTAGCCGAGATACAGCACCAAGATCGGCGCCAGCGACACCTTGGGTACCGTCTGTAGACCCACGAGGATCGGATAGATGGCGCGCTCGAAGGGCTTGGAATAGAAGATCGATAACGCCAGAGGGACACCAACCAGCACGCCCACGCCAAAGCCGACGATCACCTCGAACAGCGTCACATAGAGGTGGGCGGCGAGCAGCGGCGCGTCATTGATCATTCGAGTGGCGACGGCCGACGGCGTCGGCAGGACAAACTCTGAAAGACCTGACAGCGGCACGAGAATTTGCCAAGCACCGATCAGCGCCGCAGCTACGAGGAGCGTCGAATAACGCTCTAGCCAACTGCCGCGAGCGCGTTTCTTGCCGCTCATGCTTTTGCCCTGCTTCCGCTGTGCCTTGCCGGCACTGACAATATCCGTACTCGCCACCGTAGCCTCACCGCGTTAGAAGATTACAGTTGTTTTTGGCAGAACCGTCCACCGACGCCTTCGATGGTCTTGTCACATCAACGAACACTTCGCCGACAAGCGCGCTCTCGAGGCACAGTCGGACTTCCTCAACGAACCAATCAAGGAGAGGTCGCGCGGATCTGACGACAGCCCGACGGTCTCGTCGGAAAAACCCGGCTCGCCGGCGCGCCCTCAAGGCCGACACTGCTGCTGCGAGATTCACCCGAGACATCCCGTTCATCCCCGTCAATCTTGGGCTTGGTTTCGCCACCCGGACATCACCACTCATGCGGCGCGTCCCTGCGGTCGATGGCATCACTTCCCAAACCAACTTATATTTGATCTCATGATGTGATCACAGTATCGTATTGTCAAGCGTGTAATGTCGGCTGCCTCCGGCCATTTTTCATGCATTCGAGCGATTTCTGCGCCGCAAACATGAGCAGAAAAGCATGACGGCGAAATTGCCCGTGCCTTCGATGAGCGGCTCAGCTTGCCAGGTGATGGAGAAGAATTGCGATCGATATCGTATCGGCGCGGTTGCGCTTTCGACCGTCAGTGCCTGGCGGCAAAGATACTCGGCAGGGAATTTTCGATCGCGGTGCGCGTCAGGTTGCGCGCGATGAACACCAGCCAGCCGCGTGGCGAACCTTCCGGCCAGCGTGGCAGATATTCTGGCGGATAGACGACGTGTTGCACACCGTGGATGACAACCGGTCGCTCGTCGCCTCTGACCGGCAACAACCCCTTTACACGGAGAATGGATTCACCGCGTGCAGCCAGCAACAATTCCAGCCAATCGACAAAGGCCGGCCATTCGACTTCACGCGTCACCTCGACCGTGAAGGTCTTTATGCCGTGGCTGTGGACTCCCCGCCCAGGCTTGTCAGCTACTCGCAGATAGTGCGGCTCCCAGTCGTCGCCATGGGCCAGGACGTCGACCGCCGAGGGCATCGCATGCTTGCTCGAGGTCAGCGAGCGCACTGATGGATTGACCTTGGCGACATCGAGCTCAAGCTTGTCCAATTGCCAGCGCTCGACAAGATCTGACTTGGTGATGACAACGCAATCCGCTAACGCCACCTGCTGGGCTGCTTCTGCGAAATTTCGAATGCTGTTGAGGCCACTGACGCCGTCCACAGTCGTAATGATGTTGCCAGCTTGATAGCCATGCAGCAATTCGGAGGCGCTCATCATCGCGTGTATGATAGGCGCCGGATCGGCGAGGCCGGTGGTTTCGACAACGACCTGGCGGAAAGGCGTCACCGCGCCGCTGCGGACCATCGCCAGAAGCTCGGCCAAGGTTGACACGAGATCGTCGCGCACGGCGCAGCACAAACATCCGGACGACAGCAGGACCACATCTTCCGCGACCTCCCGCACCAGCAGGTGGTCCAGTCCTATTTCGCCGAATTCATTGATGATCACCGCCGTCTCGGCGAGACCAGGCTCCCCGAGCAGGTGTCGAAGAAACGTTGTCTTGCCGCTCCCGAGAAATCCCGTCAGCACATGAACCGGGATCCGCGTGTCTAGGGAGGGAGCGGCGGGCTGCATGATTCAGATGACCTCGAATATTGCGTCGACCTCGACCGGAACGTTGCGGGGCAATGAGCTGCAGCCGACCGCCGCGCGAGCGTGGCGTCCTGCCTCGCCAAACACCTCCACCATCAGGTCAGACGCGCCATTGATGACCTTGGGATGATCTTTGAAGTCCGGCTCGGCATTGACAAAGCCGCCCAGCCGAATGACCCCGACCACCCTGTCGAGATTGCCGTCCAATGCCTGCTTGAGCTGAGCAAGAATATTGATTGCACAAAGACGCGCAGCTTTTTGGCCTTCCTCCACGGAGAAGTTCGAGCCGAGCTTACCGATGTACTTGTCCTTGCCGCCCTCGCTAGGGACCTGCCCGGAGATGTAGATCTGGCTACCCAGTCTGCGCGCGGGAACGTAGTTGGCGCTTGGAGACGTCGTTGCGGGCAGGTTGATTCCCAGTTGGGCCAGTTTTTGTTCGATCTTTGCTTCCATGGCGCGGTACTCCGGATCTCGGGTTCTCAGTCATCGAATTGCAGTTCCATTCCTTGCGCGAAGGGGAGCTCGGCTCCCTGCGAGCCGGCTATGCTGAGCAAGGCCCGGCAAGTCGTCCGGATGTCCTGGATCGTCCCGCGTTTGACCGCTATTGGGTTGCCCTCCTTCAGCCCCGCCAGAATGTCCTCGTGATGAGATGCACTCCAGGGCTTCGAGGGGATCAGTAACGACATGTACATGGTCGGCCCGAACTGCAACCACAGCGACTCGATCAAGAGCATGAGCGTCTCGGATTCGCTCGCCTGGTAGAGCGTGAAATGAAATTTCTGGTTGAAGGAAAGGCAGTTCAGAATGTCACGCTTGGCGATCGCCTGAAGCAACTGCTTATTGATGGACGTCAGGCCGCTAAGGAGCGCAGGCGAAGCTTTCTTGGCGGCGAGCTCAGCTGCCGTACCCTCAAGCAGTTCACGCACTGAAAAGATATCGCTCAGCTTCTCAGCGCTCAGCCTCGGCACGCGTACCGAGCCCCCCTTGGTTTCTTCCAAGGCATTCGCCGCCACGAGCTGGCTCAGCACTTCACGAACCGGCATGGGGCTGGTTCCGAGCCCTGCCGCCAACTTGCGCAAACTCATGACCTGGCCGGGAACAAACGCCCCGACCATCAGCCCTCTGCGCATATAGCTCAGCACACGTTCGTAGATGTGCCCCCGCTGCCGCTTGCCTTCTTCGTTGCCATTTACGGCAACTTCCGTTTTCTCCGTCCGCATCTCCCGCCTCTCTTTTATTAGGGCGTCGCTACGCGACTCCCGAGATACTCGAGGACACCGAGACCATTCTTCGAGAACGACTTCACGGTCCACATCCTTGTGATCTCATATCGTGATCATTAGTGGATTTGGAAGTAAGCGGCAACCGCATCGTGAAGCAGTAGCGCCACAAATCGGCATCCTCAGGTTTCTTTGACCTGCCGATTGGCACAAGAGCGTTGCCTTGGGGCGGCTGTGCGGGCATGCACAGCCGCCCTTAGGCGGTTATGCCGACCTGATACAGCTCGACCTTGGTTCCATCCGGGTCGGCGATGTAGATCGTCAGCCCATATGGTCCGTCGTGCAACCCATTGTAGTAGTGCACGCCCGCCTTTTTCAACTTTGCATCGAGCGCCCGAACGTCGTTGACCTCAAAGGCGATGTGGTCGAGCTGGCGATGGTCGGCGGCCTTGCCATTGATCAGAGCAATGCCCTGGTGGAAGGCAACGAACGGCCGGCCATCCGCAAGCGGTTTGGCCGGCCTGATGGTGAAACCGAGCTGCTTGGTATAGAAGGCGACCGATTTGTCGATATCGTTGACCATGATGAGCTGGTGGCCGTAGTTTGTCACGCGCGGCTTCGCCTGTTCGCCGATCCAGTCGAGAATTTCTGAGGATGGCGCGATCTCGCAGAAGTACTGCTTCCAGACCTGCTTGGCGGTTGCTTCCCAATCGGCATTGACGCCCGATACGCAATCATCAACAGCGATCACATCAAAATCGCGGAGGTAGGCTTCGCGGATCGTCGTCTCAACGCAGGCATTTGTGGTTGCACCGGTGATGAACAAGTGCTGCGTCCCCAGCATCTTCAACATCATCTCCAGTCGAGTTTCGTAGAAGGCGCCGAAGCGGTGCTTGCGGATCACGAAGGAAGGATTGAACTCGGCCAACGGCTTGAGCTCTTCAATGATCTCTTCATCCCAGGTGCCGGCGAGCGCGGACACCTGCTTGCGCCGGGCGGTGTGACCAAGCAGCTTCTTTTTGGCGCGATTCTTGTCGACGGCAAAATGCTCCTGCATCGTCCAAATGACGGGGATGCCCGCCTCCTGACACTGCTTGATCAACTTTGCCAACGGCGGAACGATTGAGGAAAGGCGCTTGGTGTCGACACCGGAAATGCCGAGCGTGCCCTTTTCATGAATGAAGGCATTCTGAAGGTCGATGACCAGGAGCGCCGACTTGCGATAGTCGAGGGACTCTAAGCTCATTTCTTGTTTTCCTCCATATCGATACCCAGCACGCCGGCACGGCCCCAGCTATCCTTCGCTGTCTCATGGATCACCACATGCAGATGGTCGGGCTTGCAGGCAGCCTCTTCGACCATTGCCTTGGTGATGGCTTTTACAAGCCTGCGCTTCTGATCGACGGTGCGACCTTCCCACATTTCGACGACGACAAATGGCATTAGCTCTCTCCTTCCTTCTCGGCCCGCCGAGCGCCGGATGCCCAAGTGGGCGCGGCGGTCGCGAAGCCCGTAACCAGATCATTGCTCGCCCGATCGACACCGCTGAGTAGCCACAGCGGACGGTTGGTATAGTTGATCAAAACCTGCTCCTCCATGCATGCGCGGTGCGCAGAATGCCTCGGGTCTCGGTCGAAGTGACTTGTGGCCGGCATCAGCCGAATGACGTAGATTGGCTCAGACGGATTGAACATCTCGAGCACGTTCTTTTCGATGTCGTTCAGACCGATCGCCAGCAGTCCCGGATCAACTCGGCCAATGGGCAACAACACGATCGCCCCCGCGAAAGGCTCAACCGGCCAATAGCGACCTTCCCGCCCCTTGTGCAGGAAGTCGGCATAGCTGCGCACTTCCGTGAACAGCTCGCTGTCCCACAAGATGATGTCCTGCCCCAGGATGCCGCGCGCGGCATCGACGACACGTTGGCTCTCGCAGAGGTCCAGAAAGATCCAGGGGTCCGTCAAGCCGATCGCATGTCCCCATGGGTTGTGGATTCCGGACAATCTCTCCTGACGGACCGTGGTCTTGCGCGCTACGATACCGGCGACAGCTTCACTCACCGACATTTGGGCCGGCATGAGCGATTCTCGGCCTGCCAACTCCAGTTGGTGGAAGTCCATGCCACTCATGACGGCAGGGTCACGCATCGACCGCGACCGTAGTGGTTGTCAGCGACGGAACCGTTTTCATAGATAACGTCACCGCGCGCAACGGTCATCACCGGCCAACCCTTGAGCGTCCATCCCTCATAGATGCAGGTACCCTTGCCGGTGTGCTTGACCGTGCGCTGCTCGTCGAGATCGACCAGCACAAGGTCCGCGTCGAAGCCAACGTCGATATGGCCCTTCCGCGGCCAGAGCCCGAAGCGTCGCGCAGGGTTGAAAGAGTTGAGCTCGACAAGCCGGGTCAACGGCAAACCGCGCTGATGGACGCCGAAATGAAGCATCAGCGACAGCTCCCAGGGAAAGCTCACCACACCCGGAAATTCGGTCCAAAGATCCTCCAGCTTCTTGGGCAGGAACGGCACGTGGTCGGTCCCAAGGCTGTAGACCGAACCGTTCATGACGCCGTGCCAAAGACCCTCGAGTTCGCTCCGGTCGCGCAACGGCGGCGATATCTTCGCACGCATGTCGAGATCTTCGTCGTAGCACGTGCGGGTGAGGTAATGAGGACAGGTCTCGACCGTCACGCGGACGCCACGCGCCTGGGCCTCGGCGGCGAGTACCGGACCCATGCCGACGGAGGTGTGGACCAGATGAAGCGAGCACCCGGTCTTCTCGGCAAGGAAGAGCATGCGACGGATGGTTTCCACCTCGCAGAAGGCCGGGCGGGATTCCGTGTATGCGCCGAGATCCTGACGGCCGGTGGCCGCGATCTCCTTTTTGATCCAGGATGCGATCTGGGTGTTCTCGCAGTGAACGTTGATCACCCCGCCGGGAACCTTCGACAAGATGCGCATCGCGGCGTAGACCCAGCCGTCGGTCGCCGGCACGATGCCGATCGGATTGTCCGGCTCGTAGCCGAAATAGCATTTGAAGGATTTGACGCCGGTCTTGGCGATGACTTCCGGAATCTCGGCGATATGTTCCTCGCGCTGGATCCCGAAATGAAAGCCGAAGTCGATCACCGAGTTTTCCTCGCCAATAGCCTTGCGCTCCGCGTAGAACGGCAGATAGGACTCCTTCAGATTGCGGATATAGAGAAGCGCGGTCGTCACGCCGCCGGAGGCCGCCGCAGCTGTCTCGGTGCGCATATCCTCGGCAAAGGGAAACTTCACGCCCAGATGGCAGTGCGGGTCGATCAAGCCCGGCATCAACACCCGCCCCTCGGCGTCGATGGTGCGCTTGGCGTCGGGAAGGACTTCGTCAGCCCCGGTAAGGACGATCTTGCCGTCCTTCACCGCGACGCCGCCGTGGAATTCTCCGTCGTGGCGAACCACTCGCGCGTTCTTTATGACCAGATCCGCCTTCATTGTCCTTGCTCCAGTATTGCTTCTATGCGCCGGCTGATGCCTGTCCACTGGCTGCGGCCGACGGTGATCGGTGCACGCGCGCCCATGCCGCGCGCCCAGACAACCTTCAGTCCAAGTTCGACGGCGGCGTCCCGGTCGATCGTTCCAGGAGGCGCCGCGACATCGACCAGCAGCGCGTGTTTGGGCAGCAGAGCCAGCTGGTCGCGCTCGAGCAATCGCTTTGGAACGCTGCCAATGACGATGTCCATGCGATTCAGAACTGCCGGCAATTGTTCGAGTGTCAGCGCCTCTGCACCCGTCGCATAGGCAGCTGCACGCTGAACCGGGTTGCGCGCCGCGACGTGGACATGAGCCCCGAGGCCGACCAACGTCTTCGTCAGAAGCGAGCCGATGGTGCCTTGGCCAACCAGGCAAACGTTGGACTTGTGGATGGTGATCTGCGTGTTTTCAATGATCACCTTCAATACACCCTCGACGATCGCTGGCCCCCGCAGCAGCATGAGATCGACGTCCCATTCGTACTCGTGCAGTGCGATGCCGAGCGCTTTGCAATGGGTCTTTAGATTGTCGTCCGCCCAACCGAGTATGATGTTGCCGGGGCGCCTCATGCCGGCCAGCATCTCGCGCGTCGGAATGATCTTTTGCGGACACTTCGGCGCGAAGAGTGCGCCCTCCGCGCTGATGCCCGGAATCGGAAACAGCGCTATGTCGGCACCCTTCAATGCATCAGCTGCGTCCGCGCCATGATAGACGCCTTCGATGCCCTCATCGGGCCATGGAAAGCCGTAGGCCCGAACGGCGGCTCCAGCCCGGACCGCACAGCGAGCGATCTCCTGTTCGCGTGCGTCGCCGGCTACGATTGCGATGACTGTATTCTGCCAACTCATGGGGCTCTTACCTTCTCAATGAGCTGATCCCTGGACATGCCGGTGATGCCCATTGCTTCTGCGGTCCGGCCACCGATCCGATAGTCGGTTCCGACCGCAGCCTGCGCTAGGCGGTAGAGCGATGTAGCGACGGGCACATTGACGTCGGCGATCTGCGCAAACTCCAGGAAGGGTAACAGGCCGTGACCGAAATCCTCCTTGTAGTAGCGATACTCGAGCGAGTCGGGCCCCTTGATACGGCGATTGGCCTCGCCGCCCGCGATTGCCGCGCGGTAATTGGTAACGTCAACCACGTCAGCCTCCACCGTGCCGAGCAACTTCATCTCTTCAATCAAATTCGGCAATTCATGCCCGAATGCCCGGGCGACCGCCAAGCGCTCGTCGTCCAATTGCCGCATGACCCGGGCGACCCCGGGCGTCATGGCATCGACATAGAAAGTGAAGTTGCCGCCGGTCGCCTCGACCCAGGCGGCTCCCAGCACCGCGCCGGGGGGATGCAGGACCATGTTCACGTTGGAGAGGTCGGAGGCGATAACGTCACGAACGGGCGTGACGCCTGGATACAATTTTGCAGCAATCTCCAGCGCCTCCGCTCCTCCCCTGAGAGCGGCAGCCTTCAGTTGCTTCGCCCGACCGCTAATGGTGACGCCGTCAGGACGATATTTGCGCGCGACGTACGTAAGGGTCGAGAACTCAACCACCGGCGGCACTGACCGCCCGGTGCGGGAATAGGCCTCGGCGAATTCCAGCGCCCCGCCGGTGTGGCCGGGGTTAAGCACGACCGGTTTGTTCGACGGCCAACCGACTGCTGCGAGTGCGTTGGCTATGGCCGAGTGCGAGAAAGTCGGCAGGACCACGACCGCCACGTCGACTCCGGAGATGGCCGACTTGAGATCCGTCGAAATCAGGGTAGGCTTTGCAACTCCTTCGCCGAGCTTGCCGTCGAATGCAACGCCGCCGAGCTTGATGTGCGGTTCAAGCGTTTCGGCCGAACGCGCCCAGAAATGAACGGAGTGGCCTGCGAGAACCAATTCTGCGACCGAAGCCGCGCCCCCTGCTCCTCCTCCGAGTACCGCAACCTTCATTCTTTTCTCCGCAGATCGAAGCGCAAATCGCGCCACCCGAGAGCCAGCTTTGATCACAGTTTATGATCACAACTGTGATTGTCAAGCCGAAGAATTGCTCGCCCGCCGCATGCGAGCAATCCATGATCGGATGGCCTACGTTGCCAGTCGGAGGCGATCCGTGATGCCAAGTTCGAACTCGGTGGCAAGGCAATCGGCAACCATCTCTGCGGTTGCGGCCGAGAGCGTCCACCCCAGGTGGCCGTGGCCAGTGTTGTAGAAAACGCCCGGCATCCTGCCCCTGCCGACCCGCGGCATCATGTTCGGCATCATCGGACGCAACCCGGCCCAGGACACGACGCGGTTGGTATCGACCGAAGGAAACAACGTTCGCGTCCAGTCAACCAGCGGCTTGATGCGGTCTTGGCGAATGTCGCGGTTCATGCCGTTGAACTCTGCCGTTCCGGCGACGCGAAAGCGCGCAGCGCCCAATCGACTGGTAACGATCTTGGCGCCATCATCGAGCAGGCTGACCCAAGGCGCAGCTTTCTGGCTCTGCTCGTCGTCAAGGTGCACGGTGATCGAATAGCCCTTGACAGGGTAAACGTTGAGCCGGTCGCCGAGCATCGCCGCGAGGTCGCGGCTTGCGGGACCGGCGCATATGACGACACTGTCGGCATCGATCTCATTGACACGAGCGCCGCCTGAAGGCTCGTCACACCCATACTGGATGCGGAAAACTTCGTCCCGAGCGATCTGCCTCACAGTGGCGTCAAAGACGAAACGCACGCCACGTCTCTCGCATGCCTTGGCGAGACCGCAAACGAACTTGTGGATGTCTCCGGTGGAATCCGACGGGGTATAGAAACCTCCGAAGAAGTCGCCATGCAGCGTCGGCTCGATCGACTTCACCTCTGCGGCCGTCACTGGACGACGGTCCAGGCCCCCCTCCACGAGAATGGTATTGACCTTCAGCGCGTGTTGGAAACTCTGCTTATCCCGATAGAAGTGAAGGATGCCGCGCCGCTCGTGGTCGAAGTCGATGCCCTCGCGCTCGGCAATGGCGAAGAGATGCTTGCGTGCGGCGATGGCAAGCCGTGTGGTCTCAATTGTGTTGTCGCGATAGTTCTTGATGTTGAAGATGAATTCGCCAAGCCAGGAATATTTGTGCCAGGTCGGCGCTGGATTCATGAGGAGCGGTGCATCGCGCCTCAACATCCAACTCACTCCCTTGAAGACGGTCGACCAGCTATTCCAGACCTCCGCATTGCTTGCGGAAAGTTGGCCGCCATTGGCGAACGATGTCTCCATGCCCGCGTAGCGCTGACGCTCGATCACCGTAACGGTATGGCCGCGGTTGAGAAGGGCATAGGCGGTGGTGACGCCGGTGATACCGGCGCCGATGACGACAACATGTGGCATTTCACTCTCCGCGATCGAAGTTGGGAGCGGGCCGAGGCCCGCGGTTTGTCCCCAATCTGTCGCTGTACCTGAGAGATTAACCGCCACGGCTCGGCCGGTACGGTGGTCCCCTTCGGTGGACACTCGAAGTGCCACTCTCCAGATCGTTCAGCTGCATGGTCCCTTTTGCCTGAGAGTTTCCTGGGGGTTGCTCCTTCGGCGCCGGCCAACACCGTCACGACGGCGACCGATCTCTCCCATGCAGCCTATTGAACGCGATAGGTTCTTCTCTCCTGCGCCTCCGCAGCTAGAGCCGGCTCGTCAATTGCCGACGTCGTAAAGAGTCGTGGTCGTCTCGACCGCTTCGTCATGCAGACCAGCGCGCTCGACCGCCGCAGCAGCCAGTTGCCGGGCTTTGCGCCGAATCTGCGGCTCGTCAACCCCCTGCACCTTGCCGTCGATATATGACGGCTTCCCATCGACCCAAGTCTGCACGATCGAAGCGGTCGATGCAGAGAATACCAAAGCTTGCAGTGGATCGTAGAACGGCGTCCATTCGACGTGGTCTAGGTCGAAGAGGACGAAATCGGCCTTCTTGCCGATTTCCAGCGAACCGATCTCGTCGTCCCACATCAACGCCTTCGCACCTTCGATGGTCGCGGCGCGTAGTGCTTGTCGTGCAGTGAATATGTCCGGTTGCAAGCGGGCGTCCTTGAACATGCCGGCGACGAGCAGCATTTGCCGCATCAGGTTCATGTTGCCGGCCGCCGACACGCCATCGGTGCCGAGGCCGACTTTAACGCCGGCCTTCACCATCTCCGGATATTTGCCGATCGCGGTTGCACCCTTCCCCAACTTGAATGACGAGCACGGGCAGAAGGCGACGCTGGCGCCACGCTCGGCGAGCAGACGGACCTCTTCGTCGGAGACGGCCGCGCCGTGAGCGATGACCAGGTTCTTTCCTATGCCTCCGGCCCGATCGATACGCGTGATGGGCCAGCAGCCATATTTTTTCTCGCAAACCCTCGCCTCCTCGATCGAGGTGGCGAGATGATAGGTCGTGCCGACGCCCAACCTCTCAGCCAGTTTCACCGCTCCAACGTGGAGTTCGAGGCTACACGGCTCCTTGCCTTCGATATTGACCCAGCAACGCGCACGGCCGTCGAGGGCGCCGTTGTAGCGAACGACACAATCCTCGAGCACCTTGAGTGCGGCCTCGGCGTTCGGGAAGAAATGATGATCCACCATTTCCTGGGTCCATCCGCGGGGGAGCTCGGGCGGTGGATTGTCGGCCGCGTGCCGCCCGGTGATGCCGCGAATGCTGACCTTTTCCATCGCGCGAACGACGATGCCGGGATCGTATTGCGATCCCATGTCGAGAAAACACGTGGTGCCACAACGCAGCATCTCGGTGATGCCCAGCAGCGCACCCCAATATTCGTCTTCTTCGGTGATGTGAGCGTAAAAGGGCTTAGCCCAGTGGAACACCCAGGCCCGGGTGTTGAGATTGTCCGGGAAGACTGCGCGCGACAGCGTCTCCGAAAGATGAACGTGGCTGTCGACGAAGCCCGGGCAGACACCGAGCATCTTGCCATCGATCACCTTGTCAAAAGTGACGCTTTTTTGCCGCGCGGCCACGTCATCGGCCGGACCGATATCCGAGATGCGGTCGTTCTCGACCACGAGACTGGCGTTGCGCACGACCGTGTCGTTCTTGTCGACCGTGAAGGCGAAGTTCAAGTCCTTGATTAGCGTGCGCATGCCTCTTCACCCAATTCTCTGCCATCACGACCGCCCCACCTGACTGCCGCACCATAACGCCGGGCAGTTTCGTGCGACCTTTAACCAAGCGAACAGCTCCTCTTCGCTTGGAGCCTCCGTCAAGCGACGGCGGCCCTGCGCACGGCCCCGCTTTTCCTGGCCGTACCCACGGGAATCAACCGGTCGGTGTCGGCATAGTCGGAAAGCAGTTCCGACCCATTGGCGGTCACCAGCAGCATATCCTTGTTCTGCATGCCGAAGCCATGGCCGGTGTCATAGCAAAGCGGCTCGAAACCAAGCACCATGTTCGCCTCGAGCGGCGCGTCGGTGCCCGGCTTGCCCAGCACTGGCGTCAGTCCAAGGTAGGGATCTTCGTGCAGGTGCAGGCCAATACCGTGGCCCACGAACGAGATCGGCGGCAGATCGAGCTTGGCGAGCTTCGCAATGAACGCATCGTAGATATTGCGACAGCTCGCGCCCGGCTTCACTTTCTCCATGATTTCGTATTTGCATTCGACCAGATGCGCCCAGATCTTCTCGGCCATGGGCGGTGCCTCGCCGACGATCGCGGTTCGGCAGACGCCAGCCTGATACCCGTCGATGACGGAGAATATCTCCACGCGGCAGACGTCCCCCCGCTTCAAGACGCGCTCCGACGGGCCGACGTTGGGCAAGACGCTGCGCTCGCCGGTCGCCACGATCATCAGCTTGAAGTGATCGGCGCCGAGAGCATAGACATTGCGGGTCAGGTGGCCGGCGATGTCCATTTCGGAATTGCCCTCGTCGACCACAGAGAGAGTATCGGTAATGGCCTGGTCGGCAATACGGGAAAGTTTGCGCAAAAGCGCAATCTCCTCCGAGGTCTTGATTTGGCGAAGTCGCGCCAGGATCGGCTCGGCACGCTCGAACTTTGCGGCCGGCATGGCCGCGAGCAGCCGGGCAAAATCCCCCGCCGGCAGGTAGTCCATTTCGAGTCCAATGCGAGCCTGAGCAAGTCCGAGCCCCGCGAGTTGATCGGCGAGCACAAGCATGGGATCGTCTGAGAATTCCGCCCAGATGCGCGTCGGCACGTCCGGCTGGCGACGCTTGATCGTCGATGCCTCCATATCGACGCCGAACAATGCCGAGCGGCCGTCGGCAGTGACGATGGTCATTGCATGGCGGTGACGGATGAGTGGTTGCGAGGGGACCACGAACCCCGCAGTATACGAAAAATTTTCAGGCGAAGAGCAGATGATGGCATCCAGCCCATGCTGAGACATTGACTTGACTTGTTTCGCGACGATTTCCGCCCGCATGACCGCTCCTGTTTTTCCAACTTCTTTGCTGCGCGCTTAATCTCGCACGCGGTACTTTTCGATCTTCGTCTGGTCGACCTCGATACCCATTCCCGGTCCGGATGGCACGACGATTGCGCCATCTGCGACCTTCATGGGTTCTACGAGCAGATCGTCCTTGTAGTAGATGCCGGCAACCTGACCGTGCTGGAACTCCGCCGGCGTCGAAATCGGAATGACGCAGGACAGGGTCACGGAGGGTGAGGCTGCGGCGAGTTGGACGTTGGCGAGATTCCCGATCCCGGTCTCGATCGACCCGTTGACGTTACAGATGATGCCGGCCGCCCGGCACACCGCCCCGACCTCCATGGCTTTGTAGAGACCACCAGCCTTTGTCGTGTAGATGGACACGATTTGGATGCCGCCGGACCGAACGATCTGGATCGAATCATGCGCATTCCAGGCCGACTCGTCGGCCATGACGGGTGCGTCGATGCGGCGACCAACCTCGGCAATGCGCTCGATGCCCATGACGGGCTGCTCGACATATTTCAGTCGATTCTTCTCCATCCGACGAACGACTTGAACGGCCTCGCCGGGCGTCTTGTAGCCTTCGTTGGCGTCCACGCAGATTTCGACGGCATTGCCGGCGACTTCGCGAACGGCATCGACCATCGCAACGTCGCGATCAGGATCGACCCCGATCTTCACCTTGATGGTTCGCACCCCCTCCTGGACCAGCTTTGCGACCTCAACGCGAGCCTCTTCGATCGAGATCAAGCCGATCGAATGGGTAACGGGCACACGATCGCGCGCTTTGCCGCCGAGCAGGGTACTGACGGGAACATCGAGCCAACGACCGGCAAGGTCATAGGCGGCGAACTCGACGGCAGCCTTGGAATAGGGGTAGCCCCTGATGACCGCGTCCATTCGTGCATGCAGTTCGGCGATATTACCGAGCTCGACGCCGACAATCGCGGGAGCCAGATACGTGTCGATCACGACACGTGTGATCAAAGCGGATTCGCCGAAATACCGACCGAACTCGCCACCCCAGTCCTTGAGAGCTGGCGCTTCGCCCCAACCAACGCGACCGTCGCTGTCGGTCATCTTGACGATGACGTATCGGCCGATCACCTCGGTCAGACCTGCCCATTTGTGCTCGCGCCGCGTCGGCAATTGGACAATCAACGTTTCGACGGATTTGATCGTGGGCAAATGGGCCTGCCTTATTTCGTTTGGGTTTCGCGCTCAGTTTGCTATGGTCGAAACCAAGATCATCTATCGTGATCACACTTTATGATCATAATATGGGCCGGTCAAGTGTCGTAGCGCGGCATCGCGGATTGCGCGGGTGCTGAAGACCCGCGGGTCAGAGGAGGAAAAATTGACGATCGTCGAAGCAACAAACTACTTCGCCAAGCAGGATCAGGCGCCGGTAGTGCTCCAACAGCGCCGCCAGGCAAGCGGCATCCGGCGCGAACTCGGCCTGGAGCCCGGCGAAATCCTTGTCTTGCGTGAGGGAAACGGACCCGACGTCAGATGGGAGTGCAGATTTCCCTCTCGCGCAGCATACGAGGCCGATATGGCAGCTCGAGCCGGCTCAGAGGCGTTTGTTCAAGCACGCCGGGTGATGCACACGCTGGTGGAACGGTTCGAGCGACACGTCTATGAAGTCGACGACAGCCGCTAAGATGCCGGGGATCCACGCGCCTCAGCGTTAGCGAGGATGCAGAGCCCATTGGCGGATCTCGATCTCCCCTCCTTGGCATCGTGAAGGGCCGCTCAATCGGCGAACTATCGGAGATCCCGATAGTTTGCATTGAAAATGCTGATTTTTAAAACCGCTCTAACGGTGAGAGTTTCCTCCGACAGCCGTCCGACAGAACGGAGCAAAGAGGAGCCAATGTCATTCATCCAGAACACCTGGTACGCCGCGGCATGGTCGCGTGAAATCACACGCAGCTTGCTGTCACGAACCATCGCCAACGAGAGCATTGTCTTCTACCGCAAGGAAGCCGGAGATGTCGCCGCGCTTACTGATCGGTGCCCGCATCGCTTTGTCCCGCTTCACCTCGGGAAGCTCAAAGGCGACATCGTCGAGTGCGCCTACCACGGACTGTGCTTCGATCCGAGCGGCGCATGTACCCTCAATCCACATGGCGATGGCGCGATCCCGAGGGCAGCCAAAGTCAAGAGCTACAAGGTCGTGGAGAAACATGACGTCGCGTGGGTTTGGCTTGGAGACGCAAGCAAGGCCGACGAGTCCTTGATCGCGGACTTCAGTGTTCTGACAAACCCGAAGTTTCGCACGGTCAGTAGCTACCTCCACGTCCAGGCAAATTATCAGTTGGTTTCTGACAACCTGCTCGATTTGAGCCATGGGCAGTACCTTCATCCGATGTTCAAGAATGCGGAGGGGCCGCCCAAATTCGAGGCCGAAAAGGAACCGCAACCCAATGAAGTCTGGGCGAAATTCTCGCGTCCTAATCAACTGCCGAACAAGTATTTTCAGATGCTGGGGTTTCCAGGGGACCAGCGTGGCGACCATCGCAACTTCATGCGTTGGAACGCTCCCTCGCTCCTTCTGCTTGACGTCGGCATGACGGGCGTCAACAGGCCGGTAGAAGAAGGCCTTTCAATTCCAACGTCTCACCTGCTCACTCCGGAAACAGAAACGTCGACACATTACTTCTGGGCTATGTCGCGCGATTTCCGCCAGGATGAAGATGACCTCAGCCAAGAATTGCTAAAGGCCGGCGTGGCTCTCTTCGACGACGAAGACAAGCCGGTCATCGAGGCTCAGCAGCGCATGGTGAACACCCAGGACTTGATGTCGCTCAAGCCCGTTCTTCTACAGACCGACGGCCCGGCGGTCAGGGCACGGCGGATCGTGGAGGCTCAGCTCAAAGCCGAGCAGTCGTAAGGCATAGCGTTTGACACCTGATCGCCAGACAACGGGCGACGAGTTTCTCAAGCTACTCAGCAAGCAAGGTCGATCGTTTCCGCTGGCAGACCGGGCGTCTGCCCCTCCCTGACTTGGCCGCCGCATCAGATCGGCGGCTTTTTTTTGCATCGCGCAGCGTGAGAGCCAGCTTACTGTGGCAAGGGCGGGCCATGCGGGCGTCTGTTACAGTTGAACTGACACCTCACTATCAGCGCCAAATGCGCCATGTGCGGCTGCCATATCGGCCGGTCATCGAAGGGTACGATGGCGCAGGCGGATTGACTCGAACGCGCGATCCGGACTCGGCTAGACGTCGAGAATCAGTTCCTCGGACAAAGACCGAGAACAACAAATTGCGATCCTGTCGTTCATTTGTTTCTCGGCGTCGGTCTGAAAGGAATCCCTGTGCTCAGGTCGTCCCGCGAGGACTCTCGTAAGGCACGTTCCACAGATTCCCTGTTCGCAGGAAAGCTCGACGCTAATTCCATTCTCCTCGAGGACCGATGCAATCGATTTGTCGCCGGGCACAACAAGTCGTTGGCCGCTTCGTGAAGCCACAACCGTGAACGACGCCCCGCCCTTCACGTCGCCAGCGGAGAAGCTTTCGGTGTGAATCCTCTCCTCAAGGCAGCCAGCCCTTCTCGCGGCAGAGACCGCAAAGTCTATGAAGCCTCTCGGTCCACATATGTAGATGCTCGTGCTGGAGCATACTCCGTTGAGATCCATGTCCGGCTGGAATCGCTGCTCCGCCGGCCCGTCGTCAACGTGGAGCCGAAATCGGCCTGCGAACGGCGAGGCGGCGATTTCATCGACGAAGGGTGCACGATCCCGGGTCCGAACGCACAGGTGGAAGTCGAAATCGTGACCGATGGTCTGAAGCCGATAGGCCATCGAGAGCAGCGGAGTGATTCCGATTCCCCCGGCGAGGAGGATCGCGCGCCCGCCATCCTCAACAAGCCCGAAATTGTTGCGCGGCCGTCCTATCTTAACGATCATTCCCTCGCGAAAGGTCTCGTGGATCGCCCTGGATCCCCCTCTCGAGCCCGGGTCGTTGAGTATTGCAAGTCTGTAATAGCCTGACTGGGAGGCGTCATTGCAAACAGAATACTGCCGAACGATCTTGTCGGAGACATGGACATCAACATGCGATCCGGCAGAAGCAGGCGGGAGTTCATTTGACGTTGCGGATTCGAGCTCGATGCTCACTATATCGCAAGCAACGTAATGGACCCTGCGTATCCTTGTTTCCATCGTATGTCCTGGATCGACCATCGTTCAAATCCGACGCATGCCATGAGCGACTTGCCCGCCATCGCCGCAATCACCGCCTATGGGCTGGATGTTATTCAATTCCAGAACAGCGCGGAAATCGGTTTCCTGGAGCCCAACTATCGGCCCGATCGATAGTACACCCGAAGCACCGCGGAGATACTCCGCTCGCTGCCTTCAGCGAGCCTATGCGCCTCGAATGTCGGCAACGAGGCGTTCAACGTCGACAAGCAGACCTGCAGACTGCTTACTGAGGTCCTCGGCCGAACGGGACACGAGTTGCGCCGCTGCGCCGGTTTCGCCTGCCATTCGATTGACGCGAACGATGTTATCCGAGACTTGGTTGGTGCCGCGTGCCGCTTCCTGTATGTTGCGCGCGATCTGGCCAGTCGCAAGGCCCTGCTGCTGAATGGCCGCGGCGATAGCCACCGTGATCTCGTTGATCGAGACGATCGTGCTACCGATACCCTCGATGGCCTCGACGGCCTCCGTGGTCGCGACTTGCATGGCTTCTATCTGCGCGGAGATTGCCTCAGTCGCCTTCGCTGTTTGGCCTGCGAGCGACTTTACCTCGTTGGCCACCACCGCGAAGCCGCTACCAGCGTCTCCGGCACGCGCGGCCTCAATAGTTGCGTTGAGAGCCAGAAGATCAGTCTGACCGGCAATATTGGTGATCAATTTCACGACATCCCCGATCTTCTGCGCCGCAGACGACAACCCATGCACGACCTCGTTCGTGCGTTTGGCTTCATCCATGGCCTTTGAAGCAATCGTGGTCGATTGATCCACCTGGCGACCGATCTCATGAACGGATGCGGAAAGCTGCTCCGTTGCGGCAGCGACTGTCTGCACATTGGCGGAGGTTTGCTCTGCGGCTGCCGCGACAGTCGTCGCCTGTTCGGTCGCCTCCTCCGATGACGTCGACATGCGCTGCGACGTGATATGCATTTCGCGCGCGGCCTTGGCGAGCGTATCCAGCGATCTCCTGACCTCGCTTTCGAATTCATCGGCCGTTTTGGTGATGAACAGCCTCTTCTCAGCTTCGCTCTGCTGTCTCAACTCATCCTGAGCGTGGCGCAAACGAATGGTCTCGGTCATGCTCTCCTTGAAAACCTGGACGGATCTGGCCATTGCGCCAATTTCGTCTTTTCTGTCCTGAGCGGGAATTGTCACCTCGGTTCCCCCGCTCGAGAGCTTGAGCATCGCCGTCGTCATCGCCGCGATAGGGTTGGCCACGTTGCGGCTGATCAGGAGAGATACTCCGGCCACGAGCAAGAGGATGAAGAAGACGATCCCTCCCAGGCGGCGCGCTTCTGTCCAGAAAATTTGATCGATATCGTCGATATAAAGGGCGCTGGTCAGAACCCACCTGTATATTGGCACTTCAGTGGCGTAAGTCAGGGTCTGCACCGGCTCGCTACCGCCGGGGCGCGGGAAGCTGAAAGTCACGAAACCGCCGCCGCGGGCAGCGGCTGCGACCGCATCACGAAAGAAGTAGACGCCATTTGCGTCTTTCGTTTGCGTCATATCTTTGCCCTCGACGGCCTGCTTGGGATGCACTTCGAGGATGCCTTCTTTGGTCGCGGCGTAGAAGGCGTTGTCCTTGTCGTAACGCAGCATGCGAAGCAGCGCTCTCGATCGTTCACGCGCCTCCAGTTCTGACAGGCCGGT
The DNA here is from genome assembly GCF_054185205.1 of Bradyrhizobium sp. 14AA. NCBI lineage: Bacteria > Pseudomonadati > Pseudomonadota > Alphaproteobacteria > Hyphomicrobiales > Nitrobacteraceae > Bradyrhizobium > Bradyrhizobium sp. 14AA. Next base: position 54,942 of record NZ_JAVAYM010000031.1, on the reverse strand, counting down.
TTTGCGCCCGGCTTGGTAGTCGGCTTCGATCGCGGAGCGAGCGAGCAGGACCAGCTCCTTCACCTTCGCCTTTCTATCCGCGAGCAAGGTATTCTTCAGGGTCGATAGGCCGATGCCGGCGGTGCCGACCATCCCGAGAATTGACAACAAGACGACGATCAAGAGCTTGGTGGAGATGCGAAGAGATCCAAACATGTAACCATTCTTCCCGCGCTGGCAGAGCTGAGAGCCCATACGTTCAGGAGTTCGCTGTTGACGTCGCATGCCGCACGATCATTCGCGGCTGCCTTGAGGACACTGAGGCTCGCACGGCCTGAGCGAGCAAAACATTCGCTCTTCTCCGGCACCCGACTATGCACCTGCGTAGGTGAAGGCGGACCTGGGTGGACACATCCAAGGACGAAATCCACGACGACCCACAGCGCTTCGCCTCGCCCACGACAGTCACGCCATGCCGGTCGGCTCGAAGAGACGGCGGGACCGCAACAGAAGTTTGAGTAGCTGTATATCGATCGTCGCCACCGACCTGGCGTGAGCTACTTCTTGAGTAGATCGTTGGTGTAGAAGTCTGTAACCGGCTTGTTCGGGTCGGTACTCTCGGTTGCGGACATCAATTTCAACGCGTCCGATATCGTTTTGTCGCTGATCCAGCCGGCTGGCCGACCCTTCTCGAAATTCAGCGTGGCTGAAGTTGCAACGATCTGCGCTTTGATCAGCTCGTCCGAGGGAGCCGCGCTCCAAGCGCTTTTCAGCGCGGCCGTCGCTGCCGCCGGCTCTGACTTGGTCAACTCGATTGCCTCCTCGGTCGCGGCGAGGAAGCGCCTGAGCGGTTCAGATTTTTCGGCGATTCCCTTGTCGCTCACCACGACGGCAAGCCCAGGTACGCCGAGGCCGAACTTCGGCATGTCCAACACAGGAAATTTTGTGCCACTTCGCTCTTCGATAAGGGGCAGATCAACATTGGTATAAACGCTGATGAGATCGACGCGCCTTTGCATGAATTGGGGAAATTTCACCTGCGGGTCGACTTGAACCTTACTGATCTTGTCGCAGTTGATTTTGTTGATCGCGCAGAAGACGTCCAGATAGGTCGTGGCAGGGTCTCCGACGGAGATCGCAAGCGACTTGCCTTCCATCTGCGCCGGTGTTGTCACGGCCTTGTCGGGCCACGAAATGAGGGCGAAGGGCGCTCGCTCCTGATAAATCGCCGCGAGTTTGACCGGCATTCCTTTTCCGATTGCCGAGATGGCAAATATGGCGGGAACGACCACGACATCTTCATTGCCGCGTACAAGACCTCCGAGAGCTGCTTGTGCACCGGCGCCTTCTCCGAGAACGATATCGATTCCCTTCTTTTGGTAGAGGCCCCTCTCTTTACCCAGATAGAGGAAGCCATACTCGCCCTTTAGCTTCCAGCTAAACCGGACGTTCACAGTGTCCAGGGCGGACGCTGTCGTTGTCCAGAACGAGGCGGCGATCGCGACCGCAAGAACCCCAAAAACTTGGTGCAGTTTTGGCATAAGTCCCTCCTCTTCTGGTCTCTGCGGGCAAGTGCCCGTGACCGAAACAACCCCCGATAAATTTGATCTCGTATTGTGATCACATAAGACTTAATGTCAAGCGGCTTACCCGCCCGGGCCAAGCACAAACGCCCCAGTCGCCAAATGCGCCTCGGGTACACTCGTGCCAGGGAAGGGAGCGAAAGGGCTCCCGACAGACCATGGAAACTTCGAAGAGACCACCCATGCGGTTCCGGCACCTCGACATGAATCTGCTCGTCGCCTTGGACGCGATCCTGACCCATCAAAACATATCGCGGGCGGCCGAGCGACTACTGCTCAGCCAGTCGGCGACCAGCGGGATTCTATCCAGGCTGCGCCAGCACTTCGAAGACGAGTTGCTGGTTCGGAACGGCCGCCGAATGGCTCTCACCCCTCTCGCAGAGGAATTGGTGGCACCGCTCCGCGCCATCCTGACCGAAACGGAAAAACTCTTGGCAATGCGAACCTCGTTCGACCCAGCAACCTCCGAGCGACATTTTACGATCGCGTGCTCTGACTATGTCTGGGCAACTCTTATCGTCGATATCCTTGCCGCATTGCGCGCTGTCGCCCCCTCGGTCAACATATTCTACCAAGGCCCAAGCACCCGCTTTTTTCGCACCGAGATCGATTTCCTGATCGTTCCGGATCGATTCATGCTGGAAGATTGTCCGTTCGCCGCCCTCCCTTCGATTAGCTACGAATGTATCGTATGGAAGGAGAACGAAAGCGTCGGGGATAGCTTGACGCTCGAACAGTTTCTCGAGATGCGTCATGCGCAGGCCTATAGCGAGCGAGCGACGTTCATAGAAGCTTGGTTCTTCAAGCAATTTGGCCGCGCTCCACAGGCCGGGATAACGGCACCAAGCTTCACCCTGCTTCCGCAAGCGCTTATCGGGACCCAGTTCCTGGCGCTCATCCCCGCGGACCTGGCAGATCGGGCATCGGCCACGCTGCCGATAAGGAAAGTGGAAGCTCCCATATCCCTCCCCCTCATGACCGACGTTCTTCAGTGGCGCATCTCGCATGAACGAGATCCCGGGCTGCAGTGGCTGCGAACCCTCATTCTCGACGTTGCCCATCGACGACGGAATTCCCGACAGATTGGCTTCCCGGTTGCGGGGTGAAGATGCAGCGGGTCTCGACCAGCGGCGCTGTTACGCCGAACGCGTCGCGGGTCGGAGCATTGTCCGACATGAGCGTTCCTTGAAGAACGCTTGCTTCAGGGTATCTAGCAATCGACCACGTTGACGGCCAGGCCACCCAGACTCGTTTCCTTGTACTTGGTGCGCATGTCCTCCCCCGTCTGGCGCATCGTTTCAATGACGGCATCGAGGGACACGTGATGTTGGCCATCACCATGCAACGCGAGCATCGCCGCATTGATCGCCTTGATCGCACCCATTGTGTTGCGCTCAATACACGGGATCTGCACGAGGCCACCGATCGGGTCACATGTGAGACCGAGATTGTGCTCCATGCCGATTTCGGCGGCGTTCTCGATCTGCCGGTTGGTGCCACCCAGGACGGCCACAAGACCTGCTGCCGCCATGGAGCAAGCAACGCCGACCTCGCCCTGACAACCCATTTCGGCGGCGGATATCGAAGCGTTTCGTTTGTAGAGCATACCGATCGCGGACGCCGTCAGGAGAAAGATGCGGGCTTTTGCCGGGCTCGGATCCGGGAAGAACATCTCGGAGAATTTCAGGACCGCGGGTATGACGCCGGCAGCTCCATTCGTCGGCGCAGTCACGACCCGTCCCCCGGCCGCGTTCTCTTCATTGACCGCGAGAGCAAAGAGGCTGACCCATTCCATCACGTGAAATGGATGTGCCGCCCCCTTTGACGTCGTCTTGAGCTTGCTGAGCAGGCCTGGCGCACGGCGCGGTACCTTCAGGCCACCAGGCAGAACACCCCCGTTGACACACCCGCGATCGATGCAGCGCATCATGGCATCGCGAACGCTATCCAGGAATGCATTGGTTTCAGTCTCCTCCCTATGCGATAGTTCGTTTGCAGCAACGATATCGGCAATCGACAAGCCGGTCCTCTCACCTATCGCAAGAAGCTCATGCGCTGACGTGAACGGGTACGGCTCACATCCAACGTTTCGAACAGCGGGGTTCCTCGGCTGGTCGCCTTCACACACGATCGCGCCGCCGCCAACGGAGTAATAGGTTTGACGAAGCAGGACGCCCGTATCCGAATGCGCTGCGAATTTCATACCATTTGAGTGCCCCGGCAGGAACTCGCCGGTGCGGAAGGTGAGGTGCTGACGCTCATCGAAGCCAACCGCATGACGACCGCCAAGCAAAATCTCGGAACGCGATCGGATCAGCCCGGCAATAATGGATATGGCTTCAGGATCAACGGATTCTGGCAGCCAGCCCGATAGTCCCAGCAGAAGGGCAATATCGGTGCGGTGACCCTTGCCAGTCAGCGCCAGCGACCCGTAGAGCTCGACGACAACCAAGCGACAGCGCCATAGATCTTCGCCCAAGCATTCGATGAATCGATGGGCCGCGCGCATCGGTCCAACGGTATGCGAGCTGGATGGGCCGATTCCGATCGTGAATAGATCGAGGACACTGATCGGACCGGCTAGGCGCCTGGCCGATAAACTAGGTGTGGTGACTTGTTCGACAGTCTTGGACATGGACGCGCACCTCAATCAAGTGATTGATTTCAAATGCGCCCCATCTGTCTATTTGCCTGAGAGTATTATCCCGTCGGCGGGTGCCAAGGCACCTCTTTCCAGATGTTGTTTCGTCACACGCGGTCCTTGTTGCCTGAGAGTTTCCGGGGCGGTTGCTCCTTCGGCGTCGGCCGAAGCCGATCTCTTCCGCAAGCGACGTCTTTGGGACTCGACCTCCTGAGTCACGACATCAAAATTGTGGCTGCACTTCTCAAGTATTCTACTACGCGGCTTGGGTCAACAATGAACCGAAGATGCAAAGTCTTGCCGTTCTGCGTCGTTTACGGGGTTGACCTGCCGGTAGAGGGATTTCGGTCTGGGCGCTTTGAATTGAGCCATTGGGTCTTGTCGGTCAATCCGGAGTGCACAGCCAGCGAAAAGATACTTTAATGAATTCGTTGAGGACTTCGATTGAATGCTCCTCACAGTGCTGGCTCGCGATATCGAAGGTTTCAAGCCAATCCACCGGACTGAACTCTCGTGCTTCGCGGTGTAGGTATAGGACGCGGCGTTGGCATGGGGCTAAATGCGCATCTTGGGCCTCAACAGATCCGGGGCAGTTGCTCGCCCGACAACCAGTCGACGATTCGGCCACCGCCAAAGCTCGTCGCCATCTGCACGAAGTGATGATCGTCCGGCACCGCTTCGCCGATATCGGCGGCATCGCGACTGAGCGGGTGCGCTCTCATGGCGGCCAGCACGGCTCCGGCGACATCAGGCGACACGATCGCGACCAGCTTCCCCTCATTGGCGACGTAGAGCGGATCGAGCCCGAGCAACTCACAGGCAGCCGCCACCCCCGGCTTGACCGGGATCGCCTCTTCCTGGAGGCTGAAGCCTAGTTCGGACTGCTGGGCAATTTCGTTCAATGTCGCCGCGAGGCCGCCGCGCGTGGGATCTCGCATCAGACGGATGCCGCGGCCGCCCGCCGCCACCATCCTGGCGACCAGATCATGCAGGGCGGCCGAATCCGAGACGATCTCCGTTTCAAAGGCGAGGTTCTGGCGCTTTGACATGATTGCGACGCCGTGATCGCCAAGCGTGCCCGAGATCAGCACCCGATCTCCGACCCTCGCATTCTCGGCGGAGAGATCCAGCCCCTCAGGCACCAGGCCAACGCCCGCGGTCGAAATGAACAGGCCATCGGCCTTGCCGCGCTCGACGACCTTGGTGTCGCCGGTGATGATATGAACGCCGGCGGATTGCGCCGCCTCGCCCATGGAGTCCGCGATCATCTTGAGGTCTGAAAACCGAAAGCCTTCCTCGATAATGAAACTCGCAGACAGATAAAGCGGTCGGGCACCGGCCATGGCGATGTCGTTGACGGTGCCGTGCACCGCGAGCGAGCCGATATTGCCTCCGGGAAAGAACAGCGGTGAAACCACATAGCCATCAGTCGTCATCACCATGCGCCCGGCGCCGACGTCGAAGGCGGATTGATCGTTGCCGCGCGCCAGCCATTCGTTGCCGAAGGCCTCGTGGAACAGGCCCGAGATCAACTGCGACATCGCACGGCCGCCGGAACCGTGGGACAGGTCGACGCAGCCGTGCTTGATGTCGAGCTTGCGCTGATGGGTTCTCATGAAGCCCGCTTCTGCTGACGATCGCGGAAGCGACCATAGGTCCAATGCGCGGCACATGCGCCTTCCGAGGAGACCATGCAGGATCCCACCGGGGTCTCCGGCGTGCACACCGTTCCGAACAGCTTGCAGTCGACCGGTTTCTTGACACCGCGCAGGATCGCGCCGCATTCGCAGGCCGGATTGTCGGGGACGTGCAGCTCGTTCATGGCGAAACGTATCTCCGCATCAAATCTGGCGTAGGTTTGCTTCAGCTTCAATCCGCTATAGGGCACGAGCCCGAGGCCTCGCCATTCGAACTGGTCGCGCAGCTCGAAAATATTCGAGACCTCCTCCTTGGCGCGCGGATTCCCATCGCGCGTTACGGCACGGCTATATTGATTCTCCACCTCGTTCCGGTGCTCGTTCACCTGACGCACCAGCATCAGAATCGCCTGCATCATGTCAAGCGGCTCGAAGCCCGAGATCACTACCGGCTTGCCAAATTCCTCTGCAAAGACCTCGTAGGGCTCGGTGCCAATGATGATGCTGACATGCGCGGGCCCCACGAAGCCGTCGATCTCGACGCGGCGGATGCTGCGGATGTCCGGACTCTCCAAAATGTTCCGCATCGCCGGCGGCGTCCGCACGTGGTTGCAGACCACGCTGAAGTTTTCGAGCTGCTTCTTCTCGGCGCGCCGGATCATGATCGCAGTCGGCGGCGTCGTGGTCTCGAAGCCGATCGCGAAGAACACGACTTCCTGCTCCGGATTCTCTTCCGCGATCCGGATCGCATCGACCGTGGAATAGACCATGCGGACGTCGGCGCCACGTGCCTTTGCCTTCAACAGCGAGGCACCTTGCGAGCCCGGCACCCGCATCAGATCGCCATAGACGCAAAGGATCACCTCCGGCCGATCGACCAGCCGCATCGCCATGTCGATACGTCCCGCCGGCAGCACGCAGACGGGACAGCCGGGGCCGTGGATCATCCGCACGTTCTTGGGCAGTATGTCCTCCAGGCCATAGCGCGAAATCGCATGCGTATGTCCGCCGCAGAACTCCATGAAGCGGTAGGATCTCTGCGGATTGGCCTCAGACCGGATCGCCCTGGCCAACCCCAGCGCGATTGCCTTGTCGCGAAATTCGTCGGCGTATTTCACTGCATTGCTCCCTGCCCCTCGGTGCTGAGCTCACGCATAAGCTCCAGCGTCCGCCTCGCCTCATCCGGATCGATCTTGGTCAGGGCATAGCCGACATGGATGATCACGTAGTCGCCGACGGCAAGATCTGCGATCAGCGCCACCGAAATCTCCTTGGTGACGCCGTCGATCGAGACGACGGCCATCTCGTCGGGAAGGAGCTTTGTAACCTCTGCAGGTATGGCGAGACACATCAGGCGTTTCCTTACAGCCTTTGTTGTTCGAGCATTTGAAGAGCGGCAACCCAGGCTTGGCCGAGGCTCAAACCGCCGTCATTCGGCGGCACCTGGCGCGCGAGCTGCGGATTGAGGCCGACAGCGACGCAGCCGCGCTGCACCTCCTCGCTCAGGATCGCGTTGAGGAAGCAGCCGCCGCTCAAAACGACGGTGGTGAGGCCGGTCTCTCGTGCCGCACAGGCGATCCAGTCGACGCAGGCCGCGGCAAACGTGCCATGAAACAGCTCCGTGCCTACGGTCGGACCGGGGGCATCAGCCACAAGACGTTCAAACAGCGGATACAGCGACAACACGCCTTGTTCGATTGTCCAGGCATCCTCGGCGACGCGTGTCCGGCGAACACGCGCCTCCAGCTTCATCGCGGCTTCGCCTTCATAGCTCTGCCGCGCGGAGAGCCCCAGCAATCCGGCGGCTGCATCGAACATCCGACCGGCGCTGGTCGTCGTTGGCACGTCGGGCTGGTCGAGCAGGGCCAAAACACCCGCCGCCAACGGCTGCGCCGCAAAGCGACGTGGAATCTCCGCGCCGCGCCCGAGCGCCTGAAGCACGCCGGCAGCCATCCGCCAAGGCTCGCGCGCGGCGCGATCGCCGCCTGGCATCCTGAGCGGCACCAGATGTCCGATCCGCCGGAAGCGCGCGCCCTCACATCGCAAGAGCTCGCCGCCCCAACTCCCGCCGTCGCTACCATGACCAAAGCCGTCAAGCACCAGTGCCAGGACGGGTCCGTCGATACCGTGCTCCGCCATCACGGACGCCGCATGTGCATGATGGTGCTGAACCGCAATCGGCCTGTGGCCGCTCGCCTCGGCAAAGCGGGTGGAGGCCATGTTGGGGTGAAGATCATGCGCCACGACGGCCGGCTCGACATCCAGCGTCGAGATCAGGTGCTCAATCGTCTCTTCGAAGAAGCGAATGCCGTCCACGGTATCGAGATCGCCGATGTGCTGGGAGACGAAGGCTTCATCACCGCGCGTAATCGTGACAGATGCCTTCAGCGCGCCGCCCACTGCGAGCACCGGCGGCACGGCACGCGCCAACCGTATCGGCTCGGGAACATAGCCGCGGGCCCTCCGGATGAATTGCGCGCGTCCGGCAACGACCGACAGCACGGAATCGTCAGCGCGCGTGACGATATCGCGATCATGGGTGACGATCAGGTCGGCAATGCCGGCGAGCCGCCGCTCCGCCTCGTCATTCTCGATGACTAGCGGCTCGCCGCCCGGATTGGCGCTCGTCGCCACGATCACCCAAGGAGAGCCGTCCGCACGCGGGTGTGCCGAGTTCAGCACATGGAATACCAGATGATGCAGCGGCGCGACCGGCAGCATGACGCCGATCCGCGACAGGTCCGGTGCGATTTCCGGCGCGAGTTGCCGACGCGATGTCAGCAATACGATCGGGCGCGCCGTCGACTCCAACAATGCCAGCTCTGTTGCATCCGCGCTAGCGATCTTCGCGACAGAGTCGACTGCGGCAACCATGACCGCAAACGGCTTCTGCTCCCGCTGCTTCCTCTGCCGCAGACGCCGCACTGCCTCGTCGTCTCGGGCATCGCACAAGAGCTGATATCCACCGAGTCCCTTAAGCGCGACGATTTTCCCGCCTGCGATCTCAGCAGCGATCTGCTCGATGCCGTGGCTCAAGCGTGGACCACACAATGAACAGGCGATCGCCTCGGCATGAAAGCGACGGCTCGCGGGGTCGGCATATTCTGCGGCGCAGGCCGCGCACATCGCGAAATGCTTCATCGCGGTGGAGCGGCGGTCATAAGGCAGCCGCTCGGCAATGGTATAGCGCGGACCGCAATGGGTGCAGTTGACGAAGGGGTAAAGATGGAAGCGGCTGCTCGGATTGAACAGCTCGCTCAGGCACTGGGCACAAGTCGCGGCGTCGGCGACGATCCGCGTCGACACCCTGCCCTGCTCGCTGGCGCGAATACAGAACTCGTCGCTTTCAACCGCGCGGATTTGCTGCACGGAGATCCCGTCGATCCGTGCCAGCGGCGGTTTCTCCAGCGGCAGCGCAGCGACGAAATCGGCAGCGCGCGCACCTTCAACCTCGATCACAACACCGTGCGGGTCATTGGCCACGAAGCCGCCGAGGCGATAGCGTATGGCAAGGCCATAGACATAGGGCCGAAAGCCAACGCCCTGCACGGCGCCGCGCACGTGCAGGCGGAGCCTCCGACCATCGCGCGCTGCGGCTCCGCCGCTCATCATCATGCCGATACGGCACTCAGGGATGCCGCCCTCGCCTTCTCGGCGCGCTTCCGGATCCAGGCATAGAACGCCGCAAATCCCTCTCCGGTCCGCGCCGATACCGTCAGCACCTCGATCTCTGGGTTGACCCGCCGTGCATATTCGATCGTCCTGGCGAGATCGAAGTCGAGCACAGGCGCGAGATCGATCTTGTTGATCAGCATCAACGAGGACGCTGCGAACATGTTGGGATATTTGAGCGGCTTGTCCTCGCCTTCGGTGGTCGAGAGCACCACGATCTTGCAGGCCTCGCCGAGATCAAACGCTGCCGGACAGACGAGATTGCCGACATTCTCGATGAAAAGGATGCCGCCGTTGAGCCGGGGCAACCGGTCATAGGCCTCGCCGATCATGGCCGCATCGAGGTGGCAGCCCTTGCCAGTGTTGACCTGGACCGCCGGTACGCCTGTCGCCCGGATCCGCTCGGCGTCGTTCGAGGTCTGCTGATCGCCCTCGATCACGCCGATCGGGCAATTGTCTTTCAGTTCGGACACGGCGCGGGCCAACAGCGTGGTCTTTCCGGCGCCGGGGCTCGAGACCAGGTTGAAGGCGAGCACGTCATCCGCGCGGAACCGCGCGCGGTTGTCGGCCGCAAGGCGGTCGTTCTTGCCGAGGATGTCACGCTCGACCTGGATGATGCGGTCGCTGCTCATGCCGGCGATCGTCTGCTCGGCCGGGTCGGCGCCGCAGTCGAGCAGGCCGGGATCTCCGCGGTTTCGATCGTGGTGATGATGAGGGCGATGATCATGGTCGTGATGACCGTGTCCATCGTGACCATGATCGTGATGATGACTATGAAGATGCGCGTGATCATGCCCATGGGGGTGATCGTGCCCACGCTCAATGGAAGCTTTGCCGTCACCGCAGCCGCATACTGTACACATCAGTCGACCTCCAATGCCCTGACCCGCATCTCTTCTCCACCGGTCACTTGCAATTGATAGCTGCCGCAGCCAGGGCATGGCTCATAGCGCTGCTTGATTTCGACGCTTGTCGAGCAGGCCATGCACCAGGCGGTCCCAGGCGTCTCGACGATGTCCAGGGTCGCACCTTGTGCAATGGTGCGTGCGGCGACAGCTTCGAAGCAGAATTTCATCGCCTCCGGCGCAACATGGCTCAACGCGCCGATCTCGAGGCACACTGCCTTCACTTTTGGGAGCGCGCGCCTGCGCGCCTCCTCCTCGACGATCTCGATGATGCCTTGGCAAACCGCCATCTCATGCATGGCCAACCCCACGGAAGCTGAGGTTAAATCCGACGCAGGGATCGAAGGAGCCGATGAGCGTACGGACGGCATTCTGCCCCTGGCGACCGGCGGCAAGCGCCGAGCCCTGCAGGCTGCGGACCAGCGGTCCACGTGCATGGAAGTTCCATTCGGTCGGAGCCAGCGATTCGAAGCGGACGATGCGGTTTTCGTTATTGCACTCGACGATTTGATAGAGCCGGCCGCGGGCGCATTCGACGGCCGCCGCACCTTTGCCGGCGCCAAGCCGGTAGCTATCGACGACGCCGTCCTCGAGCGCCTCGTCGCCCGTCTCGAGCCAGGAGCAGAGGCGCGTCACTTCCGCAATCCGCGCCTTCAGCCGCTCGGCAGGTCCGGCGCTCGGCGGCAGGACCGGCTGGCGCCGGACCCGGCGTGCCCACACACCGGTCTCGGGAATTCGACCGTGGAGATCGGGGGCATCGGAGAAGCTCGCGCCATCCACAAGCAGCCGCATGATGACATCGAGATCATCGGCGACGGAAAGAAACGAGTGTTCGACGACCGGCTGCAGCAGCGCATGCCCATCGAAGCTCGAAAAATGCGCTGCCAGCGCGCTGCCTGGCGTCAGCGCCTCTCCTTCGCCCGCGATTCCGAGTGCAGCGAGCACCGCCTTGATGCGCGATACCGCCTCGCAACGCGCCGACACCTGCCCGCCTTCGCCGAGGAGGCCACCAAGGACGGCGGTCGCCTGCATCATGGCGCGCACCGCGGCGGCGCTCGCGCCGTCCAGGGTGAGCTGGCCGACGAACAGACCACGGAACAGTTCCGCCAGCCGCTCGGCGACGACAGCGGTGACGCGGCGATGCATGGTCTCCGGAGGACAATCCTCGCCGCGCGCGGCTTCCACCGCTCCCAGAAACGCCACCTGATGTGCAACCGAGCACAGCGAGAACAGCCGCGGCAGCACGGAGAGCAGCGACGAGACGGGCTTGCCCGCAAACAGACGCGTCAACGGCAGCCGGCTCCGGGGCAGGATTGCCACGTCGGCGATCGTATCCTTGGCGAGCCACACCGTGATGTCGATCTCGTTGCGGAAGCCGGGGTTCATTCGTGCTGCTCCGTCAGAACAGCCCGCATGAAGCTACGCCGATCGATCGCGCTTGTAGCGGTTTCGCGGCGTCGGGTCGCCTCCTTGCCGTCGGCCGGCAACATGAGTTCGTTGATGGCCGCTTCCGCCGTTGCCCGCGCAGAGGCCACGTCGGCAAACCCGAACATGGGCGAGAACAGCGAACAGCTCGCGATGCGGCCCACATGGTTGACGTCGCTGAGGATGAACTCAATATCGCCGGCCGGAAAGCGAGAGCGCAATGTCGAAGCTGAGGCCGCCGGCGCCAATTCGCCGGCCGGCATCACCACGTTCATGAACCAGGGCGTGACCATGATACCGATGATCGTGCCGTTGAACACGCGGAAGCTAACTGCCTCGACGTCGAGGGCGTCGTTGTAGATCGGCAGCTCGCGCATCGCGCGCTCGCCGATGTCCCGGTAGACGTGAGCCAGCCGCTGCCCCCAAGCTGCCGCGTCGGCGTCAGTGGCAGGCGCTTGCGCATGAGGTTTCATGACGCGATGGCCATGAATTTGGACTTTGGCGCGTCACAGTTCGGGCAGCGCCAATCGTCAGGAAGGACCGCGAAGGGCGTGCCGGATGCGATCTGCGCGACATCGTCGCCATCGGCGGGATCGTACACCGTCCAGCAGATGCCGCATTCCAGTCGCGTGCCTTCGGTGACATCCTGGCGAACGCCACAATTCTCGAATACGCTCATTTGAAATAGGCCTCGATGATTTCCTGGAGGCGCTCAGCGGAGTCTTCGAAGTCCTCGTCAGCCGCGATTGCCACGGTCGGCACACCGCCAACCTCCAGCGTGTCAAGGATGATGGCATCCATGGCGTTGAAGAACTGCACCGACCAGACGTTGCGGATACCCGTCGAGAGCACCCGGCAAGTGCCGTAGCCGCGTGAAACGAGCTGGATCGGCCCATTCCTGATGGTGTCATGGAGGAAGCTCATGTCGACGGGGCTCATCGGCAGCAGCGTGAAATTGATGATTTGCGAGCGAATGCTCGGCCGCCAGGCCAGCGCGCGCTCGCGGATTTCCGCGAGCACCGGCAGCGCGTTCATCGCGCCTTCCGGCGCCTGCCCGATCTCGAAATCCGCAGTGGTAAGATCAGCAGCGGCGCGCTTGACGATTTCCGGGATTGCGCCGACTTCGAGGTACTCATGATTGGCGTCGATCTCGAGCCGCACGTGCCAGATTCCGGCCAGCGCCGATTCCTGGATCTGCGCCAGCGATCCGTCCGGCAGCGCGACGAAGCCGGCAACTTCACCTTGGCCGAGCACGTCCGCAATCAGCTTGCGCTCGAGATGGTTGAGATTGGCGAGCCGGAACAATCGTGTCGGCACGTCGGTCTTTTGGCTTGCGATGGCCGCTACCACTTTCGACAGCAGATCGATTGCATTCGGACAGCGCTTGGCCAGCTCCGCGCTGTCCAGCGTGGCAAGCCTCGCCAACGCGCCCGCGGCCGTCAGGCGGACGCTCGATGCATTCAGGCTTTCCTCGCCGATCGAAAACACGTTGATCGGCTGCTCGGCGCCTCCAGGCGCGGTCCAGAAACCCGCTTTCATATTTCGACACCCTGTGAGCGACGCTGGGGAATGATGACTGTCACGACAACACGCTCGCGCCGCACGGACGGTCGATCAGCTTGGCGATGCGGTCGACATAGACCGACCAGTCCTGGATCTTGGCGATCAATCCGAGCGTTTCGCCCTTGGCGATAAAGATCAGCGTCGGCTGCACCCGGACGCCAAAGCGCTGGCCGAGCTCGCTCTCGGCGCAACGCGCGATCGCGGCACCCCGCAGCCGCCCCTGAAAAGCGTCAATCAGTTCCGGCAACACGACCGCGACGTCGATCGCCTCCATAAAACGCGCGGGATCGCCCGCCGACAACAGCACGGCCACCGCACCGGCCTCATTGGCCGCGCCAAGAAACCGATCGACACTCGCGGCATCGACCTCGGGCAGGCCCCGGCGCGTCAGATTATGCTTTCCCTGCTGGAATTCCATCAGCCCCCTGGCAAGCCTATTTCTCTGACGTGAGAGGTTAGCAAAGCACATGTCACGATCAGTTATCGCCTTTCCTGGCCGATCTGATTGAGATAGATCCTTCATTGTCGCGTCCGCGAAGAGGGATGGTTTCGAATGAAACTTGTCTTTCATCCGCGGCGGACCAACCCGAGCCGCCCGCGATGCGGGTGACATCGAGGATCGGATTTGGAAGGTCGACCGCTGGGTCAAACCGGAGATGCTCGGGCAGTTGCGGTTCTCGCTCGATGAGGTCGGCGAAGAAACGGTCGCAATCCTCGCCACCGAGCACCGCGGTCAGCCCCTCGATCGCCTCAGCGATCAGTCGCGCCTCTGCCTCATCGAGCAGACGGATCGCGGTGTCGATATGGACGAGCACCTTGCTGCCGACCGGCAGGTCGGGGAGCAAAAGTATCGAGACACGCCGCCGCTCGCCGCGAAACTCGCATAGCGCCGAAACGCCGTCAGTCTCAACAATCGTCATCGGCAGGCCAAGGCACATCCCGCGTCTCCGGTCGCGCACGCCGGTCAGACCGGCTGCCGCATCCTCATCTCGTAGTGCTGATGGTCGATATCGTTGGTGAGCAGCCGTTCGGACTCCAGCAGCGGCTTGCTGCGCGGACTCGCCGTCGCTCCCCACTCAGCCAGGATTGCGCAGACCAGCTCGATCGCCGGCCCGATCTGATCGCTCACCGGCTTGGTCAAAGGGCCGCCCCAGTCTTCGAGATCGTACGGTTGGCAGCCGATCAACGCGAGATGCTTCGGGCAGCGCCCGAGCAGATCCGCCGCGCTGATGACTTCCTGAAATCCGGTCTGATGCAAGCTCATCTTCTTCGCGCTCGTGAAACGTGGAACTTCCTCGTCGCGCACCAGCTTCAACTCTCCCGGGCCGAGCCCATAGTCGATCGCGTCAAACACGATCAGACGATCGGCCTCTTCCAGATAGCTGACGAGGTAGAGGCCCTGCGTCCCGCCGTCGAGAATGGTGACATTGTCCGATACGACGTAGCGGCGGTGGAATTCCTCCACCGCCCGTACGCCGAACCCCTCATCGGCCCACAGGATATTGCCGATGCCGAGCACCAGAATGCGGTCTGTTGAAGATATCGGCATGGGCTTCGTTTCCGGCTTCAGTCGCGGAATTGCCGTTCGCCGGAGACCATCGAGGAGATGATGCCCTGACGCGACATGATATCTTCGCGGATCGCGGCATAGACGTGCACTATGACGAACGTCACGAGCGCCCACATGCCGAGATGATGCCAAGTGTGCACATCCTGACTGTTCGGCCAGATCGCGAACACCCAGCCGAACAGCTTGTGCTGCCAGCTATCGATTCCGGTGCCTTCCGAATAGAGCGCAAAGCCGGTGATGATCATGTAGGGCACGAACAGCGTGAAGCCCGTGAACATCCCGGTCCGCGCCAAGGGATTGTGGCCGACATACATTTTCGGCTTGTGTTCCAGGAACGCATACCAGCGGATTTCATCCAGCATTTCTCGCCAGAACTGCTTGCGATGAGCCGGCAGATAGAAGATCTGCCGGGAATGATGGTTGCCGACGAAAGCCCAGAAGACGCGGGTGAGGAAGAACACCGCCAGCACCTGACCGGCCGCGAAGTGGGCGAAGCGGATATAGCCCATTACGAAGTTCGCCGACGCCTCGCCCTCCACCGATGGCAACGGCATTCCGATCAGGTAGCCGGTCATCATCAGCGCGACGATAGAGAATGCATTGACCCAGTGGCAGATTCGCACCGGTGCTTCGTTGACATAGACCGTGGGACGTCCGATCGCAAGTCCACCGACCGCGTCCGCTGCGATCGCGGCGAGATCCGGCTCGGATTTCGCGCGACATTCAGCCGCATCCATCATGGTGCTTCACCTCTGGTTTATCTGACCTTGACGGTCGCCAGTTCCTGGCCATCCGGATTCATGACGTGCGTCGAGCACGCCAGGCACGGATCGAAGGAATGAATGGTGCGAAGGATCTCCAGCGGCTGCTCGGGATTCACCATCGGAGTATCCATCAAGGAGGCCTCGAATGCGCCGATATTTCCCTTCGGATCGCGCGGCGAGCCATTCCAGGTGGTCGGCACCACGCACTGGTAGTTGTCGATCTTGGTTTCCTTGATCTTGATCCAGTGCGCGAGCGCGCCGCGCGGCGCCTCGGTAAAGCCAAAGCCCTTGGCCTCCTTTGGCCAGCTCTCCGGCTTCCACTTGTCGACGTTGGCGGTCGAGCTATCACCCGACTTGATATTGGCGACGAGCTTATCCTGGAAATAGCGCATCTGGCGGCCGGCCCAGACCGATTCCAGCGCGCGCGCCGCGGTGCGGCCAAGCGTCGAGAACAGCGCCGACAGCGGCAGGTCGAGGTCCTTCAGGAATTTGTCGACCGGATCCTTGAACTCGGCCTTGTTCTGCGCGTAACCGACGACCCAGCGCGCGAGCGGACCGACCTCCATGGCGTGGCCTCGCCAACGCGGCGCCTTGATCCAGGAATATTTGCCGCCCTCATCGAGCTGCTCGATAGCCGTCTTGGTGCCCTTCGCATTGGGCCCGAGCACGTAGTTCGGCTCTGTGACGCCGTCCCAGGGATGCAGACCCTTGGTCTCGTCGGGATATTTGTACCAGGAGTGAACGACGAATTCCTGGATCTCGTCGGGGTTGGCATGGTCGACTGGAAACACCTCCGAGAGATTGCCGTTGATGATGGACCCTCGCGGCAGCTTCAGGTTCTTGGAGGAGTAGTCGTTGGCGTGTTCCGGCACGTCGCCATAGGTGAGCACGCTCTTGCCCGAAAGACCACCGCCATAGAGCCAATCCTTGTAGAACGACCCGATCGCCGCCACATCAGGCAAGTAAACCTGCTCGTTGAATTCAGTTAGACGATCGATGATCGACGAGATCAGGTTCAGCCGCTCCATGTTGATAGCTCCGACCGCCCCGGTACCGTCGACATTGATCGGACAGGGTACGCCGCCGACGAGCCAGTTCGGATGAGGATTCTTGCCGCCGAATATGGCGTGGATCTTTACGATTTCCTTCTGGAAATCGAGCGCTTCCAGATAATGCGCCACTGCCATCAGATTGGCTTCGGGCGGCAATTTGTAGGCCTTGCTGCCCCAGTAGCCGTTCTTGAAAGGACCCAACTGCCCCGAGTCGACGAACTTCTTGAGGCGGGTCTGGAGGTCCTTGAAGTAGCCAGGCGATGACAACGGCCAGTTCGAGATCGACTGCGCGAGCGTGGAAGTCGCCCGCGGGTCGGCCGAGAGCGCCGAGACCACGTCGACCCAATCCAGCGCGTGCAGGTGATAGAAGTGAACGACATGATCGTGCACCTGCAGCGCGAGCTGCATCAGGTTGCGGATCGAGTTGGCATTCTCCGGAATGGTGATTCCGAGCGCATTCTCGACCGCGCGCACCGACGTCAGGGCGTGCGTGCCGGTGCACACGCCGCAGATCCGTTCGGTGAACGCCCAGGCATCGCGCGGATCGCGGTTCTTCAGGATGACTTCGATGCCGCGCCACATCGTGCCTGTGGATACGGCGTTCCGGATGACGTTATTTGCGTCGACGTTGACCTCGACGCGCATGTGACCTTCGATGCGAGTGACCGGATCGATGACGATGCGCTTGCCGGAATTGTCGAGCTTGAATCCGTTGGGTGTCTGGAGGCCCATCGTTACTTTCTCTGACGACTAATGATCTTGATTTGCGTCTTCGCGCTTGGCGGCGAGCCGCTTCACGGCGGTGACGGCCGCGTGCACCGCCACAGCGGCACCGACGGCGCCGGCGGCAGCCATGCCGATCTGGTCAGTGTTCTTCTCGATGCCAAACTGTTTGATGTTGGTCAGGCGATCGTAGAACGAGCCCTTGTCCCAGAAGCCGTCCTCCGAGCAACCGATGCAGCCGTGGCCCGACTGAATCGGGAAGGACACGCCGCCGTTCCAGCGCACGGTCGAGCAGGCGTTGTAGGTGGTCGGGCCCTTGCAGCCCATCTTGTAGAGGCAATAGCCCTTGCGCGCCGCCTCGTCGTCCCACTCCTCGACGAACTGCCCGGCATCGAAATGTGATCGCCGATAGCACTTGTCGTGAATGCGCTGTGAGTAGAACATTTTCGGCCGGCCCTGGCGGTCGAGCTCGGGCAGCCTGCCGAAGGTCGTGATGAAGGTGACGACGCCGGTCATCACTTCGGCGATCGGGGGGCATCCCGGCACCTTGATGATCGGCTTGTTGGTGATGACCTGATCGATGGGCGTGGCCTGCGTCGGATTGGGTTTGGCCGCCTGCACGCACCCCCAGGACGCGCATGCGCCCCAGGCAACGATCGCCATAGCGTCGTCGGCCATCAGCTTAAGTTTCTCGACGAACGGCTTGCCGCCGTCGATGCAGAACATGCCGCCCTCGTTCAGCGGCGGATTGCCTTCCACGGCAAGAATGTACTGGCCCTTGTGTTTGGCGAGGGTCTCTTCGAGGATCGCTTCCGCCTGATGACCTGCGGCCGCCATGATGGTATCGTCATAATCGAGCGAGATCATCGACAGCACGGCATCCTTCGCCAACGGATGCGCGGAGCGGATAAAGCTCTCCGAGCAGCAGGTGCATTCAAGACCATGCATCCAGATCACCGGCACACGCGGTTTGGTTTCGAGCGCGTTGGCGATGCGACCCGCCGCCAACGGCTCAAGCCCGAGGCTTGTCGCTGTCAGGCTGCAGAATTTGTGAAAACTCCGACGCGTGATGCCCTGCCGCCTGATCACGCTGTAAAATGTTTCCATTGCGGCGCCCATGACCCTCCCGTCTTCGGCTTTGACTTATCGCTGCAACAAGGACAGCAAGAAGCAGGCCAGCCGCAGCGGCGCGCCGATACTGAGGAAACTCCGAGATGTTTCGGATTTGAATCGCCCAATTCACAGTGTGCGAAGAGATCGCGACAGTGAGAAACGGAACAATTCGATTTGCAGCTGGCAACGAGGTTTACGGGAAGCATGTCGCCGCAGCAGTTGTCGGTTGGCGACGTCAGTTGCGAGAAGCAGCAGGCGGAAGAAGTACAGGTTGCGCCGGCGGTGCTGGATGCCGTGGTGCCAGCGGCTGTTCTTGGCCATGAGCGCGGAGCGGTGCGCTGAAAACTCTGTTCAGACAACCGGGACCAGCTCTGTTGTTCACTTCACGGGAGCATATAGTGCCAATATGTCGGCTGCGATCCTACGAGATATCCGCTCATTCCCCTCCTCGCCATAATGCCCTCCGTCCATGTAAATTGGGCTGGCAACATCGGAAAAGATCGTACGTAAGTCATGAATCACTTTTTGCTCCAAACTCTCATCTTCTCTCTTGACCAACTTGCTTCTCATCAGAGAGTAAAGATCGTTTTTTCCTGGAAACCGTTTCTCTGATTTTAAAAGCTGATCCTCTTCATATTTTGTCCTGTGCGTCTTATCGGCCAACTGGGGCTCAAGGTAGAATAATGTTTTAAAGGATAAGCTCCTTGAAATAGCCTCTATAAACCGAACATTCCCTAGATAGACATCCAGAGCTCCGTCGGACAGCACGTCCAATTTTTTCGAGCAGCCCGCGAGCTGTGTTTTGCCGGTGAGCAGTCTTATCAGCGCGAAGTTTTCTAACCTTATACTTATGCGCGCTTTTGCCTCCTTTTTAGGAGATATTTTTTCGAGGTTTGAGTTGCCAAGCGGAACGCCCGGTTCTCCTTCATAACAAGCGGAGAAAGCCTCAACCGATCCGCCGTAAAAGACCACCAAATCAGGAACATTCCGCTTTCTCAATTCGATAACGAAGCGAATCAAGCTTTGGGTAGTTACATCCCCAATGACTGCATAATTTGTGACTTTGGCGCCGATTCCATTTTCGGCTAACATTTTGGCGACAAGTGAGGGAATGGTGAGGTCGTCGCTAGATCCAAGCCCCCACAAAGTCGACCCGCCAAAAAAGAATATTTTTAACCTGGTACTCCTATCATCGTTGATTGCCTCGGAATCCCAAGTTCTTCTGGTGCCGTCGTTTACATTAATAAACTTCCCTCTGTAGTCCGCTTCGCGTGTTTGCGTATATGGAGCCCACGTCCGATGCTTAGCATCGGTGAGTTCTTTGAAGTACTCTTCCGCGAGGTCGGCGTTCGCATATACTCCAGAATTGGCTGCAGCCTTGGTGGCACCTTGACGTTCTCTCTTGTCAGCTCTCTCGTAGTAAGAGGTCAGCGATACTTCCAGAATCGTCAGGAAAAGAAGGGCAACACCAAGGATGACCCATATTTCATTCAATAGGGCCGTCAAGCGCATGACCCTCGTCCTCGCAACGGATGTTCTCAGCAGTGCATCATCTGCTCCCATAGGGTTCTCCGTGGAAGATAATTCTTTCAATTTACAGACCCTCGAAAGTCTTCCGGAATTTGGGTCACTAGGACTCTCGCAATTGAGTCCGCGTAGAGTCCGGCCGCTTTACCGTTTGGGTGGGAGTCTGTCTTCGTGACCCAGAGGGATTGTGGGGCTTGATTTTCCACAGCCGGAAGAAGGTCCAGAAATGGTATATCGAGAGCTTTCACCTTGGAGGCTACGAGACTCGTTATATCTTGAAATGGGTAGGGGGACAGCTCGTGCAGGTCCGGGTAGTTAACTACAATCAATTTGATGTTTCGAGCCTTGCAATAGCTCGCAAGTTCTTTCAACGCACCCTGCGCGCTCAACCAGCCGGGTTCATTCTCTTGGTAGAGACCGCGGTAATAGTGCCGCCAATCAGCCTTGCCGAAGTATGTTCGCATAAGGACATCGAAACGACCCGCGATGAATACTGCTGAATAGAAGTGCTCTAGAAAGAAATTCTCCGTTCTTCGCGGTGTGGGCTCTGCGTCATTGATAAAATAGTTCAGTACGACGATGTCAGGCTTGTATACGTACGCCTTCTTCATGAAGTACGTTGCTTCCATAGCTGTGTTCGCATTTCCAATCCCAGTATTTATGACCTCGAATTTTTTTTCCTTCGCGTTCAGCAGTCTTTCCAATCGGTATGATGTGACGTCTTCCGGTCTTGCGCCCCATCCAAACGTCAAGGAGTCGCCAAGCATCATGATCCGAACAGTGCCATTCTCTTTCGCCATGGAATGTTCGCGATCGCGCCAGCCTGCTGAGTTGATCGTTATGGGGACCCCCATGTAAACCCCACCCTTTCCAGGGGTGTGTTCGTGCCCTGCACCGGGTATCTCGCTAACCACTTTCAGGTCTTTGGCGTAACGCCACATTTCGATGTCGAAATTGGTGCCGTCTGCCTGCGTTAAACGCACATAGAATTCCAGTAGGGCGGCAACCATAATCAGGCTAGTCGCTATTGAAAGCATTCCGAAGATTGCTTTTTTTGTTTTGACATCCATGTGGATGGTCTTCCTCGAAATGCGCGCCGAAATCGTTCGTACAGGAAATAGAAATCACGACCGCTGCCTGGCGCACAGCCTGAAGGCCTCGCTTTCTAATCAAGTTCATAGCAACTACGATAGTCCTTCATCAACGATCTGCTCTGGTCTTCCTTCCGTAAGAGCGAATTGCCGACGGCCAGCACTTCGATTTCTGTTCCCATGAAACAGCGGAACGCGTCCTCTGGAGTGCAAACGATCGGTTCTCCTCGCACGTTGAATGAGGTGTTCACGACAACGGGGCATCCGGTTAGTTCCTTGAACTTCGATATCAGCCTGTGAAACCGCGGATTGGTCGTGCTGTGCACAGTCTGCACGCGCGCGGAGTAGTCTACGTGTGTGACAGCCGGGATTTCCGAGCGCACGACGTTCAACTTATCGATGCCGAAAAGCTGCTTTTGCTTTTCTGACATCGGCAACTGCTTCGTGCTCAGCACGTCGGCCACAAGGAGCATATAGGGGCTGTCGGAATGAAGCTGAAACCATTGCGACACCTCCTCTCGCAAAACACTCGGCGCAAATGGGCGGAACGACTCGCGATACTTCACCTTGAGATTTAGCTGCTTCTGGACGGTCGGTGAGCGGGGATCAGCAATGATGGAACGTCCGCCGAGCGCACGCGGGCCGAACTCCATCCGACCCTGCATCCACCCAACCGCCTTACCGTCGACGAGAGCATGTGCGACATTGTCAATCAGTGCTTCATCGAATTCGGCCGTGAATACCGCGCCGGCCTTTCCTAGACGCTCTTCAATCTCGCGCTGACTGAACTCCGGTCCGAGGTACGCGCCGTGCATGCTGTCGCCCGCATGGATGCTCCTGGGCTTCTCAAGCATGAGATGGTAGGCAGCGAGTGCTGCGCCCACTGCGCCGCCAGCGTCGCCAGAAGCCGGCTGAATCCAGATGTTGTCGAAGAGCTTTTCCCGCATGAGCTTTCCGTTCGCAACGCTATTGAGCGCCACTCCTCCTGCGAGGCAGAGGTTTCTCTGGCCGGTTGTGGTCCGGATTCCTTTTGCAAGCCTTAGGACGACCTCCTCGGTAACGGCCTGAATGGAGGCCGCTAGATCCATCTCCCTCTGCGTCAACCCACTTTCCGGGCGTCTGGCCGGACCACCGAATAGCGTCTCGAAGCGACCGTTGGTCATTGTTAGTCCGGTACAGTAGTCAAAGAAGCTCATGTCGAGGTGGAATGACCCATCCTCCTTGAGGTTGATCAGATGCTCCTTTATCAGATGCACATACTTTGGCTCGCCGTAGGGCGCCAGTCCCATTACCTTGTACTCACCGGAGTTCACCTTGAAGCCGATGTAGTAAGTGAACGCTGAGTACAACAAGCCAAGCGAATGCGGAAAGTGAATCTCCTTGTAGACTGATAGGTCCTTTCCCTTGCCGATCGCAAGCGAGGTTGTCGTCCACTCTCCGACACCATCCATCGTCAACACTGCGGCTTCGTGAAATGGCGACGGGAAGAACGCCGACGCTGCGTGACTAAGATGGTGCTCTGAAAAGCGGAGTCGCCTCGACCAATCAACATCATTCCCGAGGTGCTCTTTCAGGGCCTCAGCAATCAACGTTCTTTGAAACAGCTTGTCCTTTAGCCAAACCGGCATCGACGTTGTGAAACTCTTAAATCCCTTTGGCGCGAAAGCTAGATAGGTTTCAAATATCCGCTCGAATTTGCTAAAGGGTTTGTCGTAGAAGACGACATAGTCGACGTCGGCTGGACATAGTCCTGCAGCGCCGAGACAGTAACGAGCGGCACCGGCAGGAAAGCCTGGATCGTGTTTTTTCCGCGTAAAGCGCTCTTCCTGCGCGGCAGCTACCAGTTCGCCATCTGAGACGAGACAAGCGGCAGAGTCATGGTAGTAAGCTGAGATACCCAGGATATTCACTGGTCAAAACAGCGTGTAAACGAATGGCGCCATGACAGAGCCTTGCGCCAGAACCAGCAAAGCGGCTATGACAACCATGAGAAGAATTGGGGGGCCGAGCCACATCTTTTTGCGAACACGCATGAAAGCCCAGAGTTCCTTGATGAAGAGAAACATATGCGCCTCAGAACTGGTGTGTGAAGGACTGAGCTGTCGGACCTGGCGGGTTACGATTGATCCAGTAACTTGCGACCGCTCGTCGCTTCAAATGAAGCTCATCGCGCCCGAGCAAGCGAGCGATGAAGGCGATCGGTACTAGAAGCCCGAAATAGATGATGCCCAGAACCAGCGGGCTGACTATCTGTCCAAGCAGCTCGCCGAAGTAGAACCAGAGTAGGTTGGGCGGCGCGAGAATTCGCGGGACGGTCAATGCTATGCTGCCGAATGTGACACCAACAGCAAAGAGTGACACGTAAGCGGCAGCGATTTTTCCCTTGATGGCCGCGCATGCGCCCAACGCAAGAAATACGGCGCAAAATGTCAGGCCGAAGCGTCGATTGGACGGCAGTTTGGCCGGCACTCTCATGCTATGCTCCCTGCTACGTAGCCGACTCACAAGAATGGCCGCGCTGTGGCGATCTGAGCCAGACGTCCGGACGACATCATTCCAGGGGCGACTGCTCTCGCGACGGTTCCGTTCGTCTCCGCGTAGAGCCAGCCTGTGTTGGATGGCTGCAGAATCGCTGTGACAGGTAGATACCGCGCGAGATCATCGACCGGTTGCCACAACGCCGCCACCCTGAGGATATGGATAATGTTGACGAGAGGCGCGACAGAGCGCCAATTCAATGGATCGGTCCCGAACCATGTCCTGACCAATCGCTTGGACGCGAATGTCGCGGACAGAGAACGATGAAATCCGAAACCAATCGTCAGCAGAGCGTTCTTCAACAAAGCCCTCGTTAGTGCATCCACACGATGCAGTGTTCTGAATACCGCTGCGAACTCTTTTGAGAGGTCGCACTGCCCAGCGTCCCTGCAGCGGATGAACCTAGGGCTGCCGCCTGGCTCGTTCACGCGCATGCGAGTGAAGCGGACATGCCAAGCGCGCCTCTTCGCTGTCTTCTTCGGGTCGACCTTCAGCGCTTGCTCGATAAGCAGCTTATTGCGGATAGGTTGCTTAGCGCAGCCCGTGATGTCTGCGACCTTGCGAGTGGTGACGGTACGCATGCTCCCCTCGGAGTTCCCTGTTGGCGTTGACGGCGCTCGGCCAAGGTTTGGCAATGATCGTGCCAAGACTGCGTCAGGGAGACAAATCCGTGCGTTTGAAAGCAGATAGTGCGCGCGAGCGGCCTCTCCGAACATTGTTGTAATCCCGACCTAGCCGCAGACCGCTGTTACAAACCCGACAACGTCGGACATCAACAAGAGCCTGCGTTTGCTGGTAGTGATGACAGTCACCAGCGCGCGCTCACCAGAACAGCACCGGCTTCGCGATTGCAAAATCGATTCGTTCGGATCGAGGTCGCCCGATAAAGCTCGAATGTGAATGGACAAGACGGACGCCTCAGCTTCTCATCCAGCAAAAGCGGCCGCAGGAGCGTCGGCATCGCGCCCCCCTAGGGGGCGGGACGCGGAATCGACTGCTGTCCTTAAGAGCGATTAACAAAGACGACCGCTTAACCTGAGGCGCTCGGCGCCAATCCTGTCGCCTGGTTCATCGATGTACTGATGGGTATCATGACCGGACGGCCAAATCGCGTCGACCAGCTACCGCCCTGGACCTACCGCACTCAATATCTCAAGGCGGTAGCCTGAGAACGACGGAAATTCTCGGGTAATCGAACATGATCCGCTACGTCGGGTGGCCGGAGTGCCTAGGTGCTTAATCCTGAGGTCAAGTGGATCCGATCGCGTCGCGTCCACGACAGTGATGTTCGGCCGACGCGCCGCTGCGCTCGCAGTTAATCTGCCGAACATAATACAGAACGACTTTTTTTGGGGGCCTGTCTTGCGGAATTGGCACGACTCTTGAGTTTCGCTCATTGCGCGGCGGCAGGAGCAGCCAACCGGCCTCACTTACTGATCTTCGCATTTGAGAAGGAGCTAACAATGAAGATCGATATGCCACCCTATGGTGTGACCGAACTAACTCCTGAAAAAGGCGATCCCAACTTCGAAGGTGGCCTTTGACCGTTTGTGGGCGCAGTTGACGGATTGGTGTAGCAGCCGCTGTAGCCATATATGCACACGTTTGGTCTTGCACCTAAGCCGCACGGTTGGATCTGAAGAACATAAGTGGCGCAAACGCCATCATGAATGCGGATTAGCAGCTTCCAGGGCGTTCGAGAAGACGGCGTTCAGGCGTTCATCTGCTTTGGCAATCAACGGGTTAAGTCATGGATCGTCTGGACTTTCTTCGGACAAACATAGCCAACAACGCGCTGCCAACCTATGTCTACGGCTATCCTTCGAAGCGAGCATATCGGGCTTTTTCCCAGCCACTTCGCATAAACGATGTCGTTGAGCAGGCCGATCGCTCAAAGCAAATCAACATCTATATCCATATTCCGTTCTGTCGCTATCGCTGCACCTATTGCACGCTCTTTCTTACAACGCGCCATGGAGGAGAGACCGGGGAGTCTTACGTTGCTCGACTGGTGGAGCACATCGCTCGATATGGAGAATACTTCGGAGATCGGGAGGTTGTGAGTATCTATTTCGGCGGCGGCACTCCAACTCTTCTGACGCAGCATCAATTCGGCGCGCTTTTCGCCGCCCTCGATGCAGCCTTTCCAAAACGAAGCCCGCGATGTGAGACGACGGTCGAGAGCACGCCAGACTCTTTCGACAACAACCTCCTGGATTGCCTGAAGGCACTTGGCGTCGACCGAATGAGCATGGGTATCCAAAGCATGGAGCCCGGCGAGCTTGCGCACTCTGGCAGGCCATATTCGCTCCAGACTGCAAAATCGGCAATCAACGCCCTTATCGCGCGTTTCTCTCACGTCAATCTTGATCTGATCTACGGCTTGCGTGGCCAAACCCGTGACTCTTTGATCTCTTCGCTTGGCCGGGTGCTCGACTATGAGCCGCAGACACTCTCTCTGTATCCCGTTGTTGTTCGTCCGATGACGAGCATCACTATCTCGAAGGCGCACAATCCTGAACTGTTCCTCTCTGAGGCGGAAACGTATGAGGTCTACGATCAGAACGTTGCACTTATGGCGTCCAAAGGTTACCGCCAGGAATCCTTCACACGCTTCACCAGGATTGCTGGCGATCATGCCTACCGGCAGGAGGTGTCGGATTTTAAGGGAACGCCCCTGCTAGGACTGGGGGCCGGCGCCAGAAGCTATTTTGGCCAATATCATTGTAGCACGGACTACGCCGTAGCCTCGAGTGCGGCTTCGCCCATCATCAACGCCTTCTCGGCTCGCCCCTTCGATCCCGACGCGATAGCCTCGCACGGAATCAGGCTGACGCAGGAAGATCTTCGGTGTCGTTACGTTCTGCTTGGCCTCACGTTGTCAGCTTTGAGCAGAAGTAATTACGCTGCAGAATTCGGACGAGCGCTCGCGGCTGATTTTGGCGAAGAACTCGAGGCGCTTGAATCTTTGCAACTCGTGAATTTGGCAGAGGGTGACGCTTATCAACTGACGCGAACGGGGTTTAAGTACTCTAGCATCATGGCTCGGATGTTTTACTCCGCCAGGATGGCGGCCCTCGAGCAGCAATATCAGGCAGCGTAAGGTCCGGCATGCAAAAGATGGCGAATGACTCACCCTTTTGGTGGGATTCGGGCTACGCTGACCACGACGTGTCGTGTATGGGTGGTCCGAGTCCCGAAATCTTCGAGATAACCCCGGCTCTGCGCGCCAAGAGTGTGATTGTCGAGCTCGGTTGCGGCGAGGGACGCAACGTCCTCTATTTGGCCCAGCTTGGTCATCATGTCGTCGCAAGCGATATATCTGAAGCCGCTATCTCCAAACTGAATCGGCTCGCAGGCGCTCTGGGCGTGAACATAACGAGCGCTGTCGCTCCTGTTGAAACATTCCAGTCGCCTGCTTACCTCGACGTCTTTATAGCGCACTGCGTGTTGCATTTCACCGAACGGGCCATCTGGAGGCCGCTCGTGACGGAATTGATGGATCGGACACGGCCTGGAGGGTTCCACTGCTTCACCAACACGCTTGATCAAGCAGATCACCCTATCCCTGAAGAGAGTTTGGCATGCGGTCACAAGAAATCGTTCTCGCGTGGAGAGCTTGCGGCGATCTATGCGCAAGGCGGCTGGGAGATCTTGCGGTCCGATCATTACATTAAATGGGACTCGCACCCCGGCATTCCAATTCATTCTCACTGCATCGAGAAAGTTGTGGCTCGTAAGCCAATTGGATCTGAAAATCTCTCGCGAATGAGAGCTGAGCCCATTAAGGCAGCCGGAGTAATCCCGGCCAAACAGTTTGATAACTTGAAACTCGGCACACAACGCGCTGCTGCAATTGAAATGTTTGGTCGGCCGTCAGGCGGGAAGATGATGACAATCGCTCAGAAGACAGTTGGAGGCAACAATCAAGAAGCCATATCCGACGGATACGTGCGTGAGGATATGATTTATGGCAGTCACGGCTTGCAGTTCGTTAACGGCACGCTCGCCGGCAAGTATCGATACTTTACACCCCCGAAGCGTTTAATCATTCGAGATGCGTGATCCTCGAGCGTAAGTTTTCACTAGCCGCCTTGGCTGCTGAGGGTTCGCATTGCCCTTCCAGCAAGAACAATAATTGCAAGCTTGCGAGGCCGCTGGAGCAAGAGATGAACTATTTCGCAAGAGAGCGGTGACGTATTCAAATCGCCGAGCATGCGGCGCGCGCTTTGTGTCCGTCATCAGACTCATCGCGTTTCAAATCCGCCATCCTTGAGAGGAGAAGACGACATCGCCAGCGAAAACCGCAGGCGGTGTGCATCGCGTCTGCTGGCCTCGATCCTGCACACTACAAGAAGCGTGGAAGCGGCGCCAACAACATCGGCCATTCGGGCCTCGTTCCAAGCTGGCGCGCGCGTTGTGTTTCGTGAGGTGAGATGCGATCTGGAGTTCTTTCTTGGGGTGCCGCAACAGCAGCGCTCGTTGCAAGCGGAGCGGTCAATTCGGCAGATCTTAAGCCGGCAGTAAAAGTCCCACCGGTGCGCTGGAGCTGGACCGGAGGATATTTCGGCGCACACGTTGGCGGGGGCTACGGCCAGACATCATTCAGTGATCCGTATGGTCCGTCACTCTACGGAGACGTCGTTGATACCCCAGTGTTCCTGCTGGGCGGCCAGATCGGCTACAATTGGCAGAAGGACCGCTGGGTCTTTGGCGTTGAGGTGGATGCCAGTGGCGCCGCGTCAGACGGTGCAAATACCTGTCTTGCCGCCTCTGGATCAATTGTAAGCGCAAACTGCAATGCGAGCCCAAACCTTTTTGTCACCGGCACCGGTCGCCTGGGTTATGCGTTTGGCTCGCAGGGACATACGCTGGCTTATCTCAAGGGAGGTGTGGCCTGGCAACACAATCAGGGCGATGTCGTCAACAACCGCGAATTTAGCTGGGCGCCACAGAATGCAACTCATTTCGAGTACGGTCGGGTCGGTGGCACAATCGGCGCCGGCGTCGAGCAGGCGATCACGCCTGCATGGTCCATTGGACTTGAGTACGATTATCTGTGGTTTGGTGGACCAAGTGTGGCAACCCCTCCGACCGCACGGCTTCCGTTGGCAACGGTCCCAGCCAACATCACCCACCCGTCCAGCAGCTATCATATCGGCAAAATTGCTCTGAATTATCATTTCGATGCCGATCCAAGGACGCCGGGCTGGTTTGATACGCCGCCATACGGGGCAAGGCCGACTGTCAGCGCGTCGCCGATTGCCTTCACTCGGGGTTGGTCGTTGGAAAGCGGCACACGGTTATGGCTGAGCCGAGGAAGGTTTCAATGGGGCGCCGGGAGCGAGCTCGTATCAAGGCTCACCTATCACAAACTGGATGGGATCTCCGGTGAGTTGTTCGAACGCGTGAACAGCCCGTGGGGGATATTCCTGAAGGGCAATATCGGCTTCGGCCGCTTCAACAACGGAACCATGAACGATGAAGATTGGGGCGCTGACTTCGCCTATTCCAACACGACATCGGGCCAGACGAACGGAAGGTTCATGTACTACACGGCCGACGCGGGCTACGATTTCTTGCGCGGCACCACCTTCAAGGTGGGTGGGTTTATGGGCTGGACCTACTACGGACAGAAATCTGACACGACAGGATGCGCGCAGATCGCGTCCTCGCCGCCATGCTATCAAGCAGTCGGCGGAAAGATGGTCATCGGCAGTCAGGACACTGATTGGAATGCGCTGCGCGTCGGTCTGAGTGCTGAAACCATGTTGCTCGACCGTTGGCGCGTGAGCGCCGATGTTGCTTACCTGCCCTGGACAGACTTCCAGGGCCGTGACAACCATCTGTTGCGGGATTTGACGTTCTTCAGCGATCAACGCGGGAGCGGTGGCAGTGGTGTGCAGGTCGAAGGGATCCTGTCTTATCTCATCACCGATAATTTCAGCCTCGGCGTCGGCGCCCGTTATTGGGCCATGTGGACTCCAAAACATAGCGAGATACTCCCCAATAAAGCCCAAAAGGAGGGGAGCTCTCCTGTTGCCGAGGGGGCCTTTCCTGCGAACTATCGCATGGAGCGATGGGGTACGTTCCTGCAGGCCTCCTACAGGTTTGACTGAAACTGCTCGCTCGCCGCTCTAAGCTACGGAAGCCGCGACTATACATGACGAAATCGCGGATCCCAGGATTCGATGCAGGTGGAGACCAAGAATAAAGCTGCAAGCTTTCGGGCCTTTCAAGCCCGCAAGCTTGCACTGATTTACTGAAGGTGACGGCCAGGCCGCCGTTGGGGCGGTGCTGCGTTATTCCAATCGATCTTTGTTGTCAGAGCGCCCGCCGACCTTGAGACGAACCAATTCGCAAGAGAGCGGTGACGTATTCAATTCGGAATCGCCGAGCATGCGGCACGCGTTTTATGTCCGTCATCAGACGCATCGCGCTTCAAATCCGCCATCCTTGAGAGGAGAAGACGACATCGCCAACGAAAAACCGCAGGCAGTACGCGTCGTGTGCACTGGCCTAGATCCTGCAGACCTTAGACGGCGTGGAGGCGGCGCCAACAACGTCGGCCATTCGGGCTTGGTTGCAAGATGGCGCGCGCGTTGTGTTTCGTGAGGTGAGATGCGACCTGGAGTTCTCTCTTGGGGTGCAGCAACAATTGCGCTCGTTGCAAGCGGTGCGGTCAATTCGGCAGATCTTAAGCCGGCAGTAAAAGTCCCACCGGTCCTGTGGAGCTGGACCGGTGGATATTTTGGCGCGCACGTTGGCGGCGGCTACGGCCGGACATCATTCAGTGATCCGTATGGTCCGTCAATCTATGGGGATATCGTCGATACCCCAGTGTTTCTGCTAGGAGGCCAGATCGGCTACAATTGGCAGAAGGCCAACTGGGTCATTGGCGTTGAAGTGGATGCCAGTGGCGCCGCGTCCGACGGCACGAATACCTGTCTTGCCGTCTCCGGATCTGTTGTGAGCGCAACCTGCAATGCGAGTCCGAACGTCTTTGTCACCGGGACCGGTCGCCTGGGTTATGCGTTTGGTTCGCAGGGCCATACGCTGGCTTATCTCAAGGGAGGTGTGGCCTGGCAACACAATCAGGGCGATGTCGTCAACAACGACGAATTTCGTAGCGAAGACCACCCCGATGGCTTGGCGTCACAGAATGCCACTCATTTCGAGTACGGTCGGTTCGGCGGCGCAATCGGTGCCGGCGTTGAGCAAGCGCTCACGCCTGCATGGTCCGTTGGACTTGAGTACGACTATTTGTGGTTTGGCGGACCCGGTGTGGCAACCCCTCCGACTGTACAGCTTCCGTTGGCAACGGTCCCTGCCAACATCACCCACCTGTCCAGCAGCTATCACATCGGCACAATTGCTCTGAACTACCATTTCGGCGCCGGCCCGCGGACGCCGGGATGGTTCGATACGCCGCTACAGGCGGCGACGCCGCCCGTCAGCGCGCTGCCGTTTGCCTTTACTCAGGGATGGTCGCTGGAAAGCGGCACACGATTCTGGCTGAGTCGCGGAAGGTTTCAATGGAATCACGGGGGCGAAGTCACAGGGAGCGATCTCGAATCAAGGATCACGTATCACAATCTGGATGGGATCTCCGGTGAGTTGTTCGAACGCGTGGACAGCCCGTGGGGGATCTTTCTGAAGGGCAATATTGGGATCGGGCGCTTCAATAACGGCAATACGAACGATGAAGATTGGGGTGCTGACACCTTCGCCTATTCCAACACGACATCGGGCCAGACGAACGGAAGGTTCACGTACTACACGGCCGATGCGGGCTACGATTTCTTGCGCGAGACCGCCTTCAAGGTTGGCGGGTTTATGGGCTGGACCTATTACGGCCAGAAATCTGACACGACAGGATGCGCGCAGGTCGCCTCCTCGCCGCCGTGCCATCAAGCAGTCGGCGGTAAGGTGGTCGTGGGCAGCCAGGACACTGATTGGAATGCGCTGCGAATCGGCCTCAGCGCTGAGACCGTGTTGCTCGACCGTTGGCGCGTCAGCGCCGATGTTGCCTACCTACCCTGGACAGATTTCCAGGGGCGCGACAACCATCTGAGGCGCCCATTGACGACTTTCGAGAATCAGCGCGGGAGCGGTGGCGGTGGTGTGCAGGTCGAAGGAGTCCTGTCTTATTTCCTCACCAACAATTTCAGCGTCGGCGTCGGCGCCCGGTATTGGGCTATGTGGACTTCAAGACATAGTAAGGAACTCGACACCCGTTCCGAGACGGAGGACAGTTCTCCTGTCACCGCAGCACCTAATCCTGCGAACTATCGCATGGAAAGATGGGGCACATTTCTGCAGGCCTCCTACAAGTTTGATTGAAACTGGTCGCTCGCTGCTCTAAGCTTCCGAAGCCGCGACTATAGATGACGAAATCGCGGATCGTGGGGCTAGAGTCGGGCGAAACCGAGAATCAAGCTGCGCACTTTCGGGCTGTTCAAGCCCGAAAGTTTGCAATCGATTACTGAAGGTAAAGGCCAGGAGCCGTCCAAACCATCGTTTGATGTCAGAGCGCCCGCCGCACTTCGGACGTCACTAACCCTCTGCAAGGTGGAACGTCTGACGCAGTCCTGCCATTTTCAGGTTCGATCCGTCTGCCACAGCCAGCCAATTCGTAGCGATTGAGGGCTCATCTCGCGGTGTTGCCTGGAGTATCGGTCCGCTTAAGCGTTACCTTCAACGCCTGGCGCGTATCCATTCGGCGCAGGCCGCAGAGTCACTGGACGAGCGGTCCACGACTTTCTTTGTAGAACCTGATCAGCTCGATCAGGTTTTCGATTGTGAAGTCCGTGAACGCCTTGACGCTGTCTTCGCCGACGCCTCAGACTCAGATCACCCCGTGCTCGGTCTCCATTTCATTCGAGATGTAGCCACACCTAGTCTTCCGAGCTCGCCCCCGAGGTGATGGCCTGATGGACCTTGTTCACGTGTACAGGTTCTGCTGGCCGCTGATGCCGAGCCGGGCGACGAGGAGATCGCCGCGAGTGCTGGCGTGAGCGGTTCAACCGTGTAGCGGACCAAGGGCTGCTTCGCGGAAGGCAATATGGAGCGGGCGATGAGCGAAGAGCCGCGTCCCGGACACAACCCTGGCGAAGCTCAGCCGCACGAGCACCGCAAGTGAACAGGCCGAGAAATGGCACTATAGCTGCATGGCTCTTGCACACTACGTGCGTTACTTCTTGGAAAGCACCACCTCCACAGTTCTGTAGGCTCAATGCTCCGGACCGCGATCATGTCCGTGGTCAGGTCAACCCGCGATATCGATCCCTCTTGAAGTAGGCCGCCCGAGTGCTCGTCTGAGCTCAGAAAACTGCTGGAACATGACAATCATTGCAATCATTCCAGCACCCAGCTCAGCGATTGCTTGACTGGCCAACAGTCCGTTGAAACCCGATATGACTGGCAACACCAGTACGGCCGGTATGAAGAAATAGCCGTGCCTCGCCAAGGACACAATCACGCTGAGGCGTGCTCTCCCGAACGACTGAAGCATCGTCGTCACGAAACTCTCAATACCAAAAAGCCAAAAAAAGAGATGGAAAACGATACAGGCTAAGACGGCAATTTCCGTGACGTTCTCGTTGTCGCTGAACAGTTTGACCAACGGTTGGGCAAAACTCACAACGGCCGCAGAATACGCAACCGAAAGCGCGACAGTCATGGACAGCATGAGCTTTGCGGTCTTCCATACGCGGGGAAGATCGTGCGCGCCCCAACCGAAACCCAGGACAGCTTGAGAGCCCATACAAAAGCCGGTGACAGGCAGTGCGCCGATCGTCAGCAATCGCACAGCTATTCCCATGGCGGCGATGCAGTCGTCTCCGAACGGCGCAGCAGCTCCGTACAAGAGCATGGAGGCAATGGCAGACAAAATGCCGGTCATGGTGGCTGGCGCACCTATGAACGCGATCTGTCTGATGCGACTTGTTTGCAATGAGACGTAAGAAATCTTGACGAGGACTATCCCGCCTAGCTTCGAAAAATGCGCGATATAGAGGCTAATGGCAGCGATCTGAGATACCAGCGTTGCGAGGGCTGCGCCTCGCACACCGAGGTTCAGTACGAAGATGAAGGCCGGATCGAGCACCGCGTTCAGTATGAAGGCGGTAAGCATCGTCCACATGCTGAAACGTGTGTTGCCCTCGGCTCTAACGATGAAGCCGTTGACGATGTTTAGAAGCATCAGGGTGTACCCGAACAATAGCGTCGCCGCATAGTCGAGCGCCACGGGCATGATGGTTGGAGTTGCCCCGAGCGTTACGAAGATCCGTCGCAAGTTTAGCAGTAAGAGAACCGTAAACATGATACCAATCGGAGCGGCCAGGGCCAGTGCGGTACTCGCGCCCCTACTTGCCTCCAGGTACTCACCAGCACCAAGATGGCGAGATATGAACGAGGCTGTTCCAACACCGATTCCCTGACCGACTGCCGTCAGCAGGACCACGACAGGCAAGGTCATGCTGACAGCTGCGATCGCCTGCGCACCAAGTGCACCAACAAAGATCGCATTGACGGCCTGCTGTACCGCGTTGATCGATAGGCCAACAATAGACGGAATTGCGAGCCGCAGGATAAGGCTCGCCAGATTGGGATCCGATAGATCGATGTTCTGCGCCTTCTTTGCCATTACATCTCGATCGCACTCGACCGCTACTTCCGCATCCGGCTCATTCATGGATGACGGTGTCGCCGGCTCTTCCGAATTCGCTGATCGTCAGCAACAGCTCCTGTTGCAACACCGTGCAAAGGTTATGGGTCACCTCATAACCGATCTGGGTTGGATCATACCTTGTTTCAATCTGTAGACGGCCGGCTTGATATCCGACGTCGAACCAGAAGAGGTGGCTCGCGGCGGCTTCATCCATGTCTTCGCCGATCCAGATTGGAGACGGGTCCTGGGCTAGGAGGCGGCGCGGAAAATGGTGCTGCAAACCCGCTCGATAATTCAGTCCGATTTTAGGTAAGGGCAGACGATCGATCCGGCTTCGCACGGCTGGATCTCGGTTTACAAATTTCAAAACCCGAAATCCTACTCCCCTGCGCGGCAGGGCGTTGCGCTGGCGGTTTATTGAACGAGCACGATCGGGACGAGCCTCCGTTCCGGCGAGACTCAAGGAAAGCGGAACGAGCTCGCTGATATGGCCAATGATCTGCGATGGATCGATATCTTCAAACAGCCGACCTCGGGTCGAGGTAAGGCTATCAATCCAGAGCGAATAGTTGCCGAAAACACGCCCACAGGCCCCGGATATCGCGGCAAGAAATACGTCGATGTCCTTACAATGCGTCGATCTGGCTGCGATATTGAGCAGATCAGCTGTCGCTTCTTTGCCAATCTCCAGATGGTGCTTGGCCTGATCTTCCCAAAGGACTCGGCAATTCGCGTCATCCGCGCGACCTTCAAGGCGTGCATAGTGAAGCTCTCTTGCGGTCACTTGCGAAAAGCTCGCGCTACCCGCCGGCGTGGGGCTGACATGCAAATTGAACTGATCGTAGTCGATCCTCTCCCAGTATTCGAGTTCGGCTGGCGCCTCGCTGTTCGCGTACTGCTCAAGGCGCTTCAACCATGGAGAGAGCATTTGCATGGTCTCGGGGCCGCTTACGGCGTGGCCTGAGCCAAGAGCGTCGTAGGCCGCATCCACTGCTTCAAGGAACAGTCGATAGCCTATCCCGTCCGCTACAAAATGATGCATCAAGACCAGCAGATAGTAATCGCCGCCTTCCGATGTGCGGAACACCGTGACGTTAACAAGAGGCGTCTGGCCGTCAAAACGAAACATATGTTGACGTCTTGCTGAGATGCTCTCGATTGCCTTACGCTGCCGCAGGCTGGTCATTCCGCCAAGATTGATCTCCTCGACGAGACGTTCGGCCACGGAAGCTGCGATCGTCAGACGTAGACCATCGTCGGTTCGGGCGATACGGAGCCTGAGGCCTTCGTGCCTATCCATGACATGAGCAAGGGCGCGCTCCAGCAGCCGGATATCCAGCATCCCGCCGGGCAGGAAGAACAGATCGCCTATGTTGTAGTGCTCATCGAAGCCGACAAGAGGCTTCCAAGATGCGATTGCGGGGGTAATCGGCAACGCCCCGTCCACGGAAGGGGCGGTATGGAGTGCAATCGTCGCTCCATCTGCCGCCAATTCCCTAATTGTCGGCGTTCGATAGAGTTGGTCAACAGTAAGATTCAGCCCGGCTTTGCGCGCCAACGTGACGCAGCGCACGCTTAGAAGAGAATCTCCACCGACATCAAAGAACACCTGATCAATTCCGACCCGCTCGATGCCCAATAGATCTTGCCAGATCCCAGCAAGAATACGCTCCTTCCGCGTGCTGGGCTCGGCAGATGGAGCAGGCCCGACCTCGCGGTAAGGAACGGACGACAAGCCGGCACGATCTATCTTTCCGCTTGTCGTGAGGGGGATAGTGTCAACAAAACGGAAGGCGGCGGGAATCATGTAGGACGGCAATGAGTGCTTAAGATGGGTGACAATCTCTTCCGAGCTTAGACTGTCGCGCGCGGGAATCACGCTGGCGATCAAACGACGATCGCCAACCATGCCATCTGCAGCGACCGCGGCCTTTGTAATTGCGGGATGAGACTCAAGAGCCTTTTCCACCTCCTCCAGCTCAATCCGATACCCCCGTACCTTGATCTGATTGTCCGATCGGCCGCAAATCTCGAGAAGGCCGCTGGTTGAGATGCGGGCAATATCGCCGCTTCGATAAAGGACGCTGTACTGTCCGTCACCATAAGGATTTGGCACGAAGCAACGTGTTGTCCGCTCTTGATCCCTCCAGTACCCAGCGCTTACGCAGCGCCCCGCGATGCAGAGCTCACCGGCGGCTCCGACAGGGACTCTCTTCAACGCGGCATCGAGCACGTAGAGTTTGACGTTATCGATTGGGCGCCCAACGGGGACGAGCGACACGCCGTCGTCGGCATCCGACGTTTTGTAGACTGCGGCGTTGGACGCACATTCCGTAGCACCATAGAAGTTCCACAACGGCACGTCCGGGAAATGCGTACGCCAGCGAACTGGGAGCGAAGATGACATCGGTTCAGCGCTGCTCGTGACGAACCGCAAGGAAGTGGATCTTGGCTGCCGCTCTTGGGAGGCAATGAGGCCGCTCAGGAGTGGCGGCGAGGCAAATAAGTGTGTCGCGCGACGTTCCGCCAACGTGCTCAACAGCAGATCTGGATCCAGCAACTGCCTACGGGTCAGGATCAGCGCAGGCACACCTCTTAGAAGTCCACCGAAGTATTCCCAAGCGGACGCAACAAGTGATGCGGACTTCTGGACAACCATCACGTCGGTGCTCTCGAACGGAGCGGTTCGCCACATCCAGTTCAGTCGATTAAGAATTGCCGGCTCCGGTATGAGAACCCCCTTCGCCTTCCCGGTCGAGGACGACGTGTATATAAGGCTCGCAATTCCCTGATCTGATGGTTTGTCGCCGCACTCAGACTTGTGCGCGAGCGTGCCGCACCCTTCTAGGGTCAACAGACAAATCGACGGCAGGTCAAAACCAAGGTCAGTGGTACTTGCGTGAACCAAAAGCTTTGCCCGACTATCTCGCAGGATATGGTCCATCCGATCACGCGGATAATCCGGCGATATGGGGACAACGATGGATTGCAAGGCTCGTGCCGCAAGAATAACAGCGGCCACGTCAGGCGACCGGTCGACCAGCATGGCGACCCTATCGCCAGCCCCCACCTCAGACGCCTCCAGTAAGGACCTGATTGCTGTTACGCGCTCACGCAGATCGCCGAACGTGATCTCACCGAAATCACCCAAATATGCCACTT
Source organism: Bradyrhizobium sp. 14AA (assembly GCF_054185205.1). Lineage (NCBI taxonomy): Bacteria > Pseudomonadati > Pseudomonadota > Alphaproteobacteria > Hyphomicrobiales > Nitrobacteraceae > Bradyrhizobium > Bradyrhizobium sp. 14AA. The sequence goes on along the minus strand of NZ_JAVAYM010000031.1, from coordinate 17,325 downwards.
GGCTGCGATGAGTGGCACTGATTTGCTCGAAGGCTTCGACAAGTGGACATTCAGCCGCGTATGACTGCGCCGAGCCGTCCAGCGAGTCCAGCATAACGACATCCGCCCCGCTGAGACAGCTCAGATCCTTAACTGGCGCAAGTGGATTCTCAACGCAGGCCGCAATCAGACGGCGCAGATTATCAGCCATACGGACGATGAGATCGCTGGAAAGGATGTCTTCGGCATAAGCTAGCTGGAGGGCGATTTCATCGCCCTGATCTTGTGCGTACAAGGTCAGATCGAATTTTACGTAGCCGGTGTCGTATTCGCGGAATGTCAGATCGAATTCATGCTGATCCGGTGGCTCCGCGGCCTCGGAGTACATGTTGAACATGACCTGGAAGATCGGCGATCGTTCCGCTTCGCGATATAGTCGGCTATCCTTTACCATCCAGCCGAACGGATATGCCGAATTTGCGATGGCATCGCTGACCAGGCCCTGGACGCGCAGGGCATGAACCGCAAAGGACTGACCGACATCGATCGCGGAACGGATCGGCAGCATATTCAGGAAAAAGCCGACAATGTCGGCACTGCCGGGTTGATCCCGTACGACGTGCGGTATGCCGACGATTACATCGTCCTGACCGCTGTACATCCGTAGCAGTAGCTTGAGGCACGCAAGGAGCGTTGTCGACGTTGTGCATCTATTTCGGCGCGCAAACTCCCGTACCTGATTGGAGAGCTCGCTTCCTAGCAGCACCGCATGCGAGGCACCGCGGTGAGAATTTTCCCGCGGTCGCGCTTGTCCTGTTCCAAGCGAAAGCACCGGCGGATCATCACCAATCTGACGGCGCCAATAGCTGCGTTGGTTGGCCATCGCCTCTGGGGTCGCGTGCTGCTTTTCCCAAACCGCGTAGGTCGAAAGGGAGGCGCGGTTCTTTGGCAAAGACGCCGCGGCATCCAGGTATCTTTGTCGGAGGTCTCTGAGCAGAACAGAGATCGACCAGGCATCGATAATAATTTCATGAGCGGTGATCAGTACCAGATGGTGGTCAGGGCGAAAACGGATCATGCGCGCGCGAAACAGATGGCCCTGGCTGAGATCAAAGGTGCCGCTCAGCTCTGTTTTCCGTAACTCTGTGATCAGCTCCTCGGCTTGCTGTGCCGTGAGATGAGATGCATCAGTCAACTCAAGATTTGCGCATTGCGGATCATCAAAAAGCTGAACCGGACCATCCTCGTCGATAAATCGTGCAGAGAGTGCCTGATGGAAATGAACGACATCGGTCCAGACACGGTTGAATGCGGCCAGATCGATGAAGCCTCTTATTCGAAGGCCGCCTTGAATGATGTAGTTCCTGGCAGACGGATCGAGCTGGGAAAGAAACCATAGGTGCTCCTGAACTCTCGTCAGAGGTGCTTGCGCAAGCTTTCCGTACGCGGGGGCTGTGCACGGTTTGGATTCGACTCGGGACGCGATCGAAGCCGCAAGAGACCGTATCGTTCCATTCAGGACCAGCCTGAAATCCGTTCTCACTCCGAGCTGGGTCTGCAATTGACCCAATATGAGCATTGCTCGGAGCGAGTCGCCGCCGAGGCTTATGAACTGGTCATTCACGCCAATATTCTCAATGCGCAGAACGCCTGCCCAAATTTGCCACAGCTGGGCTTCGAGCTCTGTTCGCGGCCCCTCGAATGGCGTCGGCAATAAAGGACGAACACTGCTCGGGTCCGGCAATGCTCCAAAATCGACTTTTCCGTTTCTAGTCCGCGGAATACCGCCGACGTGGATGATCCTTTCCGGCAGCATGTAGGTAGGAAGCGTTTCGGCAACAAAGTTCTGAAGCTCGGCTTCCGTCACTTCAGCCGGAGCCGACACATATGCGATTAGCCGTCTCGATCCAGTTTCCCGCTCCGCGCTTGTTAGGTCGCGCGCCATAAGTTTTACGCCTGCGCAGACGGAGGCGACCGCGACAGCGCCATGTACCGAATGATGAGCGCAGAGGCGGGCCTCTATTTCTCCCAGCTCAATTCTGTGCCCACGGATTTTGACCTGACGGTCCCGTCGACCGAGGCATTCCAAGAGACCATCGGAACGGACGCGCCCGAGATCACCTGTCCGGTATAGGCGCCGGAACCGCGGGTTGTTGGAGAACGGGTTTGGCCCAAAGGCATCCTTGGTGCGAACATCGTCGTTGACGTAACCAGCAGCGACACCAACGCCGCTCACACAGATTTCGCCGACCTCTCCCGTGTCGCACAGACGAGATCCATCGGTGACATAGACCTCAAGGTTCGCAATCGGCTTGCCGATCGGAACATAAGTGTCTGCCACCGCGGGCGGTACTGAAACCAGATTGTGCGTAACGCCGTCGGCGCACTCGGTGGGCCCGTAGTGGTTGAGAATGGGGACCTGCGGATATAAGGCAAGCCATGCGCGCGCCAGTCCGGGTGTCAGAGGTTCTCCAACCGTCGAGATAATCCGCAAACTTTCCATGGCTCTCTCAGCCGCCGCAAGGGGCTGCAGATATTCAACAAATACTGCAAGCATTGACGGAACGAATTGAGCAACCGTCACGCTGTGCCCTTGAATTGCTTTAAGAAGAGATACTGGCGATTTCAGTGTCGCATCATCAATGATCGCGATACTGCCTCCGACGCAAAGCCCTGCCAGAAGTTGCCACAGCGAGATGTCAAAGCAATGCGATGCCGTCTGCGCGATGCAATCCGTAGGAGTGAGGGCTAAGGCATCAATTTTTGCCGCCAAATGATTGTTTAAGGCTGCATGCGCAATCATTGCGCCCTTAGGCTGGCCCGTCGAACCAGACGTAAACAGAATGTAGGCGAGTTCATCCGCGCTCGATGATGGCACGAAAGACGAAGGCTGGCCCTCACGCAGCGCCGCCTCTATCGGCATGAACTGGGTGGTGCCTTTGCTGCTCGACTGGAACAGGCTGAGCGAACGCTGCTGGTCGGGGCCAATAATCAGAGCACAGCGGCTCTGCTCAATTACGAATGACGTGCGTTGAGCCGGTAACGATGGATCGAGCGGTAGGTAGGTTGATCCGGCCTTCAAAATTGCGACCACCGCCGTCGCCCAGTCGAAGCCGCGCTCACCCCAATATCCGATGACCGCGCCCCGAGCGCCATGCTCTCGTAGCCTCCTTGCGAGGGCATCCGATCTTAGTCCCAGCGCCTCGTAGGTGAGTTCGTCTGCGCCGCTTCTCAGCGCAATTCTCGCTGGATCCGATCTTGCAAGGCGATCGATCGCCGTGATCGCCCCGATCGGTTCCACAAACTGATTTTTGTTGGATAGATTTCGGCTAGGCATACGCGTCCCCATTCATCGCCTTCTGGGGCCCTTAATCAGAACACCGACGATCCTGATTGAGGGTATGCAGTGCGTAGCCCCCGGTATCGGCCGGTCATAGTGTGCCGGTTTGTCCGCTTCTTAGCTTCCCGTGCTTTGCGTTCACTACTGTTACCTCGATGATCGTCAGGGGAACGCGGCCGCAGCCTAGGGCCCCAAATTGGCGTTGGCACCTACCGGATCTTGTAGTCGACACGCGTGAGTCTGCATGGCACCCGCAACCAATGGGCGCTTGGACTTTGGTTTGGTGCTCTCCTCATGAAAGCCGACTTGGCCCTCGCCGGGCTGCGGATTCCTATGGCGCTCAAGCGGTAACATCGATTGTGCAAGAACCAATGCAGACACATGTTACCGTTTCCACGAGACCTGCGTCATTTTCACAGCCGCTGGAGGGCAGTCGTCAAGCGCTCAAAGGCGGACGAAGGACATCTTGTCGCCAAACACCGCCAAGCCGATGGTGCTCGAGCAGCTGATCGCCACATCAAGGACTCGGCGTCGGCTCAAAGGCACAAATCAGTTGCCTAAGGTCATCGCAGTTGTCGGATTCGACGGCGGTATTGAGGTCATGCACGTACCGGCAAAACACGCGGCCTGATCACCTCGTCACCTAGATCCCGAACAGCTCTTCTTATTGAGCCGTCAATTCAACGGAGATTGCTTAATGATTATTGATAACGAAGAGGAAGTACCACCGGCTCTTTCAACCGGTGCGACGCATATGCTCATCGAGCTATGGGGAGCGAAAAACCTCGACGATCCGGACCTTGCGGAAGACGCCATCCGAAAAGCCATCCATGCGGCGAGTGCGACATTACTCCACCTTCATGTTCATAAGTTTTGTCCGGGCCACGGCGTCTCGGCAATAGCGTTGTTGGCTGAATCGCACATGACCTTACATACTTGGCCTGAGAGGTCCTACGCAGCCGTTGATGTATTCGTATGTGGCGACAGCAATCCTGCGAGCGCCGTGCCAGTTCTAGTTGAGGCCTTTCAGCCCGAACGGTCGGACGTTCGCAGCTTCCGGAGAGGTGTGTCAATCAAGCCAACCGGTTGAAGCAGATGGTCGATTCCTTGGGTGAGGACATCGAGCTCGCTGCCTCAATCAAAAAAATATCAAAGCTCGACCGCGGGGCTTCCTCACATATGCTTATTTGTTGGCCGTCAATATCGACCATCATTAAAGATTGCACGGACTTATGGCGCAACTCCTGCCCGATAGTAGCCCCCCTCTCCCACAACTAGCACTTGCTTCGGCGCGGATGCGCCTTGGCAATGGCCATTGCCGTTTTGGATCTTCAATCGAGCGCCCTCAGCTCAGCCGCACCGCCTTCGAGCCGAGACTCAGCTCTTTGAGCTGCTTGTTCCGCACGGATCTGGCCTGGGGCACGGTGGTCGGTCGCGAGCACCACATAGACCGCCGGCAGCACGAACAGTGTGAACAGCGTGCCGATCGACATGCCGGCGACAACCACGAGCCCGATCGAGAAGCGGCTGGCCGCCCCGGCGCCGGTCGCGGTCAGAAGCGGGATCAGGCCGGTGACCATCGCGGCCGTCGTCATCAGGATCGGCCGCAGCCGGATGCGAGCCGCCATTTCGATCGCCGAGCGACGATCTAGCCCTTCGTTGACCTGGAGCTCGTTGGCGAACTCCACCATCAGGATGCCGTGCTTGGTGATCAGGCCGACCAGCGTCAGCAGGCCCACCTGGGTGTAGATGTTCATGGTGGCCACGCCGAAGAACAGCGGGATCAGCGCCCCCACGATCGCCATCGGCACCGAGATCATGATCACCAGCGGGTCGCGCAAGCTCTCGAACTGCGCCGCCAGCACCAGGAAGATGATGATCAGCGCAAAGCCGAAGGTGATCGCGAGCTGGTTGCCTTCCTGCACGTACTGCCGGCTATCGGCCAGATAGTCGTGGCTGAAGCCCTGCGGCAGCTTCTTGGCTTCGCCTTCAAGGAAGTCGACGGCCTGACCGACGGTCACGCCGGGCATCGGCACGGCCGAGAAGGTCGCCGAGTTGAGCTGGTTGTAGTGGGTCAATGAATTCGGAGCGGTCGACGTTTCGATCGACACCACCGTCGATAGCGGCACTTGCTGGCCGGTGCTGGTCGCCACGTAGTAATTGCCGAGCGCTTCCGGCGAGAGCCGCTGGGCGCGTGGTACCTGCGGGATCACCTGATAGGAACGGCCCTCCAGGTTGAAGCGATTGATGTAATTGCCGCCGCCCAGGATCGCGAGCGCGCTGCCGATGTTCTGCATGTTGATGCCGAGATCCTGGGCCTTGGCGCGGTCGACGTTCACCTTCACGGTCGGCTGGTTGAAGGCGAGATCGCTATCGGAGACGATGAACATGCCGCTCTTGCGCGCGGCGCCCTTCAGCTTCTCCATCTGCTCATAGACAGCCTGGAAGCCCGCGGTCGAATTGATCACCATCTGCACCGGCAGGCCGCCGGGTCCACCGGGCAGCGGCGGCAGGTTGAAGGCGAACGCCTGGACGCCCTCGATCTTGCTGAGCTCGGCCTGAACCAGCGGAACCAACTGGATCGAAGAGCGCTTCCGTTCATCCCACGGCTTCAGCAGCATGCCGGCGATACCGTTCTGGGGACCGTTGATGCCGTTCAACGCGAAACGCAGATCGGTCTCAGGAAAGCCTTGCAATTTCTTGTCGAGCTTGTCGCCATAGAAATCGAGATAGTCGATGTTGGCATATTTCGGCGCCTTGATCACCGCGAACACGATACCTTGATCTTCCTCGGGCGCGAGCTCTTTCGATGTTTGTATGTAGAGGAACCCGACGAGCCCAAGGATCGTCACCGCGACCAGCCCGGTGATGGCCTTATAGTCGAGCGAGCGGTCGAGCCTGCGGCCATACCAGCGCGTGACGGCGCCGAACAACTTGTTCACCAGTTTCGCAAACCGGCCCTCTTCCGTGTTCTTCAGAAGCCCCGAGCACATCATCGGCGACAGCGTCAGCGCGATGACGCCGGACACGATCACGGAGCCCGCCAGCGTGAAGGCGAATTCGCGAAACAGCGAGCCCGTCAGTCCGCCGAGGAAGCCGATCGGCGCATACACGGCGGCGAGCGTGATGGTCATCGAGACGACCGGACCGACGATTTCGCGCGCGCCTTGCAGCGACGCTTGCACCGGTGTCTCACCCTCCTCCAGATGGCGATGGACGTTCTCCACCACCACGATGGCGTCGTCGACCACGAGGCCGATCGCGAGCACCATCGCGAGCAGCGTCAGCAGGTTGAAGCTGAAGCCGAGCGCCAGCATCAGCGTACAGACGCCGATCATCGACAGGGGGATGGTGACGACCGGAATGATCACCGAGCGGAACGAGCCCAGGAACAGGAAGATCACCATAATGACGATGATCACGGCCTCGCCCAGCGTCTTCTCGACCTCATCGATCGAGGACTGAATGAACTTGGTCGAGTCGTAGGCGACCTTCATCTTCATCGACGGTGGCAGATTGCGCTCGAGCTCGGGGAACAGCGCGCGCACAGCCTTCACAAGGGTTAGCGGGTTGCCCTGCGGCGTGGCATTCACGCCGATGAAGATCGCGTGCTCGCCGTTAAAGGCTACGCTCGCATCCGTGCTCTGGGCTGCAAGCTCAACGGTGGCGATGTCCTCCATCCGCACGAAGCCGCCATCCTTGGCCTTGACGATCAACTTCCTGAACTCGTTGACGTCGGTCAGGCCTGTGTTCGTCGTGATATTCGAGAGGATGAGGTAGCCCTTGGTCTGGCCGGCCGCGGACTGGAAGTTGTTGGCGGTGATCGCGGCCGCGACATCAGCCGGGGACACGTTGTGGCCGGCCATCTTCACCGGGTCAAGCCACAACCGCATCGCAAAGGTCTGGCCGCCCAGGATATCGGCGGACGCGACGCCATCGACGGTCGACAGCACTGGCTGAACGACGCGCGTCAGATAGTCCGAGATTGCCGAGCCCGAGAGCTCCTCAGAGGAGAAGCCTATATACATCACGGCCGTGGTCTGGCCGGTGGTCTTGGTGACGACCGGATCGTTGGATTCCTTCGGGATCAGATATTTGACCGAATTCACCTTGGCGAGCACCTCGGTGAGCCCCTGGTTCGGGTCAAAGTTAAGCTTGATGTAGACCTGGATCGTCGAAGTGCCGAGCACCGAGGACGAGGTAATGTAGTCGACGCCCTCGGCGGAAGCGACCGCCTGCTCAATGGGCGTCGTGATGAATCCCTGGACCAGGTCTGCGGACGCGCCAGGATAGACGGTCGTGATGTTGATGACCGTGTTCGAAAGCTTCGGGTACTGCCGGATCGGCAGTACCATCGCCGCGCGCAGGCCAATTAGCAGGATCAGCAGACTGACGACGACCGACAGAACCGGTCGCTTGATGAAGATATCGGTAAAGGTCATCGCGGCGAACTCGATCTCTTTTGTTTCAAGAACGTGATCCGGTCAGACCGGATCACGCGAGTGCATTGTCAGTGGCGCGGCGGCTGCGCCGGGATCTGCGGGGCCGGGTCGGTCGAAATCGACACGGCCGAGCCCGATTGCAGCTTGAGCTGGCCGACGGCGACAACGTTGTCGCCCGGCTTCAGGCCTTTGACGATTTCAGCGCGAGCATCGACCCGGTTTCCGGTCTGCACGAAGGTGCGCACCGCGCTCAGGCCGGTCTTGCCGTCCTCTTCCTTCTTCTCGGTGATCAGGAGCACCGAGTCGCCGTAGAGCGTGTAGTCGACGGCTGTCTCCGGCACGGTGACCACCGCCGGCTTGTCCGGCAACACCACCGTGGTGGTCACGAACATACCGGGCTTCAGGATCTTCGCCGGATTCGCGACCGTCGCCTGCACCCGGATGTTGCGGGTGTCGGTGGCGATCTGCGGCTCGATCGTGGTGATCTTTGCGTCGAAGGTCCGGCCCCGATAAGCATCGACCTTCAGCCGGACCGGCTGGCCGACCTTGAGGTTGCCCGAATCCTTTTCCGTCACCGTGAAGTTCGCCCACAGCTCCGACAGATCGGTCAGCGAGACGATCGCGGTGCCTGCCGTGAGATACTGTCCTACTTCGACCTTGCGGACGCCGAGATCGCCGGAGAACGGAGCGCGCACCAGCTTCTGCGAGATCAGCGCTTCGGTCTTGCCGATGCCGGCCAGCGCCTGGTCATAGGCGGCCTGCGCTGAATCGACGGTCGCTTGCGGACCGAACTGGCGCGATGCCAGCTGCTTGGCGCGGTCGAGCGACAGCTGCGCGACAGTCGCCTGCGCCTTGTAGTTGGCGAGGTCGCCCTGATCCGGCATATCGAACAGCTGCACCAGCGGCGTGCCGGCCTCGACATGCGCGCCCGGCTCGAACTTGATCTCGGTGACGCGGCCGTTGACGTCGGCACTGACGTCGACTTGGTGCACGGCGGTAAGGCCGCCGACTGCGGTGAGCAGGTTCGGCACCACCTCGGACTTCGCCTCGGCTGCGCTGACCAAGGTCGGCGGCGGCTTGTTGTTGGCGAAGAACTGCTTGATCATCTGGCCACGCAAGTAGTTGAACCAGACGAGGCCACTGACCAGCGCACCGAGCAGCACGCCGACGATGATGAACCAAAGCACCGGCTGGCCCGGGCGCTTGGGCGCTTTATCAATCGGTTCGCCCGAAATCTTATGTTCGGCTACGATGTTCATGTCATGCACATCCTGCAATCGCCTGCCCCGGGCGCCGAAGCGTGGCCCAGATGCGAAGCAATTGCGGCGTCGTGACGTCCGCATCAGTCGCGTTCTGAGTCAGGTCGGAGAACATGACTTCGTCGATGCTTGAAAACTGCTTCATAATCCTTTGTCACCCTTTTTTGGCGAGGTCGCGAGAGGGAGACGCTGGCATCTTTACAGCCCAGCCTCAGCGGGCTGGCCAGACGTGAATGCTCAGACATGATTGTCTAGGCCAGTTTGAGGACCGGAAGCGATCGACCGGCTCCCTATTCGACGGTAACGGATTTGGCGAGATTCCGCGGCTGGTCGACATCCGTGCCCATCACGATGGCCGTGTGGTATGCGAGCAGTTGCACGGGGATCGCGTAGACCATCGGCGTGAAGGCGGCCGGCATGTCCGGCAGCACGATGGTGGCGAACGTATTCAGTGTCGCCTCTTCAGCGCCCTTGGCATCGGTCATGAGGACAATGTTGCCGCCGCGCGCTGCCACCTCCTGCATGTTCGAGACCGTCTTCTCGAATAATCGATCACGCGGTGCGATCACCACGACTGGCACAGTCTCGTCGATCAGCGCAATCGGCCCGTGCTTGAGCTCGCCCGCAGCATACCCCTCTGCATGGATGTAGGAGATTTCCTTTAGCTTCAGTGCGCCCTCTAGCGCGATCGGGAAGCTCGTACCGCGACCAAGGTAGATCACGTCGCGCGCTTTCGCGATGTCGCTCGCAAGCCTCTCGATCTGCGGCTCGGTGGTGAGCGCTGCCGACATCAGGCGAGGAATTTCAACCAAGCCACGCACCAAGTCGATCTCCTCATCCTCGGACAGTTCGCCGCGCGCCTTGGCGGCCGCGACTCCAAGCACGGCTAGCACTATCAGTTGGCAGGTAAAGGCCTTGGTCGAGGCAACGCCGATCTCGGGGCCGGCCAGCGTCGGCAGCACGGTTTCGCTCTCGCGAGCGATCGTCGATGTTGGTACGTTGACGACGGCGAGCGTGTGTGCCCCTTCCGCCTTGGCATAGCGGAGCGCGGCAAGCGTATCCGCCGTCTCGCCTGACTGCGAAACAAAGATCGCGAGATCACCTCTTTGCAAAGTCGATTCGCGGTAGCGGAACTCGGACGCGACATCGACTTCAACCGGCACGCGCGCAAAGCGCTCGAACCAGTATTTTGCGACGTTGCCCGCATAGCTCGCTGTGCCGCAAGCAGTGATCGTGATGCGCCGGACCTCTCTGAAGTCGAACGGCAGCTTGACCGGCAGCGCAACACGTTCGCAGGCCGGGTCGATATAGCGCGCCAGCGTCTGTCCGACCACCTCCGGCTGCTCATGGATCTCCTTGGCCATAAAGTGTCTATAATTCGCCTTGTCAACCAGGAACGACGACACACCCAATTTCAGCGTCTCGCGGTGCGCGACTGCGCCTTTGGAATCGTAGATGACGCTGATCTTGCGGGTAAACACGGCCCAGTCCCCATCTTCAAGATAAGTGATGGCATCGGTGAACGGGGCGAGCGCAATGGCATCCGAACCGATATACACTTCGTCATTGCCATAGCCGATCGCGAGCGGGGATCCCTTCCGGGCAGCGATCATGAGATCGCAGTGCTCCTTGAACAGAAATACCAGGGCAAACGTACCGCGCAGTCGCGGTAGGGATTCTTTCACTGCTTTTTGGGGCGAGTAGCGCATCTTCAGATAGGATTCGACCAGATGCGCCACCACCTCGGTGTCAGTGTCGGACACAAATCTAGCGCCATTCTGCTCAAGTTCGGCGCGCAACTCACGAAAATTCTCGATGATTCCGTTATGGACGACCGCGACATTGTCCGTCGTATGCGGATGCGCGTTGGACTCCGTGGGCTTACCATGAGTGGCCCAGCGGGTATGACCAATACCAGTGTGACCCGGTAGCGGATTGCGACGTAGGCTGGCCTCAAGATTCTTCAGCTTGCCCTCGGCGCGCCGGCGCTCAAGATGATTGCCGTCGAGCGTTGCAACTCCCGCTGAATCGTAGCCGCGATATTCCAGCCGAGTGAGCGCTTCGATCAGCCGCTCAGCAACGGGTTCGCGCCCCAAAATGCCTACAATCCCACACATGCGGGTCAACATCCCCCAATTTCAAGAATAATGCTTTCAGAACAGCTACGCTCTTCTCGAGACCTTCGATTGAAGGCGCTCAGATTGCTGTGGATCTGGGTCGTTCGGATTCTGCGGGGCAGAACAAGCTTCGCCAGCCGAAGCGCGGTTTTGGCGAGCACGATCGAATGCCAGCATGTCGCGGCAGCAGGAGGCGGTAAGGCGCGAGCGCATGGTGAACAGAGCGCCATCGCGTGTGCAGCCTCTTCTTCCGACAAGGAAACAACATCGTAGTCGCGGTATGGCCGACGCGTGGACACATCACGCAAGTTGCCACTCAAACATCGATGACACTCGATGCAGATCGACGACCCGCGGGGAGTCCAGCTATCTGTCGGCATAAACTTCATCATCGCCGGCTGGATTGAGAGCCAAGCATGATGGCCCTGCCCCCTTCTCAAGAGATTCGTAAAGCGGATAGCTGGATAGAGGATTATCCATCTCGAAGCGTCGCTCGCACATGGCACACAAAAAGAACCCCGGCCGCCTTGGGTGACCTGGCAGAAGTCAGTCTCGGAGGACGACGCTATTACATTCCGTCGGTTTCCGTCGACAGTGGTAGGCCCCACCGACCGAGTAACCGCCCAAGCACCTGGCCGGACTGAAAATGCGCTTGAGTTGATGCTCGGCAAGCACCGAAATATTCCCTCGGCTCTAGGCAAAGATTGAGCACCATTCTGATTGGCCGAAGGCTTTTCTCCAAACCGAGACGTTTTCTTATGCGGGATCTTCTAGGATTGGTAAAATCGATTATGTTGATGGGCCGCATCTACACTATGGATAGCTGTCAAAATGCGGCTCATGTCACGTTATCAATGGCGACTTCGCGGTTTCGAGATCGCCGACCTCCGTGCGAGCCAGGTAAGGCCGCGAATCAATCAAAGAGGTTTTTAAGTTCGGTATGGCGGGCTTCGTTCAAGGTGTTGTGCGGCTTCGCCCTGTTAATTGCGATGATTGCACAATGTCCCTCACGGGCCTGCCTCCCATGTTCATGCAGAGTGAGCCTTCTTATGTGGCGTCGTACATCATCAGGTCACTGCCAAAAACGGATATTGCATGTTCCTGGCGAAGCCGTTGATCAGTTTACGGACGCTCGATATCGGGCGACTTCCGTCGTAGTCGAGCCCGCCTAATCAAAATCCACGGATCGTCATGAATTCCGATGGGCCGGCACGATCTGCGCGCAGACGGTTGATCGGATGTTCCGGGTCCATGTAGCCGAGAGCCATGCCGCAAAAGAGCATCAGATGGGAAGGCAGCCCGATGAATTCCGCGACGGTCTTGTGCCAGAGCGCCCACGCCTCTTGCGGGCAGGTACTCAATCCCTTCTCCAAAGCGAGCAACATAATAGATTGCATGTACATGCCAAGATCGGCCCATTGCCCAGGCTGCATCTGGCGATCGATGGCGAAAAACAGGCCGACAGGCGCACCAAAAAAGGTAAAGTTCTTTGCAAGCTGATTGAGACGTGCAGGTTTGTCTTCGCGCGGAACCCCGATGGTGCGATAGAGATCTTCGCCATTCTTGAATCGCCGAGTTCTATAGGGCTCCTTCAGTTCTGGCGGATAGATCTTGTATTCTGGCTGTTCGCCCATCGGGTTGATCTTGATCCGCTCGGCCATCAACGCCTTGAAGCGTGCGAGCTCTTGGCCGCCAAGCGCCCAGACATGCCACGGCTGTAGATTTCCGCCGGAGGGTGAGCGGCTGGCCGTGAGCAGGATCTCTTGGACAGTCTCCATAGGGACCGGGAAGTCCAAGAATGCCCGCACAGAGGTCCTCGAGTTCAGCGCGTCTGACACTTTCATGAGGATTTCTCCGAAGACCTAATCGAGGAGAATCGTCAGCCGATCCTGACGACCATCTTTCCTAGGGCCGAGCGGGTCGTCATTGCTTTGAACGCATCGTGGAATTCCTCGAATGCAAAGACCTTTCCTACGACCGGAACCAGTGTCTTCTTGCTCAACCAACCGAATAGCTGGGCGATGACTTGATCTCGCACATCCGGTTCACGACGACCAATCTGCGCCAGGTCGACGCCCAACAGCGCCCCTCCTTTTAGAAGAGGCAGATTGAACCGCAGCGCTGGAATAATTCCGGAAGCAAAGCCGATCACAAGGTGCCGGCCATTCCAGGCGATCGAACGGAATGCCTGCAGGCTCAGATCTCCTCCGACGGGATCGTAGATCACATCCGCGCCGTGACCGCCGGTCAGTCCCTTGAGTTCGTCACGCCACCCTTCATGCGTATAATCCACGCCCGCATCTGCCCCATATTTAATCGCAAATTGTCGCTTCTCCTCAGTCGAAGCGGCCGCAATGACGCGGGCGCCCAACAACTTTCCAACCTGAACAGCCGCTATTCCCACCCCGCCGGCGGCCCCCAGAACCAAAAGTGTCTCGCCGCCCTGTAGCTTTGCCCGGGCGCTAAGCGCGTACAGCGCCGTGAGGTAATTGGCGAAGAACGAGGCGCCGACCTCTGGCGCTATGCCCTTTGGCGTAACGAAAAGATCTTGGGCCTGTGCGCAGATATACTCGGCAAGGCCACCATTTCTGACCATGCCGATGACGGGCGTACCGGGTGCGAGGCCCCCAACATCTGCGGCCGGCTCGTCGACGATGCCCGCAAACTCCGACCCGGGCGTAAATGGCAAAGGATCTTTTGTCTGGTACAAGCCCTGCACCTTCAGGCCATCCACGAAGCCGACAGACGCTGCCTGGATTCGAACGCGGACCATTCCCGTTGACAAGTCCGGCTTAGCCACATCCTTGATGACAATATTTTCGATACAATCAAACTTTTCGACCAACACTGCTTTCATGGCATCCTCCTGAGCGCGCCGGCCCACCGGGGGTTCAGTCGTCGAGTCACTTCTAATAGCTCCGATAATCTAGAGCGCTCTCGAGATCACTTCCTTCATCATCTCGCTCGTCCCGCCGTAAATGCGCTGCACGCGTGCGTCGGCGTACATGCGTGCAATGAGATACTCGTTCATAAAGCCGGAGCCACCATGCAGTTGCAAGCACTCGTCGATGACCTTGCCCTGCTGCTCTGACGCCCAGAGTTTAGCCATCGACGCCGTGGCTGCATCGAGTGTGCCAGAAACCAATGCTTCGACACACTGGTCGACGAAGCAGCGCGTGACCTTTGTGATCGTCGCCAACTCGGCCAGCCTGTATTTGGTGTTCTGGAATTCAGCGATCGGCATCCCGAAAGCCCAGCGTTCCCGGACGAAAGCAAGCGTGGCTTCAAGAGCGCCCTCCATTGCCGCAACCGCCATCACGCCGATAATGGTCCGCTCATAAGGCAGGTCCGACATCAATTGATAGAAACCACGCCCTTCCACTCCACCAAGCAGATTTGTGGCCGGCACCACGACCTCGTCGAAGAACAGCTCGCAGGTATCCTGCCCCTTAAGGCCAATCTTATCGAGCACGCGGCCGACCCTAAAGCCGGGAGCTTTCGCGGTCTCGACCAAAATGATCGACATTCCGCTGGCGCGCTCGGTCGGATTTGTTTTCACGACTACGAGCACTAAACCTGCAAGGAGGCCGTTGGAGATGAAGGTCTTGGAACCGTTGATCACATAGCTATCGGCGCGCCTTTCCGCACGGGTACGAATGGATTGCAGATCCGAGCCCGCACCCGGCTCGGTCATCGCGATGGCTCCGACCAACTCTCCACGCGCCAGGCGCGGCAAATATTCCCGTTTTTGCTCCTCCGTCCCGTGATTCAGCAGATAGTGGGCCACGATCGTGTGGACAGACGGATTCATTCCCGTCAGGCCGCGGCGTGCCATAGCGTCGTAAAAAATCGCTTCGTTCCGAAAATCACCCCCGCCGCCGCCATATTCGGTCGGAATGTCCGAACACAGAAGCCCAAGTGCCCCGGCTTTCAGCCAGAGTTCGTGCCCGACATTGCCTCGTTTGCGCGCCTCTTCATCCAGCGGCGCCATTTCCTTGTCGATGAAGCGGGACACGGTGTCTCGATACATCTCGAGGTCAGACTCAAGCCAGGAGGGTCGATAGTTGATCATGCGTCTTACTCATCGTTTCTACGAACGCAACAATTGCGCTCGCTGCCGCTTGAATTCGAAACAGTTCCCGGCGATGTGCGATCGGATGGCCCGCTGCAGGGTGTCCGGAGTTCTTTTTGTCCGAACTCTGGCGATTGCAGCCCGCCACGCATGCCTTTCGACACAGTCAAAGTTCAAATGCTGGGTCGGAGGCATGCGCCGCGGTTCTCTGCGACGGATTTAGTCCGCCGCATCCCCGTTGATCACATCTCCGAACAGCTCCCACTTTTCGCCGCTAAAGCGCATCAGCTGAAGTTGGCTGATCGGAGCAAAGTCAGTCGGCGACGTGTTCGCGTAGATCCCCGGCAACAGCGCCTCGGTGCGCCATTCCTTCAGGTTCGCAGCCTGCTTCATGACGTTCTCGCGCGTGAGATCGTCACCGCACTGCTTCAAGGTTTGCGCCAGCGTCTCCGCAAGTGCGTAGCCGGTGATCAGCAATATGTCGCGTTTGTTGCCTTCTGGATAGTATTTGCTCAGAAAGCTCTGAAACTCCTTCATGCCGGGATCATTGTCCCACTGCGGATCCGCCGGATCCTTCAAGTAAGTGGCAGAAATGATGCCTTGCGCGTTCTCGAAGCCGGCAGGCTTGATCACACTGCCGACCGACGCCGAAACGTTGCTGAGGATATGCAGCGGCTTCCAGTCGACTTCAGCGATCTTCCTGATTGCCTGAGCCGCAAATTTGGGAGAGCTGATGTTGACCAGCGTGTCGGCGCCCGTCGCCTTGAGCTTGACGATATGACTGTCAATCGTCGGCTCCGAAGTTTCGTAGCTTTCCTCGGCGACGATCTTCGCACCGAGCCTGTCCTTGAGGCCCTTCAGGTAATCCTTTCCAAGATCGTCATTTTGGAAGAAGACCGCGACTTTGGCGTTCGGCTTTTCCTTCAAGATATACTTAGCGTAAGCGTGCGCCTCGCTCTGGTAGGACGGTTGCCAACCCGTGGTCCAGGGGAAGCTCTTGGGGTCGTTGAATTTGGTAGCGCCGGAGGCGACGAAGAGCTGCGGGATCTTTTTTGAATTCAGGTATTTCTGGATGGCTGTGTTGTTCGCCGTGCCGAGCGGATCAAACATGAGCAGCACTTCATCGCCCTCCACCAGCTTACGCGTCTGCTCGACAGCCTTGGGAGGCGAGTACGCGTCGTCATAGCTAGTGAAGTTGATCTTGCGTCCGTTGATGCCCCCCTTATCGTTGATCATCTTGAAGTATGCGGCCTGCACTTGGCCGATGACGCCGTAGGCGGATCCCGGACCACTGTAAGGCATGAGATTGCCGACTTTGATCTCTGTGTCGGACGCACCCGTATCGTATTTCTTCTGGGCTAGCGCCGTACCCGAGGCGAGCGCGATTGCCGCTGTCGCCAGGGCAGTCGCCCCTAAAATCCTTGCAAACATGTCATCTCTCCCTGTGGGGTTTCACTTCTATTTTGCTTTGACGTTCTACGCTTGGCTCTTGATCGCGACCTGCCAGCGTGTCTGGAAGGTCATCCCAACGCTTCAATGATGGTCACGTTGGCGATGCCTCCGCCCTCACACATCGTCTGAAGGCCATATCGCTTGCCTCGAGCCCTGAGAGCATGGACCAGGGTTGACAGGAGCTTGGTACCCGAGGCTCCGAGCGGATGACCGAGTGCAATCGCGCCGCCGTTGACATTGAGCTTTGCGGGGTCGGCCTCGATCGCCTGAAGCCAGGCCAGCGGCACCGGTGCGAAAGCCTCGTTGACTTCGTAGAGGTCAATATCGCCGATCTTCATTCCGGCCTTTGAAAGGGCCCGACGGGTTGCGCTGATCGGCTCTTCAAGCATAATGACGGGGTCGCCGGCGGTCACCGTGAGGCCAACGATACGCGCGATCGGCTTCAGATTGTGGTCCTTGAGGGCCTTTTCGCTGACGACCAGTGCAGCAGAGGCGCCGTCGCAGATCTGGCTCGCGTTGGCTGCACTGACGACGCCGTTCTCCTTCAGAAGCTTGACCGAGCCGATCGACTCCAGCGAAGCGTCGAATCGAATTCCTTCATCGACGATGTGCTCTCCCCCTTCGATCTTGAGCGGAACGATCTCGCTCTTGAAGGCTCCGGATT
>NZ_JAVAYM010000146.1:0-467 GCF_054185205.1 Bradyrhizobium sp. 14AA | reverse complement strand
CAGAATGCGATCCCCTGCCCGCCAGCCATCGCTTGCGGCAGGGCTGTTGGCCGCGACATGGACGATGGAAAGTTCATTGCCACCCGGTGCCAGCCCGAAGCCGCTGTGGTCCTCGAGCATCGGCAACCCGCGCCGCGCCGGTCGCAACCATATCTTCCCCCCAGAAACATCGAGCACGACATCGAATTGAGAGATCAGAGGAAACCCGATACTTCCAAGGGCACTTTTGGAGGCCCAGCTTGATGGAGCGAGGGTTGGCACCGAACGGACGGGGAATCCGCCCAGTTTGACTTCGTTCGCAATGAAGGCAGCGGCCAGCCTAGTACCATCCACCCCTCCGATCGCCGCCGTCGATTGTCTGACCCCGTCCAGAAGTCGGTGTTCCTCAACATATGCGCGATCCAGCATCAGCGCGGTCGAGCTGCCCAAGTCGAAGAGCATGGGCGTATCGGGAAGCCCGGCTACGG
>NZ_JAVAYM010000145.1:0-468 GCF_054185205.1 Bradyrhizobium sp. 14AA | reverse complement strand
CCCGCGCCTTGCGCTCCGCCTCGGCCGCGTCGAGACCGGCCTCGTCGCGGGCCCGCACCGCGGAGGCGAAGCGGACGAGCCGCAGCTCCAGGTGGCGCAGTGCCTCGACGACCTTGCCGATGCGCTGGCCGGTGATGTCCTGGAAGGCGCAGGCCTCGAAGATCTCGTAGATCTTCTCCTCGACGTTGGCGCGGTAGTTCGCGTCGTCGGGCAGGCCGAGCATCGCCTCCGCCGAGGCCATGATCGTGTTCGTGGCGCCGGCCGTGGCCTCGAGCACGCTCCCCAGCTCCTCGTGGGCCATGGGGATGCGGTCGCGGGTGATCTCGTTGGCGCGCAGCGCCGCGATCTCCTGCCGGAGATGGCTGATGTAGTCGGCGATCTCGACGAGCTCGTGCACCATGTCCCGCTGGGGCGCGGTGCGGGGGGCGGCTTGGCGTGGAGCGGATTGGACGGCTTGAGGCATGGCAG
>NZ_JAVAYM010000144.1:0-468 GCF_054185205.1 Bradyrhizobium sp. 14AA | reverse complement strand
AAGGAGCATTAAGCATAAATTTTTAAAAGTTGGTATTAAAATTATCTTTTCATCACAGTTATTTCTATCATAAACGTTTAACTTAGATTTCGAATTAATATATAAAGCCGAAAGGAAAACCCCCAAAAGTACGAGAGAGCATAAAATATTCACAGCAATTTGATTAATTTGTATATTTAACAACTGTATATATTTTCTCGTCAATACTGCCAATAAAACTGATCCCCCACCTGCTATCCATCCAGCTGAACTACTATTTTTCGGTGTAAATGTATTTAATTCTTCAAACTCACTTTGACTAATCTTCGCAAATTTCTTAGGTACACCCCAATTAAGCATTGGAATGAAAAAGAAAATCCAAGAACTAGTTACATCAATCATTAAATACTCGTTCTTATATTTTATAATTTTATATCTCGGGTTCTTATTTATATTCCAGGACTCACATAACATTTTTATCTCGCCCAC
>NZ_JAVAYM010000143.1:0-469 GCF_054185205.1 Bradyrhizobium sp. 14AA | reverse complement strand
CTGGTTGGTGCCGATATCAGGACAAATTTTTATGATTATTATAATCCATCTACTGTTGGAGCGTACCGACAGGCAGCCCCCAAACCCGCACAGGCTATTGAAAATGATGGTAATATCTATAATTATATCACAGAGAATACGATCAATTATACCAAAAGCATTGGTCATCATGATCTGGATGTCCTGGCCGGTTGTAACTTTCAGACAGCAAGCGGCAGTACGACAACAATTACAGGCTCGGGTATATCCGATGATAATTTCAACAATATAGCCGGGGCAATTGTCTATACTGTAGTGCCCGCAAGATATACATGGACACAGATCTCCTACCTGGCCCGCATTCAGTATGCTTACTTTGATAAATATTTATTCTCTGCCACCTTGCGCCGTGATGGTTCATCGCGCTTTGGAGATAATAACAAATGGGGTAACTTTCCATCGGTTACAGCCGGATATGTGCTGAGTAAAG
>NZ_JAVAYM010000030.1:0-86312 GCF_054185205.1 Bradyrhizobium sp. 14AA | reverse complement strand
TGCGAAGAAGCCGCCGGCTCCGAAGGCCGCGCGGGCGCCGGCCGCCGCGCCGGTTCCGCTCGCGCCGCCGCCGGCCGCGGCGGCCGCTCCCGCGGCTGCGGATAACGAGTAGATCGGCATTCCAAATGGATGGCTGCCCGGCTAATGCTGGGCCATGCCACTCCATCTGATCAAGCTCGCCGTCGGCTGCGACTCCATCAAGGAATTGAAGGAGTGGGTGGCCGAACGGATGCAGACCGCCAAGAAAAAGGGTCTGCCGCAACATCACATCCACATCACCCGCATGGTGCCCAAGCGCGATGCCGAGATCCTCGCCGGCGGGTCGCTCTACTGGGTGATCAAGGGCGAGGTCGCCGCGCGCGAAAAGATCATCGGCATCGAGCCGTTCCGCGACAAGGACGGCATCGGGCGCTGCCGGATCGTGATGCAGCCGAAGGTGATCTCGGTGTCGCCGCGGCCGATGCGCCCGTTCCAGGGCTGGCGCTATCTCGCTGATGATTCCGTGCCGCCCGACCTCGGCAAGTCCGCCGCCGGCTCGATCGCGGCCATGCCGGAGCCGATGCGCCGCGAACTGCGCGATCTCGGATTGCTCTAAACCGCGATATTGTCGATCAGCCGGGTCGTGCCGAGCCTGGCCGCGACCAGGATCCGCAGCGGCCCGTCCTTGCGTGAGGCGACCGGCGCCAGCGTCGCGGCATGGCGCACCTCGAAATAGTCGAGCGCAAAGCCGGCTGCCTTGATGGTCTCGGCGCCGCGCGCCATCGCCGGCGCGATCGCCTCGCCGCCACGGATGCGCCCGGCGCTGTCCTTCATGGCGCGGTAGAGCGTGGTCGCCGTCTGCCGCTCCTGCGGCAAGAGGTAGACGTTGCGCGAGGACATCGCGAGCCCGTCGCGCTCGCGCACCGTGCGGGAGCCGATCACCTTGACGCCGAGGTCGAGGTCGTGCGCCATCTGCGTCACCACCCGCAACTGCTGAAAATCCTTCTCGCCGAAGATCGCAAAGTCCGGGCGGCATTGCGTGAACAGCTTGCCGACGACGGTGGCGACGCCGCCGAAGAAATGTGGCCGGAAGCGGTCCTCGAGGCCGGCCAGCGCCGGTCCCTCCGGCACGATGCGGGTGGCAAAGCCCTCCGGATACATGGCCTCGACGCCCGGGTGCCAGACGATGTCGACGTCCTCGGCGGCGAGCTTGGCGATGTCGGCCTTCCAGGTGCGCGGATAGGCGCCAAAGTCCTCGGTCGGGGCGAACTGGGTCGGGTTGACGAAGATCGAGACCACGACGCGGCTCGCGCGCCGCTTGGCGAGGCGAACCAGCGACACATGCCCGTCATGGAGCGCCCCCATGGTCGGGACCAGCGCGATCGTGGCCTTTCGCTTGCGAAGATTGTCGACGGCGCGTCGCAAGGTTGGGACCGTGCGAGTGATCATGGGGCTGGGTGACATCAGGACTCGACTGGGTTGGGGAATCGGCGCGGCGTGGCCTGGCGCCCGGGGCGGCTAACCTTAACAAGCGGCGATCATGGACGCCACGCATCCGGATGCGGCACAGCATCCCGCGTAAGGCCGCGCAGGATGTCGCGACATTGTGGGCTGGATCACGGACGCGAGGCGGCGCTGCGATTCATCATCAGAACGGCGCGCTGCGATTTGCATGACCTGTCACGCATTTCACTTGACCGCAGACGCGGTCAACTCGAAGATATTCGTTAGGGGTGTTGAGGATCGCTATGCTTGTGCAAGCTAGCCAAGGCCAATCGGGCTCGGCGCATGTCGTCGTGCTCGGCAACGAAAAGGGCGGCTCCGGCAAGTCGACCACCGCCTTGCACATCGCGGTCGCGCTCCTGAAGGCCGGCCAGCGCGTCGCCACCATCGACCTCGACTGCCGTCAGCAGAGCTTCACCCGCTACATCAGCAACCGTTCGGCCTGGGCGCACCGCACCAAGCTTGACCTCGAGCTGCCGGTGCATCGCTGCATCAAGCTCGGCGAGACCATGCAGATCGCCGAGAACGAGAATTCCGAGTTCCAGCAGTTCATGGAGGCGGTCTCGGCGGTCGAGAGCAGCTTCGACTTCATCGTCATCGATACGCCCGGCACCGACAGCTACCTGATGCGCCTCGCGCACTCGATGGCCGACACGCTGGTGACGCCGATCAACGACAGCTTCCTCGACTTCGACGTGCTGGGGACCGTCGATCCCGCCAACTACGCGGTGACGGGCGAGAGCCATTACGCCGAGATGGTGCGGGACACCCGCCGCAAGCGCCGCCAGCTCGACGGCGCGACCACTGATTGGATTGTCGTGCGCAACCGCCTGTCGATGCTCGGCTCCCGCAACAAGCAGCTGGTGGCCGAGGGCCTCAAGGATTTGTCGCTGCGGCTCGGCTTCCGCTACGTCGACGGCTTCGCCGAACGCGTCGTCTATCGCGAATTCTTCCCGCGCGGCCTGACCGCCCTCGACGAGATCGACGAGGCCACGCTCGGCATGCGGCCTAATCTCGGCCATCTCACCGCACGGGAGGAGGTGACGAGCCTGCTCCGCCAGCTCAAGCTGCCGCTGGACGAGCGCGGCCGCCGCCGTGCGGCAAATCGCGCCGAGTGGTTCAGCCAGATCGACAAGCCGCTCGAGGTCCACGACATCCTCGGCGCCTGAGGCGGCGGTATATCGCTACTTCAGTCGACTCGAACGGCCTGTTCCCGCGGGAACCGAACCGGCCTCTGGCCGTTTTCACCCCACGTTCACCGCGAAATTGAACCCAATCCGGCCCGGTTGCGTCAGATGGTGATCTGCATCCTGACGTAGCCGTATGAGAACGGGATGCTCAAGAAACGTGTGCGACGCACAATGAAAGGGCTGCCGGTTCACAATATTTGGCCTTCCTGTCACGCTGCTGTGACATATATTAGGGAATAGGCGACAAGGGGCCAAAGAGCCCTAGAGAACACGATTTTCAACAGGGATTCAGGCCGCAAGAGCCTGAGGCTGAGGACGAAAATGAAGCGTGGAATTGCCGTTCTGGTTTCGGTCAGTGCTCTCTGCGGCATCGCCTATTTCACGGCGAGCAAGTGGGCCATCAAGCACGAGACCATCACCTTCTACGACGCTTCGCGCGACAATCGCCCGGTGCCTGTCGACATCGCGATCCGTCGCGACAAGGAGATGCAGGCCAATGCTGGCATGATCACGATGCCGGTCGCGGTGATCAATCACGGCAACACCGTCAAGAACACCGAGTACGGCTTCCTCGCCAACATCTTTGCTGCGCGCGGCTATCTCGTCGTGAGCCCCCAGCATGACCTGCCGACCGACCCTCCGATGGTGACCAAGCCCGGTGAGCTCTATGTCGGCCGCCTGCCGCAGATCCTGCGCGGCGTCGCCAACATCCATCTCGCCATGCAGGAGATGAAGAAGGTTCAGCCCAACGCCGACTACGACAAGGTGACGATGGTCGGCCACTCCATGGGCGGCGACATCACGATGTACTTCGCCAAGCAATATCCGGATGAGGTCAAGAAGGTCGTCACGCTGGACAATCTGCGCGTGCCCTTCGTCACCGCCGGCAAGTTCAAGATCCTGTCGTTCCGTTCCACCGATCCGCAGTTCAAGGCCGATGCGGGCGTGATCCCGACCGACGAGGAGTGCGAGAAGGCGGGCATCCAGGTCGTGAAGACCGAATTCCAGCATAACGATATGCGCGACACCGGTCCGGATGTGGCCAAGAACTCGATCCAGGGCATGCTCGACAAGTTCCTGAGCGCGACGGACAGCGAGATAGCGCCGGTCGACACGCAATCGTCGCCGCCGAAGATTCTCGAGCCTGGTCCGGTCGCGCTGATGGCGCCGGCCAAGAGCTGATCTCTCCCTCATAGGCAGTCACGATCTTCAAAGCCCCCGCCGGCGTCCGCCAGCGGGGGCTTTGCACATTGACCCGGCTGCCTGCACTGACCACATTATGTGCTCACGCACGATGAAGATCAGGGATGTCGGGCGAACCCATTAAACCGCGTGGTGGCGATGCCGTCTCGGGGCAAACGGGCGGCGCGGTGCCGCAGGCCGGGACGTCGACCTCGGAGGACATCGCCGCCTTCGTCGCCAAGGCGCGCGCGCTGTCACCGCATACCCCTGGCGCGAAGGGGCGGCTGATCTTCGCACTGGATGCGACGATGAGCCGGCAGCCGACCTGGGACATGGCCTGCGCGCTCCAGGCCGACATGTTTCGCGAGACGGCGGCGCTCGGCAGTCTCGACATCAGGCTGGTCTACTATCGCGGTTTCAACGAGTGCCGCGCCTCGGGGTGGATCTCCGACAGCGCCAGGCTGGCGACGCTGATGAGCAAGATCGATTGCCGCGGCGGCGATACCCAGATCGGAAAGGTGCTGGCGGAGGCGCGGCGCGAGGCGATCGCATCCGGCGTGCGTGCGGTCGTCTTCGTCGGCGACGCCATGGAGGAGAAGGTCGACGAGCTCTGCACCAAGGCCGGCGAGCTCGGCATGCTCAAGGTGCCCGTGTTCGTGTTCCAGGAAGGCCACGACGCCGTGGCCGAACAGGCCTTTCGCGAGATCGCGCGCCTGACCGGTGGTGCCTGGTGCCGGTTTGATCCCGGCGCGGCGGCGCAGCTGCGCGAGCTGTTACGGGCAGCTGCCGCCTATGCGGCCGGCGGCCGCGAGGCGTTGCTGAAGCTGGCGAAGACCGCGAGCGGCGCGGCGATGCTGATCGGCCAGATGAAGTAGCGCTCGGGCCGATGCAGCACGTGACGGAAGCAGACGCCATGCTTTTTGACAGCAGGACGACTATATTCGGGTCATGACCCTGATTGCCGGCGCTGTCGCCGTTATCACGCTTTATCTTCTGCTCCAGATGTTCCGCGCTGCCAACCCGGCGGTGCTGGCACGTGCCATCAGGTTCGGTGGCGGCGTGCTGGCGCTGGCGGTCGCGGCCTTCACGGGCCTGCGGGGCGAGCTGGCGGTGGCGATCCCGCTCGGGATTTTCGGTGCAGGGCTCTTGGGCTGGACACCGCTGGCAAACGCCGGCTTCGGCAATGTCGGCGGGCTGTTCGGTGGCGGCGCGGCGCCGTCGCCTAGGCAAGCCTCGCGCGTGCGCTCGCAATTCCTGGATATGCGGCTCGACCATGATTCCGGCCAGCTTGGCGGCCAGATCGTTGCAGGGCCTCACGCCGGGCGCGATCTCGACGAGTTCGATCTCGCTGGCCTGCTGGCGATGGTCCCGACGTTCGACGCCGAGAGCGTGGCCTTACTTGAAAGCTATCTGGACCGCCGGTTTCCCGCCTGGCGTCAGAACGCGCAGGGCGACGCGGCAGGGCGGCAGCGCCGCACGGCGGCGAGCGGCAAAATGACGGCGGAGGAGGCCTATCAGATCCTTGGCCTGCAACCGGGCGCGGGGCGTGACGACATCAGCAGGGCTCACAAGTCCCTGATGAAGAAACTCCATCCCGACCAGGGGGGGTCGAACTATCTCGCTGCCCGTGTAAACGAGGCCAAGGATACTCTGCTTCGCACGCATAACGGCTAACTCCGGCACTACGCTACAAACGCCCGTACCGCGTGAGCTCCGCTTGCTCTGTCTGCCGTCGCCCTGATGCCCGCCGTTGTCGGCGTGGTTGATCCGTTGAGTAAAGTTTTAACCGTAAATCCTTGACGAGAGGTTGTCGCGGAACTGGCATCGACGCCCGCCAAAAACAAAAATGCCCGCGCAAGGCGCGGGCATTTTGATTGGCGGTTTGCGACGGATCAGTTGCGGACGGTGATGCAGGAGATATCGGCGCGCTTCAGGGCGCGGCAGACGGCTTCGGCCTGGTCGCGCTCGAGCCCGGCGAAGCGGGCGCGGTAGAGCTTGCGATTGTCCTTGGCGACGACCTCGGTGAACGGGTCGGCCTTGCTGAGCAGACCGCGGGCAGAGCTGCGCGCGGCGTCGATGCGCTGCTGGGCTTCGTTCTCGCTCTCGAGCGCGCCGACCTGCACGATCCAGCCGCTGTGGGTGACGACCGGCTTGGTGGTGGCGCTCATCTGGATCGGCTGCGGCGCCGGATCGGCCGAGGCAAGCTTCGGAGCAGCCGGGGCGGGCGCGGCGGCGGTTGCGGCCGGCAGCACGCCGAGGATGCCGTTGCCAGTGCCGAAGCCCGCCGGCTGGCGCGGCAGTTCGGCGCGGGCGGTCTCGGCCTTCGGCGCTTCCGGCTGGCTGGCGATCTCGGGTTTGTTGATGAGATCGGCACGGGCGACGACGGCGGTGGAGGTCTCCGCGACGTCGGAGCGGGATGGAATGGTGCTGGTAACCGGCGGTGCGACCTGAGCTGATCCGACCTGGGCCGGGGTGGCGGAGGCGACCTTCACGGCGCCGGCCTTGACCTGAACCGTCTTGACGCGGACCGGCTTCATCGGCTCGGACGAGCCCGGAATGATGGAGAGCGGTTGGCTCGAGATCACGCCGTTGGTGAGCGGCGCGGGCTCGATCTTGGATTCAGTCGGCCTGGCTTCGGGCTTGTTGGCTTCGGGTCTGGGCTGGGACGGCGGCACGGCGGCGGTCGCAGCCGCCAGCGTCGACAGGCGTGCGGCGAGACGCGACGGGGCTGCTTCGGGGGCTGGGGCAGAAGCGGTCTGGACCTGAGGCGCGGGCCGGGCCGGTGTATCCGACGCGTCAGCGACTTCGGTGCTGGCGTCAGCGCCGTTGCGCTCGGTGACCGCGGCGACGGTGTGGTTGGTCGCACCCTTCTCGAGGTTCTCCGCGAGCAGGTTGCGCATGATGGCATCGCGCGAGCCGCCGCTGCGGCCGCCCAGCACCACGCCGATCAGGTGGCGGTTGCCGCGGCGCATCGAGGTCACGAGGTTGAAGCCGGAGGCGCGGGTGTAGCCGGTCTTGATGCCGTCCACGCCCTCGACACTGCCGAGCAGGTGATTGTGGTTGCGGATCGACTGACCGCGCCAGTTGAACGTCGAGGTCGCGAAATAGCGATAGTAGCGCGGGAAGCGCTCCTGGATGGCGCGGCCGAGCGTGGCCTGGTCGCGCGCGGTCGTGACCTGCTCGTCGTTGGGAAGGCCGTTGGCGTTGCGGTACACCGTCTTGGACATGCCGAGCGAGCGCGCCTTGCGCGTCATCATCTGGGCGAAATCGTCTTCGTCGCCGCCGATCGCTTCGGCGATGACCACGGCGGCGTCGTTGGCAGAGCGGGTGACGAGGCCCTTGATCGCGTCCTCGACGCGAATGGTCTGGCCGGCACGCAGGTTCAGCTTCGTTGGATCCTGATCGGCGGCGTGCTGGGACACCGGCATCTCGGTGTCGAGCTTCATCTTGCCGGACTCGAGACGCTCGAACAGCAGATACAGCGTCATGATCTTGGTGAGCGAAGCGGGGTGCCGAATTCCGTCGGGGCTCGTTGCCTGAAGCACGGAGCCGGAATTGCCGTCGACGATGATGGACGCGAATTTCGGGCTGGAGTTCTCGGACACATCGCGCTGCACCCGGTGGTGCGCGTAATGGCGCCGGTGGCGCCGCGCCTCGGCAGCATCGGTGGTGAAGATGACTGCGGTGGTGACCGTAAGAAGCCCGAAAACGCCAACCCGCGCCAAGCGCGAGGAAGACAAGTTTTTACGAAGCATGGAACCCCGTCCCCGTTTCTGACTTGATCACCGGCTCGTGAGGCGAAATTGTGCCCAATGGACCCGGGATCATTACCTGCTCAGGCTGCCCCTCCGCTGGTGTTCGCCGCGGGGGACGTTGGACCTGAGCCGCTATTCTGGCTAAGGTGATGTTCTCAAACGGCTTTCGCCATTTGCTGAAGATGAACACGTCCAGGGAATCAGGGTAGGGGGCCGCGGTTTCCAAAAGCTTAAGGAACCCTTGCGGGAAATCCCGGGAATCTCCGCGATTTGCATCTAGTTTTGTGCGTCGCACAAGATTCTTGACTTTTTTGTGCGTTGCACTAATTGTGGGCAGAGTCAGGGAGCCGGGGCTTCCCGACGAGAGCCAGGGAAAAGGATTCCGAAATGTTCAAGGTTGAAGACTTTCAGAACTACGGGAAAGAGCACTTCGAGCAGTACGTCGCCTCCGCGACCTCGGTGCAGCACGGCCTTCAGGCGATCGCCAGCGCATATGGCGACTACACCAAGAAGTCGTTCGAAGACACCAAGTCCTTCGTCGAAAAGCTTTCCGGCGTGAAGTCGCTGGACAAGGCCATGGAAGCGCAGACCGACTTCGCCCGTTCCGCCTACGAGACCTTCGTTGCGGAGTCGCAGAAGATCGCCGGCCTCTATAACGACCTCGCCAAGCAGGCGTTCAAGCCGGTCGAGACCATCGTGTCGAAGTTTACCCCGGCCGCCAACTAGCGCTCCGACCTTCTGGAATCGAAAAAGCCCGGCTGATCCAGCCGGGCTTTTTTATTTGCGCGCGAGGAAGACTCAGCGCGCCATGCGCAGCTTCGCAGCGATGCGCCCGATGTCCTTGAACATCAGGGCGATCTGGATCGCCGGCATCGCCGGACAGAGCCTCTCGGCGTTCGCACCGTAGAAAACCGGAGGCATCCCGCGCGAGATCGTCGCAGCCGCGTTGACGACGGTTCCTGACCAAACACGTTCTAAAGGGGCGGGGTCGAAGTTTTTGTCAAATCGGTCCGGATTGATTAACCTTGGTGAGGATCGCCGGATCGGGAATCAGGACCGCCGCGGCCGCATCGGCCGAGCCGTTGCACGCTTGCGGCGAGCCGGGGGCGGGCCCATATTCGGTGCAGCCGACCCGGCTTGGACCGGGCCGGTTGGAAGCGGCGATCCAACAGGGCGGCGCGCCTGTGCGAGGCTCCGAAGGCTGGGGCCGCGCGGTGAACTGTCATACGCTTCCGTGGGGAATTTGAACGCCTGAGCCATGCCGCAATTGTCTTCCAGACTTGACCTGTCCGCGGCCGTCGCCGCCCACGCTCCCCGGATGAGCAATGACGAGAACCGTTCCGGCGGTCCCTCTACGCCGAACACGTCCGTCATCACCAAGGTCAAGCCGAAGACCAAGCGGCCGAACCTGTATCGCGTGCTGATCCTGAACGACGACTACACGCCGATGGAATTCGTCGTCCACGTGCTGGAGAAGTTCTTCCAGAAGGACATCGAGGCAGCGACCAAGATCATGCTGCACGTCCATCATCACGGCATCGGGGAGTGCGGCGTGTTCACCTACGAGATCGCCGAGACCAAGGTGACGCAGGTGATGGATTTCGCCCGGAAGCACCAGCATCCGCTGCAATGCGTGATGGAAAAGAAGTAAGAATACCTCTCGGCGCGTTTGAAGCCGGCTCTTGTGTCCGTCGCAGTTTGTGCGTGTCGCCGCGTGATCGTCGCCTGACGTCTGCGCGCAATGTCCGTTGCAGCCGGCAAAATTACGGAATCCCGCACCGGCGCCGATCCCGCCCAAATCGGAACGGGTTTTGCATCGAAAGATGCCGCAGGTGTGCAGCCTGCCGGAGTCGCGGAACCGGTCTTTCGCCGCGATCTTGTATAACTATATGTGACAAAGGTTGTTGTTGCCTGACCGGGCGAGGACGATCATGATGGTGGGGGCCATAGAGGACGCGAATGCCGACTTTTTCCCAAAGCCTTGAACAATCCCTGCATCGTGCGCTGGCGATCGCAAACGAGCGTCATCACCAATACGCGACGCTCGAGCATCTCTTGCTCTCCTTGATCGACGACTCCGATGCAGCCGCCGTCATGCGTGCCTGTAGCGTCGATCTCGACAAGCTCCGCACGAGTCTCGTCAACTATCTCGAGACCGAATTTGAAAACCTGGTGACGGATGGCGCCGACGACGCCAAGCCGACCGCCGGATTCCAGCGCGTGATCCAGCGCGCGGTGATCCATGTGCAGTCGTCCGGTCGTGAAGAGGTGACCGGCGCCAACGTCCTGATCGCGATCTTCGCCGAGCGCGAAAGCCATGCCGCGTATTTCCTGCAGGAGCAGGACATGACGCGTTACGACGCCGTCAACTACATCAGCCACGGCATCGCCAAGCGGCCCGGTGTCTCCGAGGCGCGGCCCGTGCGCGGCGTCGACGAGGAGACCGAGACCAAGGGCAGCGAGGACGCCAAGAAGAAGGGCGAGGCGCTCGAGACCTATTGCGTCAACCTCAACAAGAAGGCGCGCGACGGCAAGATCGACCCGGTGATCGGACGCAATTCCGAGATCAACCGCGCGATCCAGGTGCTGTGCCGCCGGCAGAAGAACAACCCGCTGTTCGTCGGCGAAGCCGGCGTCGGCAAGACCGCGATCGCGGAGGGCCTTGCCAAACGCATCGTCGACAGTGAAGTGCCGGAGGTTCTGGCGGCTGCGACCGTGTTCTCGCTCGACATGGGCACGCTGCTCGCCGGTACGCGCTATCGCGGCGATTTCGAAGAGCGCCTGAAGCAGGTGCTGAAGGAGCTCGAGGCGCATCCCAACGCCATCCTGTTCATCGACGAGATCCACACCGTGATCGGTGCGGGCGCGACGTCGGGCGGGGCGATGGATGCCTCGAACCTGCTCAAGCCTGCGCTTGCCTCGGGCACCATCCGCTGCATGGGCTCGACCACCTACAAGGAATACCGCCAGCACTTCGAGAAGGACCGCGCGCTGGTGCGGCGCTTCCAGAAGATCGACATCAACGAGCCGACGGTCGAGGACGCCATCGCGATCCTCAAGGGCCTCAAGCCTTACTTCGAGGACTACCATCGGCTGAAGTACACCAATGAGGCGATCGAGGCTGCGGTGCAGCTCTCCTCGCGCTACATCCACGACCGCAAGCTGCCCGACAAGGCGATCGACGTGATCGACGAGTCCGGTGCGGCGCAGATGCTGGTGGCCGAGAACAAGCGCAAGAAGACGATCGGCATCAAGGAGATCGAGACCACGATCGCCTCGATGGCGCGGATTCCGCCCAAGAGCGTGTCGAAGGATGATGCCGAGGTGCTGAAGCATCTCGAGCAGACGCTCAAGCGCACCGTGTTCGGCCAGGACAAGGCGATCGAGTCGCTCGCCGCGTCGATCAAGCTGGCGCGTGCCGGTTTGCGCGAGCCGGAGAAGCCGATCGGCTGCTACCTGTTCTCGGGTCCGACCGGCGTCGGCAAGACCGAGGTCGCAAAGCAGCTCGCGGCGTCGCTCGGCGTGGAGCTGTTGCGCTTCGACATGTCGGAATACATGGAGCGGCACACCGTGTCGCGCCTGATCGGCGCGCCTCCCGGCTATGTCGGATTCGACCAGGGCGGTCTGCTCACCGATGGCGTCGACCAGCATCCGCATTGCGTGGTGCTGCTCGATGAAATCGAGAAGGCGCATCCCGACCTTTACAACGTGCTGCTCCAGATCATGGACCACGGCCGGCTCACCGACCACAA
Source organism: Bradyrhizobium sp. 14AA (assembly GCF_054185205.1). Lineage (NCBI taxonomy): Bacteria > Pseudomonadati > Pseudomonadota > Alphaproteobacteria > Hyphomicrobiales > Nitrobacteraceae > Bradyrhizobium > Bradyrhizobium sp. 14AA. The sequence goes on along the minus strand of NZ_JAVAYM010000030.1, from coordinate 74,951 downwards.
CGGCAAGCAGGTCAACTTCCGCAACGTGATCCTGATCATGACCACGAACGCCGGTGCTTCGGATCTCGCCAAGCAGGCGTTCGGCTTCACGCGTTCGAAGCGGGAAGGCGACGACCACGAGGCGATCAACCGGCAGTTCGCGCCGGAGTTCCGCAACCGTCTCGATGCCATCGTCTCGTTCAGCCATCTCAGCGTCGAGGTGATCGGCACGGTGGTCGAGAAGTTCGTGCTTCAGCTCGAAGCGCAGCTCGGCGATCGCGACGTCACCATCGAGCTGTCCGAGCCCGCCAAGACCTGGCTGGTCCAGCACGGCTACGACGAGCAGATGGGCGCGCGTCCCATGGCCCGGGTGATCCAGGAGCACATCAAGAAGCCGCTGGCTGATGAGGTGCTGTTCGGGAAGCTGAAGGGCGGCGGCCATGTCCGCGTCGTCCTCGTCAAGGACGAGGCCGACGAGACCAAGGACAAGATCGGCTTCGAATTCGTCGAGGGCCCGGTCACGCCGAAGCAGGAGAAGCTCCCGGGCACCCGCAAGCGTCCGCCGGGCAAGTCCAATAAGCCGGGTGGCCCCGGCGGCTCCAAGGGGCCGACCTCCAAGGGACCGCTGGTCAAGGCTTGATCGAAAGCGTCATGAATTGAAAAGGCCGGCTGAGAAGCCGGCCTTTTTGTTTGTGTCGCAGCGCTGGATTCTAAGTGCCGGTGTCAGGCGCGGACGCCGCGGGCGGCCGCGGTTTCTTCGGCGCGGGCGGCCGTCCGCGGGGAGGGGCCGCCGGTTGCATCGTCACGATGACCGGATTTGGCTTGTGATCGGTTGCCGCCCCCGTCGCGGCATCGACGCCCATGCCGATGAGGCCGCCGGCCAGAATATTGCCGGCGAAGCCGGCGGCGCCAGTGCCTGAAACTTCCTTGGTGAGCTGCACCGTCTGGGATTGATAGCCTTCCTTCTCGAAGGTGATCGTGATGTCGGCGCTGCGCTTGGCGACGATGGCGCAAGGCGTGGTGCAGGTGGTGGGCACTTCGAGCCCGGAGACCATGGCTTCCACGCCTGAAGGTGTCGATGAGATGCTGATGTTTTCGGTCGTGCCACGCGTGACAGACGCGCAGCCGCCCAGCATGACGCTGAGCGCCACAATTCCAAATGAACGCATGAAATGCCCCTTATTCCCCGCCGCACTGAAGCGCAACCAGGGCGGGAGGGCAATACGTCATTGATCCAGATAGTTAAGCCACGCACAGGTTGCGCGTGAGAACAGCGGGAACCTGGGCGTGGGGCTGGCGTCAATCGCCGCGCAGTCGCTGATCATCCTGCACGCGGACATGTTCGGCGCCGCGTGCGCCGGCCGGAGACAGCCGCAGCATGCTCAGCACCGCGCCGCAGAGCGCGAATCCGACGCCTGCGAGGAGTGCCAGCCTGGTTCCTTCGATGGGGTAGCGACCGAGCAGCAGCGCGACCAGCGCTGCGCCGGTGGTCTGGCCGAGCAGCCGCGCCGTGCCCAGCATGCCGCTGGCGCCGCCGGCGCGCTCGCGCGGGGCGGCCGCGATCATGGTGCGGTTGTTGGGGGTCTGGAACAGGCCGAAGCCGGCACCGGCCAGCGCCATCCGCCAGATGACGTCGAGCGGCGTCGGCGCCGCCGGCAGGAAGGCGAGTGCGCCGAGGCCGCAGGCGAACAGCGTGAGCCCGATACCGCCGAGCAGGCCGGCCGGATAATGCTCGACCAGGCGGCCGGCGAGCGGAGCTGCGAAGGCCACCGCAATCGGCCACGGCGTGATCAGCAGGCCCATATGCACCGCCGAATAGTCGAAGCGGCTCTGGAGGTAGAAGGGGATCGCGACGAAGGCCAGCATCTGACCGCAGAACGAGGCGATCGAGGTCGCAATCGAGAGCGCGAACACCGGGATGCGCAACAAATCGACCGGCAGCAGCGGCGAGGTCATGTGGGTTTCGCGCCAGATCAGCAGCGCGCCTGCCACGAGGGCGACGGCGAACTGCACGAGACAGGTGATGGCCGCCTCGCCGTGACCGACGCTGTCGACGGCGGCGATCCCGACGCCGAAGGTGATCGCCGACAGCCCCGCGCTCTGCCAGTCGAACGCATGGCTGGCGGGCCTGGTGTGCGGCAGGCTGCGCAGGCCCAGCACCAGCGTCATCGCGCCGAGCGGCACGTTGATGGCGAACAGCCAGGGCCAGCTTCCGACCGCGAGGATGCCTGCGGCGAGCGTCGGGCCGATCGCGGCCGAGAAGGCGACGACGAGCGCGTTGAGCCCGATGCCGCGGCCAAGCTGGCTGCGCGGATAGGTGAAGCGCACCAGCGCCGCGTTGACGCTCATGATGCCGGCCGCGCCAAAGCCCTGGATGATGCGCGCGACCGTGAGCAGCGGCAGCGTATGCGCCAGCGCGCAGAAGGCGGATGCGAGCGTGAACAGCACCAGCCCAACGAGGTAGACGCGGCGATAGCCGACGATCTCGCCGAGCGAGGCCAGCGGCAGCAGTGAGATCGTGATCGCGAGCTGGTAGCCGTTGACGATCCAGATCGAGAAGGCCGGGCTCGCATCGAGATCGGCCGCGATCGTCGGCAGCGCCACATTGGCGATGGCGCTGTCGACGACCGCCATGATGATGCCGAGCGCAATCGTCAGCACCGCCTGGTTGCGCTGCGGCTGCGGCAGGCCGTCGGCATGCTCGATCGGGGCAGGCGACATGATGGAAGCGGGCTTGATTCGAGCCGTGATTCATCTCCGAAATAGGAAATTGCCGGATCGATCGCAACCCGGCAGGACCCGGACGGTTCCTGCGCCGGGCTCTCACCAGCGCGCTGTCGACTTTCCGAAGACGTAGAGGGCGACGAGCCCGACAGTCACCGCCGTCGAAAAAATCAGGATGCGGCGATCCCAATCGATCCGCGTCCGCTCGGCGCGGCTCAGGCTGAGGACCGTGAACAGGGCCTTCATGGCAAATCGGCGCATCGGGGGCCTCGCGTCGACTGTAGCATCCCACGGTCGACGCAAGCAGGCTTGATGCAGCTCAAGCGCGGGCGTGGTCTACACCGGCGGCGGATTGCGGTCGGTGAAGGTCACGCGCTGGTGCCAGTAGGGATAAGGCAGCGTCACCTTGCTCGCGGCATCGAGCTTTGCGAGCTGGTCCTTGGTCAGCGACCAGCCGACCGCGCCGAGATTTTCGCGCAGCTGCGTCTCGTTGCGCGCGCCGATGATCAGCGTCGAGACCGTCGGGCGCTGCAGCAGCCAGTTCAGTGCGATCTGCGAGACGCTCTTGCCCGTCTCTTTCGCGACCTCGTCGATCGCATCGACCACACGATAGACGTGCTCGTCGGGCACGGGCGGGCCGAACTCGGCCGTCTTGGGCAGGCGGCTGACGTCCGGCCTGGGCTGGCCGCGACGGATCTTGCCGGTGAGGCGTCCCCATCCGAGCGGCGACCAGACCACGGCGCCGAGCCCCTGGTCGAGGCCGAGCGGCATCAGCTCCCATTCGTAGTCGCGTCCGATCAATGAGTAGTACGTTTGATTGGCGACGTAGCGCGGGAAGCCGTGCTTGTCGGCGGCGGCGAGCGACTTCATCAGGTGCCAGCCCGAAAAATTGGAAACGCCGACATAGCGGATCTTGCCGGCGCGCACGAGCACGTCGAGCGTGCCAAGCACCTCTTCCGGCGGCGTGAGGGCATCGAAGCCATGGAGCTGGAACAGATCGATATAGTCGGTGCCGAGCCGCTTCAGCGAAGCATCGATGGCGGTGAGCAGATGTTGCCGCGATGAGCCGATGTCGTTGGGACCGTCGCCGAAGCGGAAGGTGGCCTTGGTCGAGATCAAAACCTTGTCGCGGCGGCCCTTGATGGCCTCGCCGAGGACGCGTTCGGACTCGCCGAGCGAATAGACGTTGGCGGTGTCGAACATCGACACGCCGGCCTCGAGGCAGATATCCAGCAGGCGCCGCGCTTCGGTCGCGTCGGTCGTGCCCCACGCAGCAAGGCGGCCGACGCCGCCGAACGTGCCGGTCCCAAGACTCAGGGCGGGCACCATGAGGCCTGACCGGCCCAAGCGTCGGTATTCCATCGATATGCTCCTCGGCTGGCCCGCTGATTGATCCGTGCGGCCTTGGTGCCGGATGATAATGCAAGCGGGTGCCTTCTCCTATCACGCGCTCACATACCGGCCTTGCCTGGGAATGGCCTAGTCGTGCCGAAGCATGTCATCCAACGCGGCATCGACGACGCGCGGGCCGAGCGTCGCGGGACGCTGGGCCTCGCCTCTCGCTACGGGTGAGGGAAGGCAGACGGGTTCGCCGTCACGCGCTTGCCGCGGCAGGAGCGTCAGGCTCCAGCCCACCACGACCAGCACCGCGAGCCGGATCGCGATCGCACCCAGCAACAGCTCCGTTCCGCTTGTTGTGGCGTGAGTCCTCATGCGCGCCAGCCTGATGCACGAGGCCTGACTAGACAATCTGGAATTGGCGAGCGTTGCCTTCGTTCTGAGCGAAGGCTCGGGAAGATGGCTGCTCAATGCCGCAGCTGGCTCTGCCTGAAATCGCGGGGCGACATTCCAAAATGCTCGCGGAAGACACGTCCGAAATGCGAGAGGTCGTTAAAACCCCAGGCGAAGGCGATCTCGCTGATGTGGCGGTGGGCGAGCACGGGTGAGGCGAGATCGCGCCGGCATTGGCCGAGACGTTCGGCAAGGACGTAGCGCTGGAACGAGGTGTCTTCGTCGGCAAGAAGGTCGTTCACGTAGCGCGCCGAGATGCCGAGCGCGGCGGCGGCGTCCGGCAATGAAAGGTCGGGATCGGCGAGGTGCGCGCGCACGTGCGCCTTGAGGCGGTAGAGCAGGGCGGAGCGATGGGTCGAGGATGGCAGCGACGTCTTGCCGAGCCGCTCGCCCAGCGCCATCGCCAGCAGATCGACGGCCTGCTCTGACAACGCGGCGGCATTGTCCGGCGCAAGCCGGTCCGCGCTCTGACAGAGCCTCAAGATGAAGTCGTACGCGAGCCGTTCGAGCGGCACATCTGCGCCAAACGACATCGCCGTGAGCGTCTCGGTGCCGCCGAGCCGGCGCCGCAACATGTCGCGGGGCACCTTGAAGATCGTTTGCGTGAACGTATCGTTGAACTTCAGCTCATAGGGGCGCGTCGTGTCGTAAAGCGCAAACTCGCCGGGATGGATCGCGGTTTCGCGGCCGTCCTGCACCACGCCGCCGGCGCCGCGATTGCCGAGTGCGACCAGAACAAAGTCCTGATCCGAGCGCGCGATGCGCGACGGCGTGCGGAAGACGTGCTGGCGGTCGGAGCAGACCTCGGAGCACACCGCCTTGCCGAGCGGGGCCTGCGTGACCGAGCCGCGAAAGGCGCTGCCGAGGTCGGACTTGCAGTCGAGCCCGACGAACACGTCGCAGACGATATCCTGCCAGAGGGCGAGCCGCCGGTAGCCGGGGCTGCCGTCCGTCGTGAACTGGATTGGCATCGGCAAGCCTCCCTTTCACATCCAGCAAAGCCGCATGTCGGCGCAGATCCGGCCTGACCGGAGGCAAGTTCCGTACCGGGGGCAATCGCATGCGGTCGAGTTTTTGTTCCGTCCTGGTCGAGCGCCTGGCTGCCCGCCTCGGCCAGATAGACTGCATCGGACGTGGTCTCCGATCAACCGGGCAATGGAGGCGGCAATGGGCATCGAACATCCGAAATACAAGGTGGCGGTGGTGCAGGCGGCGCCTGCCTGGCTCGACCTCGAGGCCTCCATCGACAAGTCGATCGCGCTGATCCAGGAAGCGGCCGAAAAGGGCGCCAGGCTGATCGCCTTCCCGGAAGCCTTCATCCCCGGCTACCCCTGGCACATCTGGATGGACTCGCCGGCGTGGGCGATCGGGCGTGGCTTCGTGCAGCGCTATTTCGACAATTCGCTGTCCTATGACAGCCCGCAGGCCGAGCGGCTGCGCGATGCCGTTCGCAAGGCGAAGCTCACTGCGGTGCTCGGCCTGTCAGAACGCGACGGCGGCAGTCTTTATCTGGCGCAGTGGCTGATCGGGCCGGACGGCGAGACCATCGCAAAGCGCCGCAAGCTGCGGCCGACCCACGCCGAGCGCACCGTCTATGGCGAGGGCGACGGTAGCGATCTTGCCGTGCATGCGAGGGCCGATATCGGCCGGATCGGTGCGCTGTGCTGCTGGGAGCATCTCCAGCCGCTGTCGAAATACGCGATGTACGCCCAGAACGAGCAGGTCCATGTCGCGGCCTGGCCGAGCTTTTCGCTCTACGATCCCTTCGCGCCGGCGCTCGGCGCCGAGGTCAACAACGCCGCCTCGCGCGTCTATGCGGTGGAGGGCTCCTGCTTCGTGCTGGCGCCGTGTGCAACGGTGTCGCAAGCCATGATCGATGAGCTCTGCGACCGTCCCGACAAGAATGCGCTGCTGCATGTCGGCGGCGGCTTCGCAGCGATCTACGGGCCCGACGGCAGCCAGATCGGCGACAAGCTCGCGCCGGACCAGGAGGGGCTGTTGATCGCCGAGATCGATCTCGGCGCCATCGGCGTCGCCAAGAACGCCGCCGACCCGGCCGGGCACTATTCGCGGCCCGACGTGACGCGGCTGCTGCTCAACAAGAAGCCCTACAAGCGCGTCGAGCAGTTCGCGTTGCCGGTGGATACCGTCGATCCCGCTGATATTGCCGCGGCGGCGAGCTGATCGCCGCCGCGAGGACGGAGTTGTTGTCGCTCTCGGCTACGCGACACAATGGCCGAGCAGCTCCGGATGCGCGGCGCAGATGTGATGCGCGCCGGCATCGCGCAGCTCGGCTTCGCTGCCGTAGCCATAGAGCACGCCGATCGCCGTCATGCCGTTGGTGCGGGCACCGACAACATCGTGGCTGCGGTCGCCGATCATGATGGCACTGGCGGGATCGATCTTGGCCTCGTCGAGCGCGTAGCGGAGCAGGTCGCGCTTGTCGACGCGCGTGCCGTCGAGCTCGGAGCCGAACACGCGCTCGAAATACGGCTTCAGGCCGAAATGATCGACGATGCGGGTGGCGTAGACGGCGGGCTTGCTGGTGGCGACGAACATGCGCGGCGTCGTCGCAGCCAGCGTCGTCAGGGTGTCGACGATACCGGCATAGGCTTCGTTCTCGAACAGGCCGATATCGCTGAAGCGCTCGCGATAGAGCAGCAGCGCGCGGTCGGCGAGCTCGTCGCTTCCCGTGAGCTTTTTCAAGCTGGCATGCAGCGGCGGCCCGATGCACCAGGTCAATTCATCCTCGCTCGGGACCGGCTGGCCGAGCCGCTCCAGCGCGTACTGGATCGAGCGGGTGATCCCGGGCTTCGGGTTGGTCAGGGTGCCGTCGAGATCAAAGAAGATTGTCGCCATTCCCACCCCGGTCCGCTGGTTATGCCACCCCGTTGCTAGTGGGATCGGCCTTCAAGTCAAGTCCCGATGCGTCATTGTTGCCGGGCCCATTCGACGATCGCGGCGGCATCCGCGCCGGCCTGTGCCTCCCAGCTGGCGATCGCAGGCGTTGCCGCCTCCCGGAGCGCGGCGACAAGGGACGCCGGCGCCGGCTCGGCGATGCGGACGCCATTGTCCCGCATGCGCGCGTAGTTCTCGATCGTGCGATGGGCCAATAGCGCGAACTGGCTTTGCTCGGTCTCGGCCGCGGCAGTCAGCACTTCGCGCTGCATCGGCTCGGGCAGCGCGGCAAAGGCCTCGCTGCGGACGAAGGCGATCGAGACCGGCATCGCGTAGTTGATGGCAGTGAAATGCGGCAGGAAGTCCCAGAGCTTGCGTCCCGCGCCGCCGTCGCCGGAGGTGAGGAACGCGTTCAGCCGGTGCTCCCTGAGTCCGGCGAGCGCCGCGTCCATCGGCAGAAATTGCGCGTTGGCGCCGGCCGCGCGCATCACCTCGCTGGAATTGGCATCATAGGCGCGCAGATTCAGCTTTGGCAGGTCGTCGGCGCCGTCGAGCGCGTGGTCCGACCACAGGCCCGTAGCCGGCCAGATCGTCAGATAAAGCAGTTTGAGGCCGCGCGCGGCGAGCGCCTTCTCGTAGAGCGGGCGCGCCCGCAAATTGCTGGCGCGGGCGAGGTCGACCGATTGCACGAGGAAGGGCAGGGTGGACAATCCGAGCACCGGGTCAATGCCGGAGAGCGCGCCAGCGAAGGCATCGCCGCCGGCGATCCGGCCGTCCAGTACGGCGCGCGGCATCTCGCCCGAATTGATCTTGAGCTTGTTGTCGAAGGCATTGGCCACGTTCACGAAACCGTTTGTGCGCACCGCCACGCGATCGGCGAAGGTGGTGAGCCCGATCCCGGAGATGTTAGTCTCGGGGTATTCCGTGGTCATCTGCCAAGTGATTTGAGAAGTGGCTTGAGAGGTGACTTGCGGGTTCAGCTGTGCGGCGGCTGGCACGAGGCTCAGCACGAGCGCGACCAGCGCGAAAATGACGCGGATCCGTTTGGCGGGGACACGCATTGGGAGAGACAGGTCAGGCAGCATATTGACAACTCATCGAACCATGGCACGACGCCGCAACGGGGCAGATCACCTTGTCGCATGCCGCACCAAGGCGCGCCACAGTCGTGCCTGCCCATGGTTGAGGCGGATTGCATCGCCGATGATCGCTGCGCTGCTGGTCTCGGCGACGCCCGCGTGGTCGGATGACTCGCCTGCAAAGCCCGACACCGCGGTGCCCGGCGTCGAGGAGCCCGCGAAGCCGCCGGAGAAGCCCGCGGACGCGCGCGAGAGCGACACGCGGGAGTCGATCTGCCTGATCATCGAGGCCGCCGCGCGCGACAATAACCTGCCGCTGGAGTTCTTCGCCCGGGTGATCTGGCAGGAAAGCCGCTTCCAGGCCGATGCCGTGGGTCCAACGACGCGCAGCGGCGAGCATGCGCAGGGGATCGCGCAGTTCATGCCGGGCACCGCGAGCGAGCGCGGGCTGCTCAATCCCTTCAACCCGGTGCAGGCGCTACCGAAGTCGGCCGAATTCCTCAACGAGCTGCGCAACCAGTTCGGCAATCTCGGCCTTGCCGCGGCCGCCTACAATGCCGGACCGCGCCGGCTGCAGGAATGGCTCGCCGGCACCGGCGGCATGCCGGAGCAGACCCGCAACTACGTCTATGCCATCACGGGCGCCAGCGTTGACGCATGGGCCAAGGCGGGCAGCACCGGCAAGGGACCGCCGAGTTCGCCGCCGACGAGCTGTCGCGATCTGATGGCGCTGTTGAAGCGCGCGCCAAATCCGTTCGTCGCCGAGCTCGAGCAGCATGTGGAGCTTGCCGCCGCCAAGATCTGGGGCGTGCAGCTCGCCGCCGGCTTCGACCGCAACAGGGCGCTGGCGATGTATTCCCGCGCGGTGACGCGGCTGAGCGCCGTGATCGGTGACCGCGATCCGAGCCTGCTCTCGTCGGTGATGCGCAGCCGCGGGACGCGCGCGTTCTATCAGGTGCGCATCGGCGCCGACACGCGCAACGAGGCGGATGATCTGTGCAATCGCATCCGCAAGGCCGGCGGTGCGTGCTTCGTGCTGAAGAACCGGGGTGTGAGCGGGTAGGGCCCTCGTCGGCGTGCATGCCAGCCCCGCCGCGTGCTTCCTTGACGCCGGTCGCTGCATTGCCCGTTATGCGGGCACGATTCCGCAACTCGGCCCAAACTCCCGTGGCGCTTCCTCCGCTCGACTCTCCTCAATGGCAAAGCCCGTGGCGCGCTTTTGCGTGGGGCCTGCGCTCGATCACGCAGACGATCCTCACGCTCGTCCTGTTCGCGACCTATCTCGGCATCGGCGCGCTTGCTCATGATACTCATTTCAGCCTGCTCTGGGCGCTGTGCTCGACGCTGTTCGTCTGGGCAGGTCCGGCGCAGATCATTCTGATCACCACGCTCGGCTCGGGCGCGACCATCATCCAGTCGGCGATCGCGGTGACCGTCAGCGCCATCCGGCTGTTTCCGATGGTCGTCTCGGTGCTGCCGCTGATGCGAACGCCGACGACCAAGCGACGTGAACTGTTCTTCGCGGCTCATCTCACCGCCGTGACGCTGTGGGTCGAGTGCCATCGCTTCCTGCCGCAAGTGCCGCGCGAGCGGCGGATCGCCTTCGTCAACGGACTTGGCTTCGGCCTGGTCTCGGTGTGCCTTACCGCCAACACGGTCGGCTATTTCCTCGCCGCCAACCTGACGCAGACGCTTGGCGCGGCGATCCTGCTGCTGACGCCGCTGTCGTTCCTGTTCTCGACCGCGCGCAACAGCCGCGAGGCCGCCGATGTCGTCGCGCTGGCGCTCGGGGTTCTGCTCTATCCGCTGGCGGCGAAGATGAACTCCGGCCTCGACATTCTCGTCAGCGGTTTGGTGGCCGGCACGATCGCCTATGGCGTCCACTGGTGGCGGGAGGTGCGCGCATGAGCTACGCGCAGCTGATCGGCGACTGGCAGGCGCTCGTCGTGCTGTTCGTCGCAGGCGTTATTCCCAACCAGGTATGGCGCATGCTGGGCCTGTGGTTCGGCGGCGGCATCGACGAGGGCTCCGAACTGCTGGTCTGGGTGAGGGCGGTCGCGACCGCGATCCTGGCCGGCGTCATCGCCCAGATTGTGGTCCAGCCGCCGGGCGCGTTGGCCAGCGTGCCCGATATCCTGCGCTATGGCGCGGTGGGCGCCGGCCTCGTCGCCTTCCTGTTGACCCGCCGCTCGATTTTTGCGGGCGTCGTCACCGGCGAAGTCTTCATGCTGGCCGGCAAGTGGTGGTTGGGCTAAAACCGCCGGCGAACAGCAAGGAACACGACATATGGTTCGCGAAAACGAGCTCCGCGAGGGCGAGGTCGCCATCGAGCTGCCGCCCGCAGAGGATGCCGGCCTGGTCTTCATCGGCCGTATCCGCACGCCCTGGACCTCGCGGATGGAGACGCCGCGCCAGGGCCGTCAGGACGGCCCGATCTGCCGGCTCGAGATCTTCGAGCCGTTCGTGCCGGCCATCAAGGGCGTCGATTTCTACAGCAATCTGGAAGTGCTCTACTGGCTCGACCAGTCGCGCCGCGACATCGTTCTGCAGAGCCCGAAGAACAACGAGAAGACCCGCGGCACGTTTTCGCTGCGCTCGCCGGTGCGGCCCAATCCGATCGGCACGTCGATCGTCAAGCTGGTCGGGATCGAAGGCAATGCGATCCTGGTGCGCGGGCTCGACTGCATCGACAACACCCCGCTGATCGACATCAAGCCCGACCGCTGCGAGTTCACGCCGCTGGCCGCGCCGCAAGCCGGGGATTTTCAGACGGAGTGACGATCAACCCTTCAACGCCGCGATCAGCTTCGCCGCATTCTCTTCCAGCACCTTGCCGTCTTCCTTGCGACTGGCCGGCGGCAGCATCGCCACGCCGTCGTGACGAGGCAACACGTGCATGTGGAGGTGAAACACCACCTGTCCGCCGGCGGGCTCGTTGAACTGCTGGACGGTGATGCCGTCGGCATTAAATGCCTTCATCGCCGCGATCGCGATCTTCTTCGCGCCGCGGGCGACATGGGCGTAATCGTCCGGCTTGATGTCGAGGATGTTGCGGGCAGCGGCCTTCGGGATCACCAGCGTGTGGCCTGATACCCGCGGCATGATGTCGAGGAAAGCAAAGACGTGTTCGTCCTCATAGACCTTGTTGCAGGGCAGCTCGCCGCGCAGGATTTTTGCGAAGATGTTGTTGGTGTCGTAGGCGGTCATGGCGGCGGCTCCCAGGAATTTTATGCTTCGAATTTTTACGCTTCGAATTTTACGCTTGGAATTTTGCGCTTACTGTCACCAGCAACAGTAACCCGTCAAGGCGCCTCGTCGATGCCTTTGCGGAACGGGCCGAGCTCGGCGAGCTCTCGGCCGGCTTCCGCAACATAGGCGCGCTCGCGCTTGAGGTAATCATCGATCGCGCGGCGCAGGCCGGGATCGGCGATGAAGTGGGCGGAGTGGGTCGTCTTCGGCAGATAGCCGCGCGCGATCTTGTGCTCGCCCTGCGCGCCGGCTTCGACATTCCGAAGCCCGCGTTTGATGGCGAAGTCGATCGCCTGATAGTAGCAGACCTCGAAATGCAGGAAGGGGTGATGCTCGACCGCGCCCCAGTTGCGGCCGAACAGCGTGTCCGAGCCGATGAAGTTGATCGCGCCCGCGATCCAGCGGTCGTTGCGGCGGGCCATCACCAGCAGCACGTCCTCGCTCATGGTCTCGCCGATCAGCGAGAAGAATTCGCGCGTCAGATAGGGGCGGCCCCATTTGCGCGAGCCGGTCTCCATGTAGAACATGAAGAAGGCGTCCCAGGCATCCTCGGTGATGTCCTTGCCTGTGAGCCAGTGGATCGTGACGCCCGATGCAAGCGCGTCGCGACGCTCGCGCTTGATCGACTTGCGGTGGCGCGAGTTCAGGGTGCTGAGAAAATCGTCGAAACTCGCAAAGCCCTCGTTGTGCCAGTGGAACTGCTGGTCGGTGCGCTGGAGGAAGCCGTGTTCGGCAAGCAGCTTCCATTCCGCCTCGCGCGCAAAGGTCACGTGCACGGAGGAGGCCTTGCTGACGCCGCACAGCGCCACCAGCCCGCTCGCCAGCGCCTCCATGATCTGCTCGCGATCCACGCCGTCGCGGACCAGCAGCCGCGGTCCGGTTGCCGGCGTGAAAGGAACCGAGACCTGAAGCTTCGGATAGTAGCGTCCACCGGCGCGCTCATAGGCATCCGCCCAGCCGCGGTCGAAGACGTATTCGCCCTGCGAATGCGATTTCAGATAGCAGGGCACGACGCCGGCGACGCGGCCGTCGATCTTGGCCACCAGATGCCGTGGCCCCCAGCCGGTGCGAATGGTCGCTGAACCTGATTTCTCGACCGCCGATAGAAATGCGTGCGAGACGAACGGGTTATAGGCAGGTCTTAAGAGGTCGAGGGAATCGCCTGGAAGGGCGGATGAGGTTCCGTTGCCAGCCCCATTGCAGCTGCCGCGGGGATTGGCGCAGGCGTCCCAATCCTCGGGCGAGACTTCGCCAATGGACGGTACGGCCTCGAGCGTAATTTCGGATGATGCCATCGTGCCCAAGATCGTGCATTGCAACAGCGACTTCAAGGGGGGCGGGAACTGGGGTCGCGTGACCCTATCCGCGAGTCGTCCTGGCGAAAGCCAGGACCCATTACCCCAGGGCGATGTTAGGTGCCGAGCTGTTGACCGCCAGTCTTCGCACGACTGCATTCGGTGGTTATGGGTCCTGGCTTTCGCCAGGACGACGTCAGGGCACGAACCCCTCGAAGATCATCTGATCGGCATATTGCCCGACCCGCGCCCGCTGGTCCGGCGTGCGGACCGTCCAGCCGAGCAGGGCGCAGCCGAAGACGTTGCGGGCGATCCAGGGGGCGGGGGCTGGCAAGTGGTCGACCTTGAAGGCGACGAAGTGCGGCTGGGTCTGCAAGCCGTGGCGCAGGTACAGCATGCCGTCGCGCTGCTCCTGCGACAGGTAAGCCCAGTATTCGTCCTCATAGCTCCGCTGCGCGACGATGCCGCGCGGGCACGAGGGCAGCAGTTCGCGCAGCGCCAGCACCTGGTCGGGATCGAAGGACATGCCGACGGCGGGCCCCTGATAGGACGCCAGTACCTCGGCCATCCGTTTCACCAGTTTGCGGTCGCTGCCAAAATGGCTCTTCACCTCGATCACCAGCGGCACGCGGCCGGCGACCATAGTGCAGAGGTCGCTGAGCGACATCATCCGCTCGTCCGTGTCCTTGAACTTGATGGCTTTCAGCTCTGCCGCGGTCTTCTCGACCACCTCGCCGGTGGCCTCGGTGAGACGACCGAGGGCATGGTCGTGATGCACCATCGCCTCGCCATCGGCGCTGAGCTGGATATCGACCTCGATCGAGAAATTGCCGGCAATTGCAGCCTGCACCGCGCCCGGCATGTTCTCGACGATGCCGCGGGAGATGTCGTGCAGGCCGCGATGGGCGACCGGCCGGGCTGTCAGCCAATCAGGAGCGCGCATTCGCGTCAGGCGACCTCGAACACGCCTTCGACCTCGACCGCCGCGTCTGCGGGCAGCGAGGCGACGCCGACAGTGGTGCGGGCGTGGCGGCCCCTGTCGCCGAAGGCGGCGACCATCAGGTCGGAGGCGCCGTTGAGCACCTTCGGCCCGTCCACGAAGTCCGGCGCCGAGTTGATGAAGCCGCCGAGGCGCACCACGCGCACGACCTTGTCGAGGTCGCCGAGCGCCGCCTTGACCTGGGCCAGCAAATTGACCGCGCAGCCGCGTGCGGCCGCCGCGCCGTCCTCGATAGAGACGCCGGCGCCGAGCTTGCCCTTGGCGATCAGCTTGCCGGCGGGATCGAAGCAGACCTGGCCGGAGACGAACAGCAGATTGCCGGTGCGCACGAAAGGCACGTAATTGGCCACGGGCGTGGGGGCCTCGTGCAGCTTGATGCCCTGTTCCGCCAGTTTCTGCTCGACCGTGCCCGCCATGTCTCGACCTCGATATCCCAGGAATTCATTCGTCCGGGCGCCTTGGGTTGTGCAGCCGGGCGCGCCTGTTTCGCCCATCGCGCAGCCACATGCAAGCAAGCCGCCCGGGCCGAGCGGCGGGTGCCTCTTGCGCGGGCAGGCCCGGAGGTTCAGGGCGAGGGCCGCAACTTTACGTGAAACGGCCTCAGTTGCGACGCAATGGAACGGTCATTAAAATGTCGAATCTGCGCTCCCCAAGGACGCGTCCCCAAGGAATAGACATGGTGCACCTTTTCCGGACTTCGCTCGGTGTGATGGCGCTCGCGGCGGCTGCTTGCGGCCCCGGCGGTGGGGCGCTAGCCGCCAACGGTCCGTTCCTCGCGCACCAGGCGCTCTATGATCTGAGCCTCGTGAAATCGCGCTCCAATTCGGTCAACAGCGCCCGCGGCCGCATCCTCTACAACTTCACCGGAAGCTCCTGCGAGGGCTACACCTCCGAATTCCGCCAGGTCTCCGAGCTCGACAGCGGCGAGGGCAAGGTGACGCTCAGCGACCTCCGCTCCAACTCCTGGGAGGATGCCGCGGGAAAGAGCTACCGCTTCAAGATCGAGACGCGGATGAACGAGGCCGATGCCGGCCGGGTCGACGGCTCGGCCGAGCGCGACGGCGACCACATCAACGTCAAGCTGAAGCTGCCGGCGCCGAAGAGCTTTACGCTCGACGGCAAGATCGTGTTCCCGACCGAGCAGATCCAGCGCATCATCGCCGCCGCCAAGGACGGCAAGTCGCTGCTCGAGCTCTCCGTCTATGACGGCTCCGACGACGGCCAGAAGGTCTACAACACGCTGACCGTGATCGGCCAGCCGATCCCCGTCGAACGCACCGCCGCGCCCGATGCATCGACCTCCGACGAGCACATGAAGTCGCTGAAGCGCTGGCCCGTCACCGTCAGCTATTTCGACCGCGAGGCCCAGCAGAAGGAAGGCGAGCAGACGCCGGTCTATGCGATGGCATTCGAGCTCTACGAGAACGGTGTCTCGCGTCAGCTCGTGCTCGACTACAACGATTTCGTGATCTCCGGCGCGATGGGCAAGTTCGACGTGAAGGACAGCAAGCCCTGTAATTGAGGGGCGCTCCTTCCTTCGTCATTGCGAGCGAAGCGAAGCAATCCAGACTGTATCCGTGGTGAGCAGTCTGGATTGCTTCGTCGCAAGAGCTCCTCGCAATGACGGGGCTGGCTCTCCGCTCCCTCTCCAGCTACGCTCCCTCCCAACCACAAACCTCCGGGAGGCGAACCCATGCCGAAGCTCGATCATCTCCGCCCCAGCGGCCTGCATCACAATCCGGCCTATTCCCACGTCGTCACCGCCACGGGCGCTCGTACCATCTACATCTCCGGCCAGGTGTCGGTCGACGAGGAGGGGCGGATCGTCGGCGAGGGCGATATTGCCGCACAGACGACGCAGGTGATGCAGAACCTCGGCCTGGCGCTGAAAGCGGCCGGCGCGAGTTACGCCAATATCGTGAAGATCACGACCTTCGTCGTCGGCTACAAGCCGGAGCTGCGCCCCATCATCGGCAAGGCGCGCTCCGTCTTCTTCGAAGGCATGGAGCCGCCGGCCTCGACCCTCGTCGGCGTCTCCGCACTCGCCGCGCCGGAATGGCTGATCGAGATCGAGGCGGTAGCGGTCGCGGATTGAGGTGTGGAAGGAACGATGTCGCAGAATTCAATTCGAATCGCCGCTGCATTGATGAGCAGGAGCGATGGGCGTGTCCTGCTCGTCAGGAAGAAGGCCACTGAAAGCTTCATGCAGCCAGGGGGAAAGATCGAGGCTGGCGAGCATCCGCAGGCGGCGCTGCAACGGGAGTTGTCCGAAGAGCTTGGGATCGACGTCGATCCGAGCGAGATGACCTATGTTGGACGATATACCGCACCCGCGGCGAACGAGCCGGGCCGGCTTGTCGACGCGGAGATCTTTCGCGTCGTCATAGCATATCCGGTCGCACCGGGAGCGGAGATCGAGGAGATCCTCTGGTTGGATCCGAGCGTTCCTGCCTCCGTGGAACTCGCGCCACTGACGCGAGACAAACTGCTGCCGCTATGTTCTCGGGCAGTCCCGTAGTGCGGATGGCGCGCCGCGGATCCGCGATGGTGCGCAGGCGACGAAAAGTCTCCCGAAGGCCAGCATGGTTCAGTTCCTGAACAAACAAGAAGCGATGGATTGGTGTTCGGGCAACGGCGTTGCCTTGAGCGTGTGGAAATTGCCGGACCACGCCGATCTCGAACAGAAGTTCGATATCCCGGTGGACGCTCAAAAGAGAGTCAATCTCGTCAAGCGGGTCATGGAGGAATTCGTCGATACGACGAGCCTGCTGGTCTGGTTCGATGATTGGATGGTTTGGCCGCCCGGACAATGGATGCCGCTCGTCAGCCGTCTCCGCCAGTCCTATGGCGAGACGCGCAGGCTGATCGATGCGCCGGCGCAGCTGTTCGAGCAAGGAGAAATTGAAGATGCGACCTCATTCGTTGTGATCGCCGTGTTGCTTCTCTTTGACTGCTACGTCATCTGCCGGGATCAGCACAGAATGATATTCTTCTCACACGACGAGTGGGGGCTGGCCAAGAACTTCCCGGTGATCTCAACGAACTAATCTTGGCTCGCTCTGGACATCCCTTGCAGAATGCTCATTGCTTCGTCGGCCCTGTCGGCAGGCACGAAGAGGTGGTCGTGGTGGAACGCCGACACGGCGTTCACGCTGATGCCGGCTTCGGCGAGGCGCGCCGTGATTGCGGCTAGGAAGCCGACCGCATCGAGCGCGGAGTGAACCGTGAGGGTGATCATGCTCGAGGGGAACGCGTAGCGTAGTCCCGCCGCTTCGGCCTCTTCGCGAGGGATTACGAGCGTCGTGCCTTCCTGTTCGCGGAACGTCAGCAGCGGATTGAGTGCTTCGGGAATGGCCTCGCTGGTCGGGATCGTGCAAAACACGACGATGCCGTCCAACATCTCCGGCTTCATGTGCCTCAGCAGCACGCCGAGATTGCGCTCGCCTGTCATGGTGCCAGCTCCTGCACGGGCGGAACCGCTTGAGCCCTTGCGAAGCTATCGGCGCCGACGGCTGTTGAAGCGATAACCAACATACCTTTGTATATCTCCTCTAATCCTTCTCATACGCTGACCTTACGCTGGTACAATTGAGCGACGGCGGGAGATTCTTACAATTTGAGTCCACTCGGGTCACTGCGAGGAAGCTCAAATGAACGTCGTCATTCGAAAGCTCAACGGCTTGTGGCACCTCATCATCGGGTCTTGTCAGATCCGAACTCCGTTCCTGGAGACTCAGGATCGGCAGCTGGTCGTTCAGTATGCCCGGCGCGTCTATCCGGGTGCGCGGATCTTCGAACGCGACTGAGTTGAGCAGGACTCGATCACTCCTGCGCCTTTTCCGGGCCGTCATAGGCGATGCCGCGGATCACCGCGGCGCTGCCGAACTTCTTACGCAGGCTGTCCACGGCGCGTTCGGCGTGCGCCGCACGGCGGTCGAGCATGTCGGTGTCGTCGGCGATTGATCCTTCGCGCAGGGCGCTGACGCCGGCGCCCATCAGGCGGAAGGCGGTGCCGTCGATTTCCTTCGCCAGCATCTCGCGGCAGATCGAGAAGATCTTGGCGGCGAGCTGCGTCGGCGCCGCGATCGACTGCGAGCGGGTGCGCTGGCGGAAATCGGCGGTCTTCAGCTTCAGCGTGACGGTCGATCCCGCGAGCTCGCTGCTCTTGAGGCGCGACGATGTCTTCTCGCAGAGACGCCACAGGATCTTCTCCAGCGAGGCGAAATCGCGGATGTCGGTCTCGAAGGTGGTCTCGCTGGAAATGGTCTTGGCGCCCCGATCAGGCTCGACGCGGCGGTCGTCGATGCCGCGGGCGAGCCGCCACAGCCGGCGGCCGTCGCTCGGAAACTGCCGCATCATCTCGATCTCGTCGGCTTTCTGAAGATCGGCGATGACGCGGAAGCCGCGCTGCACCAGGCGTTCCTGGGTGGCCGGACCCACGCCAAAAATGAAGCCGACTGGCTTGTCCGCCAGCATCGCACGTGCTTCCTCCTGGTTGAGCGCGGCGAAGCCACGCGGCTTGTCGAGGTCGGATGCGATCTTGGCCAGGAACTTGTTGCAGGACAGGCCGACCGAGACGGAGATGCCGACGTCGCGCTCGACGTCGCGGGCAAAGCGCGCCAGCACCTTTGCCGGGATCATGCCGTGCACGCGTTCGGTGCCGGACAGGTCGAGGAAGGCCTCGTCGATCGAGAGCGGCTCGACCAGCGGCGTCAGCGCCTGCATGGCCTGGCGCACCTCGCGGCCGACCCGGACATACTTTGCCATGTCGGGGCGGATCACGGTCGCGTGCGGGCAGGCTTCCAGTGCCTTGAACATCGGCATGGCCGAGCGCACGCCATAGGTGCGCGCGATGTAGCAGGCGGCGGACACCACGCCGCGCTTACCCCCGCCGATGATGACCGGCTTGTCGGCGATGTCAGGATTGTCGCGCTTCTCGACCGTCGCATAGAAGGCG
This sequence comes from Bradyrhizobium sp. 14AA, assembly GCF_054185205.1. Taxonomy (NCBI): domain Bacteria; kingdom Pseudomonadati; phylum Pseudomonadota; class Alphaproteobacteria; order Hyphomicrobiales; family Nitrobacteraceae; genus Bradyrhizobium; species Bradyrhizobium sp. 14AA. Next base: position 55,979 of record NZ_JAVAYM010000030.1, on the reverse strand, counting down.
TCGCAGTCAATATGGGCGATGGTCAGGCTCGCCAGCGCCCGGTGGCGGACGAGGCGGGGGGAGCCGCAGGCGGAACAGCGCCGCACGCTGATGTCCAGATCGGCCAGACAATCCCGGCAGAAGCAGCGGGGCCCGGCCGGATCGGGAGTGCTCACGGCACGTCGCGCTCCCAAGAGGGGTCGCCGAGCGCATCGCCCAGCACCTGCCGCGCCGCAGCAACGTTGGTTGGATGCAGCTCGGAGGCGTCCGCGAAGGCCTTCACAGTGGCGTCATCGCGCAGCACGAAATCGAGCACGCTGAGCAGGAAATTCGGGTCCGCGGCCGCATTGCGCAGGGTCTCCGGACCGACACCTGTCTCGGCCAGAAACAGGCCGAGCCGCTCAGGGTCGCTCGCGACGAAGGACAGCGCCTGAATCGCAACGATTTCAGCGACTTCGCGGGGGTTGTGAACAGGCTTTTTCACGGGCCCGGTTTGCCTTTCCGTTAACTTTCGGTGTCTACTTTGCATCATGCCCGAGTCTCGTGCCTGAGTCTTGCAACCCGGGGCAAGCAACTGGAAACCACGTCGCAGAAAGTGGCCCCTCGGGTTTAACGAAACTCAAGCGAATCTGAGGCTAGTTTGAATCCAGTTTTCGAAGCGCCGGCGAGCGGCGCCTGAGGCGTTACATGTATCGGTCTTCAGGACCAATCAGGAGGGCGGGATGGCTAAGACCGTCCTGATCGTGGAAGACAACGAGCTCAACATGAAGCTCTTCCGCGACCTGTTGGAGGCGCACGGCTACCAGACCTCCGGCACCAGCAACGGCTACGAGGCGCTCGATCTCGTTCGCAAGATGCGGCCCGACCTCGTGCTGATGGATATCCAGTTGCCGCAGGTGTCGGGCCTCGAGGTGACGCGCTGGATCAAGGACGATCCGGAGCTGCGTTCCATTCCCGTCGTCGCGGTCACGGCGTTCGCGATGAAGGGCGACGAAGAGCGCATCCGCGAGGGCGGCTGCGAGGCCTATTTGTCCAAGCCGATTTCGGTCGGCAAATTCATTGAGACGGTCCGGCGTTTCATCGGATAGGAAGTGAGTGCAAAGTGTCCGCGCGTATCCTGGTTGTCGATGACGTTCCTGCCAACGTCAAACTCCTCGAAGCCCGCCTGTCCGCCGAATATTTCGACGTGATGACCGCTTCGAACGGCACCGAGGCGCTGGCGCTGGCCCGTCGCGCCGAATGCGACATCATCCTGCTCGACGTGATGATGCCCGACATGGACGGTTATGAAGTCTGCCGCCGGCTCAAGACCGACCCGGCGACGCACCACATTCCCGTCGTCATGGTTACCGCGCTCGACAGCCCCTCCGATCGCAATCGCGGGCTGGAGGCCGGCGCCGACGATTTCCTCACCAAGCCCGTCTCGGACGTCGTGCTGATCGCGCGCGTGCGCTCGCTGACGCGGCTGAAGATGATGACCGATGAGCTGCGCATGCGCGCCATCACCTCGCTCGAGATCGGCATGCAGGCGCCCGAGCGCAGCGCCGTGGCCGACACCGGCAAGGGCGGCCGCATCCTGCTGGTCGACGACCGCCAGTCCTCCTACGAGCGGCTGGCGACGATCCTTGCCGCCGAGCACACCATCGACGTCGAGCCGAATCCGACGGAAGCGCTGTTCCACGCCGCCGAGGGCAATTACGACCTGCTGATCGTCTCGCTCGACCTCAACAATTTCGACGGCCTCAGGCTGTGCAGCCAGGCGCGTTCGCTGGAGCGGACGCGGCACGTGCCGATCCTGGCGATCGCGGACCCCGAGAACTCAACGCGGCTGCTCCGCGGCCTCGAGATCGGCGTCAACGACTACCTGTTGCGTCCCATCGACAAGATCGAGCTGCTGGCCCGCGCCCGCACCCAGATCCGCCGCCGCCGCTACACCGATCATCTGCGCGACAACGTGCAGAACTCGATCGAGATGGCGATCACCGACGCGCTCACCGGCCTGCACAATCGCCGCTACATGGAGAGCCATCTGGCGACGCTCGCCGAGCAGGCCGCAACGCGCGGCAAGCCCTTGGCGCTGATGATCCTGGACATCGACTTCTTCAAGTCGATCAACGACAATTACGGCCACGACGCCGGCGACGACGTGCTGCGCGAATTCGCCGTGCGCGTGCGAAAATCGATCCGCGGCATTGACCTTGCCTGCCGCTATGGCGGCGAGGAGTTCGTCATCGTGATGCCGGAGACCGATCTCCACGTCGCCGGCATGGTCGCCGAGCGCCTGCGCCGCTCGATCGCGGGCGAGCCGTTCGCGATCCACAAGGGTGCCAAGCGCATCGAGGTCACGATCTCGATCGGCCTGACCACGCTGGAGCAGAAGGGCGAGGCGGTCGCCGACGTCCTCAAGCGCGCCGACACCGCGCTGTATCGGGCCAAGCACGACGGCCGCAATCGCGTGGTGTCGCAGGCGGCGTGAGGCCGCTCGCACAAGAGTCGCGAAAACAACCCCATGCACAGTAGCCGGCGCCAGCCGGATCAATGGCTTACGCGGGTGGCGAAGTGGCTTGCGCAGGCAGCATCGGCATTTGACACGTCGGGCAAAACAGGAGCATCTTGGTAGGATGGCGGATTGGCGCTGACGTGGAGTCAGGTGACCGTCGCTCTCTCCACAAACTCAACTGTCATTCCCCGCGAAGGCGGGAATCCAGTACGCCGCGGCTTCTCGATTCAATCACATCCGTCTCTGGAATACTGGATGCCCGCCTTCGCGGGGCATGACACCGTGTGATATGCGACGGCGGTTATTGCGGCGCCTGCTTGCGCCCCTTCACCGGCTTCGCATCGCCCACATCCACCCCTGCATTTCGCAGCAACACCTTCGCCGCTTCCTTCGCAGCGCGTGCCATTGCCGGATCATCGCGCACGAGGTCCTGCGCGATCGAGCCGTCGACCAGCAGCACGAGCTGCGTTGCGAGAGCATCCGACTCCGCAACGCCGAGCTCGGTCAGCCGGTCGCGAAACCAGACGCGGCGGCTTTCCTTGAAGGCGATGGCGATCTTCTTCACGGCGCGGTCCTGGGGACCGAGCTCGGCGACCGCATTTACGAACGGGCAGCCGCGAAAATCCTTCGCCGCAAACCGCCGCTCCAGCGAATCGAAGGTGGCGAGGATCTGCTCGGCCGGCGGCTTGTCGGAGGGGCGGGCATGCACGAAGCGGCGCTCGAGGTAAGCCGCGATCAGCGCGTCCTTGGAGGGGAAGTGGTTGTAGAGCGTGCGCTTGGAGATGCCGATCTCGGCCGCGATGGTGTCAACGCCGATGGCGCGAATGCCTTGCAGATAGAACAGCTTGTCTGCGGTCTGAAGGATCCGCTCTTTCATCGTCTGTGGGGCGGGCGGGGGAGCCATGCGGTAGCGCGCATCCTCTTGGCTTGACAGCTGCGGCCCAACATAGCCTAAGTACACAGGTCTGTGTAACCAAAATCAACTGATATTGCAGACGCCGGCACTCGCGCCGCGCCCCGAGGGAGACAAAAATGCCCCTGTTGCAGGTCCTGCGTCCGACATTGCCCATCCTGATCGGCGCCTCGATCATGCTGACGCTGAGCATGGGGCTGCGGCAGAGCCTCGGCATCTTCATGCAGCCGCTGACGCATGACATCCACATTTCGATCTCGGACTTCACGCTGGCGCTGGCCGTGCAGAACCTCGCCTGGGGCTTTCTCCAGCCGCTCGCCGGCGCGATGACGGTTCGCTACGGCTTCCGTCCGATCATGATCGTCGGCTCATTCATGTACATCGCGGGCCTCATTCTGATGGCGACCGCGGGCGGCCTGGTCAGCATCATGATCGGCGGCGGCGTGCTGATCGGCACGTCGCTCGCTTGCACCGCGGCGGCGATCGCGATGTCGGTCGCCGCGCGCGCGGTGCCCGCGACGGTGCGCTCGACCGTGCTCGGCATCGTCTCCGGCGCGGGCTCGCTCGGCGCGCTGTTGTCGGCGCCGATCGGACAGATGCTCAATGAGGGCTTTGGCTGGCGCGTCGGGCTCGCCGGCTTCGTCGTCATGTCGGTGCTGATGATTCCCGCCGCGTGGTATGCGGGGCGCGTCGACCAGGTCCCGCTGCCGAAGCCGGCCGCCGACGACATCGGCGATGCCACGGCCGCGTCCGCGACGAAGGCGGCGTTCGGCAACGCGCCTTTCGTCGTGATGACTTGCGCCTATCTCGTCTGCGGCATGCAGCTCGTCTTCCTCACCACGCATCTGCCGTCGTATCTCGCCATCTGCGGCCTCGATCCGATGCTGAGCGCGCAGACGCTCGGCATGATCGGCGGCTTCAACGTGCTGGGCTCGCTGTTCTTCGGCTGGGCCGGCCAGCGCTGGAACAAGCTCGCGCTACTTGGCGGCATCTACATCCTGCGCTCGCTGGCGCTCGCCTGGTACTTCATGCTGCCGGCGACGCCGTTCTCGACGCTGCTGTTCGGCGCGATCATGGGCTTCCTCTGGATGGGCGTCGGTCCCCTGGTCGCAGGCGCGGTCGCCGAGATGTTCGGCCTGCGCTGGCAGGCGATGATCCAGGGCCTCGCCTTCATGAGCCACCAGATCGGCAGCTTCCTCGGCGCGTACGGAGGAGGAGTGATCTACGACGCGCTCGGCTCCTACACCATGGCCTGGCGCATCGGCGTGGCGCTGGGCCTGGCCGGCGGCATCGTGCAGGTGGCGTTCGCGCTGATCCGGCCGTCGCAGCCGCCGGCGCCGGTGTTGCGGACGGCGTAGCGCTCGAACGCGCAAAAGAGGTCGTGAAAAAGGCGAAAGACGTGCTTTGCCAGTGTCCAGAGTCGGACACGTTCGTTGCCCGCAAGACCCAAGAGCCCTTCCCGCAAGACGAGAAGTAACGTTGATCTTGGTCAAGCTCGGTCGCAGAAACTCGTGTAGGGCTCGCGGATGGATCGCGAGATGCACCTGCGTCACTTGCGAGAAGCCGAACGGCACGTAGCCGAAGGCGAGCAACACATCGCGGTTCAGGAAGAGCGCATAGCTGTCCTGGATCGCGCCGGTTGTGAGACTGAGCTGGCGCGAGAACTGTTGGCCACGTTCCGAGTTGCGCTGGCTTCGCACATCGCGCATCGTGACCTCATCATCCATGAGATCAACCGGCGAAGCTGAGCAGGGAGGACGGTAGGTCGCTTTTTGGCCGCCGCGCGGGGATATGTCCGGAGTGCTGAGTCGACCGGAGGTCGCCCGCCGTGAAGCCCAGAGGCGCTTGTGACCTGGCGGACATTGCGTTGGTCCCGGTCGATGACCGACCCATTGCTGCGAGGTCTAAACGTTCTTTTTGCGCTGCGGGATATTCGTATTTTACTCCGAGCGTCCTAAGCTGAATTTAGGTGTGTCCTAATTTGAGTTTCGGCGCGACAATGGGTCCGGAGCTAGAACCCAAAATGGCCATCTACCGCCTGTTACAGAACTCTCCGTTGGGCCCGGAGGAAATAGCCATATTGACGGACGCCTACGAGCGCACTTTGCACGCGCTTTGCCTGGTTGACCGCAACGACCCAATCACAGACCTGATCGCAAAAAAGATCGTAGAACTGGGGCAACGCGGCGTTCGCGAGGCGAGGCAACTGTCGGCTTTGGCCATAGAAGAGCTTGGCGTAAGTCCGCCCTAGTGGGTGCCGTGGATTAATTGAATCCAACTTTGGAACCGACAGCAGCGCATCTGCATATATCGGCAGTCCCGTTGACGGATTAGGAACCCGTATTCGGAGGTTGAGCGATGAGTGAGCGGCGTCGGTTCAAACAGACAAACACCCTGGAGGTCCGTCTTGCCGAAGAAGCGACTCGCCTACGTAATAAAGCCGCATTGCTTCCACCTGGGGCGGCTCGCGAGGAGCTGCTACGAAAGGCCCGACAGGCCGAAACCGGCTCGCACATGAGCGAATGGCTGCGGTCGCCCGGCTTGCAGCCGCCGAAGTAGTCTGAGGCGCCTGCGGAGGAGGGGCGTTCTACGACGCGCTCGGCTCCTACACCATGGCCTGGCGCATCGGCGTGGCGCTGGGCCTGGCCGGCGGCATCGTGCAGGTGGATCCGGCCGTCGCAGCCGCCGGCGCCGGTGTTGCGGACGGCGTAGCGAGAGAGCGTCCTTATTGGGGGCGCTTAGGTTTGCAGCGGACGCCGGGCTGTTTGGTTGCGATGAGCTGCTTGTGACCCATTGCCGACATGATCCGTGTCCGACATATTGATCACATGCCTACGGATGAGAGTTATCTTGAAAGAATTGCTGATTTGGCGCCTCAGTTGAGAGAGGCGGCCGCTGCGCTGAAGGCGGATTGGTCACCTGAGACGGTGCCTGTAACAATCGCTGGCGCCGAATTGGCACAGGCTCTCATCGAGCATTTCGAGCAACTGCCAAAAGACACGGTAAAGTCCGCTTTTGAACTCTGTGAGCAGGCGCTAAACAATGGTTCTGCTGAAGAGCGGGCTGCTCTGTCGACGGGCTTTCTTGAAACATTGCAGCACGCAGACGGCGAGGAAGTATTCGATTTCAGGGCGCTGCTTAGATTCCTAGGGCCAAAGTGCAAAGAGCACTGCTTGTCGATGGATAAGTTCTGGAAAGCTACCACGCGCGGTCTGTAGAGGGTCGGCTTCTGCCCCTTAGCCAAACCACGCTGACCCGTTGTGATGTGGGCTATTGCCGGTTGAGGGATGCCGCGCTGCCTGGTTCTGGTGAACCGCTTGTGACTCAGGACGGACATCCAAAAACTGACATCTATCCAGCCTAGGCCACCACGGCTTCCACAACGCTTGCGGCTGAATTCGTCGGCACCACCTGAGTTAGGCGAAAGCCGGCTTTGCCGAGAAGAAGCCCGTATTCGGCGCCCGTACGTTCCTGGCCACCGAGTTGCACGAGCATGGCCATATCGAGCATTTTTCCCGGATGCGGCGTGTCACCGGGCGGTATCACCATTTCGACGATCAGCAGACGTCCGGCCGCGTTCATGGCCTGGCGTACATGGCCCAGGATCGAAAGACATCGATCTTCGTCCCAGTCATGGAGGACGTGCGAAAGGATATAGGCGTCTGCTCCGGCCGGAACGCTTTCGAAGAAATTGCCGGGCTCGATCGTGACGCGATCGCTCACGCCTCTTGCGTCAAGCAACGCCGGCGCGTCTCGCACGACATGCGGCCTGTCGAACAATATGCCGCGCGGCCCGGAATGACTGGCGAGGACGGTCGCGAGCAAATTCCCCGTCGCCCCGCCAACGTCGACAATGGTCTTGAAGGTCGAAAAATCGTAAGCGGCGGCGACGGCCGGTGGCTCCTGACTATGGAAGCCGATCATCGTCTCACTGAATAGCGAGGCGTCATCCGGATGTTGTGCCAGGTAGTCGAAGAACGACACGCCGTGCGTCTTCTCGAAGCCGGTTTTGCCGGTCTGAACGGAGTAAACCAAATTATCCCAACCCCTCTGAGACCAGGGGCTGCCGGAAATCAGCAGACTCGAACTCGCCAAACCGGGTGCGCCGGTCTTCAGCGCCTCGCCCAAATCGGTCAGTGCAAAACGCTGCTCCGGTCGCTCGGTCAGGATGCCGAGGCTCGCCAGCGTGCGCATCAGCCGGTGCAACGAAGGCGCATGCACCTGCATTGGGCCGGCGAGTTCCTCAGCGCTCTTCGGTCCGGAGGCGAGTTGATCCGCCAGCCCCAGCTTGGCCGCAGCGTACAGTGTCCTCGAAATTACAAAGGCCCGGCCCATCTGGATCAATTGAATGTGTGGGGCAGGCAAAGTCGACGCTGCGGGCTGATTGTCTGGCATGACCCATCCTCCAGCGAGATCGGAGGTATAGCAAAAGTTCCAACGTCCAGCCACTTCCGCTTCTGGCTCAGGACTGACATCCAACCGTCCGCCTTCAACATCGTAGTCTGCACGAAGAGCGGACGTGACAATTCGAGGGCCTCGCCTTCATGAGCCACCAGATCGGCGGATTCCTCGGCGCCTATGGAGGAGGGGTGCTCTACGACACGCTCGGCTCCTGCACGCGCGCCGGATCATCGCGGCGCTTGTTGAATGCCGCCGCTTTGCGCAGCGCGGGTCGATCGCGCCGCGCTGGAGGACGTCTCGCGCGTTGGCGGATGATCGCGCGGTTGCCGAGCGGCTGAAGCGGCCTGATGAGCGATCGACGCTGCAGCCCACGCATTGAACAATCGCCTCAGCCGGCCCGCCAGCAAGAGGACCTTCTTCCTCAAGGTCGGCGTCGTCACGGATGGGAGGGATGCAAGCGTCTGTAGGGAGCCGCGATGTGCGAAGACGGCAATCCATCCGGCAGAATATCTGCGCAGGAGACCAGGTGCGCGGGCCATGTGGCATCTCCGGTTGAACGATGATTAACCGGTCTCTAAACTCAGCCGATCCCTCACGCTTGATGGAGTTCTTCGGGAGACGTTGGTTTTTTCTGAGTTGGAGATTGTTTCGACGACGACCGCGAGATGCGGCCAGCCTCGGCGGAGAGATGACAATGGTAGTTAAATACCGTTTTTCGGATTTCGAGGTCGATCTCAGCCAGCAAGAGCTTCGACGTGAGGGAATGCCTGTCCACATTGAACCTCAGGTTTTCGATCTCATCGTTCATTTGGTCCGCAACCATGAGCGGGTTGTGAGCAAGGACGAACTCATCGATATCGTGTGGAATGGCCGCATCATCTCCGAGGCGGCTTTTTCCAGCCGCATCAACGGTGCTCGGCGTGTGCTTGGCGACAACGGAACTGATCAGCTCTTTATCAGGACGTTGCATCGGCGCGGCTTTCGGTTCGTAGCTCAGGTCCAGGCGATCGGCGGCTCTGACGCCGATGCAATCCGGCTCGCGCCGGACCACGGCGCAACAATCAAAGTCCCGGGACGAGCACCGCTTTCTACCGACGTGTCCCAACTCGGCGACATCGTCTCGGAAGCCGTCAAGGCAGAGGCGAATTCACGCTCATTCATCGCCGTGCTGCCGTTCGAGAACATGTCGAGCGACCCGGAAAACGATTATTTCAGCTACGGATTGACGGAAGACATCATCCGGCTTCTCGCTCGCAACCGCTGGCTTTCCGTGATCTCGCGCCACTCGACGATCGGGTTTCAGGGGCGGACTGTCGACGCACGCGACGTCGGTGCACAGCTCGGGGTGAGCTATGTGATGTCCGGCAGCGTTCGCAAGAGTCGCGATGTGGTCAGGATCACGGCAGAGCTAACCCGGGCTGCGGACGGAATGCAGCTTTGGTCCGACAAATACGAACTTCAACTCGAGAATATCTTCGATATCCAGGAAGAGATGGCGAAGCAGATCGCCGCCACCATCGAACCTGAATTGTCGAAAGCGGAGCAACAACTCGCCGCACGAAAGGCGCCCGAAAGCCTCGACGCGTGGGACTGCTACCAGCGCGGCCTATGGAATCTCTGGCGATTTACCACCCCGGGATTCGACTCGGCCGAGGACTATTTCCAGCGTGCGATCGCGGCAGATCCCGGGTTCGCGCGTGGACATGGTGCGCTCAGCTACGTCAATGTCCAGCGCGCGCTCTATGATGATCCGAAGATTCGACCCGCGCGACTGGAAACGGCGCTGCGCCAGGCTCGTCTCGCGGTGACGCTTGATGAGCTCGATTGCTTCTGTCATTGCGCCCTTGGACGAGCGCTATGCTTGACGCGTCAGAACGACGAGGCGCTGGCCGCCATCGACACGTCGTTGGAACTCAATCCAAGCTTTGCGCAAGGATATTTTGCACAAGGATTCAATCTGCTGTGGTGCGGGCGGGAGATCGAGGCCGAAGCGCTGCTTGATCGCGCGACAATGCTCAGTCCCCGCGACAGCCATCTATGGAGCTTTCACCACGTTCGTTCGTGGACGCATTTCTCGCTTCGAGAATATGACATTGCCGTGGAGTTTGCTCGACGGGCGACGCGGCAGCCGAATGCCACGTATCGTGCTTTTGCGACACTGGCTGCCTCCCTTGGCCGCCTGGATGAAAAGGCGCAGGCAAATGCGGCAACCGCTGAGCTGCTGCAACGCAAGCCGGATTACACGATAGAGACTGCGCGGCAGGAGCTGTTCTTCTGCAACGATCAAGGCTTCGTCGATCGTTTTGCTGAAGGGCTGGCTGTTGCCGGCATCGCCGGTCATTGAAGGCCGCAGCCATGCTTGGCTATAGACCTCGTCACCGGGCCGCGGCCTGATCGGCCCGAAGGATACGCATTCGGCGAAGCTGATTTCAGCGCGGTGTTCGCCGGCTTCACCGGGCCGCGGCGAAACGGCTGGATAGCCCGGTTCATTCACTGCGTCGGCAGCGTCAAAACGCGAGATGGCGCTGCATTCACAGAGAAGATCTCCTCGACTTCGAGACGCATGGCGTCGCGGCATTCGCACGCCACCGCAGCGAGCCGCGATGGGTCGATCTCGATTTCGCCTCGCCGTTCGGATCTGATCGCTCCGGAAGCGCGCAGATTGCGCATCAGGAGCGTCACCGTCGTTCGTCGCACACCCAGTATTTGCGAAAGCGCCTCCTGGGTGAGCGGCAGGACGTCGTGGTCGACGCGGTCGCGAAGATGGAGCAGCCAGCGTGCCATGCGGGCTTGGACCGGATGCAACGCGTTGCAGGCCCCGCCAATTTGTAGCTGTATCAGCATCGCCTTGAAGTGCATCTGGACTGCGAGCCGGATCGCGGGACTCCGGCTAAAGGCGGCATGGAATTGCGCTGCGGGGATGCGCGAGGCTATCCCCGCGGCACGAACGATGGCGGTAACGGCCGCAGGGGACGGGCCCAGCACGGAAAGAGTACCGACTGCCCCCTCGCGCCCTATTGCGGCGCTGGCGACCGTCTGCCCATTCGCCATGTCGATCATCACCGAAACGGCGCCACTATGAGGGAAGAGGACGTGCTCGGTATGGTCACCCGCCCGCGAGACGACCGCGTCCCGATCGAGCGTGACCATCTCCAGCTCGGGTGCCAGCAGATCGAGATCCGCAGTCGGCAGTGATGCCAGAAGTCGGTTACCAATTCCGCTGGGAAGCGTCACTGTAGCCCGCCGCGAACCATCCGTCGCATCGCATTTCGAGCAGCATAGGGCGGCAATCTCAAACTTTGTTTGAATCCGCCTACGCTTCGCGCCGCGAAATCCAATTCAGCTGCGAAAGCTCCCAATCTCAAAAACAAAACTCCAAACACACGCGACCCGGAGGCAAATTCTCGTGTCGCAGGATCATTGAATTAGATCCCAGCACCACGCGGACACAATTGCAAAATGCGTATGGGTAACACCATAAGGAGTTCCATTTTTCGGGGCGCGGCAAACGCGAAGTAATCTCGGGCGAGCGGGTGCGCAAATTATGCTCGATGACGTGCGCAAGCTGCCGTTCAGATCCGGAACCGCGGCCGTCGACTACGCTCAAATCCTGGACGGTCGAACCGCATGACTCGATGATCCTGAGCAAGACGGTCAACAAGCCCCGCTGATGAAGTCCTGGATCATGGATCCGTCGCCATGGAACAGCACGACACAAGGAGCCGCGGTATCACCGCGATCGATGTCGTGCAGAAGCATGCCGCCGCATCGGGGGAATTTGCCGATGGGTGGATTCTTCGACTCCGCCAGCTGGAGAAAACGACATTACCGATGACGAGAAGCACCAACAGCGAGGCCGCGACGAGCAATACGGTTCAGCGGTGGTCAATGCTGAGCCTTCATGGCGCGGTCTCGGCCGAGACTATGAGCCGGGTAATGAATAGATGAGCCAGTTCGTCGAGTCATTAGAGGTTGAAGCGCTCGTCCTTGCGCGCAGTCGCCGAGCATCGATTAAAAATCACTCGCCCGGGAACGGCCCAAAGGCGGCCACGTTTGCTTGCGTAGGATCGCACCTGTGACGGAGACGCACAGGATCCGACCTCACCAACAACAACAGCGATGGAGGAATTGAAATGGCCAATCCACGCCAGGAGGAAAAGCCACGCCATGGGGAAAAATCTACCCACAATCCTGAAGACATGATCCGACGCGCCGGCGAGAGGAGCAGCGAGCAAACGAGGCGCATCGGATTAGCTGCGGCTCAGGCGGGCGAGGAGGTGGCTCAAGCCAGCAGCCATTTGCTGCAACAAAATGCCGACATGCTGCAAAACACTTGGCGGCTTGGCGTAGACATGGCCATGGCGGTGATGGGCCGCTCCACTGACCAGCTTGGCCGCACGTTCGGTTTGACGGGCGAAGAGGCGCAGCGGGCAACGGAACGCTCGGCGCAGAACGCCGAAGCAATCATGTATTCCGCCACTGTTGTCGCCAAGGGCATGAACGGCGTCTCACGCGAGTACTTTGATTTCATCCGACAACAGATCGAGAGGAACATGGACCGCATGAATGAACTCTGGCGCTGCCGAACTCCTCACGATCTAGCGGCTGTGCACAGCGATCTCGTGCGTGACACGATTAGCAGCGCCCTGGATTCCAGCCGCCGGATGGCCGATATGTCCCTCAAGGTGGCTGACGATGCCGGAAACCACATAACGCAGACTATCGAACGCATGAAGCGTGCTGCGTAGCTGGGTTGCCATCAATGACGGCCGACGTGAGTGGCCGGATTTGGACTGCTGACGCTCTGCGTGGTGCCCCTGGAGATGAGTTGGGGAGCGCTTGTCGGCGGGCTGTCGGCGACAGCCGTTGACGTCAGCTGTTGGCGCCAACGCTGAAATCGAACGGCTTCAACGTCGCCTTCCAGGTGGACGGCCGCACGTGCGCGGCAACTGGCGGCCGAACTTCGGCGACCTGCGGCAAGCGTGGCCGACATCAATGGCTGACTTCCACCGAACAGAGAGCCTGCGAGAGGTATGGACTAAAGCGCGACGAGATTTGGATGAATCGTCATCGCGCTTTTAGATTGTTGCATGATCTTTCCGGAAAACAGCTTCGCACGTTTCCGGATCATGCCTTAGCGCGGACGTCCTGGCCGCTTGAGTTCTGCGACCTTAAACCTGTTGCCGGCGGCCAGGCTGCTGCAGAACCAGTGGGCTCTGTTTCGATTCTCGCCCAGGAACACCTTCGTCTCGACGCAATTCTCATAGGATGTATGGGTGATGGTGTCTCGGCACGTTGGCGAGAAAGGTCCATAGTCTATATTGCCGCCCGACTCGCTGCATCCAATCCAGGGCTCATTGCCGTGCCTGAAGCTTGATGCGCAGCCCCCGTTGCAGCTGCTGGCAACTTTCTCCAGGCCGGCAATCCTCCCCATCACAGAACCCGGTGCATAGGACGGCGTGCGCGCGGTTGACGTTCGAGCGGTTGACGCAGTCCGACGCGATGATGCCCCGGTGTTTGTTGCCTGGGTCGGCTTTTGCGGCCTTGCCAGCTGCTTCGGCGCATCGACGGAGACGGGGGGAATTGTCGCGGCGGAGCCCGTCGGGACTTGCGATGCGGCCGGGGCGCAGAGCAGGACGGTCGACAGGACGGCGAGGGCTGAAGGCACGACAAGGCTTGATGACAATCTCATGACCATGTCCTTCCAAATCCGGGACGGAAATGCCGTGCCGGTAAGTTCACGCTAACATACATTTGGAGTTGAGCAACCGAGGGTTGAGGGGAGGTCTGCCGATAAACGCCCCATCGACGCCGCCCGGAGAACGTTCGGCGCGTGCTCAGTCATTGCGAGCGCAGCGAAGCAATCCAGAGTGCCTCTGCGGAACGATCCTGGATTGCTTCGCTGCGCTCGCAATGACGGCGTGCTGAAAGAGTAGCGCGTGAACTCAACCTCGTGCCCCGGACGCGGCGCAGCGCTCCCGGCGATGCGAAGCATCGTCCGGTGCGGTGCGCTGCTGGGCCGGGGCCCATGTCTCCGCATCGCGCTCTGTTGCTTGCTGGGTCCCGGCTCAGCGGAGCAGCGTTACACGCTGCACCGCGTCCGGGACACGAGAGCGGAGACAAAATAAAACGGGGCCCGAAAGGGCCCCGTAAAACTCTTCAACGCTTTGCCGATCTTACTTGATCTTGGCTTCGCGGAATTCGACGTGCTTGCGCGCCACGGGATCGTACTTCTTCTTGACCAGCTTGTCGGTCATGGTGCGCGAATTCTTCTTGGCGACGTAGTAGAAGCCGGTGTCGGCCGAGGACACGAGCTTGACCTTGATGGTGACCGCTTTGGCCATGTTCTGAACCTCAGAAATGAAGGGAATCTGGAGCCGGCCAAACGGCCCGCGTTGGCCGGCAACCTAGCCAGAAACCGCCTGATGTCAAGGTTTCGAAGCGTTTTCAAGCGAAGTGGGCACCGGTTCGCGTCAAGAAAACGCGTCAAAAACAACAACCTAGAGCCCCGAACGGGGCTCTAGGGCCGAAAACCACTCAAATCGGCCCGATTACCCCTCGAAGAAGCGGTTTTTCGGCCGCGGCAGGCCCAGATTCTCCCTCAAAGTGGGCCCTTCATACTCTTTCCGGAAAATGCCGCGCCGCTGGAGCTCCGGGACGACCTTGTCGACAAAATCGTCGAGGCCGGCGGGCAGGAACGGGAACATGATGTTGAAGCCGTCGGAGCCGCGCCCGACCAGCCATTCTTCCATCTGGTCGGCGATGGTCTTGGCCGTGCCGACGAAGGACAGGCCACCATAGCCGCCGACGCGCTGGGCGAGCTGGCGCACCGTGAGCTTGTCGCGCTTGGCGAGGTCGACCATGCGCTGCCGGCCGCTCTTGCTGGCATTGGTCTCCGGAATCTCCGGCAATTGTCCATCCGGATCGAAGCCGGAGGCATCGGTGCCGAGAATGACGGAGAGCGAGGCGATCGCGCTGTCGTAATGCACGCGGCTGTCGAGCAGGGCGCGCTTCTCTTTGGCTTCATCGACGCTGTCACCGACCACGACGAAGGCGCCGGGCAGGATCTTCAGATGCTCGGGATCGCGGCCGATCTTTTCCATGCGGCCCTTGATGTCGGCGTAGAGCTTTTGCCCGTCGGCGAGGCTGCCGCCGCCGGTGAACACGGCTTCCGCCGTTTCGGCCGCGAGCTGCTTGCCGTCTTCCGATGCGCCAGCCTGCACGATCAGCGGCCAGCCCTGCACGGGGCGGGCGATGTTGAGGGGGCCGCGCACCTTCAGATATTTGCCGTTGTGGTCGAGCGTGTGCATCTTCGCGGGATCGAAGAACAACCCGCTCTCGACATCGCGCACGAAGGCATCGTCGGCGAAGGAATCCCACAGGCCCGTGACGACGTCGTAGAACTCGCGGGCGCGCTTGTAGCGCTCGGCGTGCTCCATGTGGTCGTCGAGACCGAAATTCAGTGCGGCATCGGGATTCGAGGTGGTGACGATGTTCCAGCCCGCACGCCCGCCGCTGAGATGGTCGAGCGAGGCGAAGCGGCGCGCGACGTGATAGGGCTCGTCGAACGTGGTCGAGCCGGTCGCGATCAGGCCGATGCGCTCGGTGACCGCCGAGAGTGCCGACAGCAGCGTGAACGGCTCGAACGAGGTCACGGTGTGGCTGCGCTTGAGCGCGTTGACCGGCATGTTCAGCACGGCGAGGTGATCGGCCATGAAGAAGGCGTCGAACTTGCCGGCCTCTAGCTTCCTGATCAGCGTCTTGATGTGACCGAAATTGAAATTGGCGTCGGGCCAGGCCCCGGGATAGCGCCAGGCGCCGGTGTGGATGCTGATCGGGCGCATGAACGCGCCAAGCTTGAGTTGCCGTTGTGCCATTGCGCGCCCTGGGTCCGTCTGGGTTGTCGTTGCGGAAAGACATAGGCACGCCGGGGAACTCCGCCATTGGGGGAGGTGGGAAGAATTTTTTGTTTTTCGCGACACACTCAGCACAATCGCGTCATTGCGGGCTCGCGCCCAGGGGGCGCGCCCTGGAATCACGGAGGAGGGAGGAGCCATCGAACCAATCCGCCGTTCGGCCCGACCAAGCCTCAACCTTCGCTTCCGAGGAGACGCTTCAATGGCCGGCGCAATGACCGTGGACGGCGGCATCGTCCGCATCGACCGTCCCATGCCATGGGTCGGCCGGCTGTTGTCGCTGCCGCTGCTGGCGGCGAGCGGCTATCTCTTGTGGAACGTTGCGCTCGGCCTGCGGCAGGATTTTTTCGGCTTCGGAAGGCTCGCCGATGATCTCGTGCCGGTGCTGGTGTTTACGGGGCTCGGATTGCTGGTCGGTATTCCCGGACTCATCCTGCTGACGTTCCGCTATTTCGTCGTGCTCAACGAGACGCTGCGCCAGATCGTCATCACCAGGCAGTTCGGCCTGCTGAATATCCGCTCATCGCGCGATCTCGCCGACTATCACTTCGTCAGCATCACGGAAGACTATGACCCGGAACTGACGGCCTATGACGTCAACCTCTGCGGCAACAAGGGTACCGAGCCGATCACGCTTCAGAGCTTCACCAGGCGCGAGGAGGCGGACAAGTTGGCGAGCGAGATCGGCCGCCTCCTGAAACTGCCGGCGCGCGACTATGTCGGCACCGAGCCTGATGCGGACTGATCCGCAGGGCTAGCTCAAAATATCCTTCTGCATCTTGCCGCCGTAGAAATGGAAGAACGGCACCGGCGCATCGTGGCGGAGCGGGCCGGTGGCAAGGCGCGTGTCGAGCTCGTTGAGCACGTTGCGCGTCATCGGATGCAGATCGGCGAGCGGCTTCGAGCCGAGCTCGACCCAGACCAGCTCGACCAGCTCGGCATCGGCGTGGATCACGCCCTCGACGTGGTGGGTGATCGCGGAGGCATCCGCGGTGAAGAAGCGCGTGTCGAACCGCTTGACGCGGCCGGGCGGGGTGATCGCGCGCGCGATCAGGAACAGGCCGGACGGGTCGGGCAGCAGCCCTGCATCCGCGAACGGCTTCCAGGCGCCTTCGAGTTTTGCTTTCCCTTCGCTCTTGCGACCGAGGCAGAGGCCGGTTTCCTCGCAGGCCTCGCGGATCGCGGCAACGGCGAGCGACTTGGCGCGCGAGGCCGGCGTCTTCGGGCTGCCCTTGGCGAGATTGGCTTCCAGCTCGGCGGTGATGGGGGCCGCACACGGCACGCGATAATCGTCCTTGTCGACGCGGCCGCCGGGGAAGACGAACTTTCCGGGCATGAACACCACCTTGTCATGGCGCTTGCCGACCAGCACTTTTGGCATGCTGCCGCTGCGATCGACCAGGATCAGCGTCGCCGCATCCTTCGGGCGGAAATAGGGATGGTGGTCGGCTTCCTTGCCCTCGTGGATTTTTGCCTTCTCGGCTGTCTGCGACGTATCCGTCATGTCCTCACCCGAACCGCTTCTTGTTTGCTTAGACTGGCGGAATACCATCCGGAGGGTTCTCGTCAAACCCGTGCATGCGCAGAGCCCATTGCAAGCCGACCACAGCTCCCTTGACCGGCTGGAGCAGCGCCAGCGAGGCGACGAAGGTGAAGGGCAGATAGGCTGCGAAGCTGATCCAGACCGGCGTGGTGTAATTGGTCTCGATCCATAAAATGGTGGGCACCACGATGTGGCCGACGATGACGATCACGAGATAGGCGGGCAGATCGTCGGCGCGGTGCGGTGTGAAATCGAGGCCGCATTGGGCGCAATTGTCCGCGGTCTTCAAGAAGGCGCGGAACAGCTTTCCCTCGCCGCAGCGCGGGCAGCGGCCGCGAAAGCCGCGCTTCATCGCGGCAAAGACGTCGCGCTTCTCGACGAGGCCGCTCTCGCGTGTCCAGATCTTCGGGGCCGTGCTCATCGTCACCATGCCTTGCCCTTTTTGCCTTTGCCCTTGTTCTTCTTCCCCTTGCCGGACTTTGGCTTTGACGGCTTGCGTTTTTTATCCGGGCTGCGTCCGGGATGGGCCTTGAATGAGGGGCGGCGTTGTGGACCGGGTCGACGGCGGTCGCGCGGCGCGGTCTCGCTGGAGGACGACAGCAGCTCGAAGCGCAGCGCGCCGGCGATGGGGGCTGCTTCGATCAGGCGGACGTCGACGACGTCGCCGAGTTGATACATGGTGCGGCTGCGCGTGCCGACCAGGGCATGGCGGCTCTCGTCATAGTTGAAATATTCCGTGCCGAGGGATCGGATCGGGATCAATCCGTCCGCGCCGGTCTCGCTCAGCTTGACGAACAGGCCGGCGCGCGTGACGCCGGAGACGCGGCCCTGGAAGCTGGCGCCGATGCGATCAGCCAGGTGATGAGCAATGAGCCGGTCGACAGTCTCGCGCTCAGCCTTCATCGCGCGCCGCTCGGTCACAGAGATGTGGGCCGCGACCTCGCCGAGGCTTTCCGGCGTCTCGCTGTCGGGCAGGGCGCCTTCGCCGAGCCCGAGCGCGCGGACCAGCGCACGGTGCACGACGAGGTCGGCATAGCGGCGGATCGGCGAGGTGAAATGCGCGTAGCGGCGCAGATTCAGGCCGAAATGACCGTAATTCTCGGAGGAGTATTCGGCCTGCGCCTGGGCGCGCAGCACGACCTCGCTCACCAGCGGGTAATAGTCGTGGCCTTCGAGTTGGGCCAGCACGCGGTTGAACAGCGTCGGGCGCAGCGCACCTGATTTCGTGAAGGGAACGTCGAGCGTTTCCAGGAACTCCGAAAGCGCGTGGACCTTCTCCAGCGTCGGCTCGTCATGCACGCGGTAGATCAGCGGGAGCGACTTCTTCTCCAGCATCTCGGCGGCTGCGACGTTGGCGAGGATCATGAACTCCTCGATCAGCTTGTGCGCATCGAGACGCTCCGGCACCACGACGCGATCGACCGTGCCGTCGCTCTTCAGGAGGATCTTGCGCTCGGGCAGATCGAGATTGAGCGGATCGCGCTCGTCGCGCGCGCGCTTGGCGCAGGCATAGGCGGCGTAGAGCGGCCTCAATATCGGATCGAGCAGGGGGCCGGTGGCGTCGTCGGGCCGCCCGTCGATCGCGGCTTGCGCCTGCGCGTAGCTCAGCTTCGCGGCCGAGCGCATCAGGATGCGGTGGAAGCTATGCGAGCGCTTGCGGCCGTCGGGGCCGAGCACCATGCGCACCGCGAGCGCGCCGCGCGGCTCGCCCGGCACCAGCGAGCAGAGATTGTTGGAGATGCGCTCGGGCAGCATCGGCACGACGCGGTCGGGGAAATAGACCGAGTTGCCGCGGTCGAGCGCGTCGCGGTCGAGCGCGGTGCCCGGCCGGACATAGAAGCTGACATCGGCAATCGCGACGTTGACGATGAAGCCGCCTCTGTTGTTCGGATCGTCATCGGGCTGCGCATGCACCGCGTCGTCGTGATCCTTGGCGTCCGGCGGATCGATGGTGACAAGCGGCACGTCGCGCCAGTCCTCGCGTCCTCTGAGGTTGGCGGGCTCTGCGGCTTCCGCATCGCGCATCGCGCCGGAGGAGAATTGCAGCGGGATGTCGTGCGCGTAGATCGCGATCAGGCTGATCGCCTTCTCCGACTTGACCGAGCCGAGCTTCTCCTTGACCCGGCCGGAGGCGAGGCCAAAGCTGCGGGTGCGGACGATGTCGACGCTGACGAGGTCGCCGTCCTGGGCGCCGTGCGTATCGGCGGCGGCGATGTTCAGCTCGCGATCGGCAGCTTTCTTGTCGACGGGGACGAGCCGTCCGCCGCCTTCGGGCAGGCCGCGGAACACGCCAAGGATGCGGCTCTTGGTCTTGTCGAAGACCTTGATGATATGGCCGCGATAGGCAGGTCCCTCGGTCTCGTTGCTCGGCTCGACGCGCAGCAGCACGCGGTCGCGAACGCCGGCGACTGTGCCGGGCTTCGGCCGGCGCGGCATCTGGATGCGGATCTTTGGCGGCTCGCCGCTTTCGACCTCGTCCCATTCGGTGGGGGAGGCGATCAATTCGCCGTCGGAGTCGCGCCCGGTGATGTCGGCGACCAGTGTCGGCGGCAGTGCGTCCGGCTCGGACACCTTGTGGCGCTTTTTCTTGATGGTCCCGTCGTCGGCGAGCTCGCGCAGCATGCGCTTGAGCTCGACGCGATCGGCGTTCTTCAGGCCGAACTCGCGCGCAATTTCGCGGGTGCCGACGTTCTCCTGATTTGCCTTGATGAAGGCGACGATGGCTTGCCGGTCGGGAAAGCCATGGTCATTCTTGCGTTTCACTTAACCTCTAATTCTTGATCTAAGTCTTGCCACCCAAGTCTTGCCACCTAAGTCTTGCCACCTAAGTCTTGCCACCTAAGTCTTGCCGGCACTCTTCTTGGCCGGGGCCTTGGGGGCGGCTGCCTTGGTCGGCGACGTTTTTGCCGTCGACGACACGGCTGCGCGCGCCTTGCTGGTGGATTCAGTTTTCGATTTGGCCGCCTTCTTCGCGGCCGGTTTCTTCTTCGGCGCGGCGTCATCGCCGTCCGCGGCCTTCGCTGCAGTCTTCTTGGCCTTGGCCGGCTTCGCAGCCTTCTTCGGCTTCTTGCCGCCGCCCTTGGCCGCGCGCTCGTCGATCAGCGCGATCGCCTGGGCAATAGTGACCGTGTCCTTTTCGAACTCGGCAGGGATCGTCGCATTGACGCCGCCTGCTGTGACATAGGCGCCGTAACGGCCGCTCTTCACAGTGACGGTGCCGAGTGTCGGATGATCGCCGATCGCCTTGCCGGGATCCGCGCCGAAGCGGCGGCTCGGGCCCTTGGCGACCTTTTCCGCGATCAGTGTCACCGCGCGGTTGAGGCCGATGTCGAACACCTCGTCGCCGGCCTCCAGGCTGGCGTAGGTCTTCTCGTGCTTCACGAACGGCCCGAAGCGGCCGAGACCTGCGGTGATCGGCTGACCGGTTTCCGGATGCTTGCCGATCTCGCGCGGCAGCGAGAGCAGTTTCAGCGCAAGCTCGAGCTCGACATCGCCGGGCGAGGTGCCCTTCGGGATGCCTGCGCGCTTCGGCTTCTCGCCTTCGGCGTAGTCTTTCTGCTCGCCGAGCTGGATGTAGGGTCCGAACCGGCCGGCCTTGACCCAGACATCGCGACCCGTATCAGGATCCTGGCCGAGCGAACGGTCGGCCGTGGCCTCACCGTCGGCGGCGAGCTGGCGGGTGTAGCGGCATTCCGGATAGTTCGAGCAGCCGACGAAGGCGCCGAACTTACCGGCCTTGAGATTCAGCCGGCCGTTGCCGCAGCTCGGGCACTGCCTGATATCGCCGCCATCGGCGCGGGGCGGATAGATGTGCTGGCCCAGCATGTCGTCGAGCACGTCGAGCACTTGGGCTACGCGCAGATCCTTGATCTCGTCGACGGCGCCGATGAAGCCGGTCCAGAAATCCTTCAGCACCTGCTGCCAGGAAATCTCGTTGTTGGAGATGCGGTCGAGCTGCTCTTCGAGGCCCGCGGTGAAATCGTATTCGACGTAGCGGGCAAAGAAGCTTTCGAGGAACGCGACCACGACGCGGCCCTTGTCCTCGCCATGCAGGCGCTTCTTCTCGAGCTTGACGTAGCCGCGGTCCTTCAGGACCTGAAGGATCGAGGCATAGGTCGAGGGCCGGCCGATGCCGAGCTCTTCCATGCGCTTGACCAGCGACGCCTCGGAGAAGCGCGGCGGCGGCTCGGTGAAGTGCTGGGTGACGGCGAGCGACTGGCGTTTCAGTGCGTCGTTCGGGCTCATCGCGGGCAGGCGGCGGGAGTCCTCGTCCTCCTCGTCGTCGCGGCCTTCCTGATAGAGTGCGAGGAAGCCGTCGAACTTGACGACCTGGCCGGTGGCGCGCAGCTCCAGCGCACGGCCGCCGGCCTTCGCCGTGATGTCGACGGTGGTGCGCTCCAGCTCGGCCGATTCCATCTGGCTCGCAATGGTGCGCTTCCAGATCAGCTCGTAGAGCCGGGCCTGATCGGCATCGAGCTTGCGGCTCATGCTGTCGGGGCGGCGGGACATGTCGGTCGGGCGGATCGCTTCGTGCGCTTCCTGGGCGTTCTTGGCCTTGGCCTGGTACTGGCGCGGGGCGTCCGGCACGTAGGCGTTGCCGTAGTCCTCGCCGATCACTTTGCGCGCCTGGGTGATCGCCTCGGGGGCGATCTGCACGCCGTCGGTACGCATATAAGTAATGAGTCCGGTGGTCTCGCCGCCGATGTCGATGCCTTCATAGAGGCGCTGGGCGATGCGCATGGTGTGCGCCGGTGCAAAGCCGTATTTGCGGCTGGCTTCCTGTTGCAGCGTCGAGGTGGTGAAGGGCGCCTGCGGATTGCGCCGGGCCGGCTTCGCATCGACGGAGGTGACGGCGTAGGCGGCTGTTTCGAGCGCCTTCTTGAACTCCTCGGCTTCCGCGCCGGTGCCGATGTCGAGGCGCTGGATCTTCTTGCCGTCGGCGCCGACGAGGCGGGCTTCGAAGGCATCGCCGCGCGGCGTCAGCAGGGTCGCGATCAGCGACCAGTATTCGCGCGCGACGAACTTTTCGATCTCGAGCTCGCGGTCGCAGACGAGGCGCAGTGCCACCGACTGCACGCGGCCGGCCGAGCGGGCGCCCGGCAGCTTGCGCCACAGCACAGGGGAGAGCGTGAAGCCGACCAGATAGTCCAGCGCACGGCGCGCCATGTAGGCGTCGACCAGCGCGCCGTCGATCTCGCGCGGATGCTTCATCGCGTCCGTGACGGCCTGCTTGGTGATGGCGTTGAACACCACGCGCTCGATCTTCTGGTCCTTGAGCGCGCGCTTCTCTTTCATCACCTCCAGCACGTGCCAGGAGATGGCCTCGCCCTCGCGATCAGGGTCGGTCGCCAGAATCAGGCGGTCGGCATTCTTCAGGGACTTGGCGATATCGTTGAGCCTGGAGGCCGCCTTGGGGTCGACCTCCCAGATCATCTTGAAATTTGCGTCGGGATCGACGGAGCCATTCTTCGCCGGCAGGTCGCGGACATGGCCGAACGAGGCCAGAACCTCATAGGACGAGCCCAAATATTTGTTGATCGTCTTGGCTTTCGCCGGCGACTCCACAATGACGATATTCATGTAGTTCCAGTAACTTACGGGAAAATCTCGGGCCGAAAACGAAAGGACTCGGGTCGGCCGTTTCGATCCGAACATGGGTGGTGAGGCCCTCGCTGTCAAATCGAGGGGTGTTGAAAGCCTCCCAAATGGGAAAAGTTTCATATCGAGAAAGTTGCAAATTACCACCTTGGAGTTGCGATCCCTATCGGCGTAATGTTTCTGCGGGGCATGGATTCGGGGTGGGTTGGGTGACAAGGCCGGGAAAGAAACGGGCGCGCGCAGCATCAGGCGTGCCGGGAGGCTCGCGCGGCGAGGAACCCGGGGAGGGCGGGGCGGATGAGGCCGTGGCCTTCATCGCCGAGCAGGTGGCTGCCTTGCGCAAGCTCGCCGAGCGCCACAAGCTCGACGTGCTGCATTATCTGTTGGGAATGACCAAGCTGGAGGCCGACGAGCATCTGCGGTTGCGGAGCAAGCGCAAGCTGTCGTAGCGGTGTCGCCCCACAACAGCTGTCATTCCCCGCGACCCGGCTACGCCAAGGCTTCGCCGGGGTTGAGGTCTCGGAGCGCCGAAGCTTTGGCGAAGGCGGCAGGCGGGGAATCCAGTACGCCGCGGCTTATCGGGGTGGAATACTGGATCGCCCGCCTTCGCGGGCGATGACAGCGAGAGCGCGGCGACAGCTTGCCGTATCGCCTATCCCGCCGCCCTTCGCCGCGGCGCCGGCCGCGGCTTCAGCGTGGTGTCCGCCTGGCTGAGCAGGCGCCCATCTTCCGCGCGCATTTCCAGCTTCTTCACCGGACGGCCTTTCTCGCGATCCACCAGGATGGTCGCGATCTGCTCGGGATGATCGTCGAATTCCTCGCTCCATTGGCGCAGCGCCACCAGGATCGGGTAGGTGCCGCGGCCCTTCGGCGTCAGTACATACTCCTGATAGGCGCTGCCGTCGGAGGCGGGGGCGGTCGCGAGAATGCCATGGTCGACCAGCGCGCGCAGCCGCACAGATAAGATGTTCTTGGCCATGCCGAGCTTGCTCTGAAACTCGCCGAAGCGGCGCAGTCCGAACAGCGCCTCGCGGATGATCAGCAGGGACCACCAGTCGCCGATCGCTTCCAGTGAGCGCGCAATCGGGCAGGAATCGCCCTCGAAGCTCGTTCGTTTCACCATCGCCCGGGTCCTGTCGCGTTCGCACGACTCCAGTGCCGATCACGCGCTTGTGTGGTTGCATCATAAAACCATATGCCCTAGATGGCAACATAGTTTTATGATGCAACCACTGGAGGCGAACGTGAGACTGAAGAACAAGACGGCCCTGATCACCGGCGGCAACGGCGGCATTGGACTGGCGACCGCAAAGCTGTTCGTGGCCGAAGGCGCGAAGGTCGTGATCACCGGGCGCAACAAGGAGACGCTGGAAGCGGCCGCGAAAGAGCTCGGGCCGAACGCGCTCGCGGTTGTCGCCGATGCCACCGACATCGCCGCCACCGAGGCCGCGATCGCGAAGGGCGCCGAAAAATTCGGCAAGTTCGACATCGTGTTTGCCAATGCCGGAATCGCCGGCGGCACGCCGCTGGGCTCGGCCACGCTCGAGGTCTTCGAGAAGGTTATCAGCACCAATCTGACCGGCGTGTTCTTCACCGTTCAATCCGCGCTGCCTCATCTCAATGACAACGGCTCGATCATCCTCAATGGCTCGGTGATCTCGGTGCTCGGCATTCCCGGCTACTCGGCCTACGGCGCCGCGAAGGCCGGCGTGCGTGCGATGGCGCGCATCATGGCGTCAGAACTGTCGCCGCGCGGCATTCGCGTCAACGTCGTTGCGCCCGGTGCGATCCGGACGCCGATCTGGGGACCTGCGACGGCGACACCGGAAGCGGAGAAGGCGTTCGAGAAGCGGATCTCGCTGTCGACGCCGCTGGGGCGCATTGGCGAAACGGATCACGTTGCGAAGACGGTGCTGTTCCTCGCCTCCGATGATTCCGCGCATGTGCAGGGCCAGGAGATCTTCGTAGACGGCGGCGCGGTTGCTTCGCCAAGCGGCGCGCCGATCTATCGCGGCTGATCAAATGAAGTGAAAATTGAATCGGTCGGCACGATCATGGCGGTTGTGCCGGCCGGTTCCTGCATCTCGGTGAATGTATTTCGCTGAACCTTGCGTGAGGCATTGAACCTTCGCAACTGCTGCACAGACATTTTTACGGGCAGGGGTCAGAAGACTCATTTTCAAGGGAGCCCGGTATGCCAAAAGCAGCCCGCATTTTTTCGTCGATTTCAGCACCGCGTATTTACACCGAAAACTCCGCCATTCCGGCCAAGCGCGCCGGAACCTCCGAACTCGTCGCCGTCGCGTTGTTCTCCGGCATCGGCCTGTTCGTCTCGCTCGTTGCCGTGATCCTGGGAATGCAGGGCGTCTGGTTTTAGCTTCGCAGATCGCCCGCACAGGCATCAGCCGCCGCGGCTATTCGCGCGACGGCTGATGATGTGCGCATGGCCTCAGGCTGCGCGCAGGCTGGTGGCGGCCTGGAGGGCGCCTGCCAGCGCCTTCTCACGATGCTCCGGGCCGACCTGGATGCCGTCGGCGATGATGAATTCCGGGTTGTGGATGCCCATGAAGCCGAACACGCCGCGCAGGTAGCTTTCGAGGTGCTCCAGCGCCGCCGCCGGCGAGCCCGCGCCGTAATAGCCGCCGCGCGAGATCGCCACGATCAGGCGCTTGCCGCTGGCGAGCCCCTCGGGTCCGGCCGCGCCGTATTTGAAAGTCTTCCCCGCCACCAGGACACGGTCGATCCAGGCCTTCAGCTGGCTGGGAATCGTGAAGTTGTACATGGGCGCGCCGATCACGACGATGTCGGCGGTCAGGAACTCGTCCAGCGCGGCCGCGCTCGCGGCAAGGTCGGGGCCGAGTTCCGCCGGTGCGGGCGCGCCCTGTGCGGCCGCCAGGTGCGAGCCCGAGAGATGGGCGAGAGGGGTCTGGGTCAGGTCGCGATAGACGACCTGAAGCGAGGGCGTGGCCTGCCGGAGCCGGTCGACGATGGCGGCGGAAACCTGCCTGGGACGGAGTGGGGGCCGAGGACGCTGGAGTCGATATGGAGGAGTTTCATTTGGGTCACCCATGGTATAGATTTGTAACCAGGACTACATGTGTGACTGTCGAAAACCCCGCAAGAACGCACTTTTTTGCGGTATTATGGCGCAAACGCCACAAGCAATTTGAAGTGTCGCTGCCATCTCCACCGCAAAGGAGATCACCATGGCGCGACATCGCCCGACGAATAACCCGTACACTCGCCCCGCCATCTTCACGCTAGAGCGGCTTCATGCCGAGCTAGGCGGACAGCTCTTGGAGAACCGGCAGAGGTACGATGAGCTGAGCCACCAGATGCGTCACGTCGAGGCCGTCATCAAGATGCTAGACCCCAGCTACAACCTGGCTGGGATCACGGTGAAGCGGCGGCAGCCGAACAAGTGGTTCAAGCGCGGGACGCTCTATAGGAAGGCAGTGGACGTGCTCAGGACGGCGCCGGAGCCCATGACAGCGCAGGAGCTAGCCGCCGCCATCCTCGCCGCCCATGGCGTGCAGGATGCCTCTAAAGAGGATGTGCAGAGCGTGGCGCTGGGCATACAGCACAGCCTTGCCAACCACGACGGCAAGGGGGTGGAGCGGGTTGGCGATGCTAGGCCGTACAAATGGCGGCTTGCCGTTTAACCATCTGACCACAATAGTTGTGGGAATAGAATCGTTCCCGCGAGTATTGAAGTGACTGTTATTGCTCATCCGGTGCCCGGAACCATTGTGCGGGTTGACCTCAACGAGGGATTTCGAGAGCCCGAGATGAGGAAGCGCCGTCCCTGCATTGTGCTATCTCCGCCCCTAGCGGGACGGGACTTCATGTGCACCATCGTTCCATTGAGCACTACGGCGCCAAGGCGCCCACGTGACTACCATCTAAAGCTGACCCTAGACCCGCCACTTCCTGAGCCATTTGAAAATCCAGAAATGTGGGTGAAAGGAGATATTGTCCTCACGGTAGCCTTTCACCGCCTTAGGTTGCTTTTCTCTGGATGGAACTCAGGGCAGAGGGTCTACGACGTGCGCATCTTGGACGATGGAACCCTTGAAAAGGTGAGAGATTGCGTCCGGAACGGCCTTGGGCTGTAAGCGTTGAGGGGTTGTAAACCCTTTGTTGACAGACTCCGCACGAGTACCCATATTCCACAGGTCGCCGGACTTGCCAGTCCGGCAGTTAAGTCCAAGGGTCTAATCAACTCTTGGCAGCTATCTTGGGGTGATCGCAAACCTCTGGTAGCTTCAATTTAAGGGCCCTGCCGAAAGGCGGGGCCCTTTGCTTTAGTCCTCAATGTGCCTCTGCCAATAGCCGGTAAAGTCCACGCTTTTGCCGCGACCCAATGCCAGCTTGGCAACCCGCTGCGTCTGATCCCCGTTCGAGACGCGGCGGTTATCTTCACGCCATGAAGACTCCTGCGCATAGCGGAGCAGGTACGGTCCGGCGATATGGTGGTGAATGCCGATCTCGCCCCGGCGGAGACGGCTGAAATATTCCTCTGCCATGTTGGTGCAGGCGCCATCGAGGCTGTACGCCTCCTGATGGTTGATGCGCTTTACCTCATACCGTTCGTGGAGGTGATCCCAAGCCGCGGACTCGTCGGCATTGATGACCGTGCCCTTTGCGATGCGAGCGCGGATGAACGCGGCGGCTTGGCTCTCGCTGTTGAACACGGCCGGAACGGAATTGCCTCCTCGCTCACGTACAATCACAACCACGCGGCGCTTTCCATTCTGGTTCTGAGCGAAGCGGCGGTCCTTACGATCTTCCTTGAGGTTGGCGGGCTTGACGTAGCCGCCGAAATAGCCGCCATCCACCTCAGCCTCTTTGCCTTCCCCACCAACAACGCGGCCCTTGAGTTCATCGGCCATGGCCTCCCGCAGTTTGTGCAGCAGCACAAAGGCGCACTTGTAGGAGACGCACAGATCACGCGAGAGAGCCAGCGCGCTCTTGCCCTTCACTTCGTTGCAGAAGATCGCAATGGCTGCCAGATAGCAGCGCAGAGTCAGCTTGTGGCTGGCGAACAGCGTCCCGCTGGTAAGGGTGAAGTCCTTTTTGCAGGCGCGGCAGCGGAACCGGGGTGCACCTTTCAAGCGGCGGCAATCGTAAGCATCAACGCCGCCGCAATGGCTGCAAACCGGCTCGCCATTGGTTTCAGCCCAACGGATGCGGCGGAAGGTCATTTCCGCCTCAGCATCCTTCATCTGAAATACCTGGGCCAGTGAAAGCGTCTTCGCTGCCCGGGAAAGAAGGAAATGCTGTGCCATAACCCAACCCTCTCATTTATGAGAGATATCATATGTGATATGTTTTGGCCTTGTCAACGGCAATCTATCAGATATGATATCCTACAAAATGGAGGTGCCATGAACATCAAATCCGAAGAGGAATGGGCCGAACGCGCCGCAGCATTCCTAAAGCACAAGCTGAAAGATACCGAAGTTACCTATGCCGAGCTGGCAAAACGGCTCAAAAAGCATGGGCTGAAAGAAACCGAGGCGTCGATTGCCAATAAGCTGGCGCGGGGCACTTTCCCTGCCACGTTCTTTCTTGCGTGTATTG
This sequence comes from Bradyrhizobium sp. 14AA, assembly GCF_054185205.1. NCBI lineage: Bacteria > Pseudomonadati > Pseudomonadota > Alphaproteobacteria > Hyphomicrobiales > Nitrobacteraceae > Bradyrhizobium > Bradyrhizobium sp. 14AA. Next base: position 27,546 of record NZ_JAVAYM010000030.1, on the reverse strand, counting down.
CAGCCTTAGAACTCGACGGAGTAGCATTGGAGGAAATCTAGCGGCGGGGGCCGATGCAGCGATTCAGCGCGCTATCATTCGCGATTATTATCTCGCTTCTGATCATGGTTGCGGGCCTGTTACATGCTCTAAAACAGCATCCGCCCTATGCTCCACAGATCAATGCCGAGCAGCAAGCCCACAGTGCTCTCAAAAGCGAGGAGCACGCCAAGGCTAGTGAACCAAATGCCCCCAAGGCGAATGAGCAGCACGGCGGGAAACATGCAGAGAATAGCGAGGAGGACGGAACCGAGTTCTGGCCTCCGTTCCTTGGCCTCAAACTGAAGATTACCGACTCTCTCCTCGCTCTGTTTACCGGCGGCCTTCTCGTTTTCACCGGTCTGCTCTGGCGATCTACCGATAAGCTCTGGGCTGCGGGCGAGCGCCAATTGAGGCTTCTCAGAAAAACCTCCATCACTCAATCCCGCGACATGCAGGATTCTATCGCTGTCGCACGAGAATCGGCTCGAGCCGCTATGAAGGCCGCCGAGACCGCTGAAAGAGCCCTGTTCCTCGAACAGCGCCCGTGGCTTAACTGGAAGTTTCCGGGTGCTCTCAAGGCCTATAAGTCCGGTCGACACATCCGCGTGGATTTGGAGGCTATATTTGAGAACACTGGGAAGACACCAGCCGCCAATGTCCTCATGAAGGCGCGGCTCTTCAATGTAAGCAATAGGGAGCCGGTCATTAACGCGGGGTGGGTGCATCAAGCTGAGATGGCGCAAGAATACAAAAACGCTCTCTTTACGGTTACGACCATAATGCCCGGAAAGGACCACGGTCTGGCAGCATCCCCCGTAATAGAAATAGCCCAATTCTTGGGAGACGAAGGAGATAAGACCAAGCCATTCGAGTTGTATTTGGCTTTCCATGTTGGCTATCGAATGTTCGACGGGAGCATAATCGGAGGGGCGACCAGCATCTACAGACTGAGCGCGGTTGTCCCGAACGTGGTGGTCACCCAAGACCGAAACAGCGAGAATAAGGCGGTGCAGGTTGAATTCACGATTGACCTGTTTGAGCGCAACAAGGTGCTCCCGCTCATTCTGATCGAAATGCCGGTCTCCCGTAAGGTGACATAAGACAGCAAAGAGCGCCGCCCAAATCGCTAACCCGCGCATCGTCCATTCCTCTCAAATGGACGGTATTCGACGCTGAGCCAGCTTGTGGCGTTTGCGCCATAATACCGCGCGGCCCCACATTGTCGGAGCGGATCAGCCGCAGACGGTCGATCCTGTCGGTCTCGGTCAGCTCTGTGCTCGGATTGATGGCGTCCACGGCGTCTCCTTGTGGGCGCAGCATGGAACAACCTGAGGGCGTAGGGAAGGGGTGGACCCGGCTGCGACACCCTAATAAATGGATGGTGACTAGGCAGATTGGTTTCTGAGGTATTGGGAATGCGCGTCGCACAGGTCGAGATTTTCGCGGACACCGCGAACGCGGCGGTGATGCGTCATCCGGGACGGCATTTCCCCGGCCTGCTGATTCAGGGCGATACTCTCCACTCACTCTGTTGCATGGCAGACGACGCCTGTTCGGGCCTCGACCGTTCGTCACAAGCGTACGAGAATGCCAACGAGCTCAGAAACCGGCTTTGGTCGTACCTCAATCACTACAAAGCCGTCCTGGATGAGCACGGCTTGCCTTTGCCGTTCAGCGACCGAGGCACGTTTACATAAGGACTGTCATGATCTCACTCGCCGACCTCCAGCGCCGCATCGAAGCGGGGGAGCTTTCGCCCGATGCCGCCATCGCGCAGTCGCACGCGGCGATCGAGGCCAAAGAGAAAGATGTCCGCGCCTTTGTCCGCCATGACAAGGCTGCGAAGGCGCAAGCCGCCGGTCCGCTGCGCGGCATCGCCGTCGGCATCAAGGACATCATCGACACTGCCAATATGCCGACCGAGATGGGCTCGGAGATCTATCGCGGCTGGCAGCCGCGCAGCGACGCACCTGTGGTGATGATGCTGAAGCGGGCGGGCGCCACCATCATCGGCAAGACCACCACGACGGCGTTCGCCTCGCGCGATCCGACCCCGACGCTCAATCCGCATAATCTTGGCCACTCGCCGGGCGGCTCGTCCTCGGGCTCGGCGGCAGCGGTCGGCGCCGGCATGATCCCGCTGGCGCTGGGCACCCAGACCGGCGGCTCGGTGATCCGGCCCGCGGCCTATTGCGGGACCGCTGCGATCAAGCCGTCGTTTCGCATGCTGCCGACCGTCGGCGTGAAGTGCTATTCGTGGGCGCTCGACACGGTCGGCCTGTTCGGCGCCCGCGCGGAAGATCTCGCGCGCGGACTGCTCGCGATGACCGGCCGCACCGAATTCTCCGGCATTGTCCCGGCCAAGGCGCCGCGCATCGGCGTGGTCAGGCAGGAGTTCGCCGGCGCCGTGGAGCCGGCCGCCGAAGCGGGCCTGCAAGCGGCGATCAAGGCGGCCGAGCGCGCCGGCGCCAGCGTGCAAACGATCGATTTGCCCGAGGCGGTGCAGGAGGCCTGGCGCATCCATCCGGTCATCCAGGACTTCGAGGCGCATCGCGCGCTGGCCTGGGAGTTTTCCGAGCGTCACGACGAGATCGCGCCGATGCTGCGCGCCAGCCTCGATGCGACGGTCGGCCTGACGCCGAAAGAATATGACGCGGCGCGCCGGATCAGCCGTCGTGGCCGCCGCGAACTTGGCGAGCTGTTCGAGGGCGTCGACGTGCTCTTGACCTATTCGGCGCCGGGCACGCCGCCGGCCAAGGAGCTCGCGACCACGGGCGACCCCCGCTACAACCGGCTCTGGACGCTGATGGGCAATCCTTGCGTCAATGTTCCCGTGCTGAAGGTCAACGGCCTGCCGATCGGCGTGCAGGTGATCGCGCGTTTCGGCAACGACGCACATGCGCTGGCGACGGCGTGGTTCCTGGAGAACGCGCTGGCGAAGTCAGGCTAGCGCGGGCTCAGTGGACGCGATGCGCTGAAGCTGCGCCGGGGTTGCACCTTGGCCGAGCCAGCGCCCGGCGGCCTCGCGGCCGCTTCGGTGCAGCATGCGGATGAAGCCCCGGCTGAGATCGGTCGATGAGCGCTGCGCGAGACCCTCGATCGAGTCTTCCGCGGCGATCCGGAACAGGCGCGGCGATAGCGCCGCGGTTGCTTGCGCCCATTCGATCGCGGCGATCTCGGCATTGAGGGCGGCGTTGGCCGCAATCTGGTCGAGGCGGCGGTCGATCGCGGCGAGCGTGATCGGCACGTAGCTGTCGCGCGCGGGCGTGACCTGGACGAGCAGCACGTCCGTCGCGTCGGTTTCCTGCGCCAGCCGGATCAGGGGCGGATTGCCGCCGAAGCCGCCGTCCCAATACGCCTCGCCGTCGATCTCGACGGCGCAGTGAACCAGCGGCGGGCAGGTCGAAGCCAGCGCGACGTCGGCGGTGACAGAACCGTTGCGAAAGATCTGCTGCTGCCCGTCGCAGATCCGCGTCGCCGCGATCAACAGCTTTGGACAGGCCGGCTCGCGCAAGGCCGCAAAATTGATGTCGCGCGACAGCGCCTGCCTGAGCGGATCGAGATCGAACGGATCGAACTGGCCTGAGCGCAGGGTCGGACCGAACGCGACCGAGCTTCCGGCCGGCGAAAATCCGCCGACCAGCATCAATGAGCGGAACGATGCCTCGTGCATCAGCCGGAGCCAGAACCGGTTCAGCCGCGCGTGGGCAGCCTCGCGGCCGCCCTCGGCAAGGCCGGACGCAAGCAGCAGCGCATTGATGGCACCGGCACTGGCACCGCTGATGGTGTCGAACGCGATGTCAGGCTCTTCCAGCAGCCGTTCCAGCACGCCCCAGGTAAAGGCGGCGAAGGTGCCGCCGCCCTGAAGCGCCAGCGAGAGTTTTCGCGGCGGCCACTGGTCGGGGCGCGGTTGCGGAGGCGGAACCGGTGCAGCGATGGTTACGGCCTCGACCGCCGCGGGAGCCTGCACGACGGGAGCAACGAGCGGCGCAGGCGACAGAGCGGGAGCAGGTTTTGGCGCAGCAGGCGGCGAGGGGGTATCGGACCAGATGTTGGTCGTCGAGAGCAGCCGGCTTGCCGCAGTGCCCTGCAAGCCGCCTTCGTTCTGCGTACCGACCATCTCTTCGCTCATTCTGAGCAACCGCGTAACGCCATTTCCGCTGTCAGGATGACAGGCATGGAACCGGTTCGCTACTGCCGGCCGCAAGCCGATCGCGAGTTGCGAACAGGATTTGGCGTATAATGCGGAAGAGGTGCGGCGGTATCCGTACTTTTTTCGGCCCTGGATTTTGTTTTGACGCGTTTTCTTGAGGCGAACCGGTATCCACTTCGCTCGAAAACGCTCTAGGCCTTCTCGCCGATCCTGCTTTCCTTGCCCGCTTGCAATCGCTTGATGTTCTCGCGATGCGCGTAGAACAGCAGCAGCGTCAGCACTGCGAACAGCGCAGACAATGCAAGATGACCGAACCACCACAGGAATATCGGCGTGATGAACGCCGCCACCAGTGCCGAGAGCGAGGAGTAGCGGGTGGTGAAGGCGGTCGCCAGCCACAGCAGGCAGAACACGACTGCGCCCGGCCAGAACAGGCCGAGCAGGATGCCGATATAGACGGCGACGCCCTTGCCGCCTTTGAACTTGAGCCAGACCGGGAAGAGATGGCCGAGGAAGGCGCCGAGCCCGGCCACCATCGCGGCATTGGGTCCTGCGATGTAGCCGGCGATCACCACCGCCACGGTGCCCTTGAGCGCATCGAGCAGCAAGGTGCCCGCGGCAAGGCTCTTGCGTCCCGTGCGCAATACATTGGTGGCGCCGATGCTGCCGGAGCCGATCGAGCGGATATCCTGCGTCCCGGCGAGCCTGGTCAGAATCAGCCCGAACGGAATCGAGCCGAGGAGGTAGCCGATGACGAGGGCCACCGGCAGGAAAGCTTCAAATCCCATGGCCGCATCTCCATGTCGAACCGAGACGCCACGCATGATTCCGCCCGTCAGACATGCTCGTATACCGTCCGTCCGCCGACAATGGTGCGCACCACGCGGCCTGTAAAGCGGGCCTCGTCGAACGGGGTGTTCTTGCAGGGCGATTTGAGGTCGGCGGGATCGACCACCCAGGGCACGTCGGGGTCGATCACGATGACGTCGGCCGGGCTGCCGGCACGCAGGGTTCCGCCTGCCAGCCCGAGCAACTCGGCCGGGCGGGTCGACATCGCCTTGATCAGCGTCTTCAGTTCCAGCTCGCCATTGTGCACCAGCCGCAGGCCGGCGGGCAGCATGGTCTCCAGACCAATGGCGCCGGGAGCGGCCTCGGCGAACGGCAGGCGCTTGACCTCGACGTCCTGCGGATTGTGGTCGGACATGATGACGTCGACGAGGCCGGAGGCGACCGCTGCCACCAGCGCGCGGCGGTCGTCCTCGGTGCGCAGCGGCGGCGACAGTTTCAGGAAGGTCCGGTAGGGACCGATGTCGTTCTCGTTCAGCGCCAGATGGTTGATCGAGACTGAGGCGCTGACGGCGAGCCCGGCATCGCGGGCGCGCTGGAGGATCTCGAGCGAGTCGATGCAGGACAGCGAGGCCGCGTGATAGCGGCCGCCGGTCAGCGCCACGAGGCGCATGTCGCGTTCGAGGATCACGGCCTCGGCGGCATTCGGGATGCCCATCAGGCCGAGCCGCGAGGCGAACTCGCCCTCGTTCATCACGCCTTCGCCGACGAGATCGGGGTCCTCGGTGAAGTGCACGATCAGCGCGTCGAAATCGCGCGCGTAGGTCAGCGCGCGGCGCATCACCTGCGCATTGGTCACGCTTCTGACGCCATCGCTGAAGGCGACGGCGCCCGCGGCCTTGAGGAGGCCGAACTCGGTCATCTCCTGGCCGTGCATGCCCTTGGTGAGCGCCGCCATCGGCTGGATGTTGACGATCGCGGTGTCGCGGGCGCGGCGCATCACGAAATCGACGGTCGCCGAATTGTCGATCACCGGAGACGTATCGGGCTGGCAGATGATGGTGGTGATGCCGCCGGTCGCGGCCGCCTGGCTCGCGCTGGCAAAGGTCTCGCGATGGCTGAAGCCGGGCTCGCCGACGAAGGCGCGCATGTCGACGAGGCCGGGCGCGACGATCTTGCCGGAGCAGTTGACGATGTCGGTGCCCTCGGGGACGCCGGCAGCACCGATGCCGCGGCGGGTCTCGCGGATGGTGCCGTCGGCGATGAGGACGTCGCCGACGCCGTCGAAATCCCTGGAGGGATCGACGACGCGGGCATTGGCGAGCAGGATCGGGCGGCGGTCGGTCAGCATGGGCATCACGCGTTCGGCAGGTTACGGGCGAGCGCTTCCAGCACCGCCATGCGCACGGCCACTCCCATCTCCACCTGTTCGCGGATCAGGGATTGCGCGCCGTCGGCGACCGCCGTGTCGATCTCGACGCCGCGGTTCATCGGTCCGGGATGCATCACGAGTGCGTCCGGCTTGGCGTAAGCGAGCTTCTTCTGGTCGAGGCCGAAATAGTTGAAGTACTCGCTGGACGACGGCACGAAGGAGCCGTTCATGCGCTCGCGCTGGAGCCGCAGCATCATGACGATGTCGGCGCCGTTGAGCCCCTCGCGCATGTCGCGCGCGACCTCGACGCCCATCCGCTCGATGCCGGGCGGCAACAGGGTGGTGGGGCCGACCACGCGGACGCGGGCGCCCATCGTGTTGAGCAGGATGATGTTGGAGCGGGCGACACGCGAATGCAGCACGTCGCCGCAGATCGCGACCACGAGGCCCTCGATCCGGCCCTTGTTGCGGCGGATCGTCAGCGCGTCGAGCAGCGCTTGCGTGGGGTGCTCATGGGCGCCGTCGCCGGCATTGATCACGGAACCGTCAACTTTGCGCGCCAGCAGTTCCACCGCGCCGGAGGCGTGATGGCGCATCACCAGGATATCCGGGTGCATCGCGTTCAGCGTCATCGCGGTGTCGATCAGCGTCTCGCCCTTCTTCATGGACGAGGACGAGACCGACATGTTCATGACGTCCGCACCCAGCCGCTTGCCGGCGAGCTCGAACGAGGACTGGGTCCGGGTGGAGGCCTCGAAGAAGAGGTTCACCTGCGTCCGTCCACGCAGGACGGTGCGCTTCTTGTCAACCTGGCGGTTGAGCTCGACATATTCTTCGGACAGGTCGAGGAGGCCGGTGATGTCGGCCGCGGAAAGGCCCTCGATGCCCAGCAAATGCCGGTGGCCGAGGACGAAGGTCGATTTCGATGTCATTAAAGCGAGAGCTATAGGCGCGGATGGCTGGGGGGGCAAGGGCCAATGCCGGGGCGGTGAGTTATCCCCCGATCTGTCGATCCGGGCGCCGGGATGTGACTCTCCATCATGCCCGGGCTTGTCCCGGGCATCCACGATCTTCTATCGCATTTGACGCAAAAGAACGTGGATGGCCGGGATAACCCGGCCATGACGATGTGGGGGCATTTCATGAAAACAATTCTGACTGTGCTCATGGCTGCAGCAACAATCAGTACCGCCCACGCCCAATCGCTCCCCGGCGACTTCGCCTATCTCCGCGATGTCGATCCCAGCATCGTCCAGGACATCCGCTACGCCACCGCGAACAATTTCGTCGGTCGGCCGCTCGCAGGCTATGGCGCCGGTGAATGCGTGGTGAAGCGCGAGGTGGGGCTGCGGCTGAAGGCGGTTCAAGCGGAGCTGGCGGCGCAAAACCTCTCGCTCAAGATGTTCGACTGCTACCGGCCGGCGCGGGCCTCGCTCGACATGGTGAAGTGGTCGCAAAACGGACGCGAGACGGCTGCCGAGCGGCGCTACAATCCGAAGATCCCCAAGACCGAGCTGTTTCGTCTCGGCTACATCGCAAGCCGCTCGCAGCATTCGACGGGCGCGGCGCTCGATCTCACGCTGGTCGATCTCAAGGCCGACAATTCCGGCAAATACGACCCGTCAAAAACCTATGCCGTTTGTACCGCGCCGGTCGAGGCGCGGGCGCCGGAGGGCAGCGTCGACATGGGCACCGGCTATGACTGCACGGACACGAAAGGCCATACTGCGGCACCGTCGATCACACCGGACCAGCGCGCCTGGCGCAAGCGGCTGGTCGCTGCCATGGCCAGGCAAGGCTTTGTGAACTATTCGAAGGAGTGGTGGCATTTTTCCCTGCCGGGGGCGGGCGGGGCGGCCTATGATTTCCCGATCCAGCCGCGGCGGAACTAAAGTCCGCTTCGAGGAAGCGCCGATGACCCAGCCGAGCTTTGCGACCCACGAGGTCTTCAACCAGTCGCCGCCGTTCGAGGATGTCGATCTGTTCGCCGTGGATCGGCCGCTGGTCGACGCCGTGCAGGCCAATGGCGGCGCGGCCGCGGAACGGGAGCTCTCCGAGTTCGGCAAACATTGGGGTTCGGCCGCGATGGCCGACCGCGGGCGCATGGCGAACGAGAACACGCCGAAGCTGCGCAGCTTCGATGCAAAAGGCAATCGCCGCGACCAGGTCGAGTTTCACCCCTCGTATCACGAGCTGATGGCGCACAGCGCGCATGCCGGCGTGCATAATTCGACCTGGACGGCGGACGGCAGGCCGGCGGGCGATGCCGCCGAAGTCGTCCGCGCCGCAAAATTCTACATCGCCGCGCAGGTCGAGACCGGTCATCTCTGCCCGATCACGATGACGCGCGCCTCCGTCGGCGCGCTGGCGATGCAGCCGGACCTGCTCGCCCGCGTGATGCCAGTGCTGTCGACCAGAACCTACGATCCCACCTTCGCGCCGTGGTGGGAGAAGCGCGGCATGACGCTCGGCATGGGCATGACCGAGAAGCAGGGCGGCACCGACGTGCGCGCCAACATGACGCGCGCGGTGCGCGACGGCGATGCCTACCGCATCACCGGCCACAAATGGTTCATGTCGGCGCCGATGTGCGATGCGTTCCTGGTGCTGGCGCAGGCCGATGGCGGCCTGACCTGTGTCTTCATGCCGCGCTTTGCGCCTGACGGATCGGTCAACGCCATCCAGTTCCAGCGCTTGAAGGACAAGCTTGGCAATCGCTCCAATGCCTCGTCCGAGGTCGAGTTCGCCGGCGCCTACGCGCAAGCGGTCGGCGAGGAGGGCAAGGGGATCCGCACCATCATCCAGATGGTGCAGCTGACGCGGCAGGATTGCGCGATCGCCTCCATCGGCCTGATGCGCTCGGGGCTTGCGCATGCGCTGCATCACGCCCGTCACCGCAGCGTGTTCCAGAAGCATCTCGCCGATCAGCCGCTGATGCAGGCCGTGCTGTCGGACATGGCGCTGCATGTGGAAGCGAGCGTCGCGCTGGTGATGCGGCTCTGCCGCGCCTTCGACCGGACGCCGCACGATGCGGCGGAGGCCGCCTATATGCGGCTCTTGACGCCCGCGATCAAATACTGGACCTGCAAGAGTGCGCCGCCGTTCCTCTATGAGGCCATGGAGTGTCTCGGCGGCAACGGCTATGTCGAGGACGGCATTCTGGCGCGCCACTACCGGGAGTCGCCGGTCAACGCGATCTGGGAAGGTTCGGGCAACGTGATGTGCCTCGACGTGCTCCGGGCGCTCGCGCGCGAGCCTGAGGCGGCGATGACTGTGCTGCAATCGCTTGCGGCCGAGACGAAGGGCTTGCCGGGGGCAGGCGAGGCGGTCGCGTTCATCGGCAAGACTTTTCGGCGTGCCGACGGCGAGCGCGTCGCGCGCCTCGCGGTCGAGAAGCTGGCACTGCTCGCCGCGGCCGCTGCTTTGAACGGTGTCTCGCCGCACCACGCCGAACTGTTCGCCACAACGCGCCTTGCCGCCAATCACGCCAGCATGTACGGCGCGGTGGAGCTTGCGAGCGGCGACGTCCGCGCGCTGCTGGAGCGGGCGCTGCCGTGATTATTTATCCCGTCATTCCGGGGTGCCCGAAGGGCGAACTCCGGTGCGCCCTTGCGCACCTGAGAATCTCGAACTTCTCGGGTGCGCAAGGGCGCACCCGAGTTCGATGCTACGCATCGCCCCGGAATGACGGTGTTCTCCCAACGAAAGCCTCCTGATGGACTCCCTCAATCCCGACCATCCGCCGCTCGTCGTAATGCCCGCGGAGCACACCCCGCGCGTCTGGTGGTTCTGGGGCACGGCCCTGTGGGGCTTGTTCATCTTCGTCGCGATGTTCGTCGGGCAGATCGGCGCCATCGTCCTGCTGGTGGCGCTGCGTGATCTGCCCATGAACCTCGCCTCGATCCAGCTCGTCGGCCAGGAGCCCAAGGCGCTCGCGCTGTCGGTGATCATGGGCCTGCCGGCGACGCTTGCGGCGGTGTGGCTAGCTATCCGCATCAAGAAGGCCTCGTTCGCGGACTATCTCGCCCTGCATTGGCCGTCCTGGAAGCAGCTGGTGATCGGCGTGGTCGGCCTCATCCTGGTGGTGCTGGTCTGGGAGACGATGTCGCGCGCGCTCGGCCGCGAAGCAACGCCTGGGTTCATGACCGATCTGTTGAAATCCGGCCGCGACAAGGGCGCGGCGTTGTTGCTGCTGTTCGCCTTCGCCGTGGCAGCGCCGATGTCGGAGGAGTTTCTGGCGCGCGGCTTCCTCTTCCGCGGCTGGTCGGCGAGCTTTCTCCGTGCGCCCGGCGCGATCCTGCTGTCGTCGCTGGTGTGGACCATCGTCCACCTGCAATACGACATGTACTTCCTCGCCGAGGTCTTCACCATCGGCCTGTGGTTCGGCTACATGCGCTATCGCGCCAATTCGCTCTGGCTCACCACCATCCTGCACGCGCTGAACAATCTGACCGCGGTGGTGCTGACGATGTGGCTGGGCAGCTAGGCCACCAGCGCGATCGCGATCGGCATCGTGACCGCCGCCAAAATCGTCTGCAGCGTGATGATCTGCGCCAGCAGCGGCGCATCGCCGCCCATCTGTCGCGCCAGCACATAGGCGCTCGGCGAGGTCGGCACCGCCGCGCAGATCGCGACGATCGCGAGGCTGTTGCCGGAGAGGCCAAACCAGGCGGCCAGCGCCAGCGCGAGCACGGGCATCAGCACCAGCTTGAAGGCCACGCCGATGCCCGCGCTCAGGCTGGGGCGCAGGAGACCCCGGAGCCGCAGGCCCGCGCCGGTGACGAGCAGGCCGATCGCCAGCGAAGACCGGCTCAGCGCGTCCGCGACCTCGTGCCAGATTTTTGGCAGCGGCAGGTGCATCAGGTTGACGACGAGCCCGATCGCGCAGGCCCAGATCAGGGGATTGCGGATCACCGTCATGACGATCGCGCGGGCGGACTGCTTTTCCGGCGCGGCGTAGTGCGCGAGCACGGCGACGCTGAACACGTTGACCAGCGGAATGATCGCGACCATCGCCACCGAGGCCAGCGCCAGCCCGACGTCGCCGAACATGTTGGCGGACACCGAGAGCGCGACATAGGTCTGCCAGCGCGTCGCGCCCTGGAAGATCGAGGTGAAGGCGGGGCCGTCGATGTCGAGCCGCGACAGGGCCGGGCGGAGCGCGAGGCAGAGCAGCGACATCGCCAGCGCCGACAGCAATAGCGCGCCGCCGACGCCGGCGACCGGGACCCTGGTGAGGTCGGCCTTCACCAGCGTCTGGATCAGAAGCATCGGAAACAGCACGAAATAGGTCAGCCGCTCCAGCCCGTGCCACTGCGTGTCGAGCCGCATCAGGCTGTGCCTCAGCACCACGCCGAGCACGATGAGGATGAAGACCGGCAGCAGCGCCGCGATCACGACGGGCATGGTGTGCGCCTATTCCTTTTTCAGAACGAAGTCGGCCCCGCGCGTCCCGAAGCGCGGGCCCTTGGGCGTGATGGTGTGCTTGGGGTCCATCCAGTCGCCGGCGATCTCGTTGTCCGCCTTGAAACGCGCGACGTAGAGGCCACCGAGGACGGCGTCGTCCCCTCTGAGATGCTCGGTCTCGGTCCACTTGATGAGCGCGCCGTCGATAAATCCCTTCACCCTCGTTCGGGTGTTGTCGAAAGTCGGCCAGTCCATGGTGCCCGAGAATTCATCCGCGGAGATCGCGTCGATGGTCAGCTTGACCGGAACACTGCCGTTGATGTCGTGCGAATACTGATTGAACGTCCCGGACCAGGTGCCCTTGAGTTTCGCGATCGCGTGATCATCCGCAGCGAATAAGGTCCGCGTAGCAAAGATGACGAGGAGTGCACTGACGGCCGCGACGATCGAAATCCTTGCTTTCGAAATCCTTGGCTTGGTCGGTGATGCCATGTCGCTATTTCCGCGGTCAGCCTTGCCGCAAATTGGCGAGGCGGTCGAGCGCGCCTTGCAGGATGAAGATCGCGGCGTGCTCGTCGATTACCTCGGCGCGCTTGGCGCGGCTGACATCCATGCCGATCAACTCGCGCTCGACCGCCGCGGTCGAGAGGCGCTCGTCCCAGAGCCCGATGGGGAGCGTGGTCAGGCCGGCGAGGTTGCGGGCGAAGGCGCGGGTCGATTGCGCGCGCGGGCCCTCGCTGCCGTCCATGTTGATGGGCAGGCCGAGCACGAAGCCGACCACCTTGCGCTCGGCCGCGATCGCCAGCAACCGCGCCGCGTCCTGCTTGAACGCCTTGCGCTGGATGGTCTCGACACCGGTCGCGAGCCGGCGGTCCGGATTGGACACGGCAACGCCGATGGTCTTGGTACCCAGATCGAGGCCGATCAGCCCACCGCGTTCGGGCCAGTGGGTTGCAGCATCGATGAGGGGCAGGATAAGAGCCGGCATGGATTTAGCGCATATCACGCGTCGCGCCGTGGAGTGAACCCAGAACAATGGATGCACTGACACTATTCGGCCTGTTTGCCGTGACGGCGATGCTGGTCTGCTATGCCCTGGAGGATCGCAGCCACTGGTTCGTGCTGCTGTTTGCCGGGGCTTGCGGGCTCGGCTCGGCCTACGGCTTCCTGCAAGGTGCCTGGCCATTCGGCCTCGTCGAGGCGATCTGGGCCGTCGTTGCACTGCGGCGGTGGCATCTCAGGCCGCAGAGATAGTTCGGGCGAGGGCGCCTGCCGGGCGGCAGGTCGATCCTCGCCCATGGGGCAGCTGGCCGATCAGCGGATCGCGATCGGGTTGATCATCGCCTGCACGCCGCCGCTCCAGCGCGGCTGTCCCAGCACGAACAGGAATTCATAGCCCTTGTCCTTGGCAAGCGCCGCCGTGTCCATGTTTTCGAGGATGTAGGTCCCGTTCATGGCGAGCAGGATCTGGTGCACCTCGAACACGTTCTTGGACTCGAACGGCAGCACCTCGAGCGCCCAGGTGTCGGCGCCAACAGCGACGACGCCTTTGCTGGTCAGGTACTTCGCGCCTTCGACGCCGAGTCCGGGCTCGGCGGCCGAATAGCGCTTGTCATCCTTGCCGATCAGGCTGAGCCAGCCGGTGTGGAAGATGACGACGTCGCCCTGGCGGATCTCGACGCCCTGCTTTTTGGCGACCTCATCGATCTCCTTGACGTTGAAGGCGGTACCTTCCTTCACGATGTCGGTGTTGTAATAGGCCGCCATGTCGAGCAGCACGCCGCGCGTGACCATCGGCGGCACCTTCTCGATGCCGAGCTTCTTCAAGCCATTGGGATCGGCGAAGTCGGCGAGCTTGTTGCCGTTGTAATAGACGTGCTCGACGCCGAGATGGCCGAGACCGTCGAGCTGGCTGCCGATGCCGACCCACGTATCAAGGATGTCGTCGTTATAGGTCGCCTTGTTCGGCCCGAGACCGGGGCTGCCGGCCTGTCCGGGCTGCACGATGGTGAGCTTGAACGCGCGCGGCGGATAAGCAGGCGTCTGCGGCGTGACGGGAATGCCGAGGGCATAGGTCTTTCCCGTCTTCACCAGCGACGCGGCCTTCAGCACGAGCTCGGGCGTCATGTAGTTGGCGGCACCGATCTCGTCGTTCGGCCCCCATTTCGACTTGGTCCAGTCCTGGGCGCTTGCAGTTCCTGATATCGCCGACAACACAGCGACACAGCACAACACGAGCGTATTGCGCATCGATAGTCCTCCCGATGTTTTCTGCCGATGTTTGGCTTCGTTATGGTTTTGCGCTGGCCAGTGGCGCATCCTAACGTAGAAAACTCACACGCTTCAAAACTTTTTCGACGCGCGACGATGCGACGGCTGAACGCCGCACCGAGGATGGATTCAAGTACGACAGATTTGTGACAGTGAATTTCGTGCGATGGAACGTCAGCGCTTGCGTCAGGCTGCGATGACGTCGTCGTCCTTCTTCAGGCAGGAGATGAAACCTTGAAGCGCGCTGTATTGATGTCCGGCGCTGCGCTGGATGACGCGCTGTATTGATGTCCGGCGCTGCGCTGGATGAAGAGCGTCTCGACGCGCGCGTGCGAGGCGCCCAGCGCGTGGATCGACACGCTGCCGTTCATTGCGCTGCGTTCGACGACCGCGCGCGGCAGCAGCGTCACGCCCATGTCGGCAGCGACGCAGCCGATCATGCCGTCGAGCGTTCCGAGCTCGAAGCGGGCGGCGGAGGGCCAGCCGAACTCGACGAAGATCTGTTCGAGCCGCTGGCGGTAGGTGCAGCCGGTGCGGAACACCAGCGCCGTCGGACCTGACTCCGGCGTGCCGGCGCGCAGCTCCGCAAGCGAAGTCCAGCGCCGCGCGCTGACCAGCACCAGCTCCTCGCGGAAGGCACTCGTCGCGGTGAGGTCGGCATGCGCGATCGGCCCCGCGACGAAGGCGCCGTCGAGCGTGCCTTCGAGCACGCTGGCGACGAGGTCGGCGGTGGTTGCCGTGCGCAAGGAGAGCCGCACGGCGGGGAAGCGCCGGTGAAAATCGGCGAGCAGGGGCGGGAGCCGCACCGCCGCCGTCGTTTCCATCGAGCCGATCGCGAGTGGTCCCTTCGGTTCGCCATTGTCGCGCGCCGCGCGCAAGGCTTCGTGCGACAAGGCCGTCATCCTTTGCGCGTACGGCAGGAGACGCTTGCCGGCGGCCGTAAGTGTCATGCCGCGGCTGTGGCGTTCGAACAGCGGCGTGCCGATCTCGGCCTCCAGCGCCTTTACGCGCTGGGTGACGTTGGATTGCACCGTGTTCAGCTCTTCGGCGGCGCGCGTGATGCCGCCGGTCCGGGCGACCGCGGCAAAGGTCTGGATATCGCTGAGTTCCATGGCGTCGTTTCGCTTTTGTGATGGCAGCGTTCGCAATAATTCATTTTTCGAGAATGCTAGTCGCGCCTACTCTCGGAGTCCAGACCGGGAGGATGCATGCCGATTGCGACGCCGCTGACCACGCTGCTTGGGATCAGGCATCCAATTCTGTCGGCGCCGATGGATGTCCTCGCCGGCAGCCGGCTCGTGACGGCCGTGAGCCGCGGCGGCGGCTTTAGTATTCTGGGTGGCGGCTATGGCGAGAAGGCGTGGCTGGAGCAGGAGACGGCAAAGCTCGCCGGATTGCGCGCTCCGTTCGGGATTGGCTTCATCACATGGAGTCTCGCCAGACAGCCCGAGCTTCTCGATGTCGCGCTCGCCGCAAAACCGTCCGCGATCATGTTGTCGTTCGGTGATCCCGCACCATTCGCACCACAGATCAAGTCGGCCGGTGCGCGGCTGATCTGCCAGGTGCAGGACGAGGCGATGGCACGGCAGGCGCTCGATGCCGGCGCTGATGTCCTGATCGCGCAGGGCACGGAGGCGGGTGGTCACGGTGCTTCACGCACCACCGTCGATCTCGTGCCCGCCATCGTCGATCTTGCAGCAGGCCGTGTGCCCGTGGTGGCGGCCGGTGGCATCGCCGACGGGCGCGGGCTCGCCGCCATGATGATGCTGGGCGCGAGCGGCGTGCTGCTCGGCACGCGCTTCTATGCGAGCCAGGAGGCCGACGGCGCGGAGGAGGCCAAGCGACGCATCTGCGCCGCGAACAGCGGCGCGACCGTGCGCGGCATCATCTTCGATCTCTCCCGCAACAATGTCTGGCCGGCGCCGTTCACGGGACGGTGCCTTGTCAACGACCATGCACGGCGCTGGATCGGGCGTGAAGTCGAGCTGATGCAGAATGTTGCCGCAGTCGCGGCCGAGTATACGGCGGCAAAGGCGGCGGGCAATTTCGACGTCGCCGCGGTGATCGCGGGCGAGGCGGTCGGACTGATCCATGATATTCCACCGGCGGGCGAGATCGTCGAACGGATTGCAGTTGAAGCGGAGCAGCTGCTCGCAGGGCGGAGAAACTCGGGAGCAATGGGCCTTCCTTCTCCCCCTGTGGGAGAAGGTGGCGCGCAGCGCCGGATGAGGGGTTCTATCCGCGGAGAATGAAGTCAAATCTGAGGGGTCTGTCTCCGCGGATGCAAACCCCTCACCCGTCTCGCCGCTATCGCGGCGATCCACCCTCTCCCGCAAGGGGAGCGGGGAAGAGCGAATACGAGGCAAGAACCATGTGGCCTGACCGTCGACTGATCGATCTCTTCAAGACCGAATTCCCGATCGTGCTGGCGCCGATGGCCGGCATCATGGATGCGGAGCTGGTGATCGCGGCCGCGCAAGGCGGGGCGCTGGGGTCGCTGCCGAGCGCGATGATCTCGGCGGAGAAGGCGCGCGAGCAGGTCGGTTTGATCCGCCAGCGCGTGAAGGCGCCGGTCAACATGAACTTCTTCTGCCACACGCCGGTCGAGCTCACGGGCGAGGCCGAAGCGCGCTGGAAGCAGCGGCTCACGAGCTATTACACCGAGCACGGTCTCGATCCCTCAGCTCCGATCGCCGCGGCCAACCGTGCGCCGTTCGATGCCGCCTTCTGCGAGGTCGTCGAGGAGCTGAAGCCGGAAGTCGTCAGCTTCCATTTCGGTCTGCCGGAGCCCGCGCTGCTCAAGCGCGTCAAGGCGGCGGGCGCTCTCGTCATCTCCTCGGCGACGACGGTGAAGGAAGCGGTCTGGCTCGAGCAGCACGGCGTCGATGCCGTGATCGCGCAAGGCGCGGAGGCGGGCGGCCATCGCGGCATGTTCCTGACCGACAAGGTCGCCGAGCAGCCCGGCACCTTTGCGCTGGTGCCGCAGGTCGCCGACGCCGTGAAGGTGCCTGTCATCGCGGCCGGCGGCATCGCCGACGGGCGCGGCATCGCCGCGGCCTTTGCGCTCGGGGCCTCAGGCGTGCAGATCGGCAGCGCCTATTTGCGCTGCCCGGAATCCAAGGTCAGCGCGGGCGGCCGCAAGGCACTTGCCGCGGCGGGCGACGATTCCACCGTGATCACCAACGTCATGACCGGCCGGCCGGCCCGCGGCGTCCAGAACCGCCTGATGCGCGAGGCCGGCCCGATCTCGCCGGATGCGCCGCCGTTTCCCCACGCCGCGACCGCACTGGGACCGCTGAAGGCTGCTGCTGAAAAGCAGGGCAGGGTGGATTTCACCAACCTCTGGGCCGGCCAGGCCATCGCCCTCGGCCGCGAGGTCCCCGCCGCCGAATTGACCCGCGATTTGGCCAAATCGGCCTTGGCTCGTCTGAAAGCGCTGGCCGGATAGGCCTCCGGGGCCGGTTGCGGCGCAAAAGCGGCCTCTGCTATACGGCACATAGGTTTTGCCGTGAGAGGCCTTATATAATGTCCGTCGACGCCACTACCGTCCGCCGCATCGCGCATCTGGCGCGCATTGCGGTTTCCGAGGACGAGGTTCCGCATCTGCAGGGCGAGCTCAACGCCATGCTCGCCTTTGTCGAGCAGCTCTCGGAGGTCAATGTCGAGGGCGTGGAGCCCATGACCTCGGTCACCCCGATGCAGATGAAGAAGCGGCAGGACGTGGTCAATGACGGCGAGATCGCCGACGATATCGTTGCCAACGCGCCCGCGACCGAAGGTCACTTCTTTCTGGTGCCCAAGGTCGTTGAATAAACAGGTTAGGTCCGATGTGCCTGCTTTGCGACGATGAGAAGGCCTATCAGGCCTACATGAACTACCTCGACAAGATGGAGCGGCAGGGCAAGGCTGCCGATCCCAATGTCGCCGTCAATGCCGTGCTCGACGAGATCGAGGCCGCTGCGAAAGCATCAGCCAAAAAAGACGACCCGGCCAACGACAAGACCCTGTCTCCTTTCTTCTGCAGCCCGATCAATAAATGACCGATTTGACATCGCTGACGCTCGCCGAGGCCCGGAAGGGTCTCGCCGACAAGACTTTCACGTCGCTCGAGCTGACCGACGCGCATCTCAACGCGATCGAAGCCGCGCGCGTGCTCAATGCCTTCGTGATGGAGACGCCGGATCGCGCGCGCGACATGGCGAAGGCCGTGGACGAGAAGATCGTCAAGGGCGAGGGCGGCCCGCTCGCCGGCATTCCGCTCGGCATCAAGGATCTGTTCGCGACCAAGGGCGTGCGCACCACGGCGTGCTCAAAAATCCTCGGCAATTTCGTGCCGACCTACGAGTCCACCGTGACCTCGCAGCTCTGGCGCGACGGTGCGGTGATGCTCGGCAAGCTCAACAATGACGAGTTCGCGATGGGCTCGGCCAACGAGACCTCATGCTTCGGCCCCGTCGGCAATCCCTGGCGGCGTGATGGCTCCAACACCACGCTGGTGCCCGGCGGCTCGTCCGGCGGCTCGGCCTCGGCCGTGGCGGCGCTGCTGTGCATGGGCGCGACCGCGACCGACACCGGCGGCTCGATCCGCCAGCCGGCGGCGTTCACCGCGACCGTCGGCATCAAGCCGACCTACGGCCGCTGCTCGCGCTGGGGCATCGTCGCCTTTGCGTCCTCGCTCGACCAGGCGGGGCCGATCGCGCGCACCACGCGCGATGCGGCGATGCTGCTGCGCTCGATGGCCGGTCATGATCCCAAGGACACGACCTCGGTCGACATTCCGGTGCCTGATTACGAGGCTGCGATCGGCAAGTCCGTGAAGGGCATGAAGATCGGCATCCCCAAGGAGTATCGTCTCGACGGCATGCCGGCGGAGATCGAGAAACTCTGGAGCGAGGGCGCCGCGTGGCTGAAGGCGGCCGGCGCCGAGCTGGTCGAGGTGTCGCTGCCGCACACGAAGTACGCGCTGCCGGCTTATTACATCGTGGCGCCGGCGGAGGCGTCCTCCAACCTCGCGCGCTATGACGGCGTCCGCTACGGCCTGCGCGAGCAGGGCAAGAACATCGTCGAGCAGTACGAAAACACCCGCGCCGAAGGTTTTGGCGCAGAGGTACGCCGCCGCGTCATGATCGGCACCTATGTGCTCTCGGCCGGTTATTACGACGCCTATTATCTGCGCGCCCAGAAGGTGCGCACGCTGATCAAGAAGGATTTTGAGGATTGCTTCGCCAAGGGCGTCGACGCGGTCCTGACGCCGGCGACGCCGTCGGCGGCCTTCGGCATCGGCGAGAAGGGCGGCGCCGATCCGGTCGAGATGTATCTCAACGACATCTTCACGGTGACCGTGAACATGGCGGGCCTGCCCGGCATCGCCGTGCCCGCCGGCAAGGATGCGCAGGGCCTGCCGCTCGGCCTGCAGCTGATCGGCCGTCCGTTCGAGGAGGAGACGCTGTTCTCGCTCGGCGAGGTGATCGAGCAGGCCGCCGGCCGCTTCACGCCCGCGAGGTGGTGGTGAATGTCGCTGACTTCATCGCGAGCCTCGACGGCGCGGCGCCCGCGCCTGGCCTGAACGCGCCGCTCACCGGTCTCTGGTGGGCCGGCAAGGGCGACTGGGACCAGGCGCACAGGATCGTGCAGGACGACCAGGGGCGCGACGCCGCCTGGGTGCACGCCTATTTGCACCGCGTCGAAGGCGATCTCGGCAATGCCGGCTACTGGTACCGCCAGGCCGGCCAGGTCGCGGCAAAGGATTCATTGGAAGCGGAGTGGCAGCGGATCGCTGCCACGCTGCTCGGGAGCACAACATGAGCACGGCCACGCACAAGCTTCTCAAGGGCGCCACCGGCGACTGGGAGATGGTCATCGGCATGGAGATCCACGCCCAGGTGACCTCGAACTCAAAGCTGTTCTCGGGTGCGTCGACCGAATTCGGCGGCGAGCCGAACAGCCACGTGTCGCTGGTCGACGCGGCGATGCCCGGCATGCTGCCCGTCATCAACGAGGAGTGCGTCAGGCAGGCTGTCACGACCGGGCTCGGCCTCAATGCGCAGATCAACCTGCGCTCGGTGTTCGACCGCAAGAACTATTTCTATCCGGACTCGCCGCAGGGCTACCAGATCAGCCAGTACAAGTCGCCGATCGTCGGCGAGGGCGAGGTCGTGGTCGAACTGGACGGCGGCAAGACCGCGACCATCGGGATCGAGCGGCTGCATCTGGAGCAGGATGCCGGCAAGTTGCTGCACGACCAGTCGCCGACCATGTCCCATGTCGATCTCAACCGCTGCGGCGTGGCGCTGATGGAGATCGTGTCAAAACCGGACATCCGCGACGCGGAGCAGGCCAAGGCTTACGTGACAAAACTGCGCTCGATCCTGCGCTATCTCGGCACCTGCGACGGCGACATGGAGAAGGGGTCCTTGCGCGCCGACGTCAACGTTTCCGTGCGCAAGCCGGGAGCGCCGCTCGGCACCCGCTGCGAGATCAAGAACATGAACTCGATCACCTTCATCGGCCAGGCGATCGAGTACGAGGCGCGGCGCCAGATCGAGATCCTCGAGGATGGCGGCGCGATCGAACAGGAAACGCGGCTCTACGACCCCAACAAGGGCGAGACGCGCTCGATGCGGTCCAAGGAAGAGGCGCACGACTATCGCTACTTCCCCGATCCCGACCTCTTGCCGCTGGAGTTCTCACAAAGCTTCGTAGACGAGCTGAAGGCTGAGCTCCCCGAGTTGCCGGACCAGAAGAAGACGCGCTTCGTCGCCGATTTCGGCTTGTCGGCCTATGATGCAAGCGTGCTGGTCGCCGAGCGCGAGAGCGCGGTGTTTTACGAGACGGTGCTCGACAAGCTCGCCAACCGCGCCCGCGACGGCAAGATGGCGGCGAACTGGGTGATCAACGAGCTGTTCGGCCGTCTCAACAAGGAAGGCCGGGATATTACGGGCTCTCCAGTTGGCGCCGAGCAGTTAGCCGCGATCATCGACCTGATCGGCGAGGGCACGATCTCCGGCAAGATCGCCAAGGATCTGTTCGAGATCGTCTGGCAGGAAGGCGGCGATCCTCGCGCGCTGGTCGAAAGCCGCGGCATGAAGCAGGTCACCGACCTCTCGGCGATCGAGAAGGTGGTCGACGACATCATCGCGGCCAATCCCGACAAGGCCGCGCAGGTGAAGGACAAGCCGCAGTCGCTCGGCTGGTTCGTCGGTCAGGTGATGAAGGCGTCCGGCGGCAAGGCCAACCCGCAGAGCGTCAACGACCTGCTCAAGTCCAAGCTCGGCGTCTGACGTCGCGCGTTCGAATGAGGTGACGGACGCGCTTCGTCACCTCGCGTCAGCTCACGATGCGACGCTCGCGCACGTCATCGACGGCAATCATCAACCGCTCAAGGGCGCGCAGCGCCACCGAATCGCGGTCGCGCGATTCGCGCGAAACGGCGGCTTGCACACGCTCTGACGAGCGCTTCCGCCGTTAAGCATGAAAATAATTTCGTTGCCAAAATTCGCGACTCAGAGTCCGCGACTCGCCCCCGCGACCCGATCGAGCGCCTTGCAGTGTGCTTCATCGCGCTGATGAGGTGGGATGTGCGCGCGCGGAATAGCACTTGCTGCATAGGGTTTTTCGCAATCGCTGCGCTTGCCGACGTCGATGCTGCGAGAAGCATTTGCAATCGTAGGCGCGTGTCTCTGCGTGTCGGCAAATCAAGCGCGGCTGGCGCACGCGCACTGCGTCGTCAACACTTCCTTAAGTGAGAAGATGTTTTTTTCGTCGTGTTGGTGTATTCGGGGTGAGTGCACATTCGATCCCCGAATGCGCGCAGCGATTAAAGCCATCTCACACATCGGAGGGCAACATGGCCAAGAAAGCGAAGAAGGCGAAGAAGGCGAAGAGCGCAGTGAAGAAGACTGCGAAGAAGACCCGCAAGGTCGCGAAGAAGAAGAAGTAACTTCGCTTCTGAAGTTGCCGGCTCCTAGAGAGCCGGCACGTCATCAGCGCCTCCTAGAGGTTCTGGTCGACGATAGAGGGTGTCGGCGAGACATCAGGTCAACGGTCGGATCGTTCTCTTTGACGGTCCGGCAGAAGAAACAAGTTTTCTTCGTTCGGTGTGGGGCCGGCTTTCCGGTTTTGCAATTTCACGAGTGGCCTCGCGGTCAAAGTGGAATCTGATCCTGACGTGTTCGCCGACGCCCTCGTTCTCCTGAGGCCGGGGTATTGCCGGCATTCCCTCTCCAGACATTGCCGATCTGACCGCGACGTGGCCGCGCTGCCTTTGGGGCAGGCGAGAGCTGCGGGACGAGCCGTTGAACGCAGGCCCGGACGTCATCGCCCGGCTTGCCGTCTTCGCCAAAGCTTCGCCGACCGAGCACACTTGTGGGCCCGGCGTAGCCCTGGCAGAGCCGGGATCGGGCGATCCAGTCTTCCGAGGCGGTCGTGGTTGAATCGATGGGCCGCGGCGTGCCGGATTTCCCGCCTGCGCTGGGAATGGCGGAGCGGGTGCGGCGACGTCAGCGATCCGACCCTGCCAATCGTACCGCATGAAACGCGCCACCGTGCGCAATGGTTATCGTTCTCCGAAAATCCCAGGGTAAACCGAATCTGACGAATCCCAGAAGTGCCTGCCAAACGGGGGTTTTCTGAATTTCGTGCAGGCGCGGCGCGTGCTCGCGTTTACGTCTGCTTCATCGCGATACTTAAACTGCCATTCAAATTTGCCCGCCATCATCACCTCCAACAAGCCGGCAAACGGCATGGGCAAAAAGCCCTGGGGATGAGTTGAACAGGGGCATGATCCCAGAAGGGATCACGCAAACCAGAGTTGGACGGGAGCCGCGCTCGGGGGAACGAGGCGGCAAAAGAAAAAGGGGATGCGTTATGTTTCAGGGTACTTTCGATCTGGAGACGGCCACGCCGATCGACGCGGGCGCGCTGTCGGACGTGCTGTTCGAGCGCGGCATCTATTGGGCGAGCGGCCGCTCCGGCCTGGTCGATCTCGTCGCCGCGCACAAATGGTTCAACCTCGCCGCGCTGAAGGGCCGCAAGGACGCCGTGGCGCTGCGCCAGGAGGTCGCCGGTCAGATGTCGGACACCGAGATCTCTGCCGCGCAGCGCGAGGCGAGGGCGTGGGTCTCCGCCCACTGAGCGGTCATCGCGTCCCAGCCCCGTGTTTCCACGGGCGGGCCTCGTTGCGCTGAATCAAATTCCTTTGCCGTGCCGCCGCCTAGACCCGAGCGGCATGAGCGCCCCCGACACGAACGGACAATGGTTGCCGATTCAGATCGCGCCCGACGACTGCGATCTGGAACTCGGACGGCCGCACAAGACGGGCATCCTGCCCTGGAACTTTCCATGCCGGCGCAGCTCCGGCGTCTGGTTCAACGTCTGGGCCGACGAGGCAGTGCTGATATCGCCCTCGCATTGGCGGATCTGGCGGTCCCGCATCTAGGTCCGCGCGCACATATATAAGGTGAGCCCGAATCGGGCTGAGCCAGCGGCGCTGATCCTTGCGCGAGGGTTTCGCATCTCCGCGCGTTCGCTTTCCGGTGAAAGAACGGCAGAGCTTGATTCTGCTGCTGGGTGGCGGAGAGGGAGGGATTCGAACCCTCGATACAGCTTGAGACCGTATGACGCTTTAGCAAAGCGTTGCCTTCAGCCACTCGGCCACCTCTCCGGTGCGAGCCTTATGCCTCTAATTACTTGGGGCGGTCAATTTGTAAGCGCGTGTTTGCGCTCGAATATTCCCAGCGATTTTCCAAACAAAACCGATCTGCTTTCGGGGCGAGAACCGTTACGCCGCGAGAATGGACGCGCGGGCCGGAATGTCCGGCGTTTGCAGCAAGATGTTTCTTGCGTGTGAGAGCGTGGTTTCTGGCGTAAGTAACTGGATTTGCTGTGGAATCAATGGAGCTTGTGGAAGAGGCCTGTCGAGGGGGGCGAATCTCTCCGTCTCCGCTATCACCAAATCATTGAAATTGTTGGGCTTTGATCGGCCGACTCGGTCGACTCTGGCGCAGGGCCCTGGCACGATCGGGCACGGTAACCGTGCGGCCAGCCGAAGGGGCGCCAATGGACATTTTCCGGCGGGGGAATCGCTGGTGGTTTGGTCGGGCCGCCCGGCAGGTATCTGCGACATCCTGGGTCTGAAGGCTCGGTCCTCACGTCATCCCGGCAGCCGCGTGGGAGCCGGGAGGAGGGCGTCTTTAGGTTTTCGAGGTTGTGCGTCCCGAGAACTGCGGGAACCCGTCGGGGTGAGCCATGCTGCCTGTGGAAAAACCCGGCGGTCGGAATCCGGTCCCAGCATGAAGAAGGGAGGCTGCAAGGGCTTCGGTTCTAGTCCGAACAGCCGCAGGTTGTTGGCCATTGCCGCTTCGGCGATGGCCAAAGACGACTGCGGGCGATGGTCAGAGTTCCCTGACGGAAACTCCAGAGCGGTGGAAAAAGGCCGCGCGCCGAGCAAGTTAATGGTTAAGTAAATGTATCGAAACGTCGTATGGACGCGCGGGCAAATTTGCGGCAGATTGCACGTAAATTAAGTTAATGGATCGTTACTCGCCTAATCCGACATCACGCTATTCATCGGTGTAGACGCGGCGATCTCAAAGAAAAGTCGTTTTGGAAGGCGTTTAACAACAGTAATTTTTTTTACGACGTGGCCGGTGTGCGGCGCCGGACACGAAGCGGGCAGGGGCAGATAGGGCATCGAAGTTATTTCACACGCATTGAGTGCCATCGAGCAGATTTTGCGAGGCGGTAGCTGCTCCTGGCCGTAGGCGTCCAACCGATTGCGATCGGACGCTCGAAAATTTTGTGAACTGATTTCTGGTGCACATTGCGCCTCTCCTGCGTCGCAAAGACGCAAGGAGTTGAAGCTTTGGGTCGCGTGAATTTCGGTCCGCACGAATCGCCTGCAAGTGACCAGGGCAGGCTTCCCCACAATTGGTCCGATCTCGAAGCAAGACTTCGCGATCTGGCCAGGCCTTCCAAAATATCAGCCGCACACCCCGGACCGGCCGTCGAGCCGCAAGTCACGCGCGCGCACGATCCGTCGCGCCAACGCGACGCCGCCGGGCGGCTGAGGGCCGATACGCCGCTTCAGTCGGCGGCGCCAAAGCCGGATTCGCTCGAATTGCTGTCCCGTCCGGCCGCGATCTCGACCATTCACGTCTGAATTTTTCCCGATCAGTTTCATTTGCAGGGCAGTCCCGATGGCCACTCGTCACCATCCCGCAGCGACCGATCCGATCCTCGTGAACTTCACGGCCAACGACACCTCCTGCGCATCCTCGTTTGAAGCGGAGACCTCATCCATGAGCGCAAGCCTTTCCAAGCGCGAGATCGCCTTCATCGATCCCGGCGTTGATGACGTCGTCACGTTGCTCAACGGCATGCGGCCGGATGTGGAGCCGATCCTGCTGAACGACTACGAGCCGGCGCCACGGCAGATGGCGCGCGCGGTGCAGGGGCGGGAAGGGCTCGAGGCGATCCACGTCATCGCGCATGGTCGGCCGGGTGAGGTGAGTTTTTCGGCGGGGGCGCTGAATGCCGTAAACCTGCCGAGTTTTCGAGAAGATCTGGCAATTGTCGGGAAGTCAGTATCCGGGACAATTTCGTTGTGGAGCTGCGCCACCGCGGTTTCCGACGACTTCATTGAAGGGTTGCAGTCTTTGACCGGGCGGCCGGTCTACGGAGCCGTCGGGGAAATCGGCTCAACGGCTCTTGGCCCCAACTGGCGTCTGACCGGTTATGAGCAGTCGTCCCCGCTTACGGTCGAAGCGCAAGCTGCGTTCAATGGGGTGCTCGCAATTACCGCAGTCGCCTTCAACAAGATTACGACTGATTCTGGATCGAGTTCGACGGACCTAGACACTTCGGACAACGGTTCCGACGGAAGTCTCGTATTGGGAGGCACGTATACTAAGGCAACCGGGGGAACTGATTGGATCGGTGTTTGGATCAGGGGCGGAGAATTTGGGACCACTTGGACCTGGGTTGGAGCTGTCCAAGTAGCGAATGGTACGGGTGCGTGGTCGTTCGATCTTGCAAGTAGCTCAGTCACGAGTGCACACGTTCTCGATGATGGAACGTATACGGTTGGATTTTCGACCGCGACTACGTCCAACGGCACAAATTCTGGGACGCCGACAGCCCTAACATCTTTCATTATCGACACCACGGCGCCGACCGCGGGGACCCTCTCGCTGTCGAACTACAGCGACAGCGGTTCGTCGTCTGCGGACTTCAACTCGACCGACAAGGCCTTCGATCTGTCGCTGAGCGGCAACGCCGACACCAACGGCACAACGGTGGTCTATCAGGTCTCGACCAACGGCGGCGGGACCTGGTCGACGACCACGGCGGCGCAAAGCAACCTCACCGATGGCAGCTACCAGTTCCGCGCCGTGGTCAGCGATCCCGCCGGCAACTCCTCGACCAGCAATGTCGTCACGGTGGTGGTCGACACCACGGCGCCGACCGCGGGGACACTGTCGCTGTCGAGCTATACGGACTCGGGCTCATCCTCGTCCGACTTCAACTCGACCGACAAGGCCTTCGATCTGTCTCTGACCGGCAATGCCGATACCAACGGCACGACGGTGGTCTATCAGGTCTCGACCAACGGCGGCGGGACCTGGTCGACGACCACGGCGGCGCAAAGCAACCTCACCGATGGCAGCTACCAGTTCCGCGCCGTGGTCAGCGATCCTGCCGGCAACAGCGCGACCAGCAACGTCGTCACGGTGGTGGTCGATAACACCGCGCCGACGGCAGGGACACTCTCGCTGTCGAGCTATACGGACTCGGGCTCATCCTCGTCCGACTTCAACTCGACCGACAAGGCCTTCGATCTGTCGCTCAGCGGCAACGCCGATACCAACGGCACGACGGTGGTCTATCAGGTCTCGACCAACGGCGGCGGGACCTGGTCGACGACCACGGCCGCACAGAGCAACCTCGCCGATGGCAGCTACCAGTTCCGCGCCGTGGTCAGCGATCCCGCCGGCAACTCCTCGACCAGCAATGTCGTCACGGTGGTGATCGACACGTCGGCGCCGACCGCGGGGACACTGTCGCTGTCGAACTACAGCGACAGCGGTTCGTCGTCTGTGGACTTCAACTCGACCGACAAGGCCTTCGATCTGTCGCTGAGCGGCAATGCCGATACCAATGGCACGACGGTGGTCTATCAGGTCTCGACCAACGGCGGCGGGGCCTGGTCGACGACCACGGCGGCGCAAAGCAACCTCACCGATGGCAGCTACCAGTTCCGTGCCGTGGTCAGCGATCCCGCCGGTAACAGTTCGACCAGCAATGTCGTCACGGTGGTGGTCGACACCACCGCGCCGACGGCGGGGACGCTCTCTCTGTCGAGCTACAGCGACAGCGGGTCGTCGTCTGTGGACTTCAACTCGACCGACAAGACCTTCGATCTGTCGCTGAGCGGCAATGCCGATACCAATGGCACGACGGTGGTCTATCAGGTCTCGACCAACGGCGGCGGGGCCTGGTCGACGACCACGGCGGCGCAAAGCAACCTCACCGATGGCAG
>NZ_JAVAYM010000142.1:0-470 GCF_054185205.1 Bradyrhizobium sp. 14AA | reverse complement strand
GACCTTTTTTATGGGTCTATAAAAATAAGCGATAAGCTTTCATATTCACGTAACCACCACGTCATTTATTTGTTAACCTTTAACTGATTATTAACACGTCGGAAATTTGGAACAGATTTGTCTGACCCTGGATTTTCAGGATTAAAGGATTTTTACGACTATTAACATCAGACTATAAACCTACAGTGCCGGCGTATAAGCTATGAAATTGTTTAAAAGATGCGTATTGCTCATTGCCGTCGCCTTTAGTCAACGGTAAGCTGCTAGTATACATGGCGGGCTTCAGCCCAATTATACAAACGCCATTTTGGCTAAAGCCGTTTATTTACATTCAATATTCCGTTGACTAAAGTCAACGGCAATGATTTTAATGTTATATATAAATGATCTGAATCAAACTTAGACAGTCTCCCCAAAGGAAAAAAATCACTAATTCAATAAATCAGTAATTCAATAATTAATTACCCAGC
>NZ_JAVAYM010000141.1:0-470 GCF_054185205.1 Bradyrhizobium sp. 14AA | reverse complement strand
AGCTCGAAGGCTCTCGGGAGCGATTGGATATGACCCACAGCCTATGATTGTGTCATCGCTCAATGACGCCGGGATGCGCTGATATTTTTGGACCACGCGTGTTAGGTCGGCCTTTTTGGATACTACCTTATCAAAGCTGATATTATATTTTTCTCTTAGGAAAGTTAATTTGTCTCTCATTAAAATTAAAATGGAGTTTCCATAACTATAAGCATCTTGATCAGAAGGTATGTGCCCTTGATGCACAACTTTATTCCTAAACTCAACTTGGGCGCTTGATAAAATTTGAGCTGGACTTCCCAGTGTTAAGGCATGAATAAGTGCATACGCGCCTATCTGTCGTTCAGATGACGACTTAACCGACTTCCATGCTTCCAAAAATTGTGCCTCGTCACGGCCGCTTTCGACATACATTACTTGTATAAAAAATTCATAGAATCTTTCTAAGGCAGAGGTAAAAGTTACGACGG
>NZ_JAVAYM010000140.1:0-470 GCF_054185205.1 Bradyrhizobium sp. 14AA | reverse complement strand
GACCTTGGCATGGGTGAGCAGCTGCTTGGAGAATTCCAGACTGCCGAGATGGGCGAGCGCCGGCGGCAGCGGTGCCCAGGCGAACATCGATGCGCGCGGCGGCGGGATATCCCAGCCGGCGCGGCCGAAGCTTTCGATCAGCACGTCGCGGCGGCGCTGATAGAGCTGGCGGTTCTGCTCGACAATGTCCTGCGGCCCGTTGATCGCGGCGACCGCGGCTGCCTGGATCGGGGTGAAGGCGCCGTAATCGAGATAGGATTTCACCCGGGTCAGCGCTGAGATGAGCTGCGGGTTGCCGACCGCGAAGCCGATCCGCCAGCCGGCCATCGAATAGGTCTTGCTGAGCGAGGTGAATTCGACCGCGACGTCCTTCGCGCCCGGCACCTGCAGGATCGAGGGCGTCGGGCAGCCGTCATAATAAAGCTCTGAATAGGCGAGATCCGACAGCACCCACAGCTTGTGCTCCTTCG
>NZ_JAVAYM010000139.1:0-471 GCF_054185205.1 Bradyrhizobium sp. 14AA | reverse complement strand
AGCGAGCTGGTCGCGACGCTGGCGGACAAGCTGGGCGCGGAAGACCTGCTCGTCCTGCCCGATCCGGTCTATATGGGCGGCACGGTGAACCGCGAGGTGACCAGCGCCGATATCGTCGCCGACGTCGCCGTCACTGGACGCAGCGCGCTCCACATTCCGGCGCGCGAGGCCGCCGCCGCGCATCTCGTCGCAGAGGCACGGCCCGGCGACCGTATCGTAGTGATGGGCGCGCGGGACGACACGCTCAGTCAGCTTGCCGCGGATATGCTGGCAAGCGTCGCGAACAAGGCTGGCCAGCGCTCGCCGGCGTGATTATCTCCAACCGAAGCGTAATGATGAGGCCCGCCATGTTCCGCCGTCTGTTCCTGGATCACCCGAAATCGGTCGGCGAAAGCTATACGGAGCATTTCGGCGTCGCCTCGCACTTCGGGCTGAAGATGATGTGGGGCGGCGCGCGCTGCACGCTCCACG
>NZ_JAVAYM010000138.1:0-471 GCF_054185205.1 Bradyrhizobium sp. 14AA | reverse complement strand
CTGGTTCTCTATTTTATTCCTGGCATTGGCCAAACCATCGCGCCGGTGCTGTGGTTTTTGTTCAGCGCCTGGATGCTGGCGATCCAGTATTGCGACTACCCGTTTGATAACCACAAAGTGCCGTTTAAAACGATGCGCGCCGCGTTGCGCACGCAGAAGGTCGCGAATATGCAATTTGGCGCGCTCACCAGCCTATTTACGATGATTCCAGTGCTTAACCTGTTCATTATGCCTGTCGCCGTCTGTGGCGCGACGGCAATGTGGGTTGATTGCTGGCGTGCTAAGCACGCGTTATGGAAATAACGTAAAAATGTATAAATAAGAGATGGCTTATGCTGTCTCTTATTCCATACTGATAACCATTATTTCCCATCAGCATATAGATATGCGAAATCCTTACTTCCCCATATCTGGCTGGAAGGTATGCTGGGAAGGTATCCCAATTTCATACAGTTAAGGACAGGCCATGAG